>JAJYWB010000106.1 GCA_021791715.1 Planctomycetota bacterium | reverse complement strand
AACTCCCGCCGCCTCGAGTTTCTGTTGAAGAACATCTCGCAAGATTCTCAAGTTTTTTTGTTGTTTCGGCGTCAATTCAACGCTTGGGTCCGCAACCTCTCCATTCGGAACTGGTCCTGGAACCGGCTGAACTCTCTGTACCGGCGCACAGATACCCGATATTTGATCGGTATCCGAACCGTTCTATTTATTCGTCTAACCCCTTGTTGAATAAGGGATTAGATCTCATATTCCCCTTCGAGCCCGTATGATTCGAGCGACTTGGGTGTCTGAGTCTGGCGATCTATCTCGCCAAACTCGGGCGGAAATCACCAAAACCCTCGATCAATCGCAGCAAAAACTTTCAGCAAATCGTGCAATTCGCAAAACCAGTACGAAGAGACGTATCGGTGAAATCGCGGCGGGCAGGATGCCCGCCGGCTCGGCTCGCCAGGGAGCGGGCACGAAGCCCGCGACCACAACGACGCAAAAAACTCAAGCGGGCACGAAGCCCGCGACGCGCCGCGATCAACCCCCATGAGCGGGCGGGAAGCCCGCGATCAGGCCGGAGCCCAGGGGATGCGGGCGGGACGCCCGTCATCCCTCCGAAACCAAAGCCGCGGGCACGACGCCCGCGCATCCTTGTTCGTAAACGCACGAGATCCCCGAAGATTCTTGCGAAGAATACGTGATTCACCACTATTCTGAAATTTATTGGCCGGCGCTATTGACTTATCGCCTACTTACAACTAAACTGAATATGGAAGTGCTGTTTTACAGTAACTTGGCACAAGATTGTCTTAAGCCTTATCCATTTGTTATTAAATTCGCAACTTGGTTAAACCATGCAAACGCCCCTTTTTTATGGGAATCGATTGTACGCAAAGCCGAGCGTCGCTCGCTTCGGCGTGCGATCGCATCGTTTTGAGAGCGATTATCGCCTTTCAGAGCGTCGATTCCCGATTCGCGCGAGTCCGGGATCGGTTACATCAACCGACCGCGAAGGTTCGTCAGGTGCGGTTTCATGACGTCGGTTTTCGCTTCATCGTCCCGTGTTCGCGCTTTGGGGGCGTGAAGATTGAAATTGGATAACGCAAGCTCGTCGAGCCGGCCGCGGCGTGCGGTCGAACTTGATGGGTCGTTCGTTTGGCCGGATTTCGGCCAAGATTTGAGCGCCGAGCCGCTCAAATCGCTCTTTGACAAATTGGTCGCATCGATCAAGGGTTGGGGGACGTCGTCACGGCGGCCTTCGGCGGTCGGTCGCTCCGCGCGAAGGTAAGCGGGCGCCGGTCGACGTCCTCCGGCCCCGAGGAGTTTCGCTCCACGCACATCAACCTCGATTCGCGCATGCGAATCGGCGTTGTGGACCGCGGGTAACGCACACTCCTCACGCTCCGCGACGTGATCGCGAAAAGAGACGGTGCGTCTTGATACTCGACACGTGAGAGTCTTTCATGTCGTCACGAGAATCATGTTTCTTGATGGATATTGACGACCGAATGCGTGTCGACTTCGCCCGTGAGCAGCGCCTGTTTCACTTCTTGAATCGCCTGGGTCACTTTGATTTCGCGCGGGCACGCGTTTGTGCAGTTGAACACCGTGCGACAGCGCCAGACGCCTTCGGTGTCGTTGAGGATGTCGAGTCTCTCGGCGGCGCCTCGATCGCGCGAGTCGAAGATAAAGCGATGCGCGTTGACGATCGCCGCGGGACCGACATATTTATTGTCGCCCCAGAACGGCGGGCAAGCCGCGGTGCAGCACGCGCACAAAATACATCGTGTGGTATCGTCGAAGCGGGCGCGTTCCTCGGGAGATTGGAGCCGTTCGGTGGTGGGCGGAGGGTCGTCGTTGATCAGGTAAGGAAGCACACTCTTGTAATGATCGAAGAACGGTTTCATATCGACGATCAGGTCTTTGATAACCGGAAGGCCGAGGATCGGTTCGAGAGTGAGAACGTCCGAAGGCAACGATTTGATAAGAACCTTGCACGCGAGCCGATTGACGCCGTTGATCCGCATCGCGTCCGATCCGCAAACTCCGTGCGCACACGAACGCCGTAAACCGATCGTCTCATCCTGGTCCCACTTCACCTTCTGGATCACGTCGAGCACGCGATCGTGGGGATCGGCTTCAACCTTGAACTCTTCCCACCTCGGCGAGCGATCGCGTTCGGGAACGTATCGCTTAATCCGTACCGTCAATGTACGCATCGACATACAATGATTGCCTTTCGTGTAATAATTAATATTTACGAATCTCGAGCGGGTATTTGGGTTCCATGCGGCCGTCGACCTGGCGGAGGATGACGTCGACGTCTTTGTAGCCGATTCGGCCCGGACCTTCGCCGTCTTTAAAAATGAAGGTGTGTCGGAAGAATTGGGAATCGTCGCGGGCGGGGAAATCTTCACGCGAATGCGCGCCGCGGCTTTCTTTGCGGGCGAGAGCGCTCGCGACGGTCGCCTGGGCGAGATCGAGGAGGCAGCCGAGTTCGAGCACTTCAAGGAGGCCGGTGTTGAACACGTTTCCTTTATCTTGAACTCCGGTCGAGCGGTATCGCTTCTGAAGGTCGACGAGCACGTCGCGGGCTTTGGTGAGCGTTTCCTCGGTACGAAAGACGCCGCATTCGTCCATCATCGTCCGCTGCATCTCGTCGCGAATTTTGACCCAAGGCTCGACTCGCGGGCGAGCGAGCACCGATTCGATCTCGGATTTCACAAACGCCTCGGGTTTTGGAGGGAGCGATTGGAAGGGACGATCGAGCGCGAACCTCGCCATTTCTCGACCCGTCCTGCGACCGAAAACGACAAGGTCGACGAGGCTGTTCGTTCCCAGTCGATTCGCTCCGTGAACGCTGACGCACGCGCTCTCTCCCGCGGAATAAAGACCGGGGATGAAGGCGCCGCTTTCATCACGAAGGACGCGGCCGTGAACGTCGGTCGGCAGGCCTCCCATCGCGTAGTGCGCCGTGGGCTGAATCGGCATCGGCTCGTGGATCGGATCGACGCCGAGGTAGGTTCGGGCGAAATCGATGATGTCGGGGAGACGCTTGCTTACCCAGGCGCTGTCGACGGGCTCTCCCGTCGGGCTCGTCTTATATTTATTGATCGTTTCCGCACGGATATCAAGATAAACGTAATCCTTGCCTCCGACTCCGCGGCCGGCGCGAACCTCCTGATAGATCGATCGCGAGCAAACGTCGCGGCTCGCGAGATCTTTGAGATTGGGGGCGTACTTCTCCATGAAACGCTCCCCCTCGCCGTTGAACATCACTCCGCCGTCGCCGCGGCACGCCTCGCTGAGCAGAATTCCAAGACGATAAATCCCCGTGGGATGGAATTGATAAAACTCCATATCCTCAAGCGGTACGCCGTGCCGGTAGGCGATCGCGGGACCGTCCCCCGTGAGCGCGAACGCGTTCGACGACACCTTGAACATGCGGCCGAATCCGCCGGTCGCGAGCAACACCGATTTGGCGTGAAAAACGTGGAGCTCGCTCGTGGCGATCTCGATCGCGACGATTCCACGGCACTCCCCCTCGACCATGATCAGGTCGAGCATGTGGAATTCGTCGAAAAAGGTAACCCCCTGTTTGATGCACTGTTGATAAAGCGTTTGCAAAATCATATGACCCGTTCGGTCGGCCGAATGGCACGCTCTTTTGACGGGGATACGAGGCTTGGAGGCCTCGGCGCCCGCGGGCGCGGCGGGGTCGTAGACCGGGTTGGGCTTGGTGTGACCGCCGAAGCGGCGTTGCGAGATCCTACCGTCGGGAGTGCGATCAAACGGTAAGCCCATGTGTTCAAGATCATAAATACATTCGACGGCCTCGCGACACAGCACCTCGGCGGCGGTTTGATCGACCAGAAAATCGCCCCCTTTAATCGTGTCGTAGGCGTGGTTCTCCCAAGTGTCGTCCTCCAGATTGGCGAGAGCCGCGGCGATGCCTCCCTGCGCGGCGCCGGTGTGCGACCGCGTCGGATACAGCTTGCTGACGACCGCGGTTCCCGCGAGCTTGCTCGCCTCGAGCGCGGCCATCAGCCCCGCCCCCCCGGCGCCTACGATAATACAATCAAACCTATGATAATTCATGTAATGCACTCACCTAAAGATGACCGTCGCGGGGCGGCGACAACTGAATAAAGGTATCGGCATGGGTTTATTTTAGGACGTCGAACGCCGGGACCGCGGCCGGGTGTCGCGACGAAGCGCCGCGGTCGACATCGGCCCGAACGGTGACGGCGTCGGACGAGGCGTCGCGGCGATTCTTGAGATAATCGGCGTCTTTAACGAACATAAGTATCGCGTAATTGCCCAGGAGCAATAATGCTCCGGCGAAGATCCAGATTCCGGTGCGAAGTACGACGCGTGACTTGGCCCGGTTGATCCATTCTTCAAGAATCTGCCGCAGACCGTTGAAGCCGTGAAGAATCGCCAGATTAACCATCGTCAGGTCCCAGAGCCGCCAAATGTAGCCCGTTTGGGGATTCGTCCAACGATCGCTCACAAAGTTATAATTAATCGATTCGACATTATGAATAAGATGCATGATGCAAAGATGACCGAGCGCGAGGAATACGAGAAAGAGCCCCGAGATTCGCATAAAGTACCACGCGGCGAGTTCAAATCCTCCCGCGGGCTTGACGCGTCGCGAACGAGCGGTGACGGCCACGACAATTCACCAGCCTTTCTTTAGTGAACGAATGCTTGAACGAAATTCCGGGGGAAAACGATCGCCGCGGCGACGGGAGTCGGTTCGGCGACGAGAGCGTGAATCACGATGAACGTCACGGGGATCATAATGAAGAAGAAGAGCGCGACGACCGCCCAGAAAAGCTCTTTTTGAGCCCCCACGGCGCGGATCGGCGAGAGATCGAAGAGGATCACTCGCAAGCCGTTGACCGCGTGAAAAACGACCGACGCGAACAGCCCGAGTTCGCCCAAGCGAAACGCCCAACGGAGAAGCGGGTATTCGACGCCGTGGATCTTGCCGCCGTAAAACCCCATGATCGCGTCGTACGACGCGGGGCTGAATATCACAAGAAAAGTATCCCAGATGTGAACGACAAGATATAGTAAGATGCCGAGCCCCGTGATCCGATGCAGCAACCACGACCACTGACCCGCTCCGCCGCCGTATCGAAGCCCCTCGACCAACCGCGAAACCAATCCGCGTCGATAAACGCTCATGAGAAAGATCTTTCAGGTAATACAATTAATTAAGTAAGCATGGCTTGCGATTCCGCGACCGTTCGCACGCCGTTATCCCTTTTGTAGAGCGACGGCGCGAACGGGTCAAGAGGGGGGCGGGACGGAATCGAAACCGCGGTTCGGCGGCGTCAACGCCGCATCTAAAACGAAAGATCGAGGAAAGACGCCCGCAAACAGCCGCCTCGCGCGGGTTTGCCGATCGCGACGACCGGGTTGCCGTGACACAAATTCTCTCCAAGATCCTGAATCCAACCTCGATCCGGAAGCAACGACGCCGACGCCTCGACGATTACAAGGTCGAGTTTCGACCCCGCGGGGTGGACCTGAAGCACGATTCGAGGTTTACCTTCCTCGTCGCGCTCGACCCACGAATCGACGATCGACCCCCGCACCAATCGACGCGAATTCGACCGGTTACGCACCGCAATCGACCGCTCGGGAACGTGCTCGCGCCGTTCGACGCTCGTCATGGTGCCCGAAATATAATGATTATCTTGTGATTTCATGCGATTCTCAAAACGGTTACGCGACCTCGGTCTAAGCGTCGTCAAAATCGATCGTCCGCGAGGGGACGGCAATCGTCCGACGCCGGAGAGAACCCCGACGGGCTTGTAAGCCGGATTCTGTCGAGAACCGTTAAGTTCTCGGATGATCATTTCTCTGGGACGTCGGTCTCCCGACGACTCAAGCGACCTACCCGGAAGTCGATCACGGGCCGGAGCCTCCCGTCGACGACGATCCCTGAGGATTCGGCGTCGTGCTTCCTTATTTGGTCTTGCTCCCGGTGGGGTTTGCCAAGCCGGTCCGGTCGCCCGGATCGCTGGTGAGCTCTTACCTCGCCGTTTCACCCTTACCCATGACGAAACCAATCGCCAAAGGCGGTTTGTTTTCTGTGGCACTTTCCCTACCCGTTTAACACGAGCGGTGGGAGTTACCCACCACCGCGCCCCGCGGAGTCCGGACTTTCCTCTTCGTTCCAATCTTACGCCAATGTCTCCATCAATGCAAGACGCGAAGCGACCATCCAGCCCGTCAAGATTCTCTTTGATTATTCTATACATCGTCGCCATGTTTGAAAACCACCATCCACGCTAAATTCGGCAAGTTTTCCAGTTCCCTTAAGAAAGATCACGTTCGACATCGAAGAAAAATCGACCCAGATTTCCCATTCGTCGTAAATAGCCTATATTGTACAGTGTGGATAACTCGCTTCCGCATGAGGAACATCGTGATGACCATCTCCGAATATCTGATCGAGCGCGGTATGCGATTTCAGCACGTTTTGCGCCCCCCGGCGCCGACCGCGGCGCGACGGGCGCACGCGTCGCACCTTGCCGGCGAATCGGTCGCGAAAGGCGTTTTGCTCGCCTCGAAAAATCAATACCTCCTCGCCGTCCTTCCCTCGACGCGTCGGGTCGACCTCCTCAAATTGGCCAAAATACTCGCTCTCGACGAGCTTAATCTCGCCTCCGAGGACGACCTCGAACTCGTCTTTCACGACTGTCAACGCGGCTCGGCGCCCCCCTTCGGTCGACTTTACGGCATCCCGATCGTCGTCGATCAAGGCCTCGCAGGCAAGTATGAGATCCTCCTCGACGGCCATTGCCGGCACGACGCCTATCGCATGAACTTCGACGATTTCATCACACTCGAAAATCCGCTGATCGCCGATTTCGCCACGACGATTCGGGTCGATCACCCGCCGATCCACCGAAAAGCGGGCTGAATCGCTCGACCGCGATGGTTTCATCAAGAAACCGTCGGTCGAGCTAAAATAAGCGGAGATTAAGCAGGCGTCGTTTTTCATGACACGGGAGATCCTTATCGTTTATCCTTTGATGACGCCAACGGGCCTAAGACGCGCTACCTTCTGAGAAATCCCGGCGCGATCGACGACTTCGACGACTTGATCGACGTCTTTGTAAGCCGCCGGTTGTTCCTCGGCGAGCCCCTTTTGGCCCCTCGCCTTCGCGATGATTCCGATCGCGTCGAGTTCCTTATCGATCCTCCGCCCCTCGGCGAGCTTCACCGCCGCGGTCCGGCTCATCAACCGTCCCGCGCCGTGGCACGACGTCCCAAACGTATGAAGCATGCTTCCAGGCCTTCCCGCGAGCACCCAGCTCGCCGTCCCCATGCTGCCTGGAATAATCACGGGTTGGCCTATCTCTTGATAAAGAGCCGGAATCTCGGGATGACCCGGCGGGAATGCTCGCGTCGCCCCCTTACGATGCACGCACACCTCCTTCCGTCGACCGTCGACTTCGTGCTCCTCAAACTTGGCGATGTTGTGCGCGACGTCGTAAACGAGTTCGAGCCCCAAACTCTCCCACGGAACCTCGAAAACTCTCGCGAACGACTCCCGCGCCTGATGTGTAAGTAATTGTCGATTACACCACGCGTAATTCGCCGCGGCCCTCATCGCCGCCAGATAAGCTTGACCCTCGGGGCTCCGCAACGGAGCGCAAATCAATTGACGGTCGGGAAGCTCAATTCCATACTTCTTCGAGCAATCGGCGAATTTCGCCAGGTAATCGTCGCAGACCTGATATCCAAGCCCTCGAGATCCGGAATGAATCAGAACCGCGATCGTCCCCTCGGCGAGCCCCATCACCCGGGCGGCGGTCTCGTCCAATAAGCGATCGACCACCTGCACCTCAAGAAAATGATTCCCCGATCCCAATGTGCCGCATTGATCATATCCTCGTTCGAGAGCGCGATCGCTCACGCGGTCGGGATCGGCGCCCGCCAATCGACCTCCCGCCTCGGCGAACTCGACGTCGCGCGCCGTTCCCATCCCTCGGTCAACTACATATTGAACTCCTTGTTCCATGAGTTCTTTAATCTGAGGTTTGCCGAACTTGTACCTTCCGCTTTGACCGACCCCCGTCGGCACCGCGGCGAACAGGTCTTCGATCAACGCGCGGATCCTCGGCTTGGCGTCGTTCCATGTCAGATTCGTACGCAAGAGCCGAACTCCGCAATTGATGTCGTACCCCACCCCTCCCGGAGAAATCACGCCCCCCTCCTCGGCGTCGGTCGCGGCCACCCCGCCGATCGCGAACCCGTACCCCCAATGAATGTCGGGCATCGCCAGGCTCGCCTTCTGAATCCCTGGAAGCGTCGCGACATTCGCCACCTGCTCGGGCGCCTTGTCACCCCGGATCGTCTCGATCATCGCGTCGTCCGCGAAAATCATCCCGTCGACCCTCATATCGGCGCGGTAACTTTTGGGAATCCGCCACCGAACGGCGTCGACACGCTCCAACGGACCTTCGTATCCAGCCTTCCCCTTCGACATCGCTCGCCTCAATTCATCAATTATCGCTTGTTTTTTTGATCGTTTCGACCGTATCTCTTGTTCAAGAGGTTCCACGTCAAGATTTGGTTCGCGGAGCACGGTTTTCTCGAGCTCCGGTCGGATCGACCCGTCGCTCGGTGAATGAGCCCTCCGCCGCGACGAATGCGCTCCTCGTCGCGTCCGGGTCGCCGAACACCCGTGTCGGCTCGGGAAGCTCGCGACGGATCTCGTCGACCCTTTGGCCGAAACCCGTGTCTCCCAAAGTGACAAGCGAAATTCGCCCGCCGATTCGACGATAAAGACCGGGATGAACCGCCGCCTCGGGAATCGAAGCGTCAGGGTAAAACTGCATCCCGTTCGTCTCGACTCCCATGATCGTCCCCGAATGCGCAGCCAAAAGCGCGTGCGGAATTTGCGCCAACATCGGATTCGACAAGTCTTGAACCATCAATGGCATGGAATGCGTTTTCGACCACGCCTGGCTCAAAATCGCCCCCGTCTGCGTTTTACACGTCTTAAGCGCGACCCCCGTCCAACCCAACTCGCGACCAAGCCTGATCATCTCCCAGTCGTGAGCGCTCTCATCCAAAAACAAAGGCTTGCGCCTGGATACCTCATGAACGTCGATCGGATACGCCTCGAGATCGTAAGGAAACGGCTGTTCCACGTATAAAAGCTTTTCATAAATCTTGGGTTCTTCGAGCGCAAGTCGATCGAGAATCTCGATCACATAGATCGGATCGAGCACCGTGCAGTTGAAATCGGCCGAAAGCCATGAAACCCCCTCCTCGATCGCGATTCTCCCCACTCTTGTAAGGCGGTTGTAATCCCAGCGCGAATCGTCCCCCTTCAGCTTCACTTTCACGCACGCGAGCCCGTCGGTTCGAATCCAGTCGCGAAGCAACACCGGCCTGCCGTCGTTCGGTTCGTCCCCCGTCAAGTCGCTCGGTTCGATCGCGTCTTTTCCCCCCGTCAGATGCCAAGCGATCAGCGAATCGGGCCGTTTGAGATCGAGAAAATCACCCGGATACTTCCCCCTGAACGACGCCTCGAAACCCTCAGCGGGGCTCAAATACGCGGCAAGATCTCGATTCATGTATTTACGATTGTATGTTAAATACGTCGGGCGATTCAGCAGATTCCCGAACGCGTCGTGAATCGCCAGATCGAACGGAGAGCAGCAAACGAGAGCCGCGAGCCGAGGGATCGGTTCAAGCCTCTCGCGCTCTCGGTTCGCCGTAGCGAGAATCTTTCCCATCAGGTGCTTTTGAAACGCGTGGCCCAGCTCGATCGGATCGCCGAATTCGGCGAACTCGGACCAGCCACGCGCCAGTTCGATCGTCAATTGAACGAGCGCGTCGTGACGCTCGTCATAAGCGACCGAGCTCGGCCACACCCACTGCACCGAAAGCGGCGTTTCGCCCCAACCGACCCCCCTCCTTCCAAGACGGTCCTCGACCGTCGCCCGCACCCGCGCGCAAGTCACGCTCGTCACCGTCTCGGGTCCGAACTTCAGCGGAGTTCGAGCCCGAATCGGCAACAAATAAAGCTCGATCGCCGCGGTCTTGATGTCGCTTGATTTTAACATAATTGGAAGTTCTTTCTTAAAAATAGCTGAAATCTCTCTTGTGTAAAATCTTATTTCGAAACCTTTTTCGCTTCATCAAGCGGACGAAGCTCGATCGACTTGATATCCGCGATCGCTCCGGCCTTGATCGCTCCCAAAGACCGCACCGCGACGGTCTGTTCTCCGGGCTCGAGCTCGACCGTCGCGACGCGGAACAGGCGGTATTCATCCCACCCCCCCGTACCTCGCGCCTTCGCCTCGAACCGATTCGCGCCGATCTCGATCGCGAAGCCGCTCCCCGCGGTCTCGTCGGGACACGCCTGCTCGACCCACACCGAGTAACGCCCCCTCGCCGGCGCTCTGATCGTCCACTCGGCTCGATCGTTCGCCGAGCTGAAATAGCCGAGATTGCCGTATTTCGCCTCAAAAACGAGCGTGTCGCCGAAAATTTTCGCCCGACTCGCCGGCAAAACAAACCCTCCCTTCGCGCCGGGCTCGACGACCTCGGGACGATTTCCAGGAAACGCCTTCGAGATCGGCGACGCCCCCGCCACGAACGCGATCAAATCCCCCATGTCCAAAGGAGAAACGTCCTTCTCGATCCCCTCGGGCATCAACGATTGTCCTGTGCTCGAAATTTCATCAATCATCGATCTTAAAAGTATATCTTCCTTCATCTCCTGCCGACGCAGCGTCACGCTCGTCGCGGTCTCGGCCGCGATCATCCCCGTCGTCACCCGGCCGTCGGTCGTCGAAACCGCGTAACTCGTGAATTTCGCCTCAAACGCCCGGTTGGGATCGAGAATCGCCGTCAATAGCGAATCTTTGGATCGATCGGTCAACGTCGCCAGGTCGGGCCCTACCGACGTCCCCGCTCCCCCCAGCCGATGACACCCCGCGCACGTTTTTTTGAAAACCTCGAAACCCCTCCGAGGATCTCCTTCTCGCGTTAAAGCATCCTGATATCTTTTAATGATATCTTTCCTTGATTTTGACGGAACGTCGAGGAGCTTCGAAGCTCGGGACCGCACCGATTCGTCGCGCGAGGCGAGCAGCGTTCGCCTTCGCGCCGGGTCGATCTCTCCCGCGCCGACCCTCCCCGCCTCGACCTCGTTCAAAAGCTCGTTCGACCACGTCGGCCGACTCGTGAGCACATCGAGGATCGCGTCGCGAAGCAGCGGAGAACGTCCCTTCCAACCCTTGAGCAAAATCTTCGCCGTCGCCGCCTCTTCGATCCTCGACAACGCCTCGATCGCTGCGCGTTCGACGACGACCGATTCTTTCGGGTCGAGAAGACGCGCCAAAACGAGCCGGTCGGCCTCGCGCTCGCGGTCGCTGCGACCGAGCGCCGAGATCGCGGCGAGCCGATCCCCCTCGACCGCCCCTTCGTCCTCGGCCGTCCGCCGCGCCGCGGTCATCACCGAATCAATATCTTTCGATATAAATTCAGAATGAATCACTCGATCGAAATCTTCTTGAATCTTTCCGCCGACTCGCGATCTCGCCTCGAAAAGCCCCGCGACCGCGGCGAATCGACGTACGTCGCTCGTCCTCCCCGCGAGAATCGTCTTAAACGCCGCGTCAAGGCCCGAAACGTCGCGGCTTAACGCGATCGTCGCGAGCAACGGATCAAGAACCGCTCGATCGACCGCCTCGCCGCGACCGTTCGCCAATGCGTTCGCCAGCACGATCGAAGCCGCCCCCCGCGACGACAACAGCACCGCGGTTCGCATCAACGGATCGTCGCGATCGCGATCCAAAATCGCCGCGAGCGCCGACCCCGCGGCCCGCTCGGTCCTTCCAGCCAGCTTGAACGCGACCGAAAACCGAACGCGAGCGTCGGGATCCCCCGCGAGCTCCAATATCCTCGATCCGATCGGCGTATCAAGATCCTTGAGATCCGCAGTTTGTACTCCGTGACGCCGCACCTCGGCGTTTTGATCGGCGAGCGCCGCCGATACGATCAAAGCTCGATCGATCTTCATATTCTCCATAATATGAAGAATTTGTACCTTCACTTGCGGGCGTTTCGTGTTTCGATACACGGAGATCAATCGATCGACCGGAATTTTCTCGGTCGTTTCTCCCAGAAGTCTCATGATCGTATCGCGCGTCCAGCCGTTGGGCGAATCGAGCGCCGCGATCAGCCCCGCGGCCTCAAGCCGATCCAGCCGCGGAATCGGCCTTCGCGCCGCGCCGACGGGCGCGACACGGAAAATTCGCCCCCGATCCGCGCCCGCTCGAAGATCGATCCGCTTCTCCCAATCGTCGGGGATCCACTCGGGGTGCTCGATCACGGCGCGGTCCATATCCGCGATCCAAAGCGCTCCGTCGGGCCCCGTCTTGAGCGACGTCGGTCGGAACCAATTGTCGCTCGACGCCAAAAACTCGCTCTCGCGCTCGTCCCCCGCACGCCCTCCCGCGAACGTCGGACCCGAGGGATCGAGAACGATCCGATGGATCACATTGTGCACCGGCTCGCTCACGAACACCGATCGCTCAAATCCAGCACCGAACAGGTCGTCGCGATACGGCGTCGGACTGTTCGCCGAAGTCGTTCGATTCACACTATCGGGACTGTTAAATCGAGCGACCGTTCGACTGATCGGAAAAATCCGATTGTCCCTGTCGATGATTTTCCGCGGATCCGAAACCGCGACCGCGGGATTCGCGTGCAATTCCTCCTCCGAAAAAACATTATGCCAAAGCCATGTCGGATTGTTGTTCCCAAACCAATTTCCCCAGTCGTCACGCCTCCTGCCGTATTGCGAACCCCCCGTCGCCGTCCTCATGTCTCCGTCCATATCCAAAGACGCTAATCCTTCGATCCGAAACGCAAAATCGCGCCCCGATGTGTTTAAAACCTTGTTCGTTTTGAGCGATCGAACCCTCCCGCCGCTGTCGCCGTTGGCCGCATAAATCCAACCGTCGAGTCCGAGATCGAACCCGTTCACACGATGCTGAGGATTCCCCTCGACAAATCCCGAAAAAAGCGTCTCGCGATAATCGGCCTTGCCGTCGCCGTCGCGATCCTCGGCGTAAAAAATGTCCGGCGCGCTCGTGACGATCACCCCTTTGCGAACCGGCATCACGCCTGTCGGGAACGAAAGCCCGTCGAGAAACGTCGTCGCGCGGTCGTAAAATCCGTCGCCGTCGAGATCGACGAGCCTGCGAATCGCCCCCCCGGGCTTCCCCTTGTTGTCCGCGCCGAGCGGGTAATCCCCCATCTCGACGACCCACATCGAACCGTCGGCGCCCCAGTCGAACGCGATCGGATCGTTCACCAACGGCTCGCAAGCCGCGATCTCAACCCGAAAACCCCGCCGAACGCGAATCGATCGCAACGCCGCCTCGGCCGTTTTCCCTCTCGGTTCAACGTTCTTTAGTATCTCGTTAAACGACATCCGTTCGACCAGATCGGGCTTTTTGTCGGTCGTCTCGTTGACGACCCAGATCGACCTATTCTGAAAAAACGCTCCGTTATTCATACCGTTATGTACGATCTTGGGAATCGCCCCGGGCTCGCCGGCCCCTCCCGCGATCGCCCTGATCGACCAACCCGTCTTCATCGACTCAAATAAATATGCGCCGTAACCTTGATCGTTCGAAAAGATCACGTCCGCGTTCAAATCGTCGTCGAGGTCTACGAACCTCGTCCCCGCGTCTCGCCCCAAATCGTCGACGATCCGTGCCCCGTCGGGAAGCGCGAACGGAAGCCTCCGAAACATCTTCGTCGCGGAATCGCGCCCAAACACCGCGCTCCCCGAAGGCCCCGCGACGATCGCCTCGCTCGTTCCGTCGCCGTCGAGATCGCGGAGCCGAACCCCCGTGTCGCGCCCTCGATCGATCGTCTTCACCCTCCGCCCGTCGATCACAAGCCCCTCGGCGAGATCGTCCGCCCTTCGGAAAGTCGATCCGTCGAACGCCCACGCCTCGGCCCCGATCTCGTCGATCTTCATCAAATAAGGTCGCCGATTCAAATCGAGCCCGAACCGAAAGCCCGCGTCGCTCCGAGATTTCTCGCCTCCCGCGTAAACGAACGACGGCGGAAACGCGCTCGATTCCCACTCGCGAGCCCTCTCGTTCCAGATCCTCATCTCATGCTTTTGATCGTTACCGATCAGCACATCCAGATATCCGTCATCGTTGACGTCGATGAGACGCACTCCCCCGTCGCCGCCGTCGACCGCGCGGATCGGCGAGCCGTTCAATAGGTTTTTATCAATCCTCGTTTGCGCCTCGTGAAAATTGAGAAATTTCACCCGCCCGCCGTAAGTTTTATTCGCGTAATCGACGAACTCGACGATCTGAGCGTTATCGATCCATCCATGAGGATGAAACACGACGTTCATCACCCCTTGTTTGATAACGACCGCGTCGAGCGCTCGCTTCAGATCCTCCACCGTTTTAGGATTCTTCGCTTTCTGAACGTGAAACGCCTCCCAATCGCTCGGCACGATACACGGAAATTCCCAACAAAGCATGCCGATCACATACGGATAAGGATAATCTTCGATCGTGTTGACGAACGCGGGAAACGGTAAATATTTACGAAAACGATCGCCGCCGTCGGCTTCAAGAACGACGCTCCTGGGAATCTCGGGATCGTTCGGCGTCGTCACGACGAACACCGACGAATCAATCGTCAAAAATTTTCCATCGGCGGTCGGTCGATTGAATATCTCGGCGAAAAACCGCGGGCTCGGCGTATTGAGCGAATCGCAACAAGGAGTCCGAAACGCGACGGGCCGATTGTTGGGAATTTGAGCGAGCAGATCGATCCCTCCGTGCACCGCTTTCAAAGCCGCCGCGAAATCCCCCTTGGCGAACAGCGGGCACGGATGCCCAATCGTATGCACGTCGATCGCAACGCCCTGTTCGATCAACCGCTGAATCCGCGGATCGCGCGGGTCGGCGTGACACGTCATCACGCTCACCGCGCCTCGACCGTCGATCGCTCGCAGACGATCAATAATCGGCTTGAGATACGTCTCGTACCGATCCGCGTTATCGGTCATATCGTCGATCGCAAGCACCACGGCCGCGTCGACACCGCGCTCCCCCATCCATTGCGGCGTCGTTAACTTCGGAAATCCGCGATGAACATAATAGGGATCGTTGGAATCGAGGTGGACGAGCCGATCCCTCGTTTCGCGAGAACTCAAAGCCTTCGCCGAGGTCGCCGCGGCGGGCGCTCCGCTTTCCGCCGAAAACACAGCTCGTTCTCCCGATACGACGAGCGCGATTACGATCGTCATAATGATCGGCGTATGAAAAAGTCGTCGCATGTCGTCCACCTTTATCGTATGTCGAAGTCGCCGAACCGGTCGGAAGTTCATCGGATCCAAGGTATCATCGCGCATGGAATTTTTGTCGAGCGTGCGAGAAGCGACCGACGCGCCTCGGTCCAATTCGACTCGAGCCGAGTCGACGCTCGTTGATCGAACCTTTTCGTCGCTCGGCGCGGATCGTCGACCTTATTCGTCGATCCGCGCCCAGTCGCCGACAGCAATAGCCTGATCGCCGCGACTCGAGTTCGCAAGAGCGCGATCTCAACGCGAAACCCGCTCGGCTCGCAACCGTGTTCGTCAGATCTTGGGCGAGGGCGAATAAGCCGATAACGATCGATCGCCGATCAACGCGTGCGTAGACGACGGCCTAACCGCCGTCCTCGATAGCCGTTTGATGATTCGCTCGTCGATTTCCGCGGCTTCGAGAACTTGCCGGCCGTCGTCGCCGTCGGATTCTTCGTCTTCGTCATCCTCGATATCGTCGGCTGCGTTCTCTTGGGGTCGAATTCGATCGGTCAACGCTCGCTCGTTTCGCTCGCCGATCGTCGTTTCGCTGTGGAATGACGAACGACCGAGCGAAGCCAATTCGTCCTTGAGAGATAAAGACATGCAGGCTTGATCCGATAACACGAGATCGCTCGCTTTTGTAGTGCCGATCGTCAAGGAACGCTCAATGGCGTCGACGTTCGTTTCGCTCGGAATCGCCGTTTCATCACAAGGTGAATTATTGATCAACAATTTGATCGACGCGTCGATCGGGAGAGAGGTCGACGTGACGACCGATTCATGAGGCTCGTTCTCATTCGACGGTCGAGGTTGAGGATGCTCGCGGTTCGATTCCGACGATTGCCGAGGAGCTTGGACAGCGATCGTCTCTTCGACGATCGGATGTTCTTTTGGAAAATTCACGCTTTTAAGCGCCTCAGCGAGGATGTTATTGAACATCTGGAGATCGTCGTCGAGGTTTGCCGAGTCTTCGAGATCGCTCGGGTCGGTTTGATTGACGACGATCGGACGTTTGAAATCCGAACGCGCGGGTTCGAATCGGAAGTTATCATCCGGATCGAGCGAAGCCTCGTCGATGTTTCCAGAGCGTTCGAGACGGATGTTTTGCCTCCTTTCGAGTTCTTTCATCGTCCGATGAAGATTTCGTTCGAGATGTCCTTCGTAACGGGTGATGAGGAATGCGGTTTCTTGATCGGGGAGGACGAGTTGTTCGCGAAGCTCGGCGAACCCGGCGCGTATTTGATCGACCTGTTTTGCGTGATTTGGATTTTTGATCGCGGAATCACCCCAAATATTGTAAACATCGGCGAATTCGGTGAGCGGGCCTCGGATCCGTTCGGCGGCGATCGCCTCGTTTTTGGAGCGTGCGAGTTCGTGATTTTTGAGGACCGAGGCGACGTCGTGGCCGACGTTTCGGATCGAGTTCGACGCGACCGCGGCCTCGTGGCGTGCGACGCGATGGATCCTCCAGAAGTAGCCGACGATTCTTTCGGCGAGCGCGGTTTCGATCGGCCCGACTGGCTTGAGATCGTCGAGGATGGCTCGGCGGTGTTCGACCCATTCGTCGACCGACTCGGCGTTCATGATGACGGGGCGTTCGGCGCGGATCCCGTGTTTCAGTCCGTTCATGGAGGATCGATACTTGCCCGCTTCGGTTTTCGGTCCGGTCGATTTGCGAGCGTTGCGACGATTCGCTTCGCGTCGTGCTTCCGAGGGTGCGTTCATGGCAAATTCTCGCTTTCTTGTTTGAGGGATATCCAGGTTCGCTGTTTTAAAACGATCTTAAGCGGGCGCGATCCGCGCCGACTTTCGATAGATAGGATCTTACGACGGATTTTCCAGAATTGCAATAGATCTTTGGCGTAAATTTCGATTAAGGGATTGCATCGCGCTCGGCCCGCCTCTCTCAAGCATTCTCGATCGAATTGTTGAAGCGACGGCGAGAGCCCGACCCGACACGTCTTTCGTTCGCAAATGATGAAAAACCTGGGAATCGAATGATCCGGTAATATCGAATTAATCTTATAAATTGAACATGATCGGAACGAAGGCGTGCGAAGAAACTCGAAGTTCGAGAGATTGAGATCGGCGAGTCGATCCGAAAGGGATTCCGCGGATTCTGCTCGATTTCCCGGCGGATCCTTAATCGGGAGGGCGAACGTAATATTGGTAGGGCGATCCCGAAATGCGAGGGCGAACCGTTCTGGGAGGGCGAACCTCCTGGTGAGCCGTCTTTTATTTGTTGATGTTCACAATCACCGGCTCGGTCGGCGCCTCGCCCTCCCGGATTCGACATTTCGGGGCGTGTCATCCGACGGGAGGGCGAACCTAAAAGTGGGAGATCGAACCGATCTGGGAGGGCGAACCTCCTGGTGAGCCGTCTTCTACTTCTTGATTTTTACAAACGCCTGCTCGGTCGGCGCCTCGCCCTCCCGGAATCGACATTTCTGCGCCCGTGATCGTCCGATTGGGCGAACACTTTTGTGATGGCGAACTCTTATGGGAGGGCGAACCTCCTGGTGAGCCGTCTTGTACTTCTTGATTTTTACAAACGCCGGCTCGGTCGGCGCCTCTCCCTCCCCGATTCGACATTTCTGGGCGTGTCATCTGACGGGAGGGCGAACCTAAAAGTGGGATGTCGAACCGATCTGGGAGGGCGAACCTCCTGGTGAGCCGTCTCCTAGTTCTTGATTTTTACAAACGTCCGCTCGGTCGGCGCCTCGCCCTCCCCGATTCGACATTTCGAGGCGTGTCATCTGACGGGAGGGCGAACCTAAAAGTGGGAGATCGAACCGATCTGGGAGGGCGAACCTCCTGGTGAGCCGTCTTCCACTTCTTGATTTTTACTAATACCGCCTCGGTCGGCGCCTCGCCCGCCCGGAATCGGCATTTCAGCATCGGTGATCTTATGGGAGGGCGAACCGCCGTGTGAGCCGTCTTGATTTGTTTGATTTTGACAAACGCCGGCTCGGTCGGCGCCTCTCCCTCCCGGATTCGACATTTCGGCGCCCGTGATCGTCCGATTGGGCGAACACTTTTGTGATGGCGAACTCTTATGGGAGGGCGAAACGGACTGGGAGGGCGAACCTCCCGGTGAGCCGTCTTCCACTTCTTGATTTTTACAAACGCCTGCTCGTTCGGCGCCTCGCCCTCCCGGATTCGACATTTCGGCGCCCGTGATCGTCCGATTGGGCGAACACTTTTGTGATGGCGAACTCTTATGGGAGGGCGAAACGGACTGGGAGGGCGAACCTCCTGGTGAGCCGTCTTCTACTTCTTGATTTTTACAAACGCCTGCTCGTTCGGCGCCTCGCCCTCCCGGATTCGACATTTCGGGGCGTGTCATCCGACGGGAGGGCGAACCTAAAAGTGGGATGTCGAACCGATCTGGGAGGGCGAACCTCCTGGTGAGCCGTCTTTTATTTGTTGATGTTCACAATCACCGGCTCGGTCGGCGGTAAGCGCTCGGGATTACCAGCCCCCGGTCGCCGGACGTCGGGAACCCAGGCGTAGCAAGCGCGCGAACCGCGAACCGCGAACCGCGACGCCGTGACGTCACGGGTCGAACGTGATCGATCATCCAACGAACCGTCTCGCGAATCCGCGCGCACTATCGCCCACTCGAACGCTCAAACGCTCAAACGCTCGATCGCGACGATGATCCAATTTCTCTTCCGCCTGCGTTTACGATTCCGTTCGATCCGATCCCTTTTATTCGAGTCGACCGGCTCGCTTCGCGTCGCGACGTCGTGCCTTCTCGCGCGATTCTTCCAATCGGTGTGTGAGCACGTGCTCAGGATGACTCTTACCCCATCGGTCCGGCAACAGATC
>JAJYWB010000026.1 GCA_021791715.1 Planctomycetota bacterium | reverse complement strand
TCATCGTCCGCGCCAGGCATCGATCGAGATGCGACTCGTATTTGATGATCGTCTGAACCGTCGGTTGATCGGGCAATAACCGACGCTCCCTCACGCGTTTCGCAGCGTCGCGAACCCTGTCGAGCCCTTCTTTCAGTTCGGGAAGCTTCGCCGCCTGCGCTCCCAATCTCATATATTCATCAAGATAATCGCGGAGCGGCTTGCGAACTTTTTCAACCGTCGCCGCCTCGGAGCGGTCTCGTGGGATATCCTTGTTGTCGAGCGCGACGATGAACTCGGCGAAAACTTCATTGTGATCGAATTGTGTCGCGACGACCTCGAAGCGAATGACGCGATCGAGTCGCCACAAATACATCGCGGCGCGTTCGGCGTGAAGCGTTTCGAGTTTACCGACGGGATTCAAACCTTGAACGACGGTATCGCGGTGCTCGATCCATTCTTCGATCGTTTCAAATCCCGCGATGACGGGATCGGTCGAGAAAAGTGCGTTGAGAATTGGGTTTTGCTCGGCGTGAGCCGAGGAATCTCGATCTTTGGGATCGTTCGAGGAGGCGTTGGTGAGCGCATTGTCGAAACGGACGGCTTGTGAGGTTTTCATGATGTTTCAGCTTTCGTGTTAAAGTATCGGTTTTGTTCGAGTTTGTTGGTAAAACGGTTCGATTTTATTGTGTTAAGACAATTTACGGTCGTTTTAGCGCATTCGGACGAACTCGATTCGATCGATTCAGGTCGAATCGGCGGGCCGGCGCTTTCAATACATCGAATCTACGATATCCGGGAGCAGCTGTCAATAGCATGTCGTAAAAATTGCGAGAACGAACGATCTTGGTTGAGATACTGGATTATCTCGGGATTTTCATCGGGAATTCCGCTCGTTCACTTCTCCCTTTGGGAGAAGTCGTCGCGGAGCGACAGATGAGGGGTTGAATTATGAGGATATCCGGAAAGTGAACCGCGTATTCGGTCGGATATGAGGGAGAACAATACCGTGAGGGCGATTCAGTCAGGGAGGGCGGTTCAGTCAGGGAGGGCGGTTCAGTCAGGGAGGGCGACTCAATCTGGGAGGGCGACCCAATCTGGGAGGGCGAACCTCCTGGTGAGCCATATTCAGTTATATTTTATTTTTATATACTAATATTATTCGAGAGACGTCGATTCTAGATTCAAATTATACGTTTAATATGAATACAAGCCGGCTCACCGGGAGGTTCGCCATCCCGGACGAGTTCGACCTTTCAAATAAAAACATGCCGGCTCACCAGGAGGTTCGCCCTCCCAAACAAGTTCGCCCTCCGAGACGGGGTAGACCTAACGATCGGGGTCGAAATCCCGAATCTTTTCGATCTCCTAAATAAAAACATGCCGGCTCACCAGGAGGTTCGCCCTACCGACAAGAATATGCAAACATAACGATATTAAGAATGTGTTCAATCGCCATGTAAAATGGCGTCAAAAACGGTAAAATCGAGCCGACTGCGTTTCTTTCGGTGTTCCGGATCGCCTCTCAGCGGAATCCGCGTCGGGAATTCCGATCTTTCACTTCTCCCTTTGGGAGAAGTCGTCGCGGAGCGACGGATGAGGGGTTGAATTAGAGGATATCCGGAAAGTAAACCGCGTATTCGGTCGGATATGAGGGTGGGCGAAACCGGGAGGGCGACCCAATCTGGGAGGGCGAACCTCCTGGTGAGCCATATTTAGATTTTTTCTGATTGCACAAAAATATTATTCATGATACGTATGTTCTAAAGATATATTATTATGTCATATTAATGCATGCCGGCTCACCAGGAGGTTCGCCCTCCCAGACGGGTTCGACCTTTCAAATAAAAACATGCCGGCTCACCAGGAGGTTCGCCCTCCCAAACAAGTTCGCCCTCCGAGACGGGATCGACCTACCGAACGGGTTCGACATCCCGGAGGATTATAATATCTCAAATAAAAACATGCCGGCTCACCAGGAGGTTCGCCCTCCCAGACGGGTTCGACCTTTCAAATAAAAACATGCCGGCTCACCAGGAGGTTCGCCCTCCCAAACGGGTTCTCCCTCGGGGCCGGTTAAACATGAGTTTATTTTGTCGAATCGTCACATAAAGACGCTAGCTTCGCTCCGAGGTTTATAAACGTATCGGAGACTCCAATGCAATCGCGCTCGCCGCGTCTCTCGTATCGCCGTTCAATTCACTTCAATCCCAGTTGCGCCGCGGCGAGGCTCCGCGTGCAAAGCTCGATGATATAAGGATGACTCGGAACGATATGCTGCGGGTCCGAAAGCTGCCAGGCGAGCGTGCGGGCCGCGTCGGCTCGCCGCGGCAGGTCGTTCGCGCTCCAAACAAGAGACATCCACAAAAGCGAACGACGGTCGAGTTCGAGCCGCTTTTGGATCGCATGTTCAAATAAATAGCGATAAGCGCCAAGATCGCGCGCCGGATCGGGGAGCGCGCGTTCGCGAAGAAGAATTTCGGCGGCGAGTTCGGCGGTGAGAGGAGAACGGTCGAGCCAGTCGGGGCATGCGTCGAGGATCTCCCGCACGCGCTCGATGAGATCGACGTGAGGAATCGCCGACGGATCGGCTTCGCTCGCCGAGGCCAGGAACGGCCGGGGGCGAAAATCGACGCCGAGAGTCCTCGTGATCCAGCGATCAAGCTCGCCGCGGTCGCGGAGATCGTTCCGATCAAGCGATTGATTGATCAGTATGCATCCCCCGAGAATCGAGCTCGCGAGCGCGGGAGACCGTGCGACGACTCCGCCCGGCGCGCGATCGACAAGATCCCCCAGGAACGCCGCGACGTCGGTCTCGTCGATCGCCGAACGGCCGACGAAGTCGAGGATTCCGTCGATCACACCGCAACGAAATCCGACCGCGACCAGCTCCCCCTGATCGAATGAAACTAGCCCGACATAACCCGTGCCGTAACCGTCGACCGCCGAGACGACCCCTTCGATCAGCCTGGGAGCGATATCTTCGCGTCGCGCCAATCCGCCCGCGGTATCGGCCGAATCGTCGATCGCGGCCGAGTTCGCGATCGCGATCCCGCCTCGGTTTTCGTCTTCGGTCGGTTCCGAATCCAATCTTCGATCGACGTCCATGTTTCGCGCTCCTCGAACGCGCCGGGGGGCGAAGCGCGCCGTTCGACCAAGAGCGTGCCAAAGCCGCGATCCGCCGGCAAGACGGATTCCGACTCGGCGACGATTTCAATAATCCTTTGAATATCGGATCCAAGAAATATTATGAACACAAACGATCGACGGTTCGTTTGTTCCGATTCATTTATTGATAATATAGCGAGGCTAAGATTGTTGACTGATCGATTCGATTCTTGGAACGTCGAAGATCGAATCGTCTCGTCGACCGCGAGCCGACGTTCGTGAACCGGCGAGAACCCGACGTTCGAGCCGCTCGGGAAAAACGGCTCGAACGCTGAGGTTCGCTCACGAATTCAATCGCTCTGAGGTTCGCTCGCGAATTCAATCGCTCTGAGGTTCGCTCGCGAATTCAATCGCGCGGAGCGGCACGACGCGAGTGGACCCAGATCGGGCTCGCCCACGCCAACTGGCCGTCGTCCTGGCGAACGCGAACGTAATACCAGCTTAATCCGGGCCCCCGAACCTCGTCGTCGGTCCACTCGAACGAGACACGCTCTTTGTTCGGCTCGGCCGAGTAAACGTACACAAAATCTTTGATAATATCGATCTTGGCGATCGGCCGGGTTCCGTGCGCGAAGATCTTGAGCCGAACGGGGCCGTCGGCGTCGAATTCGTCTCCCATGATATGCTCACCCGAGCGAACGTCGAGAACGATGTTGTCGGTCGCGGCGTAGCAATGCCGGTTCTTGAAGGCTTCGAGAACCCCCTCGCGCGACGATTCGGCCGCGACCGCGATCGCGTAGCTTATATGTGTCGAGATATGATCGCTTGACGCCTGAAAACCGAACCGATATTGCATCGCGAGCGCGTTCCAAACCATCCCCAGCGGCCTCCAGCCGCCGATCGCCTCGCCGGGACGGCGGGCGACGCGAGGAGCGCCGAGGTGTTCGTACGAGTTGCGGTGCCCCTGGTAGATCTCGACGAACGTCTCGACGCGGTCGTCGACGTCGCGCCAGTCGGTCCCCATACCGGTCCCGCTCGTGTGCGAGGCGCACACCCCTCCAAGTTCTTTAAGGTAATCGTAGAGCATCTTGGTGTCGTCGTCGACGACCCCCTTCGCGTCGACGAGCCGAGGAAGCGTGCGAACGCCGCGCCGCGCGAACATCACGTTCCGATGACCGTGCGGATACGGATTGCTTCGTTCATACGTGAACATTGTTACAAGCGAGGGGCCGTTGTAAATGTCGGTCGTTTTTTGCACGAGCCACCACGTGTATTCCTTGCCGCCGCCGTTATCGTGATCTTCGTTTCCCATCCAGTCGAATTGCGCCGCGTCGATCGCGTAGCGCCACATGTCTTCGAGCGCTCCGTCCGACCCGCCGTCTTGCGAGATCTCGGAATGACGATGAAAATCGCCGCGGAGGAATCGGTACGATTTTCCACCGGCGGCGATCCGATACGAACGCATTCTGGCGACGTCGTCGGCCTCGTGAGGATGCACTGGGTTTTCGGCCTCGGCCTGAACACGAGGCTCGATCGCACTCGCCGCGGGCTCGACCGCGGCGGCGGTATCGCTCGACCTGAGCGCGGCGATCTGGATGTCGAGGTTGAACGCGCCTTCGGGCGTGCCTGGAGTTCCCGCTTGCGCCCAGTAACGCCGCGACAATTCGGGGGTGAACTCGACCTCGCGGCGGAGCCGACGATCGGTGCTGTAAACCGCCAAAACGGGGCCGTCGCCGGGGACGACGAGCGCGGGACGGTTGTCGAGCAAGCCGTCGCTGCGAGGAAGCGGCAGCGGAATCGTCCATGATCGTCCCGCGAGCGACGACGCGTATTCAACCCACACGCCGCCGACGACCATCACCGCGTTGTTTCCCCAAATCGCCTCCTGCCGATGCCGAAACGCCAGCCAAACCCGGCCCGATCGATCGCATGTAATTCGTGGAAAGCTATTCATAGATTTCAGATGCTCATCCGCTTTGGAGACGGGGTCGGGCGCGGCGAGAACCCGCGCGCCGTCGACGCACCGAACCCGAACCGCGGCGGCGCGATAAAGAGTGGAGCCCTTCCCCTCGACGAGATTCTCGGCGTCTTTGCCCCAGTTCGCGGTTCGCTCCTCGTACGCAACCCAAACCCTGCCGCGAGAGTCGGCTGCGACGCTCGGCCGAGTCTCGTACAACGGGGTCGCGGCGATCGCGATCGGCTCGCCGAGCTTGCCGTCGACGGCTCGCGTGCTTAGCATGATATCATAATTAGCGTTTTTGTATGTGTCGTAAGCGATATGAACACACCCCGATCGATCGATCGCGATCGCCGGCGCCCATTCGTTCGCGGCGGGATCGCCGATGCGGACGGCTTCGTTTACGCGATCGAGCGGGGCGAGCTTGACGTCGGCTTTGCCGTCGATCCAAGCTTGCCACGCGATCCAAACCTCGCCGTCGGGCGCGGTCGCGGCGACGACGTCGACGTCGGCGCCGGGGTTGTCGGTCAGGCGAATCGGATCGGACCAAGATTTCGCCGCGGGGGAGTAACGACGCGCGTAAAGATCCCAATTTCCCGAGCGATTCTCGGACCAAACGACGACGACTCGTCCCTTGCCGTCCAGGACGACCGAGGGACGCCAAACGTCCTCGCCCGTTCCGGTGACGTCGATCGCCTCTCCCGCCTTGCCCGAGGCGAAACGCATCAGCTTGATCTGGTCGCCCCCCCCTTTGGGAACCGAGCTCGCGAACGATTTAGGCCTTTCGTTGAACGATTCAAGAACCTCGGGTCCGAACGGAGAGTGAACGACATACGCGATCCAAACGCCTCCCTCGCGATCGCCGATCGCCGCGGGGAAATCTTCTTGCTCGTCGGTGTCGATCAACGGAGCGGCGGTCGCGACGATCTGCGCCTCGACCTTACCGTCGAGATAACGTTTGGGCGATCCGTCGGCTAAATCGCTTAGCGCGATCTGGATTTCACCGCGGGGAGTCTCGACGGTGAGGATCGCTTCTCCCGGCGCCTTAAGCGAAACGATCACGCCGTTGGGAACGACCGCCGCGCCGAACGTATTCGTGCTCGGCGCGATTTGCTTTTTGGGAACCGCGGCCTTTTTGGGGATTCCCTTGCGGATCAAGCGGCTGACCGCCTTCCACGAATCGCGCCCCTCGATCCGGTCTCCCTTGCGGAACCGATATCCCTCGATTCCTCGAATCTCGCCTTTATCAAGCCTCACCCGGCCGTCCCACGACCGAACGTCGACGTCGCCGACACCAAGAAGAAGCCGCACCGAGACGACTTCGGGATCGAGCGTACGGAGTTCGAAGGAGTTCGGTTCGGAATCGCCCCGACGCTGTTGCGTCGCGAACGCCGAAACCGCCAGGATCGCCGTCGACGTCATGAACGCGGCAAAGAATCGATACGGCATCATAACAGATTCTCCTGTTGGGAATCAAACGAGTCGGCCGAGAGAACGACGATATCGATCGAGCTTAGGACGGAATGAAATCGGGATCGACCGGCGCTATTCATAATCGATGCTTTCATAAAATCAAAAATAATTTTATGCTTAATTAACATAAAACTCTCGCATGAAATTCGGTTAAGTGAAAGCAAGATATTTTTGTTCAATTTGGGTTTTCGTTCTCCTCGATTGCACGCGGATCGCCGCCGGTTTCGACGGTGAGACCTTCGCGTTGCACGGGAACCCCCTCGGGTTCCTGAAAGCTCGCCGGCGAGCCGAACACGGCTTTGGGACGGCGGTCTTGAACGGTCTCGGCCTCGGTGACGAGCCAAAGGTCGGCGATCTTTTCGACGAGATACGTTCGACGTTCGTTGCGGTCGGGATAAACGGTTTCGACCGTCACGCGCGCCGCGGAGTCGCCGTCGGGTTCGGCGGCGAAGACGGCGTGGCTTTTGCGAGCGCGCGACGCCTCGCGAAGTTCGGCGGCGAAGGCTTCTCGGCCTCGTTCGGCCGCCGAACGCTCGATCCGTTCCCGCAACGTTCCGCCGAACGAAGCGAGATACGCCGTCACATCCCCCTTCGAGGCGCTATCGATCAGCGCGCGGACGCGAACCTCGGCGGGGCTCGCGCTCAACGCCGAATCATTCGTTTGCGCGTCGGCTCGGCCCGCCGCGCTCGAGCGCGATCCGTCCCGATCGTTCACCTCGGGCCGGCGAACGCTCGACCAAAAGATCAATCCCATCAAGATCACGGTGATCGCCGCCGCGACGACGCGTTTCATGGGGTCGACCCTCCTCGATCGTCGCGCCGCGGGATCGAAAGATCGTTTCGATTCGTCGGTAATGCGTTTGTCGATGATGAAGATGTGTTCTCATCTTCGGCGAAGAGGCCGAGGTCGAGCTCCTCGCCGGGAGCGACGATCACCTTGCGGCGGAATCGCGGGAAAAGCTCGGCGAGCGTTTCGAGGTAGAGTCGTCTTTGTGTCGCCTCGGCGTTTTTCTTGCTCTCGGCGAGAACGAGGGTGAACCGATCGGCCTCGCCGCGCGCGTTCTGGACGAGCGAGTCGTATCGTCCCGCGGCCTGATCGGCGATCTCGCGCGCCCGACCGCGCGCGTCGGCCTGGGCCCGGTCGCGATATTCCTCGGCTCGCGTGATCACTTGTCTTCGATCGCTCCGGGCGCGCGCCGCGTCGGCGAAAGCCGGCGCCACAGGCGTCGGCGGGGCGACGCGACCCAGCCGCACGGCTCGAATCGAAACGCCCAACGCGTGGCCGTCGGCCTGCTCCTGAATCGCTCGGCGGGTCGCCTCGGCGATCTCTCCTCGCCCCGTCGTTAAAACGTCGTCGACTCCGTTCCCCGTCAACGCTCGCGTGAGGGCGCTTTCGGCGGCCGCCTTTAAGATCCGGTCGCACGACCGCGCCGTGAACAGATACTTTACCGGATCGCTCACGCGATATTGAACGATCGCCCGCGCAGTCACCACGTTTAAATCGCCCGTCAGAAAATCGTCGGTTTCAGGATTGGGAGCGGCGGTGAGCGGAGCTCCCTCGTTGTCGCGCGCGCCGATCGTTAAAACGCGAGTTTGTCCGGTCTGCACCCGATCGATCCGATCGATCCCCCACGGAAACCCCCAGTGCAATCCGGGACCCCAAGTCTCGGAGAGCACCGCGCCGCAACGGCGCACGACTCCGACCTCGTCTTGTCGGACGATCGTCAGGCCGGTCGCGGCGTAACAGACGAGAACTCCGAGCGCGAGAAGACGCCTCACGGTTCGCCTCCTTCGCTCGATGTCGGTATTTCAGTGCATGCAGACATATTATTGATGAAAATCGACATGAGACGCCTCACGGTTGGCCTCCTTCGCTCGCTGTCGCTATTTCAGTGCATATCGACATATTTTTGATGAAAATCGACATGAGACGCCTCACGGTTGGCCTCCTTCGCTCGATGTCGCTTGAGCCGCCGATGTCGTCTTGTTTTTGTGCGCCGCGTTCTCGGTCGAATCGTCGCGTCGTTCGCGTTCGTTCGCCGCCGATGTCGTCTTGTTTTTGTGCGCCGCGTTCTCGGTCGAATCGTCGCGTCGTTCGCGATCGTTCGCCGCGGTCGTCGTCTTTTTTTCATTTTCGTGCGAGGGGCGCGCCGAGGGACTCGGCACTCCGTGCGTGAGAAGCCGCAGAAACGCGTTGTCGGCCGAAAGGACGAGCGTCGTTTTGGCGTCGAGCGCCGCGCGATAAGTTTCCAATGTTTTCAAGAATTCATAAAAGCCGGGATCGGCGGCGTGCGCCTCGTTGGAAACGCGGGCCGCCTCGGCCTCTCCCTCGCCGATCAGTCGAGCGGCGTCGGCCTCGGCCTCGGCGATCACGCGGGCGCGGTCGCGATCCGCGGCGCTTCGGATCACGCGGGCGCGGCTTTCCCCCTCGGCGCGAGTCGCCGCGGCGACTCGCTTCCGCTCGCTGCGGATCTGCTCGAAAACGGCGCTCCGAACCTCCTCGGGATAATTCAAACGACGCAAACGAACGTTCACAACTTTGATTCCATATTCGGTCGAAGCCTGACGATCGATCCGCGCGGTCGCCTCGCGCATCATCGAGTCGAGCGCCGATTCGCGATCGACCTTCACAAGCCCAGGCAGGTCGTAATTGCCGAGCTCGGCCGCCATCACCGAAGCGGTCATGTCCTCCAATCGGTCCGAGGCGATCGGTAACGTCCGCACGGCGCGGAGGAATTTCTCGACGTCGTCGATTCGCCACGATACATACCACGCCACTTCAAGATTTTTCTTATCACGCGTAAGCATCTCACGCGGAGGAGGCGTATCGAGCTGCAGACGATTATCAAATGAAGTCGCGCTTTGATAAGGCTTTTTGAAGTAAAGCCCCGGCTTCGAGATCAACCGCACCGAACGGCCGAACTCGGTGATATAAACCGATTCGGTCTGATCGACGACGACGACCGAAAAAACAGAGGCGATCGCGATCGCCGAGCCGATCAACATCGCGCCGATCTTCCATTTCTTTCGCGTCATCGGATTCGCTCACGGAGGATTGCATGAAAATCTTCTAATTAGAAAATGCTCAAATCATTTCAATCGTCGGGTTCGTCGATTGGGATTTTTTCGGGCGATTCGGCGGGTTTGCCGAGCCCCGATCGTTCGGGGTCGGCGAGCCAGAGCCTGCGACGTCCCGCGGCCTTGGGGTCGAGGATCAGCTTGGGTCGACCCGAGAACGAAACCGCGAGCGTATCCCAAAGGAGTTGGAACTCGGTGAGTTCGGGCCGAGCCGAATAAGCCGCGACCCGCGCCAAAAACGCCTTTTTCGCCCCCTCGGCGCGGCTCTTGAGCCGTTGCGAGCGCGTTCCCGCCGAATCGCGCAGCGCGGTCGATTCGGCGATCGCCGACCAATGTCGTTCCGACGAGAACGCCTCGGCGTCGTTGCGGTAGCGTTCAACATCCGAAACCGCGGCCGAAACGTCGCGATAAGCCGGGACGACCTCGCGCGGAGGGTGTGCGTCGACGATTCGAACGCGATCGATCGCGATCTCGATCCCCTGCTCCGCGAGCCGAGCCCGCAGCTTTTCGGCGACCTCGGCCTCGAACTCGCGGCGACCTCCGACAAGTATCGCTTCGAGCGGAGTTCGCCCCGCCGACTCGCGAAAAACCCCCTCGGCCGCGGCCGAAACCAACCGATCGATCGCGACGACGCCGAAGAGAACGTCGCGCACGCCGGCCTCGGTATAACGGTATTCGACGACCCCCGCGAGCTCGACGAGATTCTCGTCCCCCGTGAAAAAGAGGGCCGATTCGTCGCGCCGAACGCCGTGAGACGCGTTCCACGCGACCGGGCCTTGTTGCGACCGGTTCGGCCCGAGCAGCCCCACGCGAGCCGTACGGACGAAATCGGGCTCGATCGTCGTCACCCGTTCGATCGGCGCGGGCCACCGTAAATGAAGTCCGGGCGCGAGCGCGGGAGGCTGAAATCGCCCCCAACGCCGCACTGCGCCCACGCGACCCGGAGCGATCGAAGTTAATCCCGAAAAAAGATATAAGATAATCGTTAAACTAACGGATACCCGCAAGATAATACGTTGATTCCGCCGAACGCGTTCGCCGATCTCCGACGCGCGAAATCGGCCTAGAAAATCGCCGAAGCGAAGGAGAGCGCGAACCGCGGGTTGTTCTTTCAAACGATCGAAACCGAGCAGCCGGATCGCGTTCAGCAGCACCAAAAGCGATCCCGCCTGATGGAGGATCGCCGCCGACACGGGCCCCAAGATCTTCAATCCCGCGAGCGCGATCGCCGCGCCGTTCAAGCCGAAGGCGAAGACGACGATGTTCTGACGGATCACGCGCATCGTGCGCCTGGCGATCTCGAACGTCTCGGGCAACGGTTCGAGCGGATCGCCCATCAGCAAGATCGAACCCGCGTCGGCGGCGATATCGCTTCCCACGCCTGCGAGAGCGATCCCGACGTCGGCGGTCGCGAGCGCGGGGGCGTCGTTCACGCCGTCGCCGATCATCGCGATAAACCGCCCCTCGCTCCGCCTGCGACGAACACGTTCGGCCTTGTCGGCGGGGGAAAGCTCGGCCTCGAATGTTTTGATATGAACTTTTTTAGCGACGATCCGCGCCGCCGCGGCGCGATCTCCCGTCAAAATCGTTAGATCTTTCAATCCCAAATGCTTAAGATCATGAATAACATCGTGCGCCTCGATCCGAACGCGGTCGCGCGCGCCGATCGCTCCCGCGACCTCGCCGTTAACCGACACCAAAAGCGCCGTCTGGCCCGATTCGTCAAGAGCCGAAAGCGCGCGCTCGATCTCGTCGGGGAGTTCGACCCCGCGCTCGCGGAACAAGCGAGCGTTGCCGACGAGCGTCTCGCGAACGCCGAACGCCCCGTCTTCGATTCGAGCCGCGATCCCCGCTCCCGGTTGCGCTTCAAAGTCGATAACACGAGGAAGCTCGAGCCCGAGATCGCGCGCCTCGGCGACGAGTAAACGCGCCAAAGGATGTTCACTTGGCTGTTCGGCGGCCGCGGCCAGGCGCAGCAGCTCGTCGACCGTCCAATCGCCTCGCGTGATCCGATCGCCGATCTCGGGACGTCCCTCGGTGAGCGTTCCCGTCTTGTCGAACGCGATCGCGTCGACCCGCGACAACCGTTCGAGAGCGTCGCCCCCTTTGATCAACACGCCGCGTCGAGCCAGCCGCGCCGTCGCCGCGAGCACCGCCGCGGGAGTCGCCAAAATGAGGGCGCAAGGGCACGCGACGACCAGAACCGCGAGCGCCGGATTGACGTCGATCCGCGGTATCGACCCCGTTCGGCCCCAATTCCAAAGCCCGCCGAAGTTCGTTCCCAGAAAAACGACCGTCGCGGCGATCAGCACCGCGGGAAGGAAAAGCCGCGCGTACCGGTCGGCGGTTCGCTCGAGCGGAGAACGATTCCGCCGAGCCTCCGCGAGCAGCCGAATCACCCTGCCGAGCGTCGTCTCCTCGCCCACCCTCTCGGCCTCGACCTCGAGCCGGCCGAATTGATTGACCGTACCTGTGAAAACCTGATCACCTTCTCCTTTATCGACGGGCAGGCTCTCGCCCGTCAGCACCGCCTGATCGACCGCGGATCGACCGCGAAGCACCTTACCGTCGGCGGCGATCCGCTCTCCGGGTCGAATCACCAGAACGTCGCCGATCGCCAAGGCTTCGGCGGCGATTTCGACCTCTCGATCGTCGCGGAGCACGCGCGCCGTCCTCGGCCTGTATTCGAGCAGTCTTGTGATCGCCCGCCGGGCTCGGTCGAACGTGAACGCCTCGAGACATTCTCCGACGAGCGCGATGAAGACGACCTCGGCGGCGACGAAATACTCGCGCATCACTGCGGCGGCGACGCACGCGACCGCGAGCGCGATATCGGCGCCGATCCGCCCCTCGAACAACGCCGCGAGCGCGAGATACACCACGCGCCCGCCGCCGATGATCGCCGCCAACAACATCGGCGAGACGCCGAACGGCCGACGGTACGCCTCGCCCCAAGTCGCCAGGAGAAAATCGGCGACGATCAAAACGCCTACGACGGCCGTCGTGGCGACGAGCGTTCTCAGCTCGGCGGCGTGATCGTGATCGTGATCGTGTGCTGTCTGATGATGATGATCGCCGTCGTGATCTCGATGATGGTGATCGCCCGCCGCTCCGCGCTCGTGCGGGCGCGCGTGGCCGAATCCCATCCGCTCGGGGTCGAATTCACGGTGCAAGGCGGTCGCCTCTCTGCTGGAATCAACCGATCGTCGCTTTCATTAATGTCGCTTCGATACGGCGGCGTACCGATCGCTCGCGGATACCGCGAAACGCTCGATCAGGGGGGAACGCGTTCGGCTCGTTTCCTTTTCTATCGCCGACGCCGGGCGTAAAAACAAGATCCTCGCGCCGAATCAAAACCGAACGCGAACGCTCGATCGATCCAAGCGATCTCGTTCACCTTTCTTCTCGCGCTCGAATCCCATACGATACCGCCGACCGTCGCGAGCCGGCTTTTCGAAACGGCGGAACATCGGCGACGATTTTTGATGAGTCTGATTTGATTAAGATGATTTCCATGAACGCCAATTCATCCGAACACGACGTTTCGGTTTCAATCGTTCGCGAGCCCAGGGTTTATCTCGTGGGATCGCAGACGACCGACGACCGCGAGATCGACCGCTTCCTCGCCGATCATGGAGTCGACAAATGGTCGACCGACACCGAGATCGCCGGGCAAAAACTCGTCGAGATCGCCGGCAGGCTCTGTTACATGAGCTTCGCCAAGCCCAGACCCGGCGGCAACTCCGCGTACATCGAGCATATCCTAGAGGTCGGCCACGGCAGCGTGCTCGAACACGCGGTGTTCAATTTGATCTTCACAGGTGTTAGCCGATCATTCACGCATGAGTTGATCCGTCACCGCGCCGGGATGGGGTATTCGCAGCTTTCTCAGCGGTTCGTCGACGAATCGACTTGCGAGTTCGTCGAGCCCGAGCCGATCGCCGCCGATCCCGAATTGCACGCGATCTGGCTCGAAAGCGTCGCCGCGAGCCAAAGGGCGTATCGCGCGCTCGCCGACGGCCTCAATTCCAAATTCAAACATATCGAAGACAAAACGCTCCGCCGCAAAAAAGCGCGCGAGGCGGCTCGCAGCGTCCTTCCCAACGCGACCGAAACCAAAATCTTCGTCACCGGCAACGCCCGCGCGTTCCGGCATTTCATCGAACTCCGAGGCGACGCCGCGGCCGACGCCGAGATCCGCAAAGTCGCCGTCCTCACGCTCGAAGTTCTGCGGGCGCATTCCCCCAACCTCTTCGGCGATTATCAAATCCATAACCTCGACGACGGCGGCCGTTCGACTTCGACCCAATATCACAAGGTGTGAACAATCAATAGATTGTTTATAATTAAGCGGGTTCATTGTCGCGTCGATCGCTCTCTGTCGACGAAAACGCTCGGCCCGATGTTCGTCGGACCGAGCGTATGGCTTATGAAAATGCTTTTATCGATCGAGTTCGTTCGAGTCGACGACCTCTCCCTTCGCCTTGGTGATCAGCGCCATAAAGACAAGCGGCTTGATCGTCGGCTTGATCGTGCGAACCGAACCGTCGGCGAACAACGCGTGGAATTCGTCCCCCTGAAATCCTGCGAGCTTGGTCGCCCGATTCTGCTCGATCACGACCGCGATATCCTCGGGCTTCGTCCAGGGAATCCTTCGCGGCGTCTCGACCGCAAGGATCGTGTTCGAAGTGCCGTCGGTAATCGATTGGATTTCACATCCATTGTTATCCGAGAAGATCGTATCGGGACCGGTTAAAACGAAGTACGAGCTGAATTGATCCATCGGCGTGGTTCCGAGCACGGCTTCGGGGGAACGATAAACCGCGGGCATTTTGGCGAGAACCTTCAGGTTCTTCTCGCTGTCCCACGGCTCGTTCATTTGATATTCATTGTAAAGCGCTTGTTGTTCGAGAAACGGCAGGAGCTCGACCCGCCAACTGTGCGGAGTTTTGCCGTCGGGGCCGATGACGACCGCCGGCGGGAAATGATTGTGCGTCGAATGATAATTATGAAATGCGAGCCCGATCTGTCTGAGGTTGTTGACACCCTGCTCCGCACGCTCTCCCGCACGCGCCGAGCGAACGCCTTCGATCAACCTCGGCAAGATCGCCGATACGTCGTCGGAATGGGTGCTCAAGACGACGACCGAGGCTTTTTGCTCGATCTTCGCGTTCGTGAGCCCGGTTTTCGCGGTGTCGATCAGTAAACCGAAAAACCGCGCCCGATCGCGCGGCATCCGCGCGGTCGATTCCGCCGATTGATCGAGCGAGTTTCGCGCGAGCGTCACCACCGCCTCGGCGGTCTTCTTCACTTTGGTCGCGGCGACCTCGGAATCACACATCATTTTAAGATCAAGCGTGATTTGCTTGTCGAAGTCGATCCCGACGACCGCCGTCCTGGGAAGTTCCAACAAGGGAGCGATCGATCGCTCGACGGGATCGCGCAATTGACGATCGGGGTTTTGATCGCGCAACCATCCTTGATCAATATACATCTTGATTCGCCGATCGCCGACCGACTTCCACGCCTCCTCCCAATCCTTATGGTCGGCGGGATTTTTGAAAGCCGTGATCACTTTCTTAAGCATGCTCTCGCGATCGAAGACGATCGTTCGATCGTCGGGTTGGAAAAACGCGGGGGCGTTCGGTCCAAAAGGCTCAATCGATCGTTGATACTTTTGTCCTTCGAACTCAACGGCCTCGAACTTCAACTGGCCGCGTGAGAATTCGCGAATCGTTCGCTCCCAATCGATCGGCTTGGCCGCACGCAGCATGACGGTTACGGGCCCTTCGACAAGCGTCTCGATCGGCCCGCGGTTCGGGAGTTCTTTATCGCGGTGCGCGGGAATTTTGAAGACGAGGATCTGCTCGATCTCGCCGATCTTCACGTCGGTTTTGCCGGGTCCGAGATTATCCATCATCTCGTTGATCCACGCCGCCAATTTGTCGCGATCGGGAGAAGCCAAGAGATCCGCTGGACGAACGCCGAAGATCATCACCGCGTCGGTCGGGACGATCGAAACGTCGATCGGGCTCAATGTCTTGGCGGGTTGATCGCCCGCCGCGCCCTGCGCTTGCGCCGTCCCGACAGTCGATCCGTCGGGTCCGCGAACGCCGATCAAAAACAGGCCGATCGCGACGATCGGAGCGAACGTCGCGGCGCGTACAAGAAATGAAGGCCTGTAGCTCTGTAGAAACGTCGAATCGCGAAGCATTTCAATCCTCCTCACGAACATCCCCTTGCCGGGCAAGAAGGCGCGGGCGGGCCATTTCAACAAAGAAATGGAATCGTCCCGCAGCGCCATCCCCGCCAGGAGCTTGAGATACCGCGTCCGCTCGCCGATCAGCCGAGCCCCCTCAAGGTCGGCCGCGAGCTCCTGATCGAACCGCAACCGCCGGCACAACCAATGCGCCGGCAATTGATAAAAATGAAGCGCCAAACACAACTGCGCCAGCACTCCGTAGAGGTAATCGTTCCGTATGATATGAGCGATCTCATGCGCCAAGACCGCCTTGCGCTCTTCGCTCGTCCACGCACGCCAATCGAAAGGCAAAAGGAGCACGGGGCGCCTTCCTCCGACAGTCGCGGGAGTCGAAATTGCGTCGGTCTCGCGAAGATCGATCCGCCTCACGCACGAAAGCTCGGCCCGCACCAGATCGACTTCGTCGATCAGTTCGCGATCGTCGATCGGTACGCTTCGGCTCACGAGCACGCGAACGCCCCAAAGACCGAGAGCGAACCGAATCAGTCCGATTCCGATCGCGCCGAGCGCCGCGAAGCCGAACCACCCCGCGACTCCAATCGATCGAATGTTTGTGATTATCTTTGATGATGATCCGACGACGCGCGATTCGTCCGTTCGCTCGGCGCGCGATCGATCGGGATCGATTTGTGCGTGATCGGCTTCGATCGCGTTCGCATCGTCGTTCCGATCCGATCCGAACGTGAACAGCGGCTTTTGGTTAGCGAGCCGGGCGTCGCCCGCGGGGATTTCGGCTTCGATACGAGCTTCGGCGACGACATTTTTCGGAGCGGCGACGGGGTTCGTTCCGATCGTGACGCGTCGCCACGCCGGCCAGGGCGAAAACGCGAACAGCGTGATCGGCGTCAGTAAAAGGATCGTCGCGAGCGACGCGTTCACGCCGGCGGCGGGGCTTCGGCGTCGCGCCAGGGAACCGATCGCTCCGCCGACCGCGGCGAGAATCGCGCCCCGCCACAAACAACCGAACAGAATCGCACCCAGCGCGTTCATCGCTTTTCCTCCTTCAGCACCTTGCGCAACAGTTCGCGCTCTTTATCGGAGAGCTTGCGTTGTTCAATCAAGCGAACAAGCAATTGTTCGCGTGAGCCTTGAAACACGCGTTTGACGAGTTCGCCGAGGAGTTTTCCCGAAACGTCTTCGTACGACCGTACGGGACGGAATCGGAACGGGCGTTCGTCGTTCGTTTGTTCGATGAATTGTTTATCGACGAGGATTTTGACGAGCGTGGCGACGGTCGTGTACGCTCGGTCGAGCCCTCCCGCTGCGAGGGCTTCGCGGACGTCGGCGACGGTCGCCTCGCCGAGTTTCCAGAACTGGTGCATCACCTCGAGCTCGCGTTCGGTCAGCTCTTTGGCCGGGGGTCGCGCCATGCGGTTTTCCTTTCGATCGATGATTGAAGTCGGAACGACCGCGGTCGATCGTCGATTCCCGCGCCGATCGCTTGGAAACGACGGTTCGCCGAACGATCGCCGCGTAATACGGCTTTTCAGTCGTTCGACCCGCTCGCTTCGCCGCGCCGCGGTCGAACCCTTAAGATCCGACCCGATCGGCGCCGACGAACTTTGGTTTTCTAGATCTGGTTTTATAGTAATGACGAAGGTCGAAAAGTCAACGGTCTTGTTTTCGAAAGTACGATTTGGGCGCGATTCGGTTTTGGGAAGGTTATTTGATCCGTATGATCGGATCGGAGGCGATCGCTATCGCATTGAAATAAAAGACATAATCAAGAATCGTTGATATTTATATTGATAAGGGGCTTGAAGTTTTTGATCGACCGATGAGATTATTCGGCGGAGTTCGTCGACCGTCTCGGATGCGCACCGCACGCGAACGAGAGGAATGAAAAAAGCGGGAGGGGCCGAATCGACGCGCCTCCCGCTTGTTCATTCATCGCATATCACGTGATTATCAATCGATCGATCAAAGACCGTTCAGGATCACGCGATCGACCTTGCCTCCCGCGGCTTCGATCGAAATCGGCGTCGCTCGGCCCGGGCCGATTCCGACTCCCTCGAATGAAATCTTGGGATCTCCCGCCGAATCCCCGGTGCGGACGACGATTCCCGCGAGCGTGAACGGCAACCGATTCTCGATCCGTAACGTCGTGCTCGTTTGCGATCGCTTGGAAGGCTTCGCCGCGACAAACGCCGACGCGACCGCTCGATCGACCGCCCCCGCGAGCTTATCGGCGTTTAACGATTCAAGAGTGTTCACATCTTTCCAGCCGAATCGACCGAAAAGATTCCAGACGCCGTCGAGCGTGAGGTTGCGCATCGTTCCCTTGCCGGCGATCAGCTTATTTTCGCCCTGAATCAGCTCGATCGTGAGCAGGAGCGAAGGACCGTGAGCGGGCGGGGCGACGCTCGGATCGACGACCGTCACGGGAAGGCCGAGGATCGTTTTGCCGTCGAGGTCGCGTGCCATCGCCTGAATCGCGCGTTCCAAGACGGGTCGACCGGTCAATTGAACGAACACGCGCGAACGCGTGATGAACGAGGGGTCGAACGCGGCGACGTTCGCGGTTTGATCAATCGTTTGAACAAATCGGGCCGCGAGAGCGAGTTCATAAGAATTGATCGGTTTTCCGTCGGCGAGCGCCGCGAGTTGTTCGAACGACATGCCGTTAAACGTATGCCACGCGACCGCCTGCGCCACGCCGACGCTCGTCCCCATCGTCGCGAGCGTGCGGAGTGCGGTGCGGGCGCGAACGTCGGGGGTGTAATCGTCGACGTCGACCAGGCGGAATCGGTTCGATCCGTTCGGAGTCGGCAGGCCGTAATTGAGGCAAACCGCGGGGAGGATCATTTTCACGGTTTGTTCGACGGGAACGTCGATCGCGGCGGGATCGGCTTCGTCTCCTTTGACGGGAAGCGATTTAAATCCGGCTTCGGCGGTCGATGAATCGACGAATCGGCCGAACGCTCCGAGGTTGTTCGAGATCGAACCCAACCCCATGCTCTGAAATCCGCCCGCGCCTCCCGCGCCGCCCGCGCCCCCCCCCGCGGCCTGCGCCGTCGCGCTCGAGGCCACCATTCCGGGGGGAATGATCACATGAAGACGTCGGTCGGATCGATTGCGAACCGCGATTCGGACGCGTTCGTCTCCCGCGCCTCGCGCGTCGATCTCAATCAATCCACGCTTTTGGGCGTCGAGGATCGTCACCGATTCGGTATTCGCCTCGGGCGCCGCGGGGGGAGGATCCGCGGGCTCGGAATAGGCGAACGCCGCGTGAGACGTCGCCGCGACCATCAAACCAAAGGCCAGTGAGGCCCGGACCCGACTCAGGCTGCGCCGGAGCATCGCGTTGAACCTTTCAAGACGGGGCCGCTCCCGATTCCCTCAATTCGGAATCCAGGACAGGGCCGTTCCATGGAGTGTCGGAGTTGAACCTTGGTTATTAACATTAGACGCATCTCGGCCCGGATTATTCAAGCCGACCCGACGGATCGCACTCGATTCTCTCCGATCGCCTCGGCGATCGTCGCGTGCGGTCGTCGGACCTCGTCCGCTGAACGGACCACGTCCTCTTATTCGTCGGTCGAACCGAAGACGATTCTTGGCCGTTTTTTCGCCTCGATCATGACTCCGCCGCGCACCGTCCGCGCGATTCCGATAACCCGCAATTCCGCCGCGGTCCCGGCCTTCCCAATACCCTTCGGTCGCACCAGGCCGATCTCAACGCGATTCAAGCCCGACTCGATGATTCGATTCCCCTCGATCCGAAGCCCCGCGGGCTCGCCCTCGAATTTGAGCTCGATCGTTCCGTCAAACCCTTTCCGGCGGTTGATCGCCACCCCCAACGTTTTCACGCCCCCTTCGCCGATCACGATCGAATCGCCCGGATCGACGATCTCAAGGCTCGCGGGAGGCTCGACGATCACCGAAACGTCGCGATCGATCGATTCTCCCGAATCGTCGCGCACCAGGCTCAGTTTGACCGAATAAACACCCGCGGGAACCTTCGCGCCGATCCCGACCTTGACGACGCCCCGCACGATTCGCCCCTCGCGCGCCTTCGAATCGGGGGTTTCCACAATTGTCGGTTCGACCGTCATTCCTTCGATTCCAGGGGTCGCCTCGATGTGGAACGATCGCGTTTCCGAGGGGGAGGAGGGATCGAAACCGATCGCGATCAGCCCCTCGCAACCCTGGAGGATCGAGCCGGGAAGATCGATCGTCGCGATCGTCGCGGGGCGCGAATTCATGCCGGGAGCGGACCGAATCGCGTTGATATCTCCGATGATCGTGATTGGACAAGACATGACGATTCGTTCGATCGTCCGCGGAACGAGTTGATTGCCGACCTGTGGAATCGTCGAATCGACCGCGATCGCCGCCGCGCCGAAACGCGTGATCGTTCGTCCGTCGCCGAGCTTCACCGACGCGACGAGGCTAAACCGCGAAGTCGCGGGGAAAGCCGCGGGGTCGGCTTTGATCATAAACTGACGAATATCGCCGGCGTTCGCCTGATTGTTCCCCCGGCGATTCGGCGGAGCGGGGCGCACCTGGATCGTCGCGGGATCGCCTTTCACTCCCTCGGGAAGCCCGACCGCTCGCACCTCGACCGATCCCGTGAAGCCGTGCGATACGATTTGATACGGGATCGAAGCGACCCCGCCGGGCGCGACGTTCACCCCTCCCGCGGAAGCCGGAGCCCGCCCCGCGCCTCGCCGCGGGTTCGCCGTCGCGGCGGGTTTCTCGGCTCGATAAAATAATTGAATATCCGGTTGATTAACTGTATAAGTAAGCCTGTAAGCGTATTCGGCGCCCCCTTCGCCGTAGCGATCGGCGAGTTCGAGCGTGTAACGACCGTCGGCGGGGGGAGTGAATTCGATCATGCTGTCGGTTCGCGGTCCGAAGTCGAACGAGGGGACTCCGACGTTCCTTCGCGCCGAGGGAGGACCCGAATCGTCGTTCTCGATCGCGACCTCGCCCGCCGCGTTTCGCAAAGTCAAAACCGAATCGAGCCACGATCCCAACCGCGCCGCGTCGATCGCCAGGCGAACCGGAACCCCTTTTTTCAGCTCGAGATCGAACCGATCGACCTCGCCCGGGCGGCCGATTCTTCCATTATAAATCGTATTTATCTTTAAAAGTACAGGCTTATGATCAAACGACGCGTCGGCGTCGGTTTCGACGCTTTCGGGTAAATCCCCCGCGATCATCCGGCACGGAGCGACGATCGCGCCTCGCTCGGTTTCAAACGCGCCGATCTCGAAGATTCCGCCCGGCGTATCGGGGATCGAAACCGTTTTGAAGACGGGGCGTTCAAGATTCCTTCCGCTCGCCGCGACCTCGACCTTTCCCCCGGCCGTTCCCCCCAGAGGAAACATCGCCGAGGCGAATTTTCCATCGTGTAAGCGTAAGCGATAGCTCGCGTGATCATCTCCGCGATAAACGTTGTCGCGGAGCGAGATCCAGTACGATCCGTCGTGCGGAGGAGTGAAGACGAATCGGCAATCGTGATCGACCCCGCGCGATTCGCGCGCCTCGACAAGAGAGATCCCCTTGGCGTCGAGAACGTCGACGACGGGAGAAACGACCGTTCCCAGCCGGTTCGCCTCGACCTCGATCACGTAATTCAGACCTCGTTTGGCGTCGAAGCGATAAAAGTCGAGATCGAGCTGCGCGAGCGCTCCGCAAACCGCGGTTCCGGGCGCGATCTCCCGCGCGCGCTCGCGAGAATCGTTCTTCTCGACCTCGTCGCTTTGCTTAAGCGTATCAAAACGTAAAAGCGCGAGATTCGACATTCCCCCCGCGCCGATCGCACGCAGCTCGCGGAAGCCGGGCTCGGCGCCCGCCGCGATCTTCAGCTTGAACGACGCGGTCTTGTCTTTATCATTCAGGTCCGAAACCTCGACCCCGTCGGCGGAGTCAATCCAAATACGTATGTCTTTTAGATTCAATCCTGTGAGAGTTATTTGATTCGTAGCGCCGATCGTCGCTCCCGGTGGCGAAACGAAATCGATCGTCGGCGCCGGGGGAACTTTCACGCCGGCTCGGGTTGAACGGACCGGTTTAAGCTGACCCCGCGCCGGCGCGATCGCGAGCGAAAGGACGACCAAAGTCAGGGTCGACCGGGCGAATCTCGTCATGGAAATCCCCTCTCGCGGCGTGAATATTACGTGCTGATATCGGTATGCGAGCGATCAAAGCGCGGGTCGATTCGTCGATCGATCGTCTTCGCCGAGCGTTTATTTTACCAAAACCGAGGGGCGCGGCGAGGATCGAGTTCATTTTTCACGCGCGTATTTTCCCATCAACTCCCCCTCGGCGACGATTCGCCCCTCGATCGCCTTGAGAACCTGGTCGCGAGTCGCCCCCGGCTTGAGATCGAGCTCGCCTTCGAGCGCGTAAAGCCTGAAGAAATACCGATGCGTTCCGCTTGGAGGACAAGGGCCGCCGTAGCCGATTTTACCGAAGTCGTTCTTCCCCTGGAACGCGGGATCGGTACCGGGCTTCAAAGCCGCACGCTCGGTCGCCTCGATCCCGGCGGCGATTTCGCTTACCCGAGGATCGATCCCGTACATCACCCAATGCGACCAGATCCCCCGAGGAGCGTCGGGATCGTCGCAGATCAACGCGAGCGATTTCGCCTCGGCTGGAACGCCCGTCCACGCGATCGGCGGTGATATATTTTTGTCATCGCATGTATATAGCTTTGGGATCTTCGAACTCGCCTCGAACGCCGAGCTGGTGATTTTGATCGTCATGAGTTTCGTGTCCTTTGGTGGATTTCGCCGCGGAGTGTCGCACGAAGCGAGCGCGAGCGTGAGCGTCATGAAGCAGCCGATCGATCGAATCCGCGCGAATCGCCGCGGCCGATCCCCGGCAAGGCCGGGATCGCGATCCGCACCCGAGGTCGTTCGAGCATCCACGAGCGTCTCCTTCGTTTTCGCGACCCTCGTCGAGTCGAATCGGTCGTCGTTTCAAACGCGATATCCCACTCGAAGACTTCTTCCATTCTACAAAACAAAGTTCAATAACTCACCGAGTGGAAATCTCGTGACGAGCGAAACACTTCGGGGTATAATCCATTCATGGAGACGATCGAACCACGAACGCGTGAAGCGCAAATCGACGCCGGTCGATCAATCGCGATCGGCGAACGGATCGTGACGACGGACGGAGTGCGCGGCGGAAAACCACGAATCGCCGGGCATCGCGTCACCGTGGCCGACGTCGCGATCTGGTACGAACGAATGGGTATGAATCCCGACGAGATCGTCCTCGATCATCCGAGGCTGACTCTCTCCGACGTGCATATCGCGCTCGCTTACTATTATGAACATCGCGAACAAATCGACGCGTCTATCATGGAGGATGATCGAATCGCCGACGAAATGAAGGGGAAGGAGCGATCGATTTTTGAGAAGGCTCGTGCGTTAAGAAACCAAACCGCCGCGAACGATTCGATTCCATCTTGATGAAAACCGTTCTCGATTCATCGCCGAAGGTCTCAGGAGGCGCGGCGTCGACGTAACAACCACCCCCGAAGTAGGGCTCCTTCATTCATCCGATTCGCTTCAGATCGAATACGCTCTCAATCATAAACGAGTTCTATTCACTCAAGATCGTGATTTTCCGTCGATGCACGCGTCCGGCGTCGAGCACGCCGGAATCGTTTATTGTGCAACGGGCTCTCTCTCGATCGGCGAGATGATTCGAGGGCTCTCGCTCATCCTGAAAATTCATGATCATAACGATACGTGCGGGATGTTGGAATTCCTTGAATCAAAGTCGACCGCCGGATTTAACCCGCTTGCTTCGCGAGCCGCACGCGCGCTATCTTAACATTTCTTACGCCTTATTCACCCGCCTCGAATCATTCCTTACAGGAGATCGCTCGTTATGTTCGCGTTTGTATTATTGGTCGCCGCGACTTCGATCGGCGTCGAATCGGCCGCGCCGCGGCCTCCCGAGGGGTATAGCGCGCTTTTCAACGGGGTCGACCTGACGAACTGGAAGAACGAGGGGAAGGCGAAGGGGCATTGGACGGTCGTCGACGGGGTTCTTCATTACGACGGCCGGGGGGATTCGCTCGTCACTTCGAAGAATTACGGCGATTTTGAGTTGTTGGTCGATTGGAAGATCGGCGCCGGCGGGGATTCGGGGATTTATCTGCGCGGCTGTCCCCAGGTTCAAATTTGGGACAACCCGATCGGCTCGGGAGGGCTTTATAACAACGAGAAGAACCCGAGCAAGCCGACCGCGGTCGCCGATAAGCCCGTCGGCGAATGGAACACGTTCCATATCGTGATCCGGGGAGACAAAGTCTCTGTCGAGCTCAACGGCCAAAAAGTCGTTGAAAATGTGACGATGGAAAATTATTTCGATCGCTCGAAGCCGTTGCCGACGACGGGAACGATCGAGCTCCAACACCACGGAAACCCGCTGGAATTCCGCAACATTTATATCAAAGAGCTTAAATAATCGGGCGACTTCGCGGATCGGCGAGCCGATCGGTCGCGCGGTCGATCCTTGTCGACCGCCTACCGCGTTGATACATTGAATGGCGAACGAGGCCGATCTCGCGTCGAGATCGGCCGTTCGCGGCCTATTTCGTCTCCATCGGAACCTCTTCCACCGATGCGCGGCGAGGCTCGCCGCGCCGCTCGTGTTCAAAATAACGACGGCGGGGACGCGCGACGATGATTCATATAAATGCAGATAAAAGCCGATTCCGGCTCTCGAAGATCATGACGGTCACGATTGTGTTCCTGGGCCTGGCTCTCGCGATCGGCGCGGCGGCGGGGTATCAGGTTTGGACCGATTACCGACTGATCGTACGCCGGCTCGACCGCGGCGGAGTCCTTTCCGTTCGAGAGATCGATTCGCTCCGAAACGAGTCGGCCGCGTGGAACTTCGTTTTAAGGATCGGCGCCGTTTTTCTGCTGATCGCGGTCGCGGCGTCGCTTGTCGCACTGCGTCGTCGCATCAAAAATCGATCAATCGAAAAATCAATCCACGTCGCGACCGATTTTTTGGAGAGCGCGAACGAGCGGGGTTTAAAGACCGATTCAAGCCGTGTTCAATCGATCACTCACGTGAACTCGTCTCGTTCGCGCGAGAACGACTTCGAGCTTCGCCCCGATTCGCCCGATCGGCGGCGAGCGGTTGAATCGACGCGCGGGGATATGCTTTTTGATCCTTCCTTTGCGAGCGGATCGGGGAGCGATTTCGGGCTATTGAGGCCGCTTGACTCCAAGGAGGATCTCCCGATCACCGAGGATCGCGTTCGTCGGATGCAGCGGTTCATCGATTTGATGGGGATCGCCGCGGCGGGGATGAATCATGAGATTCGAAATCCGCTCACCGCGTTAAGTCTTCACATCCAATTGCTTGAGGAGCGAATTCGCGACGAGGCGATCTCGGACGACCTGAGCGAGCTGATCGGCGTGGTGAACGAAGAGGCTCACAAGCTCGACAAGGTGCTCGGCGGATTTCGCGATCTGGCGTGTTCGGGAGGGATCGAGCCGACGCCCGTCGACGTCGTCGCGCTCGCGTCCGAGACGATCAAACTGATCGAGCCCGCGGCGGCGAAGCAAAAGGTCGACGTCGTCTTCCATCGATCGTATGAGAATTCGCTGATCGTTTCGCTCGATCACGAGATATTCAAGCATGCTTTGCTCAATTTGGCGATCGGCTCGCTCGAGGCGACTCCCGAGGGGGGCGAGCTGACGTTCGCCGCGGCGGTCGACGACGACGAGCTCCGATTCGACGTATCGGACACGGGGGTGAGCGTTCCTCCCTCGGTTCGACGCGAGTTGTTCCAGCCTTATTTCACGGTTTTGGGGCTCGGCGCCGGGATGGGATTGGCGCGGGCCGAGACGTTGATCGGTCGGCACGGCGGCCGAGTCGAGTTCAAGCCGAGTCCGTCGAAGACGACGTTTCGCCTGGCGATACCCCTTTCGCCCGGCGTCGAGCCGGTGATCGAGAAAGAAGCCTTGATATGAGCGCGACTCCGAATCGCGTGCTGATCGTCGACGACGAACCGAACATTCGATCGGGGATGGCGCTGGGGCTGAAAAGCTCGGGGCTCGAGATCGCCACCGCGAGCGACGTCGACGAGGCCTGGAACCTGTTCGAGAAGCTTCACCCGCGAATTCTCATCACCGACCTGCGGATGCCGGGAGCGCGGACGGGGATCGATCTGGTCCGCAAGGTGATGCACGGCCGTCCCGAAACGAAGATCCTCGTCGTCACCGCGTTCGGGTCGATCGAATCCGCGGTCGAGGCGATGCGGCTCGGCGCGTATGATTATATAACCAAGCCCGTTGATCTGGAATTGCTTCGGATGCAGGTGCGCAAGGCGCTTGATCATTCGACGTTGAGCGAGGAGAACCGCCTGCTCCGCGAGGATCTCGCGGCCCGGCGCGAGCATCCCGAGATTCTCGGCGAGAGCGAGGCGATCAAAACGCTCTTCTCGAGGATCAGGAGGATCGCCGACACCGAACTCACCGTGCTGATTCAGGGCGAAAGCGGGACGGGAAAGGAATTGGTCGCCAAGGCGATTCACGACCTCAGCCCGCGGAACGAGGCGCCGTTTATCGCGGTCAACGTGGGCGCGCTCCCCGAAACGCTGATCGAAAGCGAACTTTTCGGTCACGAAAAAGGGGCGTTCAGCGGCGCCGATCGACGCAAGCCGGGCTGGTTCGAAATGGCTCGAGGAGGGACGCTTTTCCTTGATGAAATCGGCGAGATGACGCCGAAAACGCAGGTCGATCTGCTTCGCGTGCTCGAACAACGCGAACTCCGGCGGTTGGGGGGCGAAACGCTGATTTCGATCGACGCTCGATTCGTCGTCGCCACGCATCGCGACGTCGATAAGCTCGTCGCCGAAGGGAAATTGCGTGAAGATCTTTATTATCGTTTGAACGTCGTCTCGCTCCGCGTCCCTCCGCTTCGCGAACGCCGCGAAGACATTCCGATGCTTGCCGAATTTTTTCTCGCCCGCGCGTGCGCTCGGCATCGCCGGGAGCCCAAACGGATCGCCGGCGCCGCGATGAAAATATTATGCGATTATTCCTGGCCTGGGAATGTTCGACAATTGATCAATTCTATGGAACGATTGGCGGTGATGGTCGACGATGAGACGATCCACGCCGAGGATCTCCCCGCGAAGAAAACGCAAACTCCGCGAATCTCGCTCGCGACGACGCTCGACGACGCCGTGCAAGAGGCCGAGAAGGCCGCGATCCTCGCGGCGCTCGAAACGTGCAACCGCCGGCGCGAGCCGACCGCCAAGGTGCTGGGAATCAGCGTCCGCACGCTGCAGCTCAAAATGAGCCGGCTGGGGATCTCGTAACATCGAGTCGCGCCGAACCGGCTTGATCAAAGCTCAATCACATCAAGTTATTCTCGTTCGCATGGCCGTGGACCCCTTCGCCCGGAACGTCGCGCGCCGCTAGGCCGAGCGCGTCGGCGTTTCGACGATCCTCGGACCCCGCGTCGTTCGTCACGAGTCCCGCCGCGGCGAGGTCGATCCCTTCGGGAACGGCCGACGCGGCCTCGCGCAGGGGCTCGGCTTGATGATCGAAACGTACGGGAGCGCGCCTTGAACGAGGCTTGCGTTTTGATTTCATATATCGACGCAAAATAATCAACGATTTACTCATCGGATGACGGCGACGCCGCGGGATCGTTTCGAGCCGCGCCGAGGCGATCGATTCGAGAAACGCGCGGGGATCGAACTCGGCGCCTTCGGGATGATTCGATCGCGAAATCTCGACGATCGCCTCGTTTCGCCTCGCCGAATGGAGCGGACGACCGACTCGCATCGACGCATGATAACCCGACTTTGACTTGAGTCGATCCAATCCGATAATCGTCGCGACCCCCCTGCCGCTCTCGGCGAAATGCTCGACGAACTCCAAAAGCGCCGTCGCGGTCGTGTGATCGACGATCGTCACCAGATCGGTAACATGTAAACAAACCTTTGAAACTCCGGGCGGAATGCGCTTCAAATTGGAATCGATCCGGAGCGCGTTGAAACAAACGAGCGGACGACCGAAAAGGATATAATGATGATCACCCACCGTTACGCTTTTGACGACGGGATCGCGGAAAAGCTCGGACGTTTGGTTGAACCGACGCATCGCGCCTTTCCATACCGGTTCGCGTCCGTGTTCGCCGTGCCTCTCGACGTTCGAGACGATCGCGAGTTCCAATATCATCTTCGCGAGCATTCCCGCGGCGATCCCCCATAACAGGTCGGTCGAAACGGTGACGAGTATCGTGATCGTGAACACCGATAATTGCTCGCCGCCGATCCTCGCGACGTGACGCCAAACCTTCGGCGAGCACAACTTGTAGCCCGTGTACAACACGATCGACCCGAGCGCCGCGTACGGCATCATGTTGATCACGTTTCGACCCAACAATAAATAAATTGTTAAAAATAACGCGTTGTAAAAATTGGCCCATTGGGTGCGACCGCCGCTTAAGATGCATGTCGTGCTCTTCACGCCCCCGGGGATGATCGTCAGCCCTCCCGCCAGGCTCGAGCACAAATTCGATACGCCCATCGCCTGCAATGTTTTATTGGGGTCGGATTTGCGACGGAACGGATCGATTTTATCGATCGCGGCGATCGTCGCCAGCGATTCGACCCCGTCGATCAAAGTCAGCGTGAGAACCGTCGTCGCGAGCCCCTTCCAGATCGATCGATCGGCGATCACCCCCGCGAAGTTCGGTAAATGAAAGCCGTTTTTAAACGGATGATCGGGGATCGCGATCAGGCGATCTCCTCCCAGTCCCAGATACCGGCCGATCAACAGACCGACGACCGCGGCGATCACCTGCGGAGGAACGATCTTGATCCACTTGGATTTTATCGATGATAGTATAAAGATAAGAGCTAGGCAAAAAATCCCGGTGAAGAAGACTTTCGTATCCATCTCGATGAAACGTTTGGGCGTTTCGGCGAGGATTCCCCAGAACTCGTGCGCCTTGTATTTGACGCCGAGAATCAGCGGCAACTGCTTGGCGATGATCAACAGGCCGATCGAGGCGAGCATCCCCTCGACGACCGACGCGGGGAATATCGCGCTGAAACGAGCGAGTTGAAGCCGAGCCAGGATGATCTGTACGGCGCCCGTCAGGCTAATCGCGACGAGCAAGAGGGGATAACCGACCGATAAATCGCCGTGCCCGAGGAGCAGCATCCCGGCGAAGAGAGCCGGAGCGAGCCCCGCGGCGGGCCCGCTCACCGTCACGTACGATCCACCCAAAAACGGCAGCACCAATCCCGCGATGATCGCCGAGATCAATCCGCAAACCGGCGGAGCGCCCGAGGCGACCGCGATCCCCAACGAAAACGGCAACGAAACGAGCGAAACGACCAGCCCCGCGACGAGGTCGTAACGCCAATGCTTCAGCCCCGCGAGGCCGTTACGAGGCTTCTCCGTCGAAACTGATGATATTGTGCTCACTAGAACATTCCTTTCATTCTCGGTCGTCTAGGATCGAGCTCGATGTCGGTTGGAATAGAGCGAACGAAGGCGTAAGCCGAAACATCGAATCGAAGCCGTATCGGCTTAAGCGAACGAGGGGGATGCGGAACTCTCGGCGCAGGCGAACGCGAGCGAAATGCGCCGTCTCGGCGCACTCGGCCGACCGACCCGCGGCGCACGCCGAAACGGACGCCCCGAGAGGACGACGATCGCGCGCGATCGGAAAGTCGAAGTCAACGCACAAAATCATGATGATTCAGTGACGTCTCGGCGGCGAGACGTTTGCGGAAGGAACCGTTGCGGGTGGCAAGGCGCGCGTTCTCGGCGCGACGCGATCCTTTCATGCAATCGCCGTGCCGCATCGGATCACGTGATTTCGTCACAGAGGTGTAACTTCAGATTCGAGACGATCTTAGATTGAATCGGGCGGGCGCGAAAGGGGTGTGAGGCGAGCCTAATCGCGGGAGGGAGGCCGCAAGATCTCGCCGAGACGCGCAAAATCTTTCGTGTTCGCCGATCGGTTCGATCGTATCGGTTGACGATGAATCAATATGTCAGAATCCTTTTCGATTTTGAGATCCGATCGAGGCGATCTTTCCCTCCTCCACCGTGCCGGGAAAGATCGCGCTCGACCGGCGCCGCTTCCGTTTCCACCGAACGATCCCCGTCGCGCCCGCCCGAGGATTCGGGACGAGCGGCGCCGAGGGACCGACCGCGGTATCGCCGCGACGAACATATTATGATGGGTGAATCATCTTATGTCCGTTTCGTCGTCAAGAAGATCGCGGAACGATACGCCGCGGGCATAACCGCCTGGGGCGTCATGCGTCGAAAAAACTGAAATGCAACCCCTGTGCCGGCGTTGAACGGCCCGGGAAGAATTGACGCAACATAACGTTATTGAAAGGGTTCTGTTTTCGGATGACGATCGATTCGCGAGCGAAATGCGATCGTCGCGCTGGAACTTGCGCCGAAATACAGCCGAACTCGGATGAGAGTTACGTCTCGTGCGGGCCGAGTTCAATCGCCGAGGATGCGCAAGGTGAACGCTTGGCGTTCACGTTCGCTCCGGTTCGCGTCGCTCTAATTCGTGTCGGATCGGGGGATTACGATCGATCGAGCGGGGTTTTTAGCCGGGCGCCGCGCTTTTTTGATCGACCGAACGCCGCAACCGCTGCCGAGCCTTCGTTAAAATCGGTCCGATCGAATTCTCGGGCAGCCCCAATTGCTTGCCGATCTGCCGATAATTGAGGAACTTAAGATGATAAAGACGAACGACTTGCGCCTCGCGCTCGGGGAGCTCGGCGAGGAGCCGTTCCACCTCTTCGGCGGCGATGATCGGCTCGACCTGAACCTCGCTGCTATCGTCTTCAACAATCGCGCGATGCGCCGTCGAATGACCAAGCTCGGCCTCGCGGCGCCGCTTGATCGTCTCCTTCACGCAGATTCGCCGCGCCACGACCGTTAAATAGGTCGGCAGTGAGCTGTTCCCTTTAAATCGCCGCAACACCGCGTAATCGTTATCGACGATCGCCAAGAGAATCTCGGCGGCGATATCCTCGGTGTCGGCCTCGCTCAGCTCGACGCTTCTCGCGTGCTTCACGTGCTGAATGACGTGATAAATCAGGCCCAGGTAGCGGTCGACGAAATCGTTCCACGCTCCGGGTTCATGCGCCAAACACCGATCGATCAGTTGACGATCAATCTCTCTCAGGGGCATCGCAGCATCCCCATCGGTTCGGGAGGACGGTCATATCGGCCCGGGACGCCTCGGACTCGCCGGAAGTTAACACCCAATTCTACTACCTTTACGGACGTCGGCAAGTTTTCGATTGGACCGATCGCGCCGGATTCATCGGACGATTCCGCGCCACGCTCCCATTTCGATTCCGATTCCCCCCCGCCGACGTTCCGATTACAATCCTTATCAATGTATCGGAAACGGAACTCGCTTGCGAGCGATCGACGATCGCTCGTTCTCTTAAAGGGCGCATAGTATGGACGATTCACAGGATCCACCCAAGATCCTGGTCGCCGACGACAACCTCCAAAACGTCGAACTGCTCGAAGCGTATCTCGCCGACATCCCGTGCGAGATTCGAGGAGCCGCCGACGGCGTCGAAACTCTCGAGCTGATCGAATCGTTCCAGCCCGACCTCGTCCTGCTCGACGTTATGATGCCTCGACTTTCGGGTTTTGAAGTCTGTCGCAAAGTCCGGGAAAACCCCGCGACCAAAGACCTGCCGATCCTCATGGTCACCGCGCTCAACGAGCCGTCCGACTTCGAACGAGGCGTTCAGGCCGGCGCCGACGATTTCCTCACCAAACCCGTCAACAAAATCGAACTCCTCTGCCGCGTTAAAAGCCTGATCCGCGTCAGTCACCTCAAAAACAGGCTCGATCGTACCCTCGCGTACCTCGCCGAAGTCGAATCGATCAGCCGCAAAGCCGGAAGGTAAATCCGATCGACCTAATCCGGTATGAACAAATGTTTGAGTGTGCGAAGCCGATCGGTCGACCCCGAATTCGCCGATCCGCCGCTTCTCTGGAATCTTACGCTTTTCCCAGTCCTCGACAACCGGCCCGACTCGCCGAAAAACGATAACCAGAATCCCTTTCAAACGAACGCGATCCATCATGAACGACACCGCACGCGTGATCATCAAGCCCCGCCGGGCGCGTCCCTTCTACGCGCGACACCCCTGGGTGCTCTCGAACTCGATCGAACGCGTCGAGGGCTCTCCCGAACCAGGCGCCGAAGTGATCGTCCTCAGCCATGAACGCAAGTTTATCGCACACGGCCTTTGGAACCCCAAAAGCACGATCCAGGCGCGGCTTTACCGCTGGGAAGAGGCGCCGCTCGACCAAGCCTTTTGGCTCGACCGCGTCGATTCCGCCCTCGGACTCCGCTCGAAACTTCCTGGAACCCGCGGCGAACGCTCGGCCCGACGCCTGATCTACAGCGAGGCCGACGGACTCTCGGGGCTCACCGTCGATCAATTCGATCAATATCTCGTTATGCAATTCACGAGCCTGGCGATCCACGAGCGCAAAGAATTATTCATCAAGGCCTTAATTGATCGATTGTCCCCCGCGGGAATCATGCTGCGAACCGAGCGAGGAATCGCCAAGCGAGAGGGGCTCGAAATCGAGGACGGCGTCGTTCACGGAACGATTCCCGACGAGCCGATCGCGATCGTCGAACACGGCCTTGAGTATCGGGTCGACCTTCGAACCGGCCAGAAAACCGGTTTTTATCTCGATCAACGCGAAAACCGCCTTGCCGTGTCAACGTATGCTTTAAATCGAAACGTGCTTGACGTCTTCTGTTACACGGGGGGCTTCGGCCTCGCGGCTCTCAAGCTCGGCGGAGCGGCTTCGTGTTTGGGAATCGACGGTTCCACGACCGCGATCGAACTCGCCCGCGTTAACGCCGAACGAAACGGCGTCGCACAAGCGACTTTCGAACACGCCGACGCTTTCGACGCGCTCGAACGCTTCCGAATCGACGGAAGAAAGTTCGATATGATCATTTGCGACCCTCCTAAATTCGCGCGGAGCCCGAACGGAATCGAAGACGCTCTTAAAGGTTATCTTCGGCTCAACCGCGCCGCGGTCGCGGTTTTGGAGCGCGACGCGATTCTCGTCACGTGCTCGTGCTCGGGGTTGATCGATCGCGGTTTATTTGTCGAGGTGATCGCGCAGGTCGCCGAACAATCGGGCCGAGCGATCCAAATTCTCGAACAGCGCGGCCAGGCCCCCGATCATCCCATTTCCGCTTCATGTCTTGATACCGAATACCTCAAGTGCCTGATTTGCCGCGTGGAATGAGAGCCGAAACCAAGCGAGGTCGAAACGAACGCGCCGAGCCGACGTGCGCTCGATCTTCAGAATCCAAACCTTATCGATCGAATCGCGTGCGGGGGTTCGCCTTCGCGCGCGATGCGCTCGATTGATTCCATCCGATCGCAAAGCCGGTCAAATTATGCCGGGCCGTTCCCAAAATCGGCGTGCGAATCGTTCGATTTCCTCGCACGCCTTCTTTAATTACCCTAGTCTATAATGTTGTCGTAAATCACCACGGCCTTCAAAATTTACGTAAACCCTCTCGGCCGCTTGATTTTATTGATCGTCGTGATACTTTATTAAGCGTTAAACCGTTCGGTCGCTTGGGTCGAATCCAAAAACATCGATCTTCGCCCCGATCCGTCCAAGCTTGGCGGAATTCGCCGAGGCGTCTCTCTTTCCTTCCGGGTCGACACCCTGAATTCGCAACGGAGTTTTATTATGTTTTGGCGCAAACGAACCCCGCGGGTCGACGGTATTCATCAAAAGGACGAAACGCGATCGAACGCGCGCAGACGCGGGCGATCGGCTCGACCGGTCGTCGACGCGCTCGAATCGCGTCAACTTTTGGCCTACGGCGGTGCGCCGATTTTCGCCGCGGCGTACAACCCCACCTGGCCGAATTGGTTCCCGAAAGCGGGGACGCAACTCGAAGACAGCGATTTCGCCACCGCGGCTTTTCAAGGCCTCTGGGGATCCGTGAACGGCAAGGGACGCAACGACCTTCAAACGATTCAAAGCGCCGGCTTCAATACCGTTCGTTTATACAACTGGGGGCCGAGCCGCGAGGGAAGGACCGCGACCGGTCAGCCCGACGGCAAGTTCGACGCGCACCTGCCGTTCCTCGATACCGCGCAGGCGCTCGGGCTCAAGGTGATCGTCCCCGTTTCCAATTATTTTCTCAGCAACGATAAGTACGCGTGGAACGGTCAGAATCCCAACGCCGCGTTATCATTTAATAGCGCTCCCAGGTCGATTCAGATCGCACTCGATCAGTTTGTCGCGAGCGTGACCCAGAACGGTCGTCTCGATCCCGCGGTGGGTTCGATCGCGATCGGCAACGAACTCGATCTCGGGATTCAAAACGATCCCGGCGCCACCGCGAAACTCGCTCGCGCCGACTGGTGGGTCGTCAACCTCGAACAGGCGCTCCAGAAGGCGTTTCCTGGCCAGATTCCTCAACACTTCCTGACGATCCCCGTGAGCAACGCCGATCAGGGGAACGTACCGCCGAGCGTCAACCCGAATCCCGTCTCGTGGTTCCAGATCTTCGCCGATGGAGCTCAAAAAGGTGAATACATGCCCGTCGGAACCGTGACGACGCCCCAATTCCCGTCGAAAACGTTCACGACCGACGTCGTCGGATTGTCGCAATATCCCTGGTTCAATTCGATGTTTTTTAATTCAGTGAACATGTTCCAATCCGGGGCGCAGTTGCAAAACACGCTGACGCAATACAGCACGGGACAACCGACGGGATCGACGTGGAGCGATAAATGGCCCGGTTACAAGCCGACGGTTCCGCTTTTGATCACCGAGCTGGGAACCACGCGTTATCAAACGACGGGCGCCGAGCAGGCTCAAGCGGTTTTGGATCAGGCGCAGATCGTCGTGAATCAACTTCAGACGTCGACGAACAACGTGATGGGCGCCACGATCTTCGAATTCAACGACGAGCCGAACAAGAACGGTTATAAAGAGCCCGAGCCGAACAGCGAGCTTTTCTTCGGCCTCGAGCAATACACCACCGATCAGTCTCATTTCCGCGACGGCACGGTGATGTATCATATGAATACCGGGGTGACAAAATTCGCCGGCGGATATATGGCCGCGATGGACTACCCGGTTTATTCGCTGATTCCGGTCACGACCTCTTCGGGCCAAACCGTCCTCTCGCAGCTCAAGGGGATTTTTAGCGTGAAGGCGTAAGGAGAACGAATATCAAACAGTAACGACCCCAAAAATCATTGAACTTTTGTGGGTCGACACGAAGGCCTCGGGTACGTTCGCACGCCTCATGGGCGACGGACGTTCCCGGGCCTAGAAGATTCTTTGTCTTAATGAATAATGATGATTTTGTTCCAGTATAACATTGGGCAAGCGATCTTCGTACCGACGATCCGTTGATCGATATTATCATTGCGATAATCCTCGGACGTCATATTATCGGATCAAAAACCTCTATTCGATCGTTTACATCGCGCTCGACCTTGACCGAATGCGCTCGACCGATTAATCTTCTCGGCGATAACCCAGGATGGGGTGAAACGCGCTCGTTCGCAAGGATCGCGGACGGCGCTGCGAGAGCGGACGATTCATGGAGGAGTCGTAAACATGTCGGCGCGCAAAAGTCGTACGGCGGAGCGTCGCAAAGCTTGGGGGCGAGGCCCCGCGGTCCTTCGTTTCGAACCGCTCGAAGAGCGCAAGCTTTTATCCACCACCGCGGCGGCGGCGGCCGCGGCCGACGCTTCGACCGCGCAAACCGCGACGACGAACGCCGTCGCGGCGGCCACGACGACCGCGACCGCAACCCCCGACGTCGTGCAAACGTCGCTCACGATCCCCCAAACGCTCGATTGGGGCGATACGTTCACCGTCAGCGGTTCAATCCAGAACAACGGCACGGAACCGACGAACGATCTGGCGCGGGTCGATATTTACGCGTCGACGGGTTCCACCGTCGGACCCGGAGCGGTCGAATTGGGAACGATCACAATCCCCAACGGGCTCCAACCCGGTCAAACGTATTCATATAATCAAACCATGCAGTTGCCGATCAATCCGTTACCGGGTACGAACGCGAATCAAATTTGGTTGAGCGCGCGGATCGACCAGGGGAACGGAAGCGGACCCGACCTGACGACCGCTCCGCTGGGTCAGGGGATCGATTCGTCGATGGTGACGATCGCGCCCCAGCTTTTGGCCAACCTGACGCCGACCTTGTTCGCGGCGAGCCCGAACCAAACCGTGTGGGGATCGGGAGTTACGGTTACCGCGCAGATCACGAACAACGGTCAGGGGAACGCTCCCGCCACACAGGCGAGCATCATTCTGACCCCGGCGGGAGATTCACCCGGTTCGGGAACCGACGTGACGATCGGAACGATCAACGTTCCCGCGATTCCCGCGGGTCAATCGATCACGCTTCAACAAACGATCACGCTTCCCGAAGGCCCTCCCGTTTTGTTGGGAAGCTCGACGACCGCGTTCACGATCTCGATCGTCCCCGATACGGGATATGTGACGAACGCGTGGTATCCGCACTTCCCGACACAAGGCATGGGTTACGATCAAGCGTCGCTTTATATCGGCCCCGGGGCGAACTCGACGCTCGCGCAGGGGGCGCTTCCCGAGCTTGAGGTTCCCTCGGTGCAGGCGCCGAGCTTGCCGATCTCGTGGGGTCAGCCGTTCCAGGTGACGACGACGATCCAGAACGCCGGCAAGGCCGACGCGGGGGCTTTCAACGTCGTGTTCGCGCTCGTCGATTCCACGGTCAATTCAAGCCAGGGGATCTATCTGGGATCGGCGACGATCAACAGTCTCAAGGCGGGATATTCGCAACAATTGATTCAAACGCTGACTCTTCCCACCCACCTTCCCGACGGTTCGATTCCGCCGAGCCTGACTCAGGGGCAAATCGTCGTGCTTGCCGATCCTCAACATATCATTAATCAATCAAGCGTAGCGAAATCGACGGGGGGATCGGGGACGGTCACGCTGACGACCTTGCCTCCCTCGGAGCTTCAATCGGCTTTGGCGGCGCTCAATCCGACGACGACGACGACGACCACGACGACGCCGACGCCCGAAACTCGCGCCCAGAAGCTGTTGGCGATCGAGGAGCAACGTCAGAAGATGATGTTGGCGCGATATGAAGAGGCGTTGTTGCGAACCAAGCGAATGTCCGAATTGCGCGTGTATCGTCCCGATTTGGCGCAAAGGCTCGCTTACGAGCGTGTGATTCGAAGGAGATGATCGAACGGGTTGCGCGGTTCCGTCGCGATTCGGCAACGGACACGCGTTGGAACCGGTAGAATTCGCGTGAAACATCCCCGCGGGATCGTTGTATCGTTCACAATCGATCGTTTTGGTGAATGCGGCGCCGATTTTCGCTCACAAACTGGGCGGTTTATTGAAGAGCGAGAAATCCTTGGCTATGCTTGGTTTTGGATGAAGTGAGAAAGCGGCGAGACGGGGGCCGCGATCGGGCGACCGGGGTATTTGTCGTCCGTCGGCCAGTTCGACTCGTGCTTGATCGGAGGGGATCTTAGCCATGCAACGCGAGAGAAGCGTCGACGATCCGATCCTTGCCGCCGCGGCTTGCGCCGAGGCTCGGTTCGTTCCCCGCGAGTATGAACCGAACTACGCTTATCCTTTGCTCATTCTGCTTCATCCTCGCGGCTCCGACGAGGAGCGTGCGATCGTTTCGGTTCCGGCGCTCAGTTCGCGCAATTATATCGGATTAAGCTTACGAGGTCCCGAAGAGTTGAAACGGCGAGGCCGGACGATCGGCTTCGGCTGGGGGCCCGAGTTCGCCGATCCCGATCGGCCTCGACATTTGGAATCGGAGTTCGCCGGAGCTTTGAACCCCGCCGAACGCGTGCGTCGGTTCGTATTTGAAGGCGTTCGCGATTCGATCGATCGGATTGAAGATTCACTCACCGCGTCGGTTCGTGAGATCAGGCGATCGTTGAATGTTCATACCGAACGCGTTTTTTTGGTGGGACGAGGCGAGGGCGCCGCGGCGGCGTACCGCCTGGCGTTCTCTCATCCCGAACGGTACGCGGGAGTCGTCGCGATCAACGGCTGGATTCCCGCCGGATTCGCCCCGCTCGTTCGGTACGATGCGTGCCGATCGCTCCGTGTTTTCATCGCGCACGGCGATTGGAACGTCCGTCCCGGAGTGAGTCGCGTGCTTCGAGACGCCAGGATTCTCCATTCCGCGGGGCTCGATACGACGTTCCGCTCGTATCCCGCTGGAGGACGCGTCACCCCGAAAATGCGTACCGATATCAACGAATGGCTGATCGGCCAGTGCGTTAAGGCGTGACGACCGACGCCCCGGCGACGATCTCCTGATAATAATATGAATATTTTTGAGCGATGATTTGAACGGTTTCTCGTTTGGGCGTCGGGTTGATGGAATAAGTCGAGCGGTTCGCTCAAAAGCTCGGTGCGAGGAGCGTCGATTTTGAGGCGGATCCGAGTGTCGACGACGAAACCCGAAACGATCGTCTCCCGTCGATGAAAAGACGAGCATGGGGGCGTTAGCCGGTCGTAGCATGCAGAATTGAATACGATTGTTGGTATCGCTCACGGGTTCGGCCGATCAAAGAGTTTGGAACGCGTCAAACCAAACCGAAAGCGATTCGTAGGGGTTTGCGAACGGGTTCTTAATCTTTGGCGCCCGTATTTCCATCGAGATCATTCAGCGGATTCTCGCACCCGAATATCCTGCGTAAGATTATGTAGAGGATGTGCGAATTTACGGTTTTATCGAGGTTGATCGCGACGGTTTTTGATCCGGTTCTAGGATTGAGAACGATCGCGTCGTCTCGAATCGAACACCCGGTATAATCATTGAGGTTTATTGCGAATAATTGATCAACGATCAATGTCGATCCGCATATCCAGACGGGTCGAAAAGCGACCGCGGATCCTTGCTCGATCTTACGATAGAATTCCTCGTATTTGAGCTTAAGATGCGCGGTCGAGAGATCCTCGATCAATCGCGGGGCGTTCTTGATAAACGAAGTGACGCAAATCGCCTCGCGACGGTTCACGATCACCGAGCATTCGCCAAAGATTCTAGATGAACTTCCGCCGATCAATTCATGGCCGCCTTTAATAAGTAAATCGACATTGTCGTTCAAGCATATTGTGCGATTCATGAATAAATTTCGCGCGATTAAACGAGAATCTATCAACCGAAATCCGAACGTTTTTGATTGATACAGCTTTAAAAGGAACAGAAAATCGAGAAGAATTATATAAGTTAACAGCACCGACGAGGCGGCGATCAATAATACATATTGATGATTATAAGAACAGTCGAAAGCCGTGAAAGACGCGGCGGTGAAAACGATAAGAGCCGCCGCCGAGGAAACGGCGGCGAATCTTCGAAACGAATAGACGTCGATTCCAGGCTCTGTGATCGGCTTCATAACTTCACCCGGCGAAACATTTCCCCGGATCGAGAGTCTGTGTTTTTCGATCAATAACGCACGCTCGATTCGACAGGAACGGAATCGAACGATTCGATTTTGAAAAAGACGATTCGTGAGCGCGTCTCCCTCACGGAATTATTAGCATTTCTATTTCGATTCGCTCTCTCGCGCTTTGAACTCGTTACGACGAGTCTTTAACAAATAATCAATCAGTCATCCGACTGAGGTTTCGTCGTCTTTTTGGCCTTGGCCTGGGGCGCGGGCTTGTCGTTCGTATCGTCGTCGGCCGCGGCCGAATCGGATTTACCCGCGTCGGCTTTGGCGGATTCGGCTTTGGCGGATTCGGCTTTGGCGGATTCGGAGTCGGCCGCGGGGTCGTCTTTCGCCGCGGCGTCGGACTGTTTCGTCGTCTTCGCCGTCGCGTTCGATTTGGCGTTTTTGCCCGCCGTGTTCTTCGCGACCTTGGTGTTTTTCGCGGTCTTCCCCTTCATCTTTTTTGAAGTCGAAGCCGCCTTCGTTTTGGCGTCTGGAACGTATTTGAGTGAAAGCGAATTGATGCAGAAGCGCAAACCCGTGGGAGCCGGGCCGTCGTCGAACACGTGACCCAGATGAGCCCCGCACTCGTTGCAAACGACCTCGATTCGCGGCGATCCGTCGGAATAATCCATCTGGCGATCGACCCGGTTCGCCGCGATCGGCCTGAAGAAACTGGGCCAGCCCGTTCCCGAATCAAACTTCGCCGCGGTGTTGAACAGCTCGGCGCCGCAACACACGCATTCAAATACACCTTTACCCTTTACATGTACATATTGTCCGCTAAAAGGAGGTTCGGTGACCTTGCGGCGGGTGACGAGGAACTGATCCTGAGTTAATTGCTTGAGCCACTCTTGATCGGTTTTGACGACCTTGCGCTGTTTGGCGGCGCCGTTTGGGGGAACTTGTTTGCCGTCGGCTTCGCCCCCCGAAAAGTAGGCGAGCGTCAGCGTGAGGGCGATCGCAAGGCACGCGAAATAAGGTTTCATGACCGAAATCCTCGCGTGAAAAAGTCGTTTTCGTTCCGCGGAGGGTATCTCTTACACCACGCGGATTGAAGGCCGATCGTTCAAGAATTCTTATTATAGGCGACCCGGCTACCGAAATGGTAGCGGACAGGTTCCGATAATCGCCGGAAAACTCCGATCGAGGTTGTTCTTGATTCCGAGCCGAACGTTAGCGCGAGATCTTCCGGAGTGAACCCTGGAATCGGCGAACCCTTGACTCATAGCCGTGCGAGGGGTGAAAATCGTTGTGTCGACTCAAATTTCATGCAAGCATGAGACTTTTGCCCGAAGATTTTGACGATTTGAGGAGTGTCAACGATGAGCGGACCGATTGTGCGGAAGTACGGCTTCCCGAACTTTGAGAAGATTTTCGGCGATCGACCCCTTCAACACGGAGTTGAAGACGAAACGAACGGAGAGGTCGAGCACGCGACCGAGACGGGGAGGGATTCGGCGCCGGCTCAAGCCGAGGCTCATTCACCCGAATCGACCGTCTTACTCGCTCCTCCCGCTTTATCGACGCCCGAGGCGATCGAGGAATCACAGCCCGAGCTCGCGGAAGCGAAACCCGCGTCGAAAGCCAAGCCGAAGGCCGCGAAGGCGCCGAAGGCCGAGGGGACGGCCAAACCGAAGGCCGCGAAGAAGAAGTGAGACGCGGTCGATCGGAAACGAATCGCATCGCGTGAATCGATTCGCAAGACGCATTCAGCCGCTTCGCGAAACGACGACGATCCGGCAATCAAGGCGATCGTGCGAGCGGAACTCGGCGAAATCGTGGATGAGAGAAGCGATGTTGTTGAAACGCGTCGGCTCGTGTTGATAAGAAGAACCTAGCCGAGCGATCATTCCGTGTTTCCAAGCCGGCTTATATTACGAACTTGCTTGCGCCTCGGATTGTTATAAGGACATAACGATTCATGCCGCGAGATATCGCTCGAGGTCAGCGGATCGTCGGCGGGGTTCGAGCGGGTAAACGGGTGGTGTCGACGGATCGATTGGGAGATCGAGGCGTCCGTATGTGGGTCGATTCGGCGGGTCGATCCGCGGGTTTGGGAATTCGAGTGATCGGCGGACGTCGTGTCGGACGTGCTCGTTCGGGGGGTTCGCCGACGCCGAGTTCGACCCGCACGTCGTCGACGTCGAGCACACCGTAGCCCGCGAGGCCGATTAGAACGCTCATCACTCCGTCGCTCGGGACGCGTCGAAAGAGGATGATCTCGCGCCAATCGAACAAACCCTCGGCCGATCGATATTGGAGGGGCTCGCCGCCGAGGGTGTCGCGGATGATCAATCCTCCTCCTCCGCCGACGTTCGGCAACGGCTTTTTCACCCATAACCGAATTCGCACCAGTTGACCAGAGCGAACGTTCAGGTCGGGGGTTCGGATCGCCGCCGGGGGAAAATCGAGAAACGGCGGGTAGGCGTCTTGAATATCAAGACGTCGTTGTAATTTCTTTTCGACACTTAAAAAGTCTTTCACAGCTTTGGGTCGATCTTTGATCGACCGGGGAACTTCGTCGATGTTTTCGGGGTAAATCGGCGAAACCTTGAGCCTGAGGATTGTTTTGCCGACGGCTTTGGGGCGTGTCGCCTTGATCGTTTCAACGATTCCCTCGATGCCGTTATATTGATAGCTTTCGTTCCGCCAGCCGAGTTCTTCGAGCGATTCGCGTTCCTCGAACGTTCCCGATTCGAGGAGGTTTTTGCCGAATCTCCAATCGCGCATTTTATCGATCCAGATCCAGTGCTGAGGCAAGGTGTTGAACGAGACGAGCGGCGGGCTCGAGATCGGCGCGACGATTTGTTCGGGGTCTTTCACTTTATCTTCCTGGCCTTTTTTGGGCTTGGGTTGATAAGGCAAAACGACGTCTCGCATCCCTTTGAACGCGCGTTCGAAGTGTTCACGCATTAGCATGCGAAGAGGTCTTCCGACGCGTCGCGCGGCGCGCCACGCGTTATCGTAATCGAGATCTTCGAGCGCTTCTTGCGCCTCGACGAGGTCGTCGCGGGCCTCGGCGAGGAATTCGATCGCGTCGGCGTCGATCAGGATTCGTTCGGGGCTGTCTTCGTAGGGTTCAAATGGAGCGCCGAGGTTTTTGGCGAGATCGGAGTTGCGGCGAGCGACGTCGGTTCGACCGAGCGCCAAAAGCTCTCTCGCCTGCGTGATATAGGCGACGGCGCTTGGTTTGGAATCGATCTGTTTTTGGTTCATCGGATGGGGCGGCGAGTTTTCCCAAACGCCTCGGAGTCGATCGTCGCATTCGGTCACCCAGTCGATCATCAGTTTCGCCTGTTCGATCGCCATTTGAACCGCGAGCGATTGATTTCGGACGACCTGTTCCTCCAAGCGCTCGACGAGGGGACGATCGGTTGTGACGACGATGATCGACGAAACGCCGAACTCGGGAAGAGTTAATTCGATTCCTCCCGGAACGCGATTTCGAGCCAGTTTTTGCACCGAGGCTGGAGTGACCTCGTAACCCTGAGCCCCCTCGGGCGCGGGAACGATCACGCGCATTCCAGACATCGACATCTGAGGGGGTTGCCATTGCGCGCCGGCGGCGAAATCGGCGATGAACAGAAGCGTCGTTTTCTTATCCATCGTCGTGAACGGAACCGCCTTGATCGTCGGGTTCGCCGGAGTTTCCGCGGGCTTCTGATTCTGCACCTTGATTCCGCCTCCGGCGGGTCGAGATGTAATCATTAGCGGATCGGGCATATAAGTGTTAAGAAGCTCGCCCGATTTCTTGGCTCGGGCCAGGATCGATCGAAACAGGCCGATCTCCAAATTCAAAAAAGCAGCCTCGGTGCGGAGCGGAATCCCCGCGGGTCCGGTAAAATTCTCGTCGGCGCGGAACCCGACGCCGCGAAAACCCGCCGCGATCGCCAGATATGTCCATATGCGTAATTGTTCGGGCTGAATCGTCGGCCGACCCCATTCGGGAGGGGTTCCCGTACCCCAGATCGCCTCCTGGAACCGGGGCGAGGGCTTGGCGTCGATCAGCAACCAAAACAGGGCGTTCGGGTTTTCGAACCCGAGATCGACGCGTTGTTTAAGGAACGCGAGCGATTCGAGCGGGTCGCGCATTCGCCCCCAGTTGCGCGCCTCGACGCCGATCAGGTCGATGTTTTTGGGAGGTCGCGCGTAATCTTCGATCGCTCCGTCGACCCACGCGGTCGTCATCCGCGAAACGTTCGTGTTCCAATCATGAAAATCGGTGATAACGCCACGTATAAGATCACGATTCCGATTCCGATCGACGAGATCGGGTTCGAGCCCCAAACCTCTGCCGATGTTCCAGAACGCCACGCGATCCGCCGCGGCGAACGCCTGCACGCGTTGCATAACGGTTTCTTTATCGATCGGTCCCGTCGCGTGGATTTCGGGCATTAGTAAGAAACCGTCGCGGACGGCGTCGGCGATTTTGGAATCGTCGGCGTCGGGTTCGATCGCGATGACGTCGAACCCCGCCTGGCGGAGGGGCAAAACCTTCGCCCCCGGCGCGCTGATGAGCGAAAAGAACCAGGGCTTTTCGTCGAGCGTTAAAAGCCCCTCGCGGAGCGCAATCCGAGGCGCGGCGGCTTTTCCCTCGGGAGATTCCCCTTTTTCGGCGACGGGACCGCGACGTTCTTTGGCGAATTCGGCGAGCGCCTCGGCGGGCACGGGATACGCCTCGAGGTCGTCGAGAAAAACCTCGGTTTCACCCGGACCCGCGTACAAATTCACGACCACTTGATCGATATACGCTCCGTCGAGCGGCACGGGGCGTTTCGTCGCGGCGCGCAAAACCCGCACCCGTCGTCGAACCTGAACCTGAACCTCGCTCAAAAGCAATTTTCGCCAGATGTTCGCGGTATCGACCGCGGCGCCCGATACTAATATGAACGAAGGCTGGTGCGTGTCGGGGTCGATATCGGCGGGGAGAACGACCCGAGCCATCAAACGAACGCCTTCACGATTCGACCGTACATATAAACCGATTTCGGCATTCGGTCCGACGGGAATTTTAGGGATCTCATGGCTGTAATACACCGCGGCGCCGACGCCCGCCTCGAACGCGATCCGCTCCGAGCTTTTCCCTTCGCGCGCCTTCGTTTCGGTCCGTTCGTGCGCGATGATGCGTACCTCGGTGTCGGCCTCCTCGCGTCGCCACGTCGTTCCCTTCGATTCAAACCGATCGCGATAACTGACGGGCTCGGCGACGGGTTTTTGTTCGAGCGAGGCGTCTCGTTTTTCGGATTCGTTCTCGTTTCCTTCGACCTTCTTCGGTTTGGAATCGGTTCGATCGGGTCGATTTCGATTCAGTTCCGCGTCCTCGGGCTGACTCCTCGATCCGTCGCGCGAGGCGGGTGAGCTTTCGTCGGGAAATCCAGGCTCATCTGCCGTTCCGGCCTTGGGCCCGATCTCGGGATTGACGACGGGAGGGAGGATCGGTTTGGTTTCGTCTTGAGCGCGCGCACGTACGGACAACGAAATCAGAGCGAGCGTCGCGATCGTCGTCCACGCGATCCGAGACGACAATCGAAGCCATTTTCGCGATCCCGAACGCCTCGCCATGCGCTCAATCCCCTCCCTGGGACAAAAGCCAAAGTCAAACTCCGCGGTATCGATCGGTGTTACTTGTATCGGCCAAGGGCGAGATCGAAAAGATCAATACAATCGCTCCTCGATTTCGCAAAGTGAAGGCGTGCTCGTCGTGATCGTCAATTCGCTCATAAACCCTCTTCCCGCCTTACTTCCGGCGCACCGAAATCGCGAAGCGATGTTAAAATGAATCGGTTGAGCAATCTGGGTAAACTGTGTGCTATGATTGGAGAGACGGTACTTCGAGGAGACGACACCAAATGAATTCTGCCACGATTGGGATGGACGGGATGACGGGATCATATCAAACGAGCGCTGTTCCCACGGGTTTGATCGAGCTGAGGGATCGGGTTCGATCGATGCCTGACGAGGTTCGATCGGTACTTGAGCCGATCGTCGACGACGCGTGCGAGGACGCGATGTTTCGGGGTCGGGTTTTGAACGTGGCTCGAGACGCGCTCGAACGGCTTCGGCTCGATCTCGCGATGACGCGATTCGATCTCGACGCGACGCGTCGTGAACGAGAAACTTTGAGGAAGCTGCTCGATCGCGAGGTCGATTCCTTCGACAATTGATTCATTCATTCGAAGATTGATCGAACATGAAGCGGGGTTTAGGATTACGAAATTCGCTTCGCGATCGAATTCACGATGATTCGGCGATCGCGTTTCGTTTTGTGTTCGACCCGTTGATCTTTGACGAGAAATCGGCGAAGCTCCCCACGATCTTTTTACGAACTCGTGATTTCTTCGGAGCCGCCGATGCGTCGCATCGTCTCAAGTCTTTTTGCGCATACATTTTTATTTGTTTTGATTCTGACGTTCGCGGTTTCGCGCGGAGTCCGCGCCGACGGCGTCTTTGCCAAGGACGAAGCCGCGAACGGGGAATTGTTCGCCTCTGTGGAATCGTCGCTTGAATCGGCGGGGGAACGGATTCGTCAATTCGCGTTCGACGGAGACGCACAAACGTACTTCGCATCGGAAAAAGTCGCGGCGCCGACCGATCATTTCACGCTTGTTATCGATCGTCCCGCGCGGATCAAATCGATCGTCGTGACGACGGGCAAGCCCGACGGCGCCGATAAGCTCGCCGCGGGCTCCGTCGAGATATCCATGGATGGTAAAAAGTTTATTGAAAAAGCGAAATTTCAAGACGGCGAGGCGCACGTTTGGTCGCCCGAGGGGGAGATTCGCGCGATTCGAGTGAAACCCTCGGCGGATTGCAAAACGCCCCTCGTTATCCGCGAGATCGCTCTCGAGTCGAATCCGAAGGTTGTTACTTTCAAATATCCCGTCGAGTTTACGATCGACGTCGCCGACGCTCCCGAGATGAAGGAATGGGCCGAGAAGGCGGTCCAAGCGTGCGAGCGATCGTATACGATGATCAACGAAGAACTTGCGAGCGAGGGGTTCACGCCCCCCCGAACGATCCTGATGACTCTGAAATCGAATTACCGCGGTGTCGCCGCGACGGCAGGCGATCGGATCATCGGATCGGTGCGGTATTTCAAGGATCACCCCGACGATATCGGCGCGATGGTTCATGAAACCGTGCACGTCGTGCAAAGCTATCGCCGTGGGAACAATCCTTCATGGCTTGTTGAAGGAATTAGTGATTATATTCGATTTTTCAAATACGAGCCGGGAAAATTGAAGCCGCCGTCGCGCGAGCAGGCGCGGTTCAATCGCAGCTACCGCATCTCGGCGGCGTTTCTGGCGTATCTTACGGAGAAGTACGATAAAGATATCGTTCGCAAGCTCAACAAGGCGATGCGGCAAGGAGAATACGACGAAAAGCTTTTTCAAGAAAGCACAGGCAAATCGTTGGGAGCGTTGGGAGACGAATGGCGCGATTCGCTCGAAAAAAACTGAGCGAACCGACGCCGGGCGAAACGCCTCTTCCGGCGAAATCGCCGGGAAGCGACGCAGCTCGGCGTTCTTATGTATTCATGAATAATCATTTGTTAAAGATTTCGTCGAGCGCGTCGCCCGCGGCTTTTTCGAGGAGGTCGCGGTCGAGACCTCGTTCGTCGCCGAGGAAGGCTTTGGCGAGCGAGTGATCGACGTCGTGCGCGGCGATTTTATCGAGCGCTCGATCGATCTCGATAATCGACTCGGCGTAAACGATCCGTTCCCCCTCGCCGCGCTCTCCCAGCGCCCTCGAAAAATACTGAACGGCAAGGTTGCCCCGTCGAGGGGGCGCCGAGCCCATGACGATCACCCGAAGCGATTTGAGTTCGGCTTCGGATAAGTCCGCTTTCAGCTCACGAAACGCGCGATCGAGCCCGCGCAATTGCGCACGAGCCGCTTCGATCGCGTTTTGATTCATTCGAGCGGAGACCGATCGCGCAAACCGATCGAGTTCCGGTTCCTCGAATCGGTCCCCCTCGTCGACGACTTGATTCATAAAAATATCCGTGTTTTTAAGAATCTGAATTTGGCGATATTTTTGCGCCGGTTCGAGCCCGTCGCCGCTAAAGCGTTCACGCGCGTGTTTGATCTCGTCGCGCGCGGCCTTGAGCTCGTGAAACGCGATCTCGCGACGACCTCCGCTCCGTTCGGCGAGAAACGATTTGACGGTTAAGAACGCCGCGAGCGGAACGTGATCGACCTCTTTGAGCAAATGATAAAGCTTCGGCGTGTACGATTTCTCGACGCGTTTTCCCCGGTGAATGAGCGTGATCTTCTCGCCGTCCTCGACGACGATCAAAGGCCCGAACCGCGCCGCCATGAACGCGCGATTGACGCGATGTTGTGAATGAAACTGATTGTTGATTTTTTTAAGCGTGTCGATATCTTTTTGATAAGGATCGTCGGGGCCGGCCGCCGATCCCGCGAGAGCGACCGAAATAATCGCGGCGGCGATCGGGTAAACGCTTTCACGCATAATTTGCTCCTTCTCCATCCTCTTGAACGCGAACGATCCGGGTCGATTCGGTGCGGTCGAACCCGTGTTGGATCGTCCTCCCGCGACGACAGCATAAGGCGCCGAGGCGCAGCTCGACAGCGGGTGAACCGGCGAGGGGCGTCGAGCGATCCGGACGCGAACTCGAAAACGGATCCGAACGACGCAAGGACGAAGCATCTTTGTAATCTTCAATATATTATTATTCACAAAAGAATAAAAATCGTTTATTATATAAATTAAATATTATATTGGTGTGTATTCCGATCTCCGACTTCGGATCCGCACCTCTCCGATCGATTTCGTCCCCGGCCCCTTGAGCCCGCGATCGTCGCGCGGTATGAATAGCGATCTCCTCTCCTTGAACGGATCGACCAGGCCGATCGGAACGGTCTTGATTTTTACCGTCCCCGATTTCGATCGGATAAGCAACGAGAAAATCGCCATGAGACCCGCGCTGATTCGTTACCGAGGCAAATGGTTCGCGATGATCGCCGCGGCGCTCGCGGTCGCGACCGCCCCTCTCTTTTCGGCCGACGCTCCCGTCGGTTATCACCCGACCGCGTACGCGCTTAAGGGAGGCAAGGTATTTGTCGGCGACGGTACGACGTACGATCCCGGGACGGTCGTGGTGCGCGACGGCGTGATTCAGGCGGTCGGAGCGGTCGATAAGATCACGATCCCGCTCGACGCCGAAATCGTCGACGCCACCGGGCTCTCGGTTTATCCGGGGCTGATCGACGCGTACACGAGCGTGGGAGTTCCGCTCGGCGTTAAACGATCGAAAAGCGGCGGCGAACGCGCGATCGCATACAACGAATACGCGCTCGCTCACACTCCTAAAGATAACCGCAACGGAATGACTCCCGAGTTCGAGGTCGCCGAGGTTCTTGAAATCGCGGATTCCGCCGCGGCCGAACGCCGCGCCCTCGGCTTTACCGATATCCTCTCGGCGCCCGCGGGAGCGATCGCCACCGGGCAAAGCGCGGTCTCGAGTTTAAGCGATCTCCCCAGACGCGAATCGCTCGTTAAAGCGCCGATCGCTTTACATATCAATCTAAGTAGGCCTTTTGAACCCCAGCCTCCCGCTCCCGCTCAAGCTCCCGCGGTTCCCTTCGCGGGGCGAGGTCGCGGCCGAGGCGGCGCCGGGAATCGCGGCAACTCGGGAGGGTATCCAAGCGCTCTCATGGGTGTGATCGCTCATCTTAGGCAAACGATGCTCGACGCGGCGCGGAATCAGGAGCTTCGCGCCTACGCCGCCGAGAATCCGTCGGTTCGACCCGTTTTCGATCCCGCGCTCGCGGCTCTCGAACTTGTACAGGCCCGCAAAATCCCCGTTTGGTGGGAGGCGAACACCCGCGACGAAATTCACCGAGTTCTCGATCTTTCCGATGAATTCGGCGTCGATCCCGTGATCGTCGGCGGGCGCGAGGCGGGAAAGGTCGTTGATCGTCTCAAGGCCAGGAACGTCCCCGTCGTTCTCAGGATCAACTTCGCCGAGGAACCCAAAACTCCCTCCGAAGACGAATACGCCAAGAAAAAAGCCGGCGAGAAAGACGTCCCGCTTCGCGTACTTGTCGATCGTCATGAACGTTGGAAGGAACAGGTCGCGACCGCCAAGGCTCTCGAAGCCGCCGGAGTCAAATACGCCCTCTCGACCGACGGACTCGGTCAATTGAACACGTTTCCCGCACAAGTGCGCAAGTTGATCGCCGAGGGGCTTAAAGCCGACGCGGCGCTCGCGGCGCTTACGAAGCGAGCCGCCGAGATCACGCGCGTCTCTCAATCGCTGGGAACGATCGAACGGGGCAAGCTCGGCCATATCGTCGCGCTCACCGCGCCATTCGGCGACGAAAAAGCGAAGGTTCGTTATCTCCTCGTCGACGGTCGCAAATTCGATCTCGATAAACCGCAACCGGGAGAATCGACGAAGGCGGGTCCCAAAGGGAAGCGAGCCCGCGGCGGTAAAGGCGAAACCCCGAGCGATCCTTCCGCCAAAACCGAAAAGGCCGTCGCGAAATCCGCCGACCCCTCGTCCGCCGAACCCAAATCGAAGAAGGAACAGGTCGATCCCAAAGCCGATCTCGCGAAATCGAAGGGGGATTCCAAAACCGCCGAGTCATCCAAAAATGTACAATCTTTAAAGAGCGAGGGCTCTTCCAAGACCGAGGCGAATCCCAGGAGCGAAGCCAAATCGGCGACCGCGAAGGCCGATACGGTCGCGGCGAAGACCGATTCGGGATCGCCGAAAGCCGCCGAGGCTTCAAAGCCCGCGGCTTCGACGACCGTCGCGGCTTCGAAAGCCGAGTCGAATCCGGCGAAAAGCGAGGCGAAAGCATCGAAGGATCAACCCGCCAAAGAGCCCGTGAAAACCGCTCAGGAAGCTTCTAAAGAGAAAGAAAAGGTTGAGCCGAAAACGCCGTTCGTCGATACGCCGAGCGAGCTCGAAGTCGACCGCAAGCCCGCGATCCACACCGGCGGAAATGTGATGATCAAGGATGCGACGATCCTTACCGTGAGCCACGGGACGCTTCCGAAGGGTTCGATTTTGATCCGCAACGGCGAGATCGCCGCGATCGGCGCCGATATCGAAACCCCCGAGGGGTTCGTCGTGATCGACGGCAGGGGGCTCGTCGCTATGCCCGGAATTATCGATACGCACTCGCATATGGCGATTCAAGGCGGCGTTAATGAGATGAGCTTGTCGATCGTACCCGAGGTTCGGATTAAAGACGTCGTCGACGGCGCCGATCCCGAGATTTACCGAGCGATCGCGGGGGGAGTGACCGCGGCTCGGCTGTTGCACGGATCGGCGAACACGATCGGCGGCCAGGACGGCGTGATCAAGCTTCGACCCGGGATGGCGGCGCGCGATTTGATCGTCAAAGACGGTCTTCAGGGGGTTAAATTCGCGCTCGGAGAGAACGTCACCCGCGTATCGGGCCGATTCCCCAACACCAGGCTGGGGGTCGAGGCGGTGATCGAGCGCGCCTTCCAGGAGGCCGAGGCTTACAAAAAAGCGCGGCTCAAATACGACACGGCGCGGTCGCAGGGAGAATCCCCCCCGCCGATCCGTCGCGATCTTCGGCTCGAGGCGCTCGTCGGAATTCTTGACGGTAATATTCATATTCATAGCCATTGTTATCGAAGTGACGAGATTTTGATGCTTTTGCGCACCGCGGCTCGTCACGGCGTGAAGGTTCGCTCGCTTCAGCATGTGCTCGAGGGTTACAAGATCGCGTCCGAGATCGCGGAACACGGGGCGAGCGCTTCGACTTTCGCCGATTGGTGGGCTTACAAGGTGGAGGCTTACGACGCGATTCCGTTCAACTCGTCGCTGATGAGCGAGGCGGGCGTGAAGGTGTGCATCAAGAGCGACGACGACGAACTTGTTCGGCATCTCAATCTCGACGCCGCCAAACTGATGAAATACGGCGGAATGAGCGAAACGCAGGCGCTCGAGACGATCACGATCAACCCGGCGCGGCAGCTCGGGCTCGATCGCCGCATGGGGTCGATCGACGTGGGCAAGGCGGCCGACATCGCGCTTTATAACGGACATCCCCTCGACGCCTTCTCGCGCTGCGAGCTGGTTCTCGTCGACGGCGAGGTTCGCTTTCAGCGCAAAGAGCCCGGCAATAAAATGAACACGCGATCGGGTGAACACTCGTCGGTCCCGCTCGCGTCGGCCGAGGCTCGTTCCAAAACGATCGAGATCGCACGCGATCCCGGCGCGTCTTACGCGATTACGGGGGCTCGAATTCATTCCGTTTCGTCGGCGGCGATCGATAACGGCGTGCTCGTGATCGAGCGTGGAAAAATCAAGGCGGTCGGCGGACCCGAAACACCGATTCCTTCGGGAACGACGTCGATCGACGCCCGCGGTCTCGACGTTTGGCCCGGCATGATTGATTCAGGGACATATATTGGTTTAACCGAAATCGGCAGCCTGAACGAGACGAACGATTATTCCGACTCGGCGACGATCGAGCCCGAGCTCACAGCGAGTTCGGCGCTTCATCCAGATAGCGAGCTGATTCCCGTCACCCGCGCCAACGGAATCCTCTCGGCCTATGTTCATCCGTCGGGAGGAATTATCAACGGTCAAGGGTGTGTTATCGATTTGAACGGTTGGACGCCGAACGAGATGGTGCTGGCGGATCGCGCGGCTTTAGATATCAAAACACCTTCACGAGGGATGGGCGATGTTTTCGGTTTCAATCGACCCGATCTCGAAGAAGGAGGCGGCGGAGGGGGGAACGACCGCGCTCGGACCGAACAGATCGATCGGATCAAACAAGCGTTCAAAGACGCTCTAGCATATGATAAACTCGTTACTGAATCGATCGCCAAGAACGCGCCGCCGCCCGCGCCCGATCCTCGTCTGGCGGCGCTCGCGGCTTACGCCAAAGGCGAAAAGCCGGTGATTTTCGCCGCGGATTATCGGGGCGAAATTCTCGACGCGATCGAGCTCGCGAAGGATCTAAAAATCAAGGCGATCATTTCGGGAGGGCTCGAAGCTTGGAAGGTCGCCAAGGAGCTAAAGGAAGCAGGCGTGCCGGTGTTGATCGGCGGGACGATGCGGCTTCCGCTTCACCCGTACGATCCTTACGACGCTCCTTATACGAACCCCGCTCGGCTTCATGAGGCGGGGGTGTCGTTTGCGATCCGATCGGGAGCGCGAGGTCCGAACATGGCGACCGCGGGGAGGAATTTGCCTTACGAGGCCGCGATGGCGGTCGCGTTCGGCCTTCCCGAAGACGAGGCCGTTAAAGCGGTCACGCTTTATCCCGCGCGGATTTTGGGGGTCGCCGATCGGCTCGGGTCGCTCGAACCCGGCAAGCGGGCGAACGTCGTGATCACCGCGGGGCATCTCTTGCAGCCGACGACCGATGTCAAGTATCTGTTCATCGGCGGTAAGCCCGTGAAGCCCGAGAGTCGCCACACGCGGTTATATGAGAAATTCCGCGCCCGACTCGCCGAGGTGCGAGACGGATCGTCTCCGCTTGGCATCGAGCCGGTGAAGATGGCGGCGCCTTCGTCGGTTCAACCCAGTGCTCCCGCGGCGTCTCGCGAACCCAAAACCGATCCTGTGAATCGGAGGTGAGGAATCGGCTTGTCGCGGCGACGGGGATATCTGGAAGGCGATCCGCTCTCCTGCGGCGTGTTCGTCGATCGCGGTCTTACGCGAAGTCTCGGCGAGGGGTGAATTTGAAGCCGATAGGCTCGTGAGATCGATCGATCCATTGAGATAGAACTTCTGCATAGATCGTTCGTCGCGCGATGGAGCGCGCGGCGATAAAGGTGTTGTAATCAAAAAATCAACCGATGACGTGCGGATACGAAAACCGAGTGGCTTCCAGTCTTCTCTTGTGGTAGCATCCAAGGCGAAGGAGGGGTAGTATCATGAATATTCATTTACCCTCGGATTTGGAGAGCTTAATCCGCGAGGCGGTCGCTAGCGGCCGTTTCGCCTCGGTCGACGATGCGCTCACCGAAGCCGCGCGACTCCTTCTCGGCGATCTTGCACATACCAGTCCGGATCGTTCGGCTGCCGACGCGGTGAATTCCGCTCCCGATCCAATCGTGGGGATGATGCGAGAAGATACGGAACTGATGGATGAGATCGTTTCCGACGCCTACCGAAGGCGTCGAGAAGATAATTGGCGAGAATCCGAGCTTTGAATAAAGCACTTATCGATACAGATATCTTCTCGGAAATGACGAAAGGCGTGGATCTCATCGTTTCGGCTCGCGCCGCGGCGTACCGCCGCGAATACGCCCTCTACACGATCTCATCGATAACTGTTATGGAAATGATTCGTGGGTATTACAAAAGCAGGCCTTGCGACAAATGCGAGCCTTCCAGCACGCGATTCTCGGCGTGGAAGTGATTGAATTCGATAAAACCTCGGCCGATACGTCGGGAATCATTAGCGGGGAATTGGAACGTTCGGGCCGTTCTATCGGCATAGCCGATTCGATGATCGCCTCGATCGCTTTAACTCACGGCCTTGAATTGGTTACGGGTAACACTTCTCATTTCGAACGCATTCAAAGGCTTGGGTACTCGCTCAATCTCGTAAACTGGAGAACTTAGAGCGTCTGTTGCAATACTAAGTCATGTCGGCTGGGTGATTATCCTGGATGAATTCGGCCGGCTTGAGAACAGCACCTTCTATTTCCGCGGCGTCTAGCGAACCCAAAACCGATCCGGTGAATCGGAGGTGAGGAATCGGCTTGTCGCGGCGACGGCGCTGCGGGGCGACGGGCGATTGCGGGCGATTTAAAGCCGGGGCTTGCCGCGGCGAGGATTGTTCGATATCTTATCAACTCGATTCAAGCGATCGCGTGAACGAGCGGTCGCTTGAAGAGCCGAAGTGGCGGAATGGCAGACGCGCCGGACTCAAAATCCGGTGGGGTAACACCCGTGTGGGTTCAAGTCCCACCTTCGGTACTTAAATTCTATCCGGAAACCCGATCGCCTCGATCTCGGATTGATTTTCAGCGATTCATTCGCTTCTTATCAGTCGATTCCGCATGTCTGATATAAAATAATTTTTGATTGTTTTGCTTGGGAGAGCGAATCTCCCGGTGAGCCTCTTCGCATAATCCTCGATGAAACGGAGATGTTCTGCGCATGAAGAATGTATATTTATACTAATACGGCTCACCAGGAGGTTCGCCCTCCCATTCTCTGGTTCGCCCTCCCATTCTCTTGTTCGCCCTCCCATTCTCTGGTTCGCCCTCCCATTCTCTAGTTCGCCCTCAAATCCCATTGAATTTGCGGAATTCTTTCGGATTGATTGTTAAAACGACGCAGCGAGCGATCGACCTCGAGTGATCGATTCTCTTCAGTTCAATTCAGGCGAATCGCGCCTCCGTGGAACGACCCTCAATGATCAACTTCATCCTCAAGGAACTTGCGATTTATGATTCAATAAATAATTAAGTAATTGCTTGTTGTTATTCCGCGGTCGATCGGCGATCAAGGTTGGATTCATCGATTTAATTAACTACATGTTCACCAATATGTTTCGTGCGGAGAGAATCACGAACGCGCCGATATCAAGCGTGCCTCGCTCGATCTTGGACGGATTGAAGTTATCAAATATCTTTTGTGTGCTTCTCAGGTCGAACGTTTTCATCCCTTTCGCCGCGCGGTTCGCTTGTCGGAGGACCGCCGTAAACATAAGTGATTTCCAGATTGCGACCGAAGACCGGGCCGTCGTCTTTTTTCTTCGAAGTTTTCCGAACGACGTTCGCCGCGGACGAACGATTCTTGTTCTCCCGTGATTTCTCACGAATTCCAGCGCCGTCGGGCGCCGAAATCCCCCCCTGCTCTTTCGCCCGAGGATTCGCGGGATCAAGAGTCGATCGAGAATTCTCGAGTACCTTTTGAATCAAGATATCGAAAGGTTCAAGCTCGAGAATCGCGGAATCGATTCCGGTCGATTGAGCGATCCGTAACGCCTTTTTTTCCAGAAACGCCGCGATCGACTCGTTCGGGGGATCGAGATTCGAAATCGCCTCGAAAAGCCGCAGGCCCAGGGTCGACTCGATCGCGCGCGTTTCGTATTCAAGCGAACGGATCGTAAACAGTCGCACGAGTCGTGTCGTCTCGCTCAACGGGCGTTCCGGCAGCGAAGCGAGTCGCTTTTTCAAACGCTCGATCGTCTTCAGCTTGTCGATCGCGGCACGCGTGGAGAGAGACGCGATCGCGGAGGATTTCGGATCGAACGACGTTCGTTCGTCGTCGGACGATTGTTCATCGACTCTTGATTGTGATTCGGCGGACGAAATCGGCTCCTCGGCCTGAAGATCTCCGGTCGGTTTAGACATAAAAGAAACCTTGATTAATAAATGTATTTTTTTGAAAAATTCTGGTCAAATCAAGAGATAAATACAATCGCGTTCGAGGACGACTCGCTTGAACCCGCGACCGTGATCATCATGCGGTGGGCGAAGTTCGAAATCAAGACGAATCGCCTCGGTCGGGGTCGGCTTCACACGAAGATCTGCCGGAGCGATTGAGCAGCCGATTGATCACGCGTTTCGGGGGAGTTTTACCTCGGAAACGACATTCCCAAACGGTGTAAACCGCGATTCCTCGCTTGCGCAGCAATCTTACGACGCGGCGGTCGCGTCGTTTGTTCTTTTCGATCTTGGCGTTCCAGAATTCGGCGTTGGCTTTGGGCCTGACGATCCCTCGACGGCATTTGTCGTGCCCGTGCCAAAAGCAACCGTGAATGAAAACCGCGACTCCGATCGAAGCGAAATAAAAATCGGGCTTACCGGGAATCTCGACGGGGTTGCGGGTGAATTCGAGATCGAGAGGCTCGATCGCCGCCGCGAACAGCTCCTCGGGCTTCGTCTTCGTCGATTTCACGGCGCGCATGATCCGCGAGCGTTCGCTTTTCGAAAACATGTCCGATGAAGTTCGCTTGTTTATCATGTTTCGAATTCCGGTTATCAACGGATCTATGTATTTATTGCGATCAATCTAGTCGATATTATAGCCGTCAAAAACCTTAACGCTTAATCGTCGTCGGAATCAAGGCGTCGGTCTTTTAATCGGCGTCGGAGACGCGGTTGCGGAGGCGTTCAAATCGCGCCGGCATTTCACCTCCGCCGAGATCGGGGTGGAGAACCGAGGTCGCGTCGACGATCCGTTTGGCGAGTTCGGGGCGACCCGATCTGTAAACGCACGTCGCCTCGCCGAGCCTCGCCTGAAACCAAACGAGAGAGCCCGTCGGGGCTCGTCGCGCGCGCGCCTGATGAACCGTCGCGGCGAGAGCGAAATCGTCCAAAAGCGCCAACGCCTCGGCGTAATCGTGCAACAATCGAGTGGGGATACGATCGACTTTCAGCTCCTTAACGGCGGCGATCGCTCGTCGCGCTTTGGGATAATCGCCCATGAAAACAAACATCCGTGCCAGGCGGATTGAAGCTTTAATTCCTCGATCGTTCTTTTTTTCCGCGGGATCGATTTTCTTCAGCAGATCGGCCGACAAGATCGATTCAACATGCGCCAATGCGCGACGCTTGCTTACTGTTTCGGCGTATCGCGCCGCCTGATCGAGCAAACCCAGTGTTTCAAGGATTGCGTCGACCGAATCGATCGTCGCCGATTCGCGCGCGAACCGCTCGGCCTCGTCATACCGAGCGAGTTTGGCGAGGGGAACGATCCCCAGCCTTCGCGCTCGATCGCGCAGTTTTTCGTCGCCTGCGAGCAGCGATACCCGATCGCATCGAGCACGCGCCGAGTCGTCGTCGTCGATTCCGGGAACGAGTTCGAGCCGAGCGAGCGCCAGCTCGAGCAGCGACGAGCGATCGGGAGAATCGCCGAACCGCTTCAATTCATTAATCAACATACCGCGTTGTTTAAGATACTTTTCTTTTAAGGCGGAACGATCGCCGTTGATTCGTTGATTTTCGATTTCGTCGAGGCCGATCGCGGCGATCGCGAGCCGCGCCTCGAGCCTGCGGCCGTCGGATGGAGCGATCGCCTCGTAAAGTTTGAGCGCCTCGGCCTTGTTCCCACGCCGTTCCTCGTATCGAGCCAGCAAAATTCGCGCCTCGCCGATCTCGGGATCGTCGGGGAACGAAGCGACCTGATCTTTAAGAGCGTGAACATAATCGTCTAGAGCCGCGCCCGGGGTTTTGGCCTCGACCGCGCGGCCGAGCGCGAGAGCACGCATCATCCCCGCCCCGGCGCGGAGCCCGCCGGCGGATCGATCGGCGACGATTCGCTCGAACAAATGAGCCGATTCAAGGAACTTTTGATTTTGAAACGCGATCCCTCCAGCGCGGAACAGATATTTCGACCCGATCTCGCCGTTTTGGCGCAAGCCGTGAATCTCGGCGGCTTTGATTTCGAGTTCGATCGCGCGATCGGGTTCTCCCAAAATCCGCTTCCCCTCGGCGAGCGCATCCCACGCCGATGCGGGCTGCGATCGTTCGGGTTCGTCGAGAGCGCGGGCGAGCGCGATCAAAGCGAGCCTCGAATCGGCCGATTCCGCGCCGCGCAATCGCTCGATCCTCGCAAAGAGATCGTCTTGCGCTTTCTTTTTGATATCCAGATTCGTCGCCGAATCGAGCTCGGCGAGCCGCGTTATAACCGCGAGTCGATCCTTCACTCCCGAATCGATCGCCGCCGAATCGATCTGTTTGATCGCGGAGTCGAATGTTTTTTTGGCGATCGCGAGCGCGACGAGGGTTTCGATATAACGTTCGACGGGGGGCGCGGGAACGGCTCGTTTCGCCGCGGCGAGCGCGACTTCGGCTTGATCCAATCGACCCAGGCGAATCATCAACCGAGCCTTCAACTCCTCGACATAAGCGATCATCGCGGGATCGTCGAATCGTATATCGACCGCCGTGAGCGCTTTCTGTATGTTCAAATCAGACTTTTTTTTAGGATTGGAGTCGAGCGCTCGATCGAGATCGGCGATCGCGAGCGCGTAGCGGTAACGGACGTTGCGAGCGAGCGGATCGCGGTCGCGGGAGATCTCGGCTAGAAGCGGCTCGAGCCGCTTGATTGAATCCTCGTAAGCGGCGATCGCATCGGCGAGTGCTCGGTGATCGGTCGGTTCGAGCGAAGCCTGGATGAACCACGAATTCCCCTCGGCCCAACGGAACACGGCGCTCCGCAACCGCATCATACGCGCGTCGGGATCGTTCGTTCGTTTCAAGCGATACGAGTCGAGCGATGGAACCGCCTCGCGAAAAATCGCCCGACGCGCCTCGGATGTTTTCGCCGCCTCGGCGGCGCGATCGAATTCGTCGGCGAGTTCGACGATCAAATCATGTCGATCCGAATCCGTAAGAGAAGTCGAGTTCAATCGCTTATTGATATAATCGATTCGCGTGCGATATTCGTCTCGTTCGGGCTCGGCGGCGGATCGCGCGGAGTTAGGTTCCGCGAAAATCGCGGCGAAAAATGTGATGAAGAAAAAAGCCGTGAAATAAGCGATCGAGCAGACGCGCGAGCCGAGCGCTCCGACGCGCGAGCCGAGGGCGCCGACGCGCGAGCCGAGGGCGCCGACGCGCGAGCCGAGGGCGACGACGCGCGAGCCGAGCGCGGAGCGCTCCCCGCCGATAACATCGGCCGCGAACAGAACCGCCGCGATCGATCGTCGCACGGCTAACACGGGGAATTGTGCCGATTCTTTTATCGATCGGCGCTCGCCGGGAGTGATCAAAGAATCTCCCCAAACAAATCGTGCGAAGGTATCGATCGCTTCGCGATCGCGATTACGCCGTTCCCTCGGCCGCGGCCTTTTTGGTCGCGATCGTTTCCTCGCGGAACAAAAGCGCGAACGCGAGAATGCAAAGGATCGTGAGCACGAACGGGCCGATCCAAATTTTACTCCAATCGTGCGGGAACATCGACCTCAACCGACCGCTGAGGATGCTTCCGACGATCGTCCCCAGCCCGTACACCACGAACACGAGCAGGTTCTGCGCCGAAGCCTTAATGTCGCTCGAAGCGGCCCGATCCACATACATTTGCGCGACGACGAAAAAGAAGCCGAACGCGAAGCCGTGCAGGCCGATCGTCGAAATCATCAGCCACCAAGGCTTGCCGATCGCCGAAAGCCCGAACCGCAGCGCCCACGCCCCCGCGCCGATCAACATCGTGTTCTTGACGCCGAACTTCTCGACCGCGAGCGGCACGATCGCCATGAGCGCGAACTCGGCCACCTGTCCCAGAGTCATAAAAGAAACAATCTCTTTTTGATCGGTGCCGATATCGCCCAGAAAGAAGTTCTCGCAGCCGAAATAGAACGCGAGCATGATGCCGACGAGCCCCGTGATCGTCACCAGCACCGCGAACGATCGGTTCCTCATCAATTCCAGGCTTTCAAGAATCGCCGATCTTTTGTCGATCGGATCGGTCGATTTCATCGGCACGGGAGGCGTGTGCGGCAACCAAAAGCAGTAAACTCCGTAAATCAAAGAAAAGAGCCCCGCGAGCCTTAAACAATCGCGGAACGCGGGTTTGCCGATCCACGCAATCGAATATATAGAGTCGAACAGCGGGGTGTCGGCGCTTTTGTAATACTGCGAGAGAAACTGCCCCGCGGCGATCCAGCCGATCGTTCCCCACAAGCGAATTCCCGGAAAACGCGTTTGATTCTCCTCGCCGATCGCGCGAAACGTGATCGAATTCGAAAGCCCCATCGAAGGCATATATAAGTTGCAATAAACAAACAGAAGCGTGAACAACGGCCAAAACGATTTGGTATACGCCGATCCGATCAAGAGAACCCCGCCGAATAAGTGGCAAAACGCCATCACTTTTTCGGTCGAGAAAAAGCGATCGGCGAGCTGGCCGACGGCGACCGGACCGATGATCGCGCCGAAACCATAAACGGTGTAAATCCATCCTTGTTCGTCGGCGGCGAGCCCGATCCCGTCTTTATCGAGAAATTGGCCGAGCCCAGGAAGCCAGAGTCCCCAAACGAAATACTGGAGGAACATCATCGCCGAAAGTTTGATCCGCAGGGACAAAGGCATTATCGGGCTCCGATCGTCGCTTGACGGCTTGATTTCAAGGGGCTGGAGGGATTCGTCGACGCTGCGCCGACGCGGATGATAGCGTACCCGGCGATCGACGCGTCGCCAACGGGTGACCGTTCGATACATCCATCGGGCGCCTCGTTCCGACGATCAAATGGAATCAAGCTCGAATTGAACCGAGGCTTATGGGCTTTCGGCGCTCGCCGGAAATACGACTCGGCCCGTAACTCCAAACGATCGATTTCTGTTCGAGGATCGATTAAGATAATTCACTCGGGTCGAATATCGGCGATCGACTTCGATCGGCCGATTGAGCTTTCCGCAACATACCGCACGCTCACCCCCTCCCCGCTTTTGGTGGCTTTAACCGATGATGCGATCTCATCCCTCCCTCGGCCTTCTTGTTCGCTTGATCGTCGCACCTGCGATTATCTCGGCGATTTCCTGGCTTTCGGCGCCGTCACGCGGCGAAGAGCCCGCACGATCGGGAGAAAGCGTCGACGCCGGCGTTTTGCCGACCGACGCCCAGGGGAATCCGCTCAATCTCGATTTCGAGACGGGAACGCTGAAAGATTGGACCGCGACGGGAACCGCGTTCCCCGATCGCGCCGTCGCGGGGGATACGGTCGCGGCGCGGCGTTCGGATATGAAAAGTAAGCACGCCGGCAAGTATTGGATTAATTCGTTCGACCGCACGGGAGATCAGCCGACCGGAACGCTGTCTTCGCGGCCGTTCAGGGTTACCAAGCCGTTCGCCAAGTTTCTGGTCGCGGGAGGGCTTCGGCCGACCTCGCGGGTGGAACTGGTGCGCAACGATACCGGAGCGGTCTTTTTTCATATCGAGGGAGACGATACCGAGGAGCTCAAGCCCGTCGTCGTCGATCTATCGGCGCAGATGAATCATGAAATATTCATTCGATTAGTCGATGAATTCGACGGCGGTTGGGGTCATATCAATTTCGACGATTTCAAATTGTACGACAAGAAGCCGGTCGTTCCCGCCTCGGCGCGTCCGTCGACCGCCGACGTGTTCGTCCACGAGGGGCTCGCTCCGCTCGACGCGGCGAAGGCGATGACTTTGCCCGAAGGTTTTCATGTGCAACTGTTTGCGGGAGAGCCCGACGTCGTGCAGCCGATCGCGCAGGCGATCGACGACCGCGGCAGGCTTTGGGTCGCCGAGGCGTATTCGTATCCGATTCGCGTACCCGATAATCAAGCGAAAGATCGTATTTTGATCTTTGAAGATACCGACGGCGACGGTCGATTCGATTCGCGCAAGGTTTTCGTGGATAAGCTCAATCTCATCAGCGGGCTCGCGGTCGGCTTCGGCGGCGTTTGGGTGGGCGCCGCGCCCAATTTGCTGTTCATCCCCGATAAAAACGGCGACGACGTACCCGACGGTCCCGCCGAGATTCTCCTCGACGGTTGGCATTATGAAGACACGCACGAGACGCTCAATTCGTTCACATGGGGACCCGACGGCCGGCTTTATGGTTGTCATGGAGTGTTCACGCATTCGCGGGTCGGCAAGCCCGGCGCCGCCGATTCCGAGCGAATTCCGATCAACGCGGGAATCTGGCGATATCACCCGACGAAACATATTTTTGAGGTTTTCGCGCACGGAACGAGCAATCCGTGGGGGGTCGATTTCAACCGCGAGGGACAGGCCTTTCTCACGTCTTGCGTGATCCCCCATTTGTATCACGTGATCCAGGGCGCGCGCTACGAACGGCAGGCGGGATCGCATTTCAATCCATATACGTATGACGACATAAAAACAATAGCCGATCATCGGCATTATCTCGGCGCCAATCCGCACGCGGGGAACGGTCGATCCGAATCGGCCGGCGGCGGGCACGCGCACGCGGGGGCGGCGATTTATCTGGGCGCGTCTTGGCCAAAAGAATACGTTGGATCGATTTTTATGAATAATATTCATGGAGCGAGGATCAACGACGACGTTCTTAAACGCGAGGGTTCGGGATTCGTCGGTTCGCACGCCGCCGATTTCATCCTGGCGAACGACCGCTGGTCGCAAATCGTCAATCTGCAATTCGGACCGGGCGATTCTTTATATATGATCGATTGGTATGATAAGAATCAATGTCATCATTTTAACGTCGAAGGGCACGATCGAACGAACGGGCGTATCTTCCGCGTGACGTTCGGCGATCGCAAACCGCCGCGTGTGAATCTCGCGGCGCTCGCTTCGGCCGAACTCGCCGCCAAGCTTTCCGATCCCGACCCGTTCGTCGCGCGGCATGCGCTGCGGATTTTGCGGGAACGGGGTCGAGACGCCGCGACGGCGCGGCTTCTTACGAAAACCCTCGCCGAATCGACCGACGAAACCGCCCGGCTCCACGCTCTATGGGGGCTTTATGCGATCGACGAGCCCGTCGATCCCGCCCGCGTCGATTACCATATCGAAAAAAATGAATATATTCGCGCCTGGACGATTCAACTGGGAACGCAGGACGGCGCGTCGGTTATCCCGCTCGATCGGCTTGTCGCCGCCGCCGAATCGGATCCCTCCCCCGTCGTGCGGCTCTATTCGGCCTCGGCCGCGGGTCGGCTCGATATTAAGGATCGCCCTCGACTTGTCGCAGCGCTCGCTTCGCACGGCGAAGACGCGACCGATCACAACCTGCCGCTGATGATCTGGTACGCCGCCGAGCCGATCGCCGAGGTCGATCCCGCGGCGGCGATCAAGATCGCCGAGCGCTCGCGGATCCCCCTTTTACTTCCGTTCACGGCGCGTCGAATCGGCGCGATCGGCACGGCCGAGGCGATCGGTCTGCTCGTCGATCGAGCGGGCGCCGTCGACGATCTCGCGTCGCGTCGCGCGATCCTTGAAGGACTGGAAGAATCGCTCAAAGGACGCAGACATATCGACGTTTCAAAAGAGCGAGTCGAAACGATCAGGCGGTTGGCGGAGAGCCCCGACGAGCGCGTCCGTTCGCTCGCGCGGTCGTTCGCGGTGTTATTCGGCGATCCACAGGCGTTGAAAGCGTTACGTCAAAATCTGATTGATTCAAAAACGCCGATGAACGTCCGCGACGATTCGCTTTCGGCGCTTTTGAACGCGCGCGACCCCGAACTCGCGACGACGCTGATCGGCCTGCTCAACGACGCGACGATGCGTCGCCGCGCGGTCCGAGCGCTCGCTTCTTACGACGATCCCAAAATCGCCCAGGCGTTGATCGATCGATACGAGCGATTCACCGCCGACGAACGGCGCGACGTTTTAAACACGCTCGCGGCTCGGCTCGAATGGGCGATCGAACTGATGACCGCGGTCGAATCCAAGCGAATCGCCGCCAAAGAACTCACCGCCGACGTCATCCGCCAATTGCGTAATCATAAAAATAAACAACTTGACGCCCGGATCGCTCGATCGTGGGGCGCGGCTCGGGATACGTCGGCCGATAAAAAGGCCGAGATCGCGCGGTATAAAAAGCTTCTCTCGACGCCTTCTCGCGTTCCCGCGGACGTTCCGCTGGGACGGTCGGTGTTCGTCAAAACGTGTTCGCAGTGTCATACTTTATTTGGATCGGGAGGGAAGGTCGGACCCGAGCTGACGGGATCGAATCGAGCCGATCTCGATTACGTTTTGTCGAACGTGCTCGATCCGAGCGCCTTGATCGGCAAAGATTATCAGGCGCAGGTGGTTTCGACGAAGGACGGCCGGGTGCTGACGGGAATTATTCGAGGCGAGGATAAACGGACGATCACGGTTGTATCGGCGAATGATATTGTGACGATCCCCAAGAGCGAGATCGAAGAGCGCCGCGTGAGCGACGACTCGATGATGCCGCTCGACTTATGGAAGCCCCTTTCCGAGCACGAGATTCGCTCGCTCGTCGCTTATCTGGCGAGCCCCGTTCAAACGCCGATGCTCGCGACATCCGAGAACGCAGCGGGATTCTTTAATGAACGCGATCTCAAGGGTTGGGAGGGGGATCACACGCTTTGGACGGTGGAGAACGGCGAGATCGTCGGGAAAACATCGGGATTGAATCATAACGAGTTCCTTCGAAGCGAACTCGCCGCGGGGGATTTTCGGCTGAGGCTCAAAGTCAAACTCGTGGATAACGCGGGAAACAGCGGCGTGCAATTTCGGAGCGAGTCGAGGCCGAACGGTGAGATCGCGGGATATCAGGCCGATATCGGTCCCGGTTGGTGGGGCAAACTTTACGAGGAGAACGGTCGCGGATTGCTCTGGGATCGGTCGGGCGAGGCTAACGTGAAACCGAACGATTGGAACGATTACGAGATCGTCGCGATCGGGAGTCGCGTTCGAACATTGATCAACGGTAAGATATGCGTGAATCTTAACGATCCAGGCGGAGCGAGCCGCGGGATTTTCGCGTTTCAACTGCACGCGGGTGGACCGACCGAGGTCCGAATTCGAGACGTTCGTCTCGAGCCCGACCCCAAGATCGATCTATCGAAATGAAACATGCCTTTATCAATGGGAGAAACCAGATCGATACCGGATGATTCGGGGAATCGCGCGGTTTTTTTTGAGAGGCTTTGATCCGAAATACAGGCCTGAAGCGCAGGCAAATGCATGTTCTGATGATTCAATGTTCGTTTTGGACGAATCGGACGAAGGAGGTTTATTGCGCTTCGAGCCTGTGATGCCGCCGTTTCGTCTCTCTGGGATCGCCGCCGGAGGATCGCTTTCAGATTGATCCACGTCGGCTTGTCGCCGATGCGTTGAGGCGTCTTCGGCACGGCGCGGATCGGGTGCGCGACGACGAAATTCGGCGTCGGGGATTTACGATCGTTTCCTACTCGTTGGATTCGGAGATTGAGACGATCAATCGGCGGGTGAATGGGCTCGAGTCATACCGGTGAGCTTGGTCGGCGGAGGCGATGCTTCAATCGAGGGGGGATTACTTGTGCGGGACCGACGTGATGGATCGATAAAGTGAGGATAGTGAGCGAGCGGCGACGGAAACGCGTCCGTTGGAATCGCGTGTCGGATCGATGCGTGTGGGGTTATTTTGTGTCGGGAAACCGAACGATTCCGCCGCCGGGTAACTCGATCTGGCACGGATCGGCGAGCGTGTCGTAGAATTCAAGAAACGTCGGGCGAAACGACCGGGTTCGGCACGCGCATGATCAACTAAAGGGTATTTAATGAACTGGCATATTATTACAGGAGAATATCCCCCGAAGCCCGGCGGAGTCTCGGATTATACGGAAATCGTGACGACGGCGATGGCGAAAGCGGGGCTTGCTCCGCGGGTTTGGACGTCGATCGACGCGACTCGAGCGAACGACGCCGATTTTGAAGCCGGGGTGATCGAGGATTTCGGGGTGATCGTTCATCGACTCGTCGGCCGCTGGTCGCCGAGCGATCTTGATCGGATGGAAGCCGCGATCGAACGGACCCCCGCGCCGCGGCGATTTTTGATTCAGTACACCCCCAATTCTTGGGGTTACAAGGGGATGAACCTTGGTTTTTGCCGCTTTATCGCGCGTCGCTCGGCTCGCGGCGATGAGATATGGACGGTCATTCATGAGCCGTATTATTTTTTCAAATTGTGGGATAAGCCGGCGCGTTGGCTTATCGCCGCGGCGAATCGGCTGATGTTGCGAACGTTGCTCGGGGCGAGCACTCGAATTTATATTACAATCCCTTATTGGGACTCGAGGATTCGTCCCTGGGCGCCGCGCGGCGTACCGATTGAATGTCTACCGATCGTCAGTAACATTCCTGTCGTAAACGATCCCGTCGCCGTCGAGGCGGTTCGTGCTCGGTATGCCGGGGACGGTCGAGCGATCATCGGTTGTTTCAGTACCTTCGGCGATAACGTCGAGCGTATTCAAGCGGCGGTGCTTCGCGCACTCGCCGTCGATCGATCCGATCGCATCTTCTTGTTGATCGGTCGCGGATCGAAAGAGTTCGCCGATCGATTGATATCCGATAAGTCAAGCTTGGCTGCGAAGATCATCGCCACAGGCGGACTTACGCGAAATGAATTATCCATCCATATACAAGCGTGCGACGTGTTGGCTCAAGCGTTTCCTTATGGAATTTCGGGTCGGAACAGCACGATTGTCTCCGCTCTTGCGCACGGCGCCGCGATCACGGCGAATTCGGGGCCGATCAGTGAACCGTTTTGGAGCGAAACCGACGCGGCTCTGATCGTTCCCGGCAACGATATCGAGAGGTTCGCCGCCGCTGTCGACGCGATCCTCGCCGATCCCGCTCGGCTTCTAGCGATGAGGACTGCGGCTCGCAGGCTTTATGACGAGCGATTTTCGGTCGATCGGCTGGTCGCACGATTGCTCTCCGATAGCGGCGAAAGCTTAATCGCCGAGTTCGCCGGCGCGGAATAAGACGGAGAGCGGACGTAAACGATAATAAAAATATTCAAGCCTCAAATCTAGAAAATGAAAAATCAATAAGAATCAGGTTCGACGAGATTATTGAGCATTCGAAAGAGCTCGGATCGGTTGCGTTGAGGATGAAAGAATCGCTCGCGCACCTCGTTCGCGCGTTCGTGACGGCTTTCGACCGTGCGATCGTCGTTCCAAAGACGCGTCAGGATTTCCGAGCCGCTCTGTGGATCAAGATTATTCCACATGTAAGCATAATCATGATATTGAGCAAGGGGAGAAAGCGAGGTTTTCGCCGGAGCGTGAACCAGAATCGGCCGCGCCGCCTTGAGATAAGTCGTCAGTTTGGTCGGAAACGATGTTTGTCTAAGCACCGAATCGATCGCGGCGAACGGGTAATTCAGATAAACCAAGAAACAACGACGGAGTCGATCGATCGCCTGCTCCTCGGCGATATGCCCGGTGATTTCAACCTCGATTTTTCCTTTCATATCGCGTCGAAACCGTTCGGCGAAACCCTTGCCGATCATGACGATCCGCGGCGAAACCCCGTTCCGGATCGCGGCGTCGGCGACGGCTCGACCGAGGATCGGCAATTGATGATAATGATACATCGATCCGAGAACGCCGACGGTCAGCCCTTCTCGCGATCGATCGTATTCGATCGAGGGCGCGATCGTTTCGTCGAGACCGCGATGCACGACCGACGATTCGACTCCGTAACGACGTTTGTACCGTTCGGCCATCGACTCGCTAATCACATCGATTGATTTCGCATGTTTTAAAGCCAATCGAAACCGGTTTTCGATGTAAGGAACGAGCGCCAAATAGCGACGCGATCGGAGCGCGACTCCGAACGCGGGATCGTCGTGAACCGTGAGGTGAAGCGGGAGCGGTGAAGTTCGCGCCAAACGCGACGCCACGGAAACGCCCGCTCCGTGCATCAACACCCAGATCGCGCGAGCGTTTTTTTGTTTCGCGATTTCGAGCGTCTCTCGCGCGAGATCGCCCGAGAAGCGTGTATTATCAAGAAATAAGGAACGACCGACTCCTCCGCGACGGCCGAACGATCCCGCTTGCGCGGTGAAATGCCCTTCGATCGGTTTGCGCGGCGGCAGTGGAGAAATCCAGACGATCTTCGCTCGCTCCTTGGGAGCGATCAAATCGTCCAAAATCACCGCCCCCCCGCCCCCCATGTCGGGAGGAAAATCGGTCCAGAGAATCAGGGGACGTTCCGGCGAATACGAACTCAAAGTCGAGTGAGTACATGAATCGATTTCGGTCATGATGCGCTCGCCGCCGAGGTCGTCCTCGATTTCCATCCCTCGATGATCTCGCCGAGGATCGTCGGCAAATCGATGGTGATCGACCAGCCGGGATAATGCGATTGAAATTTGCGTAGATCCGATATATAACAAATATGATCACCGCGTCGCGCCTGGTCGACGTATTCGGTTTTGAGGCGCCCCCCGCCCAGTTCTTCGACGAGCCTCGCGGCTTCCAGGATTGAGCAACTGTTTCCTCTTCCTCCGCCGAGGTTGTAAACCTCTCCGGGACGAGGAGCTTCGATAAATCGGTGGATCGCCCGCAAAACGTCGCGCGAGTGGATGTTGTCGCGCACTTGCTTCCCTTTATATCCAAACATTCTGTAGGTGGAACCGACCGACGCCGATTTGACGAGAAACGATAAAAATCCGTGCAGCTCGACGCCGCTATGCGCCGGTCCCGTCAAGCACCCGCCGCGAAAAACGCCCGTTTTCAGTCCGAAATAGCGACCATATTCTTGTGTGAGAACGTCGGCTGCCGTTTTCGACGCGCCGAAAAGCGAATGCATCGTTTGATCGATCCGGCATCGCTCGGAAATCCCATGATGATCGGCGGGATCCGAATATTCCCAGCGCGTTTCGAGCTCGACGAGCGGGCGTTCGTTGGGGGCGTCGCCGTAGACCTTGTTCGTGCTCATCAAAACGAAAACCGCGTCGGGTCGGCTGCGGCGTGTCGCTTCGAGGAGATTCAACGTTCCGCCGGCGTTGACGTCGAAATCCTCAAACGGCATCCGCGCCGCGAGGTCGTGCGAAGGCTGCGCAGCACAGTGGATAATCGCGTCGACGGGTATATCGGCGAGCAGCTTGAGAACGCCTTCGCGGTCTCGGATATCGAGTTCCATGTGGCGGAAGTTACGCGTCGCTTGGCCCAACCGACGCTGGTTCCACCTCGTGTCTCCCTCGGGACCGAAAAAGACGGCCCGCATGTTGTTGTCGACGCCGACGACCTCGGCGCCGAGCGCGTCGAAATAAGCCACGGCCTCCGATCCGATCAATCCGTTCGATCCGGTCACCATAACTCTCATCAGTATTTTTCACCTCAAACGAGTTCAAACCGGAGAATCGGCGTCTCGCCGATCGACCTCGATCCCGCCGCGTAGGGATCTTTCCAAGTCGCCATGTGACCAAGAATAGAACGAGTTACGCCGATTATCCTACAACGCGAAATCGCGAGAACGTTTGCTTCGCACGCCGTTCGGTTCGATCGTCGGCGATTTTCTTAACAAAAACCTCGAAAGCGTTTGAAAGAGCGATGATAACAAGCCTCGCGCGGATTTTTCGAGCTTCGTCGAGCCGATCCCGCTCGATCGGCCGAGCATGTGCACGTCTGATCGATTCGGAGGCGAATCGCGCTGTCCGTTCAACCGTCGCTTATGGGAGCAACGGACGGACCTCGATCTTACGAAAGTAAATCTCGGCGCCTTCGGACTGGAATTGAATTTTTCCCTCGCTTCGACTGCATTTCGTTCCCACGTTCACCACATATCCATTGACGATATTGGTGATCGAATCGCCCCGGCAGATCACCTCCATCCTGTTCCAATCTCCCGGTTTGTTCTCGACGTCGCTCGGGCCTCGATAACCGAGAACGTCTTTCCAATTGGGATCGCGTCCCCACCAGTTGTAACGCCCCGAGTCGCGGGTCGTCGATTTTCCGGCGGGATCGAACCAAAGTTCGCCGCGATGAGCGGGGTCGCGCCTTGTTGTACATGTGAGCGAAGGTTTACCTTCGCCCCCAACCATGATGAAATCGCCGCATCCCCCCTCGATGATTTGGCACTCGATCGATTCCATCCACTGTCCCCCCGCCGCTCCGTCTTTCCCCACGCAGTGGAGCAAAATCCCCGAGTCGCGCGCCGCTTTAAGTCGAGAACCGTACGTTTTCTCGCCCCATTTCCATTCGACGATCAAATGATAATCGCCGAAATTTCCCCCCGTGGCGAAACCGCCGAAATCGGTCCCCGAAACGTGGATCATCCCGTTCTCGACCGTGAATACGCGATCGGGATCTTCATAATGATGCTTGTTTGTGTACGTGTAAAAACCCGATAGATCTTTACCATTAAATTGGAACATGGGATCTCCCGAGCGATATTCGGGGATCCGCCGCGCGAAATCGGGAACGGTCGCCGTCGCGGGGGGCTCGGCCGAGCGAACTCTCGGATCGATCAAGAAACACGCGGCGAAGAATCCAAGACAAACCAAGATCATTCGATTCATGGGGGTACCGTGGCGTTCGAGGAGCGGCGGGTGGAAGGACGGATCGCCAAAGCGGCGCGATTCGTTTTGAAGGCGCCGCGCGGAGCCGAGTGATTAGCCGAACCGAATTCGGTCCTACGTTCTCGTCAAACACGAGACGGTTGATGCGATTAGTTCGAAGTCCATTGACGGCGGACCTCGGCGCCGAATTTTCGGCACGCCGATTCCACCTTGGGAAGCATCTTTTCATCGGGACAGCCGATCGAAAGGATCATTCCCTGGCCGTTGGGGATCCGTTCGGGAGGGGTGACGCCGAGTCGATCGTTAGGAACGCCCAAACACGTGAGATATTGAATCGCCGAGTTGCCGAGAGCCGAGTTGTGAAAAAACGCGATCACTCGCGGCGTCGCTTCCGAGCCTGAGACCTTACCGGGTCGAATCAAAGGAGATTCCATGGCGTTCCTCATGACGATTCAACGGCGTGAGTTCGCTCTCGCCGATTTGAATTCCGAGACGTCGAAAGACAGATCGTAACCGCTCGTGAACTCGCTTCCAAGGGGTCGGTCGGCGTCGATGATCGCGATCGGTCGTGCGTCGGGTTGATTTATCGTTCAATTCGGACTAAAATTTCAGTCGTAATGAAACAAAACGTCGGCGGCGATGTTTTTGGTTGGAATGAAGCGCCGGCGGGCTTGACGATGGAGTTGACGAATGGCGACCGACGACGCGCGATTGGCCGAGATTGAACGGAAAGTTGAATCGGGCGAACGTCTGAGCTTTGAAGACGGCCTGGCGCTCGAAGAATCGACCGATCTAATCGCGATCGGCGCGATGGCGAACCGCGTGCGCGAACGATATAATCAAAATTTCGCGTATTATAATGTGAATATGCATATTAATCCCACGAACGTATGCGTTTTCACATGCGATTTTTGCGCGTTTCGAGCCGATCTCGACGATCCGCGCGGCTATGTGATGGATCGTGATCAGATCGTCGACCGGGCGCGAAAGGCGAACGAGCGGGGAGCGACCGAGTTGCACATCGTCGGCGGGCTTCATCACAAGCTCCCGTTCGATTATTACGTCGACGTCGTTCGCTGGATCAAAGCCGATTTTCCGGAGCTTCATATCAAAGCGTATACCGCGGTTGAGATCGAGTTTTTCGCCAAGATCGCGCGGATCACGATCCGAGAGACGCTCGAACGATTGATCGACGCCGGGCTGGGAAGCCTTCCGGGGGGCGGCGCCGAGATCTTTCATCCCGAGGTGCGCAAAGAAATTTGCGGCGCAAAAGCTTCGACCGAAACGTGGCTTGAAGTGCACCGCACCGCGCACCGATTGGGCCTCAAATCCAACGCCACAATGCTATATGGACATATTGATAAGCCGAAACATCGGATCGATCATCTGATTCGCCTGCGCGAGTTGCAAGACGAAACGGGGGGCTTTCAAACGTTCATTCCGCTCGCGTTTCATCCCGACAACTCGCGAATGGCCGAGATTCATAAGCCTTCGGGGTTGATGGATCTAAAAGTGATGGCGATTTCGCGGCTGATGCTCGACAACTTCCCTCACATCAAGGCGTATTGGGTGATGTTGGGTATTAAAACGGCGCAGGTCGCCCTTTCGTTCGGCGCCGACGACATCGACGGCACCGTCGTCCACGAAAAAATTTATCACGAGGCCGGCGCCGAGACCCCCCAAGAGGTTTCCGTCGCCGATATCGAACGGCTCATCCGCGAGGCCGGCCGTACGCCGATCGAACGCGATACGCTTTATCATAAGGTGAATCGCGACGGCTCAACGTGGCGCTCGGGTGATCATATCGATGTGCGAACGATCGAACCCGTCGCCGTCGGTTGATCGGATCAATCAAGCGGAATTACGCATGATTGAATGATCTTTCGATCAAGGAATTGGTTCGATCGCGGGCGATTTAGGTTCGGCGGCGGGGGCTTTTGGTTTGGCGAAGAGTTCGGCGAGCGAGATCGAGAAACCCGGCAAAACGTCTCCGCCGTCGAGTGTCGCGTCCCGGCCGAGGATCGTCGGCTCGGTTTGTCCCGCGGCGAGGTTCCACACGCGGACCGATTCGGATTTGGGATCGACATACCAAACAAGTTTAACGCCCGATTCTCGATACTCGTCGAGCTTGCGCCTCATCTCGACGACCGAATTGCTTGGGCTGAGGATTTCGACCGCGAGATCGGGGACGATCGCGGGGATCGGTTCGTCGGGATAGGTTCGATCGGGCAAGCTTCGCCAGGAGATGAACGAGACGTCGGGGATACGTACTTGATCTTTAAGGATCTCGATCATTCCCCCCTCCCCCGCGACGAGTCCCAGGTTTTTCATTTTTACATAATTAGAAATCAGCGTAATGAGGATCGAGGCGAGCAAGGATTCGCGATATCCCACGGTTTTCTCCACCAAGACTCCGTCGTAGAGTTCGCAGAGGCGATTTTCGCGGTCGTGGATCGCCAAGACGTCTTCTTTTCGCGCGGAACCCGGTTTCGGGTTCAATCGAATGCGATCGATCGGGATCGAGCCGAACCGCCGCGCCAGCCGCGCCAGCGTCCACGCGGGAGCGGATCTCTTACCGATTCGCGGACTCGTCATTAATGTCATGATTCATCTCTTGAAAAAATCGATTGAATCAGATTAAAAAGAACAAGAGATATCAGTTCTTGTTCGTGTCGTCTTTGGCGGGGGCTTCGGGTTTGGCGAAGAGTTCGGCGAGCGAAATCGAGAATCCCGGCAAAACGTCTCCGCCGTCGAGCGTCGCGTCCCGGCCGAGGATCGTCGGCTCGGTTTGTCCCGCGGCGAGGTTCCACACGCGGACCGATTCGGATTTGGGATCGACATACCAAACAAGTTTAACGCCCGATTCTCGATACTCGTCGAGCT
>JAJYWB010000025.1 GCA_021791715.1 Planctomycetota bacterium | reverse complement strand
CTTCTGATAATATTGTGAAAACTTTCGATTGATTATTTGATCGGCCCCTCGCTTGAGAGTCGGGTTAATAGAATCTCCACGTCCATTCGCTCAAAAGATGCGCGCACGGCGCGCAGAAGATACTGACGAAGACTCTAGCGCGACGGTTCGTCGGGTTTCGGCGCCGACTCGTTAACAAAACGATATTCGTATAATTATAAGTGTGTTGATCATTTGATAAATTATGTCGAGCCTCTCGGTTAGCTTCGTATGAGAAACTCAGGCAGGCGGGAGATTTTGTAGATCAAAGAAACTAAACATAATGACGCGGATAAGAGAGATGATATCGCATCCGATATTGGGAGAGCCGTCAATTCGTCCGATGATTTGGTATTCTTCCCAAATAGACGTTAAATGAGTCGAAAAATGATCATGTACGTAATCGTATAATAACATGTGTTCTTGAAAGCGCATTTCTGCAATTATTTCAATAGCGAAGATCGGTCGTCTCGATCGGGTCGCCGGGGATTCGTCACTTCAAAGAACCCGGCTTCGTCGATTCAAGCATCGACAACGAGTCGTCCCCGGAGCGATTCGAGCCGTGGAAACGGATTGCCGCTAAATCGAGCCCGCTGATCGACGTACATCGGGAGATTGAGCGCGACCTCGGCTCTTTCGATTCCGCTCGTCGGCGATCTATCTGCGCTCCTTTTTGACGAAATCGGTCGCCTTTGAGACGACTTCGAGCAAGCCTCCCGAGGCGATCACGATTCCGTCGGAGTCGACCGCGACGGCGTGCGGTATCGAAGCGATCGCGAACTTGCCGAACATATCGCCCCACGCGGCGACCCCCTCGGCGGGATCGACGTCGATACAAATCGGATATTCAAGGTGAAACTCGTCAATCACTTCTTTGATCTGATTCATTTCGCTCCCCGGCGGATGAATCCCCACGACGATCAATCCGTTCGTCGAACGATCGCGATGAATTTGCTCGAGCACGGGAAGGTCCGCTCGGCAAGGCCCGCACCACTCGGCCCAAAAATCGAGGATCACGACCTTGCCGCGGAGCGATTTCCAGGTGAGCGGACCCCCGTTGAGCCAGCGAGAATCGACCGGGAAATCCGCGGCGGGCTTGTGAACCGTCGCCGCGATCGCGCGTTCGCGAACGGCGCGGTTTTCTTTTCGAACTTTCGCTTGCGACTGGAATCGACGATAAAGCGACGAAGAGATCTCGGCCGCGCCCTCTTTTCGTTGTGTAAATTCTCCAATATATTCATTCTCTTCATTAGCGACTCCGACTCGAGTCCCCGCGGGTAAGACGACTCGGTGAAAAAGGGAGGCGTCGACTCGAGGAGAAATTTGTACCGATTTAATGATGTATTCTTGCGTTATATCGACGGCGGCGAGGGGCTCGCGGATCTCGGAAAGCTCGTTCATCGAATAGTTGGACGTTCGGAACGGATACCATAATCCCGGCGCGATTTCGCGGAGATCGTCGCAACGAGCGATCGTCACGGGAAGACCAAGATTCGGGCCCTTGACGTTGAAAATCTCGGACCTGATCGGGATGAGATTGCGATCGATCGCGAGCCAATAGACCGTCGTGTAAATCGGCGGCTTCCCGTCGCGCCCGAGCGTTTCCTTAAGAATCTTTACGCACGGTCTCCCTTCGAGCACGGTTTCGCCGCAATAACGGAAGCGTTTTTTACTATTCGTCGAGCGATTCTCGATTTGCGAAGTCAGGTATTCGCTTAAAGAGTCCTTCATAAACATATCGCGAATCAGAAAGGAATGGGGACGAAAAACCTCGACGCCGTCGCGACCGCTCCTTCCTTCTTCGACCTTTCGAAGAGTCGCGCCTTGATAACCACGTTGATTCTCGCTTTTTTGTATATTGTAAGATCTCATCCAAAACCCGTCGGACGCGGCGATCGACTCGGACTCCGAGCGAGCGCCGTCGATCAGAGACCCGGTTCCTCGGCTCGTGAAAAACGTTTTGTCGCCCTTAACAATCGATTGCTCGTCATAGGTTTGTCCAACATAGGATTTTATACCAAAATATCTAATATTTTTCAACCGATATCGATAGATCGCTTCAACCGCGATATCCTCATATTTGTGTTCTTCCATCTTCACCTTGGCGACGAGTTCTTTAAGCCTCTTCGATCCTTCGACGTCGTCGATCGGATCGGCCGACGTCGATCCCTCAAGGCGACCGTCGCGGATCGTGAAGACCGGTAAGTCCGCGGGGATCGCCACGTCGCGGAAAAACGCTCGATCGTGACGAGGAAAGACGACGATTGAATCGACGACGGTATCGACGACGTTTTCAACCCGTTTGAGTTTCAATCGGAGCGCTTGCCGGTCGTAATTCTCGACGACGATCCTTGTGGGAAACCATAAACCGGGGGTGATTTCGCGAAGCTCCTCGACGTTCATCTCGTTGAGGGGGAAATCGCCGAAACCCCCTCCTTGCCAAGAAACAATCTCTTTAACGCACATGTTATTGCGTGAAGGAGCGAGCCAAAGGTGTTGAATCATCGGGGCAGCCTTCGAGCGAATCCATCGGTCGCAACGGATCTTCCAACAGCGCAGTCCGTTCACCATCTCTTCGCGTTCGAATTTCGCCTCGACCTTGATGAACTCGACCGGCGATCCTTTCTCGTACGAAAATCGAATCGCTTTGGGATGCTCCTCGATCGCCTTCGTCCCGCCGAGATAAACCGAGAGCGGAAAATTGAGCTTGTAATGAATCAACGGTAACGAATGAGGAGGATAAACCTCGGGAAACTCGAATCGACCCATGTGAATATTCGCGTAAGCGCCGGATTCGACCGTGCGCGTCTTCTCGCCGTCGAATGCTGATATGAACGAACGATTATAAATCGCTTCGCCGATCGTATGTCGGAACTTCCGCTCGAAGCGAAACGGTTCGCCTTGAAAAACGAAAAGACGTTCGTCTCTCATCGATTCCTTGGGCGCTTCGAGCGGCTCTCGGAGACCGTTTTGAGCCGCGGCGGGCTTGGCGGCGACCCCGTCAAAAGCATGAAGATACTCGTGAGTTGTAATTACGCAATGATATTCGATGTTCCGATACTTCTCCTCGTCGTTCTTGAGAGAGGCGATGATTTTTGAAAGTCGATCTTCGCCGATTTTGAATATCGGATCGTCGGCGGCTATCGCCACCGCCTGAAGAAGACTAGCGAACGCCGCGAATAAGAAAGTCGACCGGATGAATCGAGCCGAAGACGAGATCATCGCATGCGCTCCTCGAATCCAATCGTTGAAACGGACGAATCGGCGAAGCTTCAAGATAATCGTCGTGGCGCCGTACGTCAATCGTCCGTATTTGAATTCGATCGATCCGAGCTCAAAGCAAACTCCGTCGCGTCGATCGCTCGAATCGACGATATATCCAAAACGTACGCATTTATATGTAAAAACTAAACTATAAAGCCGCAATCGCCTCGTGCGCCTTCAAGGAGTGAACGCCAAGGATCGGATGCGATATCCGCTCTCGCGATTGTGGAATCGACTTGATCTCATTACAGTTGTTTGTTTACCGAAACCGGCGTTGTCGATTCAAGAATCCGCCACGCGTCCTCGCCGGCGCGATTCGAGCCGTGGAAATTCCTTCGGTGATTCCATCTCTCGGGGCTCATGAGACCGAGATTTTCGGGAGGGGGCGGGCCGAAGCCACGGAGTTTGTGAAAGTGTCGAATGAGAACGAAGCGAAGGATCGTGAATTTAGCAAGACGGTCGTGCGCACGAGGCGCGATCAATAGAATAGTGAAAATAACGGTGTATTTAATAATCCGGACGACGCAATTTCACCATAAGCGAGGTATCAGGCGATAACGAACTTTTTGGCGGTACTCGCGGTAGCCTGGAAGATTGTTTTCGAGAAAATGCTCCTCGGCGATCAGGCGGAGGAGAATCCCGATCGTCGAGGGAATCACCATCAAAAGCCCCGTCCACGAACCGAGCGCGAGCGGCGTGCCGAGAAACAAAACGAGCGCTCCCGAATACATCGGATGTCGAACGATCGCGTACGGTCCCGACGATATCACGCGTTGATCGGGAGATTTTTCGACCGTCGACGACGCGAACGAATTCGTTTTCAAAACGACGAAAAACAGATAAAAACCGAGCGCCGAGAGCGCGAAACCGGCGATCTCCACCGCGAGCGGAGCATTCGACCAACCCCGACGACGATCGATCGCGGGAACGATCAGGAGCCCCAAAAACGCGATCATCATGAATAAACGGATCAACCGTTGCTTCTTTTCCTTTTCGTCGCGAATCCTCCCCCGCATTCGACGCTCGAAAAGGGGCGGGTTCTTTCTCCATATGTAAGCCGTGATCAATGCGCACGACAAGTTAAAAACCAACAGATAAATCCAGGCTTGCGGGTAATTGAAGGTCAAGGCGGGACCGAAGAGCGAGGCGCTCATTATGATAAAAAGATAAAGGAATCCTAGCACAATTTTGGCGATCGGCGCTTTCACGGTCGGTTTCGTTCCCTGATTGAACCATGAATTCATGAGAGTTGATCACGCGGGCGTATTCGCGACGCGGAATTCGACCAAAACTCGAAGAGCGCGATTCGCGCGAACCGGCGAATCGGTCGATGAATTCAGATGTATTTCCTTTTAAGATCGGCGATCGCGCGCCGATCGCTCATTTTTTGGTTTCTCCCGGACCCTGGGGGATCGGCTTGCCGAGTTTTCCGAGGTAATACTCGACGATCGGGCGGAGCGGGAGTTTGGGGGCGAGTTCGATCGCTCGCGTCAGGTGATCCGCTGCGTCTTTGGGTTTGCCGACCTCGAGATAAGCCATTCCCAAATCGTATTCCCAATTCGCCTGGCGACCGATCTGGCTCGTCGCTTCAAGAGACGCCTTGATGATCGAATAAGCGTCTCCCAAAATCGCCAGCCTTCCCGCCTCCATGACCGATTCGGATTGAGTGCGCCTCAGCGTGGGGATCGCTCGTCCCCCCCAAAGGTCGACCGCGGCCTGATAATTGCCGATCAAAAGGTACGTTTCGCCGAGCTTTCGCGCGTAAGAGCCGTCGCGGGCGGTGTTCGAGGGGACGTCGAGCGCGTTGTCGACGATCAGATCGAACGATCGGTGCGCCTGACCTGTTTGATTATAAAGATCGATCAATTGTGATCGCGCGTAATCGCGGGCCGCGTCGATTTGTTGTTCGGCCTCCTCGATCTCCTGGATCGCCAATCCCGGGGCTTGTTTGGCCAGGGCGAACTGGGCGCGATCGAGCGGGCCGTTGGCGAGCCGATCGGTCAGGTCGGCCTCGGTGAGCGAAATTTGCTCGTTGAGTTTCGCGAGAGTATCTTTCAATTCTTTACGCGAGTCGGCGTCGATTTCTTTCAAGGTCTCGCCGGTCAACACTTCTTTCAAACGATCGCGCGCCAGGTCGGTGAATTGAACGCTGAGATAGAGGCGATAGAGTTCGAGATTGAGTTCGGCGAGAAACCGCCGCGCCTCGGGGGTCGTCGGCGCGGGGGTGGTGCGGATCGCCTCGTAAAGCGCCGTCGTCCACTGGCGAAACCGCATCGCGAGCAAACCGGGCGGGGGATTCGACTCGAAAATACGCGCCGCGTTCTCGGGGCGTAAGGCTATCCCGCGCAAGAGCGCGGTTTCTTGAACAATTAAATACCGGTAACTCATCACGAGTTCGCGGAAGGCGTTGGTGTCGTCGGGTTTGACCGCGAGCGCCTTCCGCGCCTCGCGGATCGCCAGGAAGCATTGCGCCGGATCGGGGATGTAAGAGGCGCGTTCGGCGTCGCCGAAGTACGAGGGGGGTTCGAGGCGACGCTTGGCGGCGAAGACTCGCGGATGCGCCAGGGCTCGCGATTTCGTCTGATAAATCTTGTCGACCCAGTTCACCCCCAACGGCGGGCGACTGAACGGCGGAAACGGCTGCTCGCGGCGATAAGCCAGTTCGTCGGTATCGTATTGGTTTTTACGAAAGTAATCGGCGTCGGCGGCGTTCGACCCGCTGTCTTTCCTGCCGAAAAACGCGACGTTCCCCAGATCGCCGAAGAGCACCCAGTTGGGACTTCCCGACAGCCGATCGTAAATTCCACGCGCCGACGAATCGAAAGGGTCCATCCGAAGCATAATCGCCGATACGCCGTAACGATCCAACAGCGGCGCCCAGCGTTCGCGGGCGTCGTCGCGCAGCCACGATCGAAGCTGATAATACTCTCTGTTTAAAGAAGAAGGGTAAAGATGTGTTCGGCTATCGATAAAGACTTTTCGATCCCCCTTCGTCCTCCAGATGATCGTATCGCCCAGGTTTTTCGAAAGATTGAGAACATTGCCTTCGAGCTTGGCGTCGGTAAGGAACGACGCGCTTTCAAAGGCGAAATCGTCGGGATCGAAGCCGAAGCCGAACGCGGGATCGAGCGCCGTGTCGCCGTAACCCGTCAGCGTTTTGGCGATCAGCGCGAACGCCGCGAGCAACGTGACGAGCCTTCCACCGGTCGAGAACATCCGCCAGCCCAATCCCGTTCGCCCCTCGACGCCGAGGCGATCCTGATACCACTCTTGTCCGTTTAAGATCAGGCAAGCCGCCAACGTGACGCCGAACGCCGCCTGAAAATCAAAAAACAACCCCCCCCACAACAACGCCGCGACCGCGAACGTGAGGAACCGATCCCAGCGAAACCGCCTGCGATTGAGCGTGAACGACAACAATCCGATCCCGACGAAAATCAGATAATAACCGAGAAAATAATCGCCCGCTCGACGTTCGTAAAACCGATAGACGCCGAGCGCCGAGGCGAGATCGTCCCCTTTGTAAAACATCATGATCTTGCGGATCATCAACGAAGGGAAGAACGAATACATCTGATTGTATGTGATCGGTTCGACCGGCGTGCGGAACATCTCGCGATACGGCGACGTCGCGGCGCGGAGCGTTTGGATCGTGTTCGGGTTCGCGAGGCACGCGACGGCGCTGAGCAAAACCGTCGCCGAGCGGATCGCGGGGTTCGCGGGCTTAACGCCGTCGGCGGTCGGCTTGCGAGGAGAGAAAGCCGCGGCGATCGCGGCGACGATCAAGCCGAATAAGAAAGTTTCATGAATATTCGACCATAAGGCGAAAAGAGGGATCAGCCAATAGAGCGACGACGTTTTGCCGAGATTGAGCGCGCGATGCAGCAGGAGGAACTCGATCGCCAGCAGCAAGTGACCCCACGTCGCGGGGTCGACCCCGCCGATCCCCGCGATCGGCCCGACGACGGGGCGAATCGCCACGACGAGCGCGGCGCAGATCGCGGCCCACCACGCGCCCGGACCGGGTCTTCTGATCGCAATAAGAACCCCCGCGGTGAGGGCGCGAACGAGCGCCGAGAGCGCGATCAAAACCCCCGCGGCGCGTTGCTCGGCGCCCGCGGTTTGATCGATCTTGGTCGCGTCGAGCGGCGCGGCGGCCGATCCGTTGAGTTTCAACACAAAATCATGAATCGACGCGTTGGCGACTTCGAAAAACCAGGGGACGTTGACCCAACGACGGCCCGGGATCGTGTAGGAGAAGGTGTCGGTCGTGAGGGGTTTGCCCGTTTTGAGGATCTCGCGTCCCGCGCCGAGATAAACCCATGTCGACGATTCCCAGATCTTGTTGGAGGAGGCGAGGAACGTGAGGAGTACGACGCTGAGGACGACGTAGACGTCGTAATACGCGTTCCACGCGGTCGCTCGTTCCGGGGTCCACGGTTCGGGCGCGGGCTTGGCCGGTTTCGGCTCGACCGCGGTCGAGGTTTCGGCTTTCGGCTCGCCTCGCGCCGTCGTGGCTGTCTGGTCTTCGGGCGCGGTCGTGCTTGGTGTCGCTGTGGGTTCGGTCATGGGGAGCCAACGAAAGTATTCGGGTCGGCGCGGAATAACAAACGGCGAATCCGCCGCGGAACAATAACCGTCATGCTAGGAACCGAGACGCGTTAGGGTCAAGGGGGAGGGGGTGGGTTGCGCCTTGCGGCTCGCCTAGTTGCGGCTTGCGTTTTGCCGGCTCGCGGGGCCTTGCGGCGAATCGTATCAGCCGCGCCTATTCCTTGTCGGACGCGTTCCCGCCGGAATCCGGGGAGGTCGTCTCGTCGGACTTACGATTCGGCCGCGGAATCCGCGTCCGTTATCGGATCGACGATTCTCCGAGGTTTTCGTCTCGAAAAGGAGCGTTCCTCGCGACGGCTGTCGGAATTTGTTTCACTCCGCGTCTACCGCCGCTTATAATACGATCGTATCTCGACAGTTCGCGAAGCGTAGACGATCGAGAGGTTTTCGCCATGGCTCTGAGCGCTCAGCCGTACGGCAAAGTGATGGATTACGAGCAATACATCGATCACCAGATCGGTCGAACCCGCGCACGTATCCGCGCGACCGACATCGCGACCGCGAGTCTTACGCTTGTCGCGGCGATCCTGGGCGTTCTGTTTCTCGAGGTGGTGTTCGATCATACGATCGGGTTGCCGATCTGGTTGCGGCGGATTCTCCTGTTTTTCGAGGTCGTCGGCTGTTGCGCGTACGCCGGTTTTCGGATCGTCAGGCCTCTTTTTAGCAGGGTGAACAGCTTTTACGCCGCCAAGACGATCGAGTCGAGCGAGCCGAATTTCAAAAACAGCCTCCTCAATTATCTTGATTTAAGAAAGAAGCGAGAACAGCTTCCCAAGCACGCGCTCGCGGCGATCGAGAGGAAAGCCGTCGGCGATCTTACGAAAGTCGAGATCGACGCGGTCGTCAATCAACGACGATTTATGCAAACGGCTTACGTGCTTTCGGCGATCGTCGTTATTTTTTGCTTATATGCTTTGTTGACCCCGAAAAGTATCTGGGACTCGACGCGTCGGGCGCTTTTGGCCGACGTCGTTCGGCCGACGAACACGCAGTTTTTCAGCGTCAAACCGGGCGACGACCCCGAACGATCGAAGGTGGTAGCGGGGACGCACGTTACGTTTACGACCGAGGTTCGCGGGACGATCCCCGATAAGGTTCGGCTTCATTACAGCTTTGACGGCGGGCAGTATTTCGCGGTCGCCGAGCTTGTTCCCGGCGCCAAGTACGCTCCCTGGCAAACGACGTTGCGCAATTTGCAGCAGAGCGTCGATTATTACCTCACCGGCGGCGACGCCGAATCAAGACGCTATCATGTCGAGGTTCTTCCCGCCCCCATGGTGACGGGAGTCGAACTCGATCTCGAATTTCCCGAATACACCTCGACGCCCGCTCGGATGAACATCGAGGGGGGTAATATCGAGGCGATCGAGGGAACATCGGTTACGATCCGGGCGCGAACGAATCAACCCGCGGCCGCGGCGAAACTCGATTTCGGCAAGCTCGGAACGAGCGACCTTTCGGTCGCGTCCGACGGTTATCAGCTCAACGGCAAGTTCCAGGTTAAACAATCGGGTTCTTATACAATCAAATTTACGACGACTGGGGGGCAGTACAATCCCGATCCGGTCGTTTACGATATCACCGCGCTCAAAGATCGCGCGCCGACCGTGAAATTCACGCTTCCCAAAGACGACGCGACGATCAAGATCGCCGCCAACGGCGTGTTGCCGATCGCATTCGAGGCGGGCGACGATTTCGGCCTTCGCGATCTTCGGCTCCATCTGCGCCACGATTCGACCGAGATCAACTCTCCCTCGCAAGATTATCTCGAGAATCAAAAAGCGAATACGACTCGATTCGAGGGTTCCGATCGGATCGATTTCGCTCCTTACAAGCTGAAACCGGGCGCGAAGCTCGAATATTGGCTTTCGCTCCACGACAACAAAGAGCCGATCTCGAACGAGGTTGAAACTTCGCGACGGGTGATTCTGATCGGCGAACCGCTCACTCCCAAAGAACTGAAGGATCAGATCGCGGCTCAGCAACCTCCCGCCGATTCCAAAAAACCCGATCCCAAGCTCGCTTCGGCGGATCAACGTAAGTCGGTCGATCGCCCGGCTTCGGCGGATCAACAAAAAGAACCCCGTAAGGCCGATACGAGCAAAGCGCAGGCCGATAAGGGGAATCCTCCTCCCGCCGATCAGCCTCGTCCCGCGGACCAGAAAAACGCGCTCGCCGACAACACCCCCGCGGGCCAATCGGGCAATCCCAATCAAGATTTAACACAAGAGGATCTCAATACACTTAAGAAATTGGAACAGGCTCTCAATTTAAACAAACCGCAACCCAACAATCCCGATCAACCCGCGCCTCAGAATCAAGACGGGGCTCAGCCACAAAATCCGCAGGCGAATCAGGACGGTACGAACGCATCCCAACAGCAAGGCGCGGATCAAGCGAACGGTGGGCGACAACAGCGGCAAGGCGGTCAGGGGTCGAAGAACTCCGCGGGATCGCAGGCGCCGCGAAATACGGCCGCGAACGGCGATCCAAACGCGGCGAACTCGGGCGAGCAATCGGGAGGCTCACAGAACGACGTCTCCCGCGCCGAGAATCAATCGACGAACGCCGAATCGTCGAAGCCGAACGCGGGCAAGAACGCGTCGGGGGGGATGAGCGATTCGCCTCAAACGTCGCGCGCCGAGGATTCATCGTCCGCGGAGTCGAACGCCGGCGCGAATGCGAATCAGGATCGAAACGGATCGAGCCGAGCGAATGCATCGAAAGGCTCGGCGGGATCGAACCAGAAGCAAGCCCCTCCGCGGCTCAACGCCGATCGTCGAGGGGGCGCCAAGCCGAAGGGTTCCGAGCTTACGCAGTCGAAGTCCCAAAACGGCGGCGCGAGCGATTCCAAACAAGCGAACGGCGGCTCCGAGAAGACTTCAAACGCGGTTGATAAGAATTCGGGCTCGGGAAACGAGAAAAACGGCGGTACGGGATCGAACAAGAACGGCCTCGCCGAGAAATCGGCGAATCGGCAAAACGATAACGGCTCGAACGGTTCCAACAAGAACGGCCCGGCCGAGAAAACGGCGAATCGACAAGAGAAGAACGCCCCGAACGGATCGGACAAGAACGCCGCCGCCGGGTCGAAGCAAAACGGCGAGGATAAGAACACATCAGTTGCTGAGAATGCAGTTAATAGTAAGAATAAAGAAGGCTCGAAGAACGGCGCCGCCGAAAAGACCGCGAACGGTCCGAAGAATGCCGGCGCAAACGGCTCTGATAAGAGCGGCGCCGCCGGATCGAAGCAAAACGGCGAGGACAAGAACACATCAGTTGATGAAAATTCAGTGAATAGTAAGAATAAAGAAGACTCGAAGAACGGCGCCTCGGAGAAGTCTCCGAACGACTCGAATTCGAATAACTCGATCGAGGAGAGCAATTCCGGGTCCGACTCGAATCGTTCGCCGAACAAGTCGAATTCGAGCGATTCTATCTTGGACAAGCTTGGTTCGGGAGAGTCTCAAACCGGCGGGTCGAATCAGAAGCAGGGATCGGGCGACCAGCAAGCCGGCGGATCGAATCAGAAGCCCGGAGCTAACGATCAAAAAAATCAGCAAGCTTCGATGAAGAACGGCTCGGGCGACCAGCAAGCAGGCGGGTCGAACCAGAAGCAAGGCTCGGGCGAACAACAATCGGTGGGCTCGAACCAGAAGCCCGGGGCCGGCGATCAAAAGAATCAACAAGCTTCGGCGAAGAACGGGGCGGGGGATCAGCAAGCCGGCGGATCGAATCAAAAGCCAGGCTCAAACGATCAAAAGAATCAGCAAGCCTCGATGAAGAACGGCTCGGGCGATCAGCAAGCAGGCGGGTCGAATCAAAAGCCAGGCTCAAACGATCAAAAGGATCAGCAAGCTTCGATGAAGAACGGCTCTGGCGAACAGCAATCGGCGGGCTCGAACCAGAAGCCCGGGGCTAACGATCAAAAGAATCAGCAAGCTTCGATGAAGAACGGGGCGGGGGATCAGCAATCGGGGGATTCTAATCAGAAGCCCGGGGCTAACGATCAAAAGAATCAGCAAGCTTCGGCGAAGAACGGCTCTGGCGAACAGCAAGCCGGCGGATCGAATCAAAAGCCCGGGGCCGGCGATCAAAAGAATCAGCAAGCTTCGGCGAAGAACGGCTCTGGCGAACAGCAAGCCGGCGGGTCGAATCAGAAGCCCGGGGCCGGCGATCAGAAGAATCAGCAAGCTTCGATGAAGAACGGAGCAGGGGATCAGCAATCGGGGGGTTCTAATCATAAGCCCGGGGCTAACGATCAAAAGAATCAGCAAGCTTCGTCGAAGAACGGAGCGGGGGATCAGCAAGCCGGCGGGTCGAATCAGAAGCCCGGGGCCGGCGATCAGAAGAATCAGCAAGCTTCGATGAAGAACGGAGCAGGGGATCAGCAAGCCGGCGGGTCGAACCAGAAGCCTGGAGCCGGCGATCAAAAGAATCAGCAAGCTTCGATGAAGAACGGCTCGGGAGATCAGCAAGCGGGCGGCTCGAACCAGAAGCCCGGGGCCGGCGATCAGAAGAATCAGCAAGCTTCGATGAAGAACGGCTCAGGCGATCAGCAATCGGGCGGCTCGAACCAGAAGCCCGGGGCCAATGATCAAAAGAATCAGCAAGCATCGGCGAAGAACGGCTCGGGCGATCAGCAATCGGCGGGCTCGAACCATAAGCCCGGGGCTAACGATCAAAAGAATCAGCAAGCTTCGGCGAAGAATGGCTCGGGAGATCAAAAGAACCAAGAAGCGTCGTCGAAGTCGGCGTCCGGCGATCGCAAATCACAGGATTTGAACAAGAACGCGTCGTCGAATTCAAAGATCGCTCAAAATCAAAACAATCAGAATCAGGATATGAACAATCCGCAGTCTCAGCCGAACGCTCAGCCGAACGCTCCGAATTCGTCGAATCCTCAATCTCAGGGTTCGCCGAATGAACCCAAGAATCCGGAGAACGCCGCGGATCAAACAAATCCGCAAACATCGAACGCGCAAAATCAGAACCGACGGAGCCAAAACAATCCGAATCAGAATCAGAATCAGGATATGAACAATCCGCAGTCTCAGCCGAACGCTCCGAATTCGTCGAATCCTCAATCTCAGGGTTCGCCGAATCAATCCAAGAATCCGGAGAACGCCGCGGAACAAACAAATCCGCAAACATCGAACGCGCAAAATCAAAATCAAAATCAAAACCAACAGAGCAACAACAATCAGAATCAGGATATGAACAATTCGCAGTCTCAGCCGAACGCTAAGCCGAACGCTCCGAATTCGTCGAATCCTCAATCTCAGGGTTCGCCGAATCAATCCAAGAATCAGGCGTCTCAGACGAATCCAAAGAATTCTCAAAACCAGCAGTCACAAAATCAAGATATACAAAATCAGCAATCTAACTCTCAAAGCCCGCAAGGATCGCAATCGCAAGCGCAGTCCCAGAAGCAATCGCAATCGCAGACTCAGTCGAAATCGAATTCGGGGAGTCCTTCGAATTCCTCGGGATCGAAGAACGCTCAACCCCGGCAATCGAACCGACAAAGTTCGCCGAATTCGTCGAATTCTCAATCAAACGCGCAAAAGAATTCCACACATTCGCCGAATCAGCCTCATTCGAGCTCGAACAGTTCTTCGCCTTCTTCGGCCTCGGACGCTCCTTGTCCCAACTGCAACGGAGCGGGCTGCGCGACATGCAATGGAACGGGAATGAAATCGGGCGGGCAGGGGCAAGGCTCGGGCGGTAAGGGGAATTCGTCTTCGTCTTCCACGCAATCTCAATCCTCGGGGTCAAAATCGGGATCGAATCCAAACGGTACGGCGTCTGAATCCCAAGCGAATCGGGGTTCGAAGGCGTCGGGTTTGAATCAGGCGGAATCGGGGTCGACGAAGCCCGCGACCAATAACCCCGATGCGATGAATTCGCAAAAGTCGAAGCCGAGCGAGTCGAATACGAAAGGTTCCGATTCGACTCAGGGGAATGATGCATCGGCTCGATCGTCGCAATCGGCGAATCAGGATCAAGCCAAGCCCGGCGCTCAGCAATCGGACGACGGCAATCAGGGCTCTCAACAATCAGGCGGTAGCAAGCCGGGAACTTCGGCGTCGAGCGGTGGAAAAGAGGGATCCGAGGAATCGAGCGGGGATAAGCAAGGGGCTCAAGAGCAATCGGGCGGGAGCAAACCGGGCTCGGGCGAATCGAGTTCCGCCAATAAGTCGGGGGGAGCGCCGAGTTCGAAGGCGGGGAATTCGAGCGGGTCGAGCTCGATCCGATCGGGTCCCGCAGGCAAAACGCCTAACGGAGGGTTGGGAAACGGTAACGGCGAGGCGGCGAACCAAAAATTGGCCGAGGATACGTCGAAGCCGCTTCCTCATATTGATCACGAGGCGCCGAACAAGTCGGGGGATACGGTCGCTCCCGAGCAGGCCGACGCGAATCGAGCGGCGCTCGCTTTGCGGAAGATCGAGGATCTGCTCAAAGAAAACAAAGTGACTCCCGATTTAGAAAAAGAGATGGGGATGTCGAAATCACAGATGGAGCAATTTGTTACGAAGCTTAAGAACAAGATTCGTCCCGCGGTCGAGGGGGGTCGAGAGCTGAATGTTAAGCCGAATCAAAGCGCGAAGATTAATCCCAATCGCAAGGTTCCGGGATTGAAGCCCGGTACTCGGGTTAGTTCACGGAGCGAGCGGGGAGCGGGGTCGGTGGCGCAGGACGATATTCGGGGCAACGCCGAGGGCGCCGCGATGCTTCCGCCCGCCGAGCTTCGATCGGGTTTCGAGCTTTACAAGAGCAGTCTTTCGGCTGGATCTTCTCCCTCCGCGCCGGCTCGGCCCCCGGGAGGATCGCGATAAAGCGCGTCGGATTGATATGCAAGCAATTGAAGTACATGAGCGGAATGAAGTTTCGTCGATCATTGAGCCGCCGATTTTGTCGGATTCGATCGATGCGCCTTCGCGGTATCTGATTCCGTTTGATCCGATCGATCATCCGCATCATTTTTGCGATGTTTTGGTGATCGGCGGGGGCTTGGCGGGTTTGCGTGTCGCGCTCGGGATTCCCGAGCGTTATCGCGTTTTGGTGGTGACGAAGGACGAGATCCGCGAAAGCAACAGCGTCTATGCGCAGGGGGGGATCGCTGGGGTTATCGATCCCGAGGATCATTTTGAGGAACACATCGCCGATACGCTCGCCGCCGGGAAGGGTTTGTGCGATCCCGCGGTCGTCGCCGACGTGGTTCGCGAGGCGCCCTCACGGATCGCCGAATTGATCGCGTGGGGAACGCATTTTGATCAGGTCGACGGTCATGTGGCGTTGACGCGCGAGGGGGGGCATTCGCACCCGAGGATCCTCCACGCGATGGGAGACGCGACGGGGCGCGAGATCATGCGCGCCGTCGTCGCCAGGGCGCAATCACGCTCAAACATTCGAATATGGCAAAACAGTTTCACAATTGATTTATTAACGCATGAGGGGGCGTGTCGCGGCGCGCTCGTGTGGGATCGCCGCCGCGGGGCGTGTTTGATCTGGGCTCGAGCGACGGTTTTGGCGACCGGGGGCGCGGGGCAGCTTTATCGCGAATCGACCAATCCGCCGATCGCCACGGGGGACGGACACGCGATCGCGTTTCGCGCCGGGGTCGAGCTGCGCGATATGGAATTCATGCAGTTTCATCCGACGGTTCTTTATATCGCGGGATCTTCTCGTCATTTATTGACCGAGGCGCTCCGCGGCGAGGGGGCGTATCTTCGCGATCGCGACGGATTTCGTTTCATGCCCGAACGTCATCCGTTCGCCGAACTCGCTCCTCGCGACGAAGTCTCGCGCGCGATCACCGATCAAATGGCAAAGACACGTCATCCGTGCGTGTATTTGGATCTTTCCCACCTCGACGCGGCCGGCGTGCGCGAGCGTTTTCCCGGAATCGATCGGCTTTGTCGCGGGTTCGATCTCGACATCACCCGCGACCCGATCCCCGTCCGCCCGGGAGCTCATTATATGATCGGCGGGGTGACGATTGATTCGCACGCTCGTACGACCCTCCCCGGCCTTTGGGCCGCGGGAGAATCGACGAGTTCGGGGTTGCACGGCGCCAATCGGCTCGCGTCGAACAGTTTGCTCGAAGGGCTCGTCCACGGGGCGCGCGCCGCCGAGGATATCGCACAACGCCTCTCGCGCGATCACGAGCGACGATTCGACGTGCCTCCCGTTCGTCACGCGGTTCGTTCGCAAGCGGGAGAAACGCTCGACCTCGCCGACGTGCGCGATTCGCTCCGCGCCCTGATGGGTCGATCGGTCGGCATCAGCCGCGACTCCGCAGGCCTCGCCGAGGCCGCTAGGCTCGTCGATTATTGGAGCGGTTACGTACACGGACAGGTTTTCGACACCCCCTCGGGCTGGACTCTTCAAAATATGCTCACGGTAGCTCGTTTGATGATCGAAGCCGCGACTCTTCGCCGCGAATCGCGCGGGGTCCACTGGAGGAGCGATCACCCGCGAGCCGACGCCGCGTTTCAACGACATATCACAATGATCAAACCACAAGGCTGTTCCTAACGCGGCGGAGACGCAATCATACCAACCCGACGCGCGAGCGAGGGTCTTCTGATAATATTGTGAAAACTTTCGATTGATTATTTGATCGGCCCCTCGCTTGAGAGTCGGGTTAATAGAATCTCCACGTCCATTCGCTCAAAAGATGCGCGCACGGCGCGCAGAAGATACTGACTAAGACTCTAAAATTCGACTCGATCCGCGACCCTGATCGAGCGTTTTCGGCTCCACTCGATCGTTTCTAAGGAATCTGGTCCGATCGAATACGTCGAGCGTGATCGATCATCTTAAACCTTCCAAAACCTCAAGCGATTAACCCCTCTCAAAAGGGAAACGATCGCCGTATTCTGTTTTCTGGACCGACCTCGTTTCGCATGATAAGCTCAACTGTCGCCCAAATCGTATGCGGGCCGGCAAACTCCGTAATTTGATCAGCCTGGGAAAGATAACGATTTTTAGGTTCGCCTTGCAGTGAGCGACACAAAGATCCTGATCGCGCCCGCATAATCGTTAAAATCGTTTTATTCTCTGGAAAATTCCCAAAATGCCCAGAGATCCCCGGAATTGATCGGTTATACTAGAGTGAGCCACAGGTAGAGCCGGCGAGTGTCCGGTAATGACCGACGAATGTGGTATTTGATCGATCCAATTCGAGGAGAATTCTTCATGACCAGCCGCGTATTGGGTTGGGTTGTCGCCACGAGCTTGGTCAGCGGCTTGACGACGCTGGCCCAGGCCCAGACTCCCCAAACTCCCGCCAAGACGATGCCGACGGCGCAATCGCCCGCCAAGACTTTGCCGGCGCCCGGCAAGGCCGCTCCGACTCCGCAAGCGCCGAGCAAGACGTTGCCCGCTCCTTCAAAGGTAACTCCCGCTCCGCAAGCTCCTTCGAAGGTAACTCCCGCTCCGCAAGCTCCTTCGAAGGTAACTCCCGTTCCGCAAGCTCCTTCGAAGGTAACTCCCGCTCCGCAAGCGCCCGCCAAGGCGATGCCGACGGCTCAGGCGCCCGCCAAGGTGACCCCCGCCGCGCAAGCTCCCGCCAAGACGCTTCCGACGGCGCAGGTTCCCGCCAAGTCGACCCCGCAAGCTCCTTCCAAGTAATTGGAAAAGCTCGGAAACAGCGTTTCAAGGCCGGTGGTAATCCCTCTTAACAAGCGGATTCGCCGGCCTTAAACGTTTTTGAACCGATCAAAACAAACATCGCTTTCGCACTCGGTGACTTGTGCATATCGATTTCGAGCGAGAATCTCGACAGCCGTCAGTGCGGCCGTCGTTCGGCGATCGCGTCGATCGGTCGCGTCAATCAATTCATAATTGATCAATTGCTTGAAAGCTCGATTTTAGCGATTGGTATAACCGGCGATAAATCGCGTAAGATTTATCGTAAAGCGGCTTCAATTCGGCGTTTGCCGGCGTACGTTCGACCGTCGCGATCGTCGCGTCGCACGCCTCGGGAACGGTTGCGAACGTTCCCGCGCCGACCTGCGCCAATAACGCGACGCCGAACGCCGGCCCCTCGCTTGAATTGACCGTCGCCACGTCTTGCCCGTAAATATCGGCCTGAATCCGCTTCCAAAGCGGGTTCCGCGATCCCCCTCCTGAAAGTCTGATCTCTTGAATTGAAACGCCCATCTCACGGATCAGTTCCAGGCTGTCGCGCATCGCGTAAGCGGCGCCTTCGAGAATCGAACGAATCAGATGCGTTCGCCCGTGGCGAACCGTCAAGCCGATCCAGCCCCCTCTGGCGTGGGGGTCGAAATGAGGAGTACGTTCACCCGTGAGGTACGGCAAAAAGAACAGTCCCTCCGATCCCGGCTCGGCTTGTTCCGCAAGTTCGGTGAGGAGGAAATACGGATCGACGTTCCGTTTGCGAGCCTCCTCAACCTCGTGCTCGCCGAACCGGTTGCGATACCACTGCAACGATCCCCCCGCCGCGAGAACGACTCCCATCACGTGCCACGCCCCTGGAACCGCGTGACAGCCGCGCTGAAGCCTGCCGAGCGGGTCGAAACCGGGCTCTTCGGCGTGCGCGAAGACGACCCCGGAAGTTCCCATCGTCGCCGAGACGACCCCGGCGCGAACGATCCCGTTGCCGATCGCACCCGCGGGTTGATCGCCCCCTCCGCCGACGACGGGGGTTCCGCGCAAGAGCCCCGTCGCCTTCGCGCCGAGATCGCTCACCTGCGCCGATACCTCGGGACTCTCGTAACACGCCGGCAAAAGCGAGGCGTCGAGATCGAGCTTTTTGAGCAGTTCGCCGCTCCACTTGCGCCGCGCCACGTCGAGCAACAGCGTTCCCGAGGCGTCGCTCACCTCGGTCGCGTACGCGCCGGTTAAACGATAACGAATATAATCTTTCGGCAAAAGTACTTGCTTCAGTTGTTCATAAAGCGCCGGTTCATGATTACGCAGCCAAAGGATTTTGGGAGCGGTGAATCCGGTGAGTGCGGGGTTCGCGACCATCCGAATGAGAGCCTCTCGGCCCCCTGCGAGTCGCTCGATCTCGTCGCACTCGGCCGCGGTACGCTGGTCGTTCCAAAGGAGCGCGGGACGAATCACTTCGCCCGACGCGTTCAAAAAGACCGATCCGTGCATTTGCCCGCTCAGGCCGATTCCCTTCACGTCGGCGGGCTTGAACGTTCCGGCCGAAAGAACCTTTTGAACCGTCTCGATCGTCGCTTTCCACCAGAGCTCGGGATCCTGCTCGGACCAGCCGGGACGAGGATGCGCGCAAGGATATTCGGCCGAGGCGTTCGCGACGATTCCGCCGCGCTCGTCGATCGCCAGCGTCTTCGTTCCCGAAGTTCCGATATCGATACCCAATGTCACGCCCATCGCTATTCCCTTATGCTTTTGTAAGTCGACGACTTAAATGAGACCGTCGATCCGCCCTAAAATCTCGATTGAACGGAAACCTATCGAGAAACGATCGTTCGTTCGCCGCACTTCGGCGCGATCGCCGCGACCCCCTCCGGCAGCCGCTCGGCGTCGATCAGAAACTCGGCGACGTTCGCCGAGTTAAATGTAAACATGTCGTAATGATGCGGGACGACGTAACGCGGACGAACCGCGCACGCGAGGTCGATCGCCTCGGCTATGTTCATATTTCCAGGAACTCCGCGAGCTCGATCTCGGCCGTTGATCGGCAGGAATAAAAGGTCGAAAGCCGCGGCGCCCAGCTCGCCGATCAGTCGGTCGTAAACGATCGTGTCTCCGCTGTGATAAAGCCGAATCCCGTCGATCTCGATCACGTATCCGAGATAAAGATGCCGGCCTGAATCGTCCACGTCGAGCCCCTCGTGCGCCGAGGGGATCGCTCGAATCCGCGCTCCTCCAAACTCGACCGTCCCTCCCGCGTCGAGTCCGATCAGCCGACGGTCGTCGAGACCGAGACCGACCGCGTAATCGCGCAGCGCCTCGGGAATGATCAACGACGCTCGCGGTGAAGCGTCGAGGATCTCCCGCGTCGTCTCGGGGTCGAGATGATCCGAATGCTTATGACTGGCGATCATCAGATCCACGAAGGAAAGATCCGCGCCGCGCAACGGCGCGCGGGTCATTCTGACGTGCGGCCGCGCCGTGTTCGCGTATTTGCGCGTGAGCGATTCGGATAGATAAGGGTCGATCACAAACGTTCCAAAACGACTTTTGATCAAAAAACCGCTTTGCCCCAGCGGCCAAAACGCGATCGATCGCGGCTCGAGCCGCGTCGAGCCGATTTGCGCGAGCAAAGCTTCGTCCGCGAGCGCCGGTTCAATCAACTTATGTTCGATAATATTTTCATTAAGAGCCGGCATGTCCGAGCTCCTTACGCACGATCTTCACGCCGTCGGTCATCGCCCGCGCCTTCGCGACCGCGACGCTCCGCGCCGTCTGAGAAAATCCGCAATCGGGGGTGATCGCCGTCCTTTCGGCAGGAACGATCTCGAGAACGCGCCTGAGCCGATCGGCCACGTATTCGGGAGGCTCGATCCAACTATTCTTCACATCAACAAGCCCTACGGCGACGTCCATCGTTTTGGGAAGCGCTCCGAGCAGTTCGATCTCCGCGAGTTCGCGACTCGCGAACTCGAGCGCCAGCCGATTCACCTTCGCCGCGCCGATCGCCGGAAACAATGGAGCGTACGAACGCATTCCCGTCGCCCGCGCCCGATAATTCCCGAAACACATATGCATACTTATATATGCTTTGACGCCTTCGACCGTTCTTTCCACAAGATCGAGGAAGATCTCGGGACGATCGGGCCTGCACGCGAAACTCGGTTCGTCGATTTGAACAAAATCGGCGCCCGCGGCGACGACCGCTTTCAATTCGGCGTTGACGATCGGGACGAGCGCCTCGGCGACCGCCGAACGGTCGCGATAAATCGATCCGCCGTCGATACAGCCCGCGAGCGTGAACGGTCCCGGAACCGGTATCATCCCCGGAGCGTCGGTCAGTTCGCGAAACCGGCGGTATTCGTCGACGAGCCCCAGGCCCGAAGGCGCCTTAAGCTCGCCCACGCAGCGGTATCTCGACCGTTGATCGTGCGCCGGCGGTCCCCAAAGCCGCGCCCGCGGAATCGGTTCAATTCCTTTTAAATAATCATAGAAACCTAGATTGAAATCAACGCGGCGCATCTCGCCGTCGCTTATCCGGTCGAGACCCGCGCCCAATTGATCGGCGATCGCCAGACGAACCGCGTCGCGGAGCGCCTCGTCGCGATCGTACGACCCGTAAACCGTCGGATTCGCCGCGACCTCGGCATTGAACCGATCGAACCAGCCGGGCATGGCCCAACTGCCGATCACGGTGCATTCGAGCAAGGTCGCCACGTCGGATCTCCTTCGGAACACGATACGGAATGACGGCGATACAGGGCGATTTCAATTGAAAAGTCGACGACTCCGGGCTCGGCGAGCCGAAGTTTAAACCGTTCTTACCGCCGAGCGGTTCGATCGTTTAGAACGCCGAAGCTTCGAACTCGATCAATCGCTTTGTGTCATCACCCACAGAGTCGGCTCGATCGCGTCGGCCCAGATTCGATAACCTTTGCTTGTGAGATGAAGATAATCCGGCATGATCTCTTTTGAAATCGTACCGTCGGTTTCGATAAAACGATCGCCGATATCCAGATATTTAACGGTTTTGCCGTCGTCGAACTTGGCGATGATCTCGTTGGCGGCTTTGACGCGACGTCGTTTTTCTCCCTCGGGTTTTTGATCGCGGGGGAAGATCGCCAGCAGGAGGATTTTGGTCTTGGGGAGTTTCGATCTCAGTTTTTCGACGATCGCCTTCACCCCGTCGGCTATCTGCTCGGGAGTGTTCCTTCCCGTGTTGTTGGTTCCGATCATCACGACCGCGACCTTGGGATGAATACCGTCGACCTCGCCGTGATCGAGCCGCCAAAGAACGTGTTGCGTTTGATCGCCGCCGATTCCCAGGTTGATCGCCTTGCGCGGTTCGTACCAACGGCGCCAGATCGATTTTCCGCCCCCCTCCCAGCCTTGCGTGATCGAATCGCCGATGAATATCACCTCGGCGTCGCCTCGTTTCACGCTTTCCAAAAATTGTTCATGCTTTTTCATCCACCAGCCTTGATCGGACCTGGGAGCGGGCTCGGTCGTGCTCGGCGGGGGAGGGGGTTTGGGTTTTTCTTTCTTCGCGTCTCTGGAGGGGTCGGTCGATTTGGCGTTTTGATCGCTTCTGGGAGCGTCGGCCTTGCGGATTTCCACCTTGGCGAAGTCGTCCGCGGAGGCCTGGGCGGCGAAGACGTTTCGATCGCGACTCGAATCGGCGACGAAAGCCGCCGCGGTCGTGATCAACGTAATCAATAGGGTGAACGCGTATTTCATCATGCGGGCTCCTCAAAGCGGTTCAACGCAGCGCCTCGCTGTGCGATTTAGGAACGACCGTAGGCGTGTGATTTAACGATCGCTCCGATCGTAGCGTCGCCCGGGCGTCGGGTCCAGCGGGTCGATCGAGGGAGAATTCCGACGCCTCCCGAGCGATCATCGCGTTCGACCTTGAACCGATCGGGAGCGTTTGAGAAACTACCTCGTTCCGGTTCGCCGGCGCGAGATTTTGACAAAACGATTGAGGATAAGACGATGAGTTTGACGCGCGAGGAGGTCGCCCGGGTCGGCATGCTGGCCAGGCTCCGTTTGAGCCCTGGAGATTTAGACATGTTCACCGGCCAGCTCAACCAGATCGTCGATTTCGTGGCGACGCTCGGCGAGCTCGACGTGACGGGGGTCGAACCGCTGGCTCACGGGGTCGACGTTCGCAACGTGTTTCGCGACGACGTCGTCGGGCCGTCGCTGCCGCGCGAAGCGGCGCTCGCCAACGCCCCCAAAAAGAACTTCGAGGGTTTCCTCGTCCCCGCGGTGCTCGATTGACCGACCCGTCGAGGTGATTCGTCAATTTTTAAAAATTTAACGATATAAAGAATAGGATGTAAAATCATGGATCCGACCCGTTCGACGGCGAGCGGACTGCTCGGCTTGTTGGGCTCGAAGGCGATCGGCGCCGAGGAGGTCGCTCGCGCCTACCTCGACCGCGCCCGGAAGTTCGACCGGCTGAACGTCTTCGTGCATATTGATCCCGAAAACGTGCTGGCGCAGGCGCGTGAGGTCGATCGCAAACGCGCCGCGAACGAGCCGCTCGGTCCGCTCGCGGGAGTTCCGGTCGCGATCAAAGATCTTTTATGTGTAAACGGCGAGCCGACGACTTGCGGCAGCCGAATGCTCCGCGGGTTCAAACCCCCGTACGACGCGACCGCGATCGCCAAACTGAAGGCCGCCGACGCGATCCTTTTCGGCAAGACGAACATGGACGAGTTCGCGATGGGGTCGTCGACCGAAAACAGCGTTTACGGGCCCACTTTAAACCCCTGGGACGAAACCCGCATTCCGGGAGGATCGTCGGGGGGCTCCGCCGCCGCGGTCGCGGCCGATCTCGCCCCTCTTTCGCTCGGCTCGGATACGGGAGGGTCGATCCGCCAACCCGCGTCGCTTTGCGGTGTCGTCGGGCTGAAACCGACATACGGTCGCGTGAGCCGATATGGATTGATCGCGTTCGCCAGCTCGCTCGATCAGATCGGCCCGTTCGCGCATAACGTCGCCGACGCGGCTCTTTTGTTGCAAGTCGTCTCGGGGCGCGACGCGAACGATTCGACGAGCGTCGATCTGCCCGTGCCGAATTATCTCGAAACGCTCGAAAAACCGTTCGATCGACCGCTCCGAATCGGCGTCGTGCGCGAGTTCCTCGGCGAGGGACTCGACCCCGAGGTCGAAGCCTCGATTCGAGCGGCGATCAACGTATTTAAAGAACAGGGCGCCCTTATTGAAGAGGTCGGTTTGCCCCGATCGAAATACGGCGTCCCTGCGTATTACATCGTCGCTCCGGCCGAGTGTTCAAGCAATTTGGCGCGGTACGACGGCACGATCTACGGGCATCGCGCCGCGGATTTTTCGCCGGTTTCTCCCGAGGAGGCCGAGATTCCGCCGCTGATCCGGATGATGATGGCGAGCCGAGCCGAGGGGTTCGGCGCCGAGGTGAAGCGGCGCATCATGCTCGGAACCTTCGCGCTTTCGGCGGGCTACGCCGATCAGTATTACAACCAGGCGTTGCGGGTTCGTCGGCTCATTCGCGACGATTTCGATCAGGCGTTTCAAAAGGTGGACGTCGTTTTGGGACCGACTTCGCCGACCCCCGCGTTCAAGCTTGGCGAGCGAGTCGCCGATCCGTTGGCGATGTATCTTTCGGATATTTTCACAATTACTGCGAACCTCGCGGGGATTCCCGGAATCAGCGTGCCGTGCGGACTGACGCGATCGGGGCTGCCGATCGGCCTGCAGTTGCTCGCGCCGGCTTTCGCCGAGGAGACTCTCCTCCGCGCCGCGCGGCTTTACGAGCGAGCGAGCGATTGGGGCGATCGTCGGCCGGAGTTGTTATAATGGCGAAGGATCGATCGTACGCGAAGCTTGGAACCTCCGCGGTTGAACTCGCGATCGCATCCCAAGAACGGATGACGGAAGCCGAGCTATTGATGCGAGAAGGGCGATACGCGTCGGCGATCGCGATGGGAATCTACTCGCTCGAGATTCTCTTAAAGGTAAAAATTTGTCGCGTCCTCGATTTGATTGCGTTGCCGACCGCTTTTGAAATTCACAACATCGACGAGCTTTTAATTCTTTCCGGGCTGTCGAGCGCGCTCATCAACGAAAACAATTCGATATTAAGGAGTAATTGGAACGAGATAAAACTGGTTTCGATCAAAGAACTTAATGATTTGCGTTACACGCCGAGTCTTCACTGGGACAAGTCCAAGGCGGAAGATTTTTTTTTGAAACTCAATCATCCTCAAGATGGAGTATTCGTATGGATCTCGAACCGGTGATGCGGACCGCGGTCCGAATCGTATCGCGAGCTATTCATGAATTCGCTCGAAAAAAACACTGGAAATACGCCGAAGACGCGGATTTCACGCGAGGGGATTATTACATAGACGTCGTCGTTAACTCCGATTGGAGGAGGATTTATCTCGAATTCGTCGCCTCGGATTACGATCACAAAAGCCGAGATGAACGATTTATCGAGGTTTGGCATTATCTTAAATCCGCATTGGCCGATGAACCGCACGTGTTGTCGGCGGTGGATCTCGTCGTCCGCGGACCGAAGGAATTCGCCGAGGAAAAACCTTTTCCCACCGGGGCGCCTTACGTTCATATCCCCCAAGAGTTGATCAAGTACGTTCCACGCAAGCGTGTTCAAGGCAAGAAGTGATTCGTTTTATTGAAGGCTCGGGTTCCATGGATTACACGATCGTTATCGGCCTGGAAGTGCACGTGCAACTGACGACCGAGAGCAAGATGTTCTCGTCGAGCGGGACGAAATTCGGCCTTCCCCCCAACACCCAGACCGATCCCGTCTCGCTCGGTTTACCCGGAACTTTGCCCGTGATGAATCGCAAGGCGTTCGAGCTCGCGCTCAAAACCGCGGTCGCTCTCCGCGCCGAGATCAGCACGTTCACCAAATGGGATCGAAAAAATTATTATTACCCCGATCTCCCCAAAAATTATCAGATCAGCCAGTACGATCTTCCGTTCAGCCGCGGCGGAAGGCTGGAAAACCCGGCGCGACGAGACGGCGGAGGAGGCTCGGGCGACGTCCGCCTGATCCGCGTTCACCTCGAGGAAGACACGGGTAAATTAATCCACGCATCGGGAGGCGATTCCGAGGTCGATCTCAACCGCGCCGGCATCCCTTTGCTCGAGATCGTCACCGAGCCCGATCTCCGCTCCCCCGCCGACGCCAAAGCGTGCCTTGAAGAGCTCCGTCTCACGCTTCGTTATCTTGGAGTGTCCGATTGCGAAATGCAGGAGGGTTCGCTCCGCTGCGACGCCAACATCAACCTCCATATCCCCAAAGACGGTAAAAAATACGCCACACCGATTGTTGAGATTAAGAACCTGAACAGTTTTCGATCGGTCGAGCGAGCGCTCGCGTACGAGGCCGATCGGCAGTATCGCAAATGGCTCGACGACGGCTTGACGATCGATCAGGCTCATAAAGAAACGCGCGGTTGGGACGAAGACTTGGGAATCACCAAACCCCAGCGAACCAAAGAGACCGCCGCGGATTACCGTTATTTTCCCGAGCCCGATCTCGTTCCCGTCGTCGTCGACGAAGCCTGGATCGCACGGATCAAACAATCGGTCGGCGAGCTTCCCGGCGAGCGGCGCCGCCGGTTTGAAACCGAATACGGCCTTTCGGCGTACGACGCCAACGTCCTTGTCGAACAAGGCCAAGACGTCGCCGATTATTTTGACGAAGCGGCCAAAAAGACGGGAGAATACAAGCTCGCGAGCAACTGGGTTCAGCAAGACGTCCTCCGTGTCGTCAAGGAACGCAAGCTCGAAATCGCGACATTTCCCGTCGGCCCCGCGGCGCTCGCCGATCTGATCAATCGCATCAAACGAGGTGAATTGAATACGAATCAAGGGCGCGAGGTTCTGGCCAAGATGATCGATTCGGGAGAGTCCGCCGAGGCGGTCATCGAGGCCGGCGGCTACCGAATGGTTTCGGACGTCGCGACGATTCAGGCCGCGGTCGAGGCCGCGATCGCGGCGAATCCCAAAGCGATCGAAGACCTGAAAGGGGGCAAGAAAAAGCCCGACGCGGTTCGAGGCTTCCTCCGCGGTCAGGTGATGAAGGCGACGGGGGGTAAAGCAGATCCCGCCAAAGTCGGCGAGGTTCTCGAAGCCAAACTTTCGGAAATCCTCGCGAGTTAACCCCGACCCGCCGGCGTCGCCGCGATCGCGGTGTTAACCTGAATCGGGAAGGTCGAGCCCGGATCAACCCGCGTCTCGATTCCACGCCGATAACATCGAATCGATCAACAAGGATATTTATATGATTGATCTTGATCGACGTACGTTCCTCAAGGCCGCTGGGGTGGGGATCGCGACGGCGACCGCGGCGGCTTCGCTGATTGAAAAGCCCGCGCGAGGCGAGCCTTCGTCCGATTCTTCGAGGCCGCGCAAGGCTTTTATGCTCGGCGTGACCGAGGGGCCGATCCTCCCTCATTTCGAGCGGCTGCGCGAGGCGGGCTTCGACGGAGTCGAACTCCTTAGCCCGAACAAGCTCGACCGCGACGAAGTCCTTCGCGCCAGGGAAAAAACGGGGATCGTGATCCACGGAGTGTCGGGGTCGCGGCACTGGGATTCGCCGCTTTCCGATCCCGATCCCGCGGTCGTCGATCGAGGTTTGGAGGCGATCCGCAAATCGATCGCCGATTGCGCCGCGTACGGAGGAACGACCGTCCTCCTCGTCCCCGCGGTCGTCACCAAAAAAGTTTCATACAAAGAAGCGTTCGCTCGTTCACAAGAGAATATTCGTAAGATTCTCCCCGACGCCGAGAAGCACGGGATCAAGATCGCGATCGAGGAGGTTTGGAACCGGTTTTTGCTCAGCGCGCCCGAGTTCGCGCGGTTCGTCGATTCGTTCGAGAGCAAATCGGTCGGCGCGTATTTCGACGTCGGCAACGTCGTCGAATACGGTTATCCCGAACAATGGATTCGCGATCTCGGGTCCAGAATTCTAAAGGTACATATCAAAGAATACGCCAAGCCGAAACGGTTCGATTATCGTCTCGGCGAGGGGGAGATCGACTGGAAAGCCGTTCGGCAAGCGTTCGCCGAGATCGGCTATCGAGGTTGGTTCACCGCCGAGGTCGGCTACGGCGACGCGGCGTCGCTCAAAGACGTCGTCAAACGCATGAACGACCTGCTCGGCCTGGGATGAACTCCCAACCGAGCGAGGTCGATCTTTAACCGGAGGGCGTCAGTTCGAAGCGTTCGCGCGTCGACCGGGCGCCCATTTCACATAATAAAAGGTGAGCGGATCTTTGCCCGTGTTCTCGATCCCGTGCGGAGCGTGCGGGGTTGTGAACATCACCGAGCCGGGGCCCACCTTCGTCGTCTTGCCGTCGCAGAAGATCTCGCCCGTTCCCTTTTCGACGATCATGATCTCTTCTTCAACGTGCGTGTGCGGCTTGTGCGGCGTTTTGCCGGGATCGATCGTGAACCGGCCCGTCACGAAATTCGAACTCGCAGGGGTGTCGCCGGCGATGTAAACCCCGTTTTCGCCCGCCCTCGACCCGTTGAAATCGGCCTCTTTCATCGTCACCTCGCTCACGTCGATCGTTCGCGACTTGAGCGTTTCGGCCTTGGCTCGCGCGAACGCGATCTCGCGCATTCCCCAACCCAACGCCGTCAAGCAACAAAGCCCCGTCGCGATCAACGTTCGCGGATCCAAATCGCCGAAAATCCGCGTTTGAACGCGTTTAAGAATCGATAAACCTCGCACGACGACCTCCTGATCGCAATTCTCTGAAATCCCAATCGATTCCAATGAAACAACACCACGCGACCGGATCGTAACCGACCGCGTACAAGCGCGAAAGACCCCGCCGACCGATCGCGAACGACGAGAAAACCTCGAAAACACCGATCGATGTTTTCGAGGTTCATTCGGTCATTCAACTGTAAATGTTACAATGATGCTCAACTTTTCACGCCGATATTCACGTAGGTGTGAACGTGGGGCGCGCCGCGGAAGTGCCAGACGAAGTTCGGGCCTTCGAGCCTCCAGATGTCCCAAACGTGATCGCCGCCGATGTCGTCCGACTTGTAAAACGCGAGATGGAGAGCGTCGAGCCCGCCCCCTTGCTTCAGGATCGCCATCGCCTCGTCGACGTCCTTTTCGCGATAAGGCGCGAGGATCACCTTCATCACCTTCTCGACGAGTTCCTTCTGATCTCGCGCCAGCTCGCCGATCGCGATTCCAGGGAACTTGCCCGAGGCGCCCTGAAGTTGAACCGCGTTCTCCTTCGGCGCCTTCTCAAGCAAAGCCTTCTCGCGCTGCTTGCCGTCCATCGCCTCGAAGACCTCGTTCGCCTTGATCGTTTGATAATAGAAGACGTTCCCCGGAAGACCTTTTTGAGAATCACCCGCGCCGTGACCGTAAACGATCGGTCCGCCGAACGCCGTCCCCTCGACCGAATCGCCGTCGACTCGAATCGTCATATGCCGGCCGGTCAGCTCCCACTCGAACTTGCCCGTTTCGGGTTCGCCGAAGAGCGCGACATGGTACGTGTCGAAGCCTCCCGAATCGTCTTCCATCTGTTTCTGAAAGCGTTCGTATCCGTCGGGGCTCGTCGCCCCTTTGAAAATCTCGTCGACGATCGCTTGCTGTTCCTTCGTAAAGAAATCGCCGATCGTCGGCTTGGTGATCGCCCAATTCGCGTTGATGCGATTCCGCTTGGGATCGTCAAACGGGAAGCAGATCGCCTTGCGCTGGTCGCTCGTCAGCGTTCCGTACAACCGCTTGACCGCGGTCTCGGCGCCCGTCGAATCCGCGGCGCGGGCGACCCGGCTGGGAGCCGCGAGCGAGAAAAGCGGCGCCGCAAGCGCCGCGCCCCCGACGGCGCGCACAAAATCGCGCCGCGTCACCGGCTCGATCCGTTCACAATCCGGACACGTCGAACGTTCTGGTTCCTTCATGGCTCGACTCCCAACCCTAGGTTGTTCGTGGAACGAAATCTCGACCCGAACCCGAATATAGCCGACTTCGATCGGGCCTTCCAACAAATCTTTAACAGCGTCGTCGATCGACGTCCCGGCCGAGGTTTTCGACGCGAAAAAACAGTATAAAGTGATTACATTTATTTGTAATATGATACTGAAAATTTTAAGTAGTTATGAGATTAAATATGGCGACGGATGAGGCGGATTCTCGGATTGAGCCGGAGTTTCTTTTCGCATTTGTTTGAGAGCCTGCGATCGTTTTGGAATTTGGATCGACGCGGCGCCGGTCGCGCCGGTCCGAGGAATCCTGGTTTCGCTCGCGGCCTGCGTTTTATCGATTCGCTTGGTTTCGCTCTCGGCCTGCGCTTTATCGACTCATTCGTCGCGCTCGCCGTCCGCCGACGAAACTGTCGAGCACGTATTTACCCAGATCGTCCGCGGCGCAATACGCCGCGACCCCTTGCGAAACCTTCGCGAGCTCCTCGACGAAATTAACGAGCCCAAGATAAAAATAATCTTCGATGAGAGCGAAACTCGATACGCGAATCCCCGCCGCGGCGCATCGCCTCGCCTCGGCGAGAGTGGCCCGCGCCGTTTTGTTCGAAGGCGGATACATCAAAACAAGCTCGCGCCCCTCGATGTGCGCCGTCGGCTCGCCGTCGGTGATGATGATGATCTGCTTGTTCGCGGCGTGAACCCGACCCAGCAGGCTCCGCGCGAGTTTGAGACCCGCGTCGATGTTGGTGAAATGCTGCGGAACCCGCTTGGGAAGAGCGTCGAGATCGAATCGCAATAAAATCCGACTGTCGTACATGCTCACGGGCTTGGGCGCCGAATTGATCAAATCACGCTCGGTCATCACATTCGCGAAACTATAAAATCCCACCATCTGAATCGAATCTTGAGGATACTGCGCCCGCACCATCGCCTGAAGCGCGAGAGCCACTTTTTTCGTTTGAGCATACTTGCCGTATCGACTCATCGACCCGCTCATATCGATCAACACCACCGTCGCGCATCGGCTTTGATATTCGGTTTCATGAACCACGTAATCGTCGAGCTTAAGTTTGATCGGCGTCCCTCCGCCCTGACGAATCATCGCGTTTTTGAGCGTTTCATGCATGTTCAGGTTCGAGAGCGAATCGCCGAAAACATAAGGCCTTGATTCGTCGAGCCGAATCGCCCCAGTCCCCTTTTGGCCCGTATCGTGCTTGCCGATCGAATCGGTCCGAAACGTCTGGAACATCTCGGTGAGCGCTCGCTCCTGAATCCGTCGAGCCCCCCTCGGAGAAACAGCCCATTTTCCCTCGGTATCGCGCTCGATCAGCCCCGCCTTTTGCAATTGATCGAGAATCTCGGGCATATCGGTCTCGTCGAATTGATCGAGATCGCGCAGCACCTGATCGCCGTAATGAAGCATGTATTCCGACAATTGATCGAACGCGGCGTCGGCCGATTGCGGCTGAAACGCCTGCGATCCGTCCCATTTACTATATTCAAAAATCGCCATGATTCACTCTTTCTTCGGGTTATGCGCGAGAGCGATCGATAGAATCAACGCTTGTAAGAAGAAACTCCATGCTTCATGTTCTTATTCAATTTATTATGCGTATGCAGCCCCTCCAGGATGAACTCGGCTGCGCTCGCGTGGAGCGCGGGCCTCGCTGCGGATTCGACGACTTCGGGTGAAATCTTCTTCGCCAACTCCTCGGCCTTTTTGAGCAATCCGGGAACCTTCTCGACGCGTTTAAGCAGCTCCGCGGCCGAAATCGTATCGCCGATCTCGATCGCCAAGCCCGATTCAAACGCCTCGACCGCCGAACGAAATTCGCGTGCGTCGCAATATTGCGTGAAAACGTTTTTGACCGCCTCGGCGACGATCCGCTCGACGAGTTTGTCCTCCTGACCCTCGTCCTCGGCCATCACGAGCTCGATCTTACCGCGCGAGCTCGCCGACATGTGCGCCAGGTCGGAAACTCGGGGTACGATCCACGACTCGCCGTTCTGAATCGCTCGCCGCTCGGCGTTCGAGACGACGTTCTCCAGATTGGCGATCGACATCCGCACCGAAACCCCCGACTGCTGATTGACGTGCGGCGATGTTCGAGCCAGCCGAGAAGTCTCCTCGACCACTTCTTTTACATATGCAGGAATCGCGATCCGACCGCCGTCGCGTTCGAGCCACGCGTTTTGATCGTTGATTTTCACGCCGAGTTCGCGAGAAAGCGGGTAATGCGTGCGGACGACCGAGCCGATCCGATCCTTGAGCGGCGTGACGATCCGACCTCGATTCGTATAATCCTCGGGATTCGCCGAGAAAACCATGCAGAGATCAAGATTTAAACGGACGGGAAAGCCACGAATCTGAACGTCGCGTTCTTCGAGAACGTTGAACAGGCCGACCTGAATCTTGGGGGAAAGATCGGGGAGTTCGTTCATGCAGAAAATACCGCGATTGGCGCGCGGGATCAGGCCGAAGTGCATCGCGAGTTCGCTCGAGAGGTATCGACCCTCGGCGTGTTTAATCATATCGATTTCGCCGATCAAATCGGCGATCGTGACGTCGGGCGTGGCGAGTTTTTCTTGATAGCGTTCGTCGCGGCCCACCCATGCGATTGGGGTTTTATCTTTGAGCGTATTGATTTTATCACGCGATTCGCGCGAGATCGGGGCGTAGGGATGATCGTTCACCTCTGAGCCCTCGACGATCGGGATCGCGTCGTCGAGGAGTTTGACGAGCCCGCGCAGCATTCGCGTTTTGGCCTGGCCTCGAAGCCCCAAAAACAGCATGTCGTGACGCGAGAGGATGGCGTTTTGGATTTGCGGAAAGACGGTTTCCTCGTATCCGAGGATTTCTGGAAAGAGGTTTTCGCCTTGTTTGAGCTTGGCGATCAAGTTCCTCCGCATCTCGTTTTTAACCGATTCGAGCGGATATCCGCTCGCCTTCAATTCGCCGAGCGTCCGGGGTCGATCCTGGGCCACGAATGAACTCCAATTCCAGATGAGAACTTGGTTTATGTCGCGTTTAACGATCGTTTTGCTCCGGAACCGAATCCGGCATACAACCGAGAGTCCTTAAAATCGTAGACGTCGCGGCGGCGATCGTCAACGCGGGGAGGGTAGAAGTCATCCGACGTCGCGAGGCTTAGATTCTGATAAATCAATGTAGATTTCGCTTTGATTTCAAGTATATCGATTCTATTTATCTGTCAATCAATACAGTACGGGGCGCCTTGTTTCAGTGCTTGATTTGAGCCGCCGATCTTTGATTAAGAGTATATTTTAATTATCAAGAATCTTTGTAGCGTTAGCGACTCGAAACCCGCCTGCGATAAGAGAGAAACCATTATTATTATAACTTTTAAGTATACTTGCGATTCTTAAGTATTTCCCGCGGCTTAATGGCCGGAGGTATACAATGTTAACTTCTTGCGGAATTTGAGATTACGAAAATCGCACTAATCTCACTAGCTTTCAGTGATGGAATCGTTACAATAATTTTTTGTTCCTGATTTCGCCGAGCAAGACGGCTAAACAATGGAGGCATGGATGCCGCCGCAATTTACCGAGAATGGAGAACCTCGCCGACACCCTCTTGAAATATTGTTTCAAGCTCCGGGTTGGGAGATACTCACCGCGATTGAACACGGTCCTAGATCGAGAACGGATGTAAAAGGGAAGCTCGCGGAGTTCTATCTGAATCGACACATGGAATTGATGCGAGATCGATTGAAGATCAGTGAGCTCATCTGGAGCGATGCGACCGGAGAACCGGACTTCCTGATCGAAATCGAAGGCTACCGTTATAGGATTGAATGCAAAAATGTCCGAAGCGGTAAGTCGGTTTATCGAGACGGTTACAAGGTGGAGATTCAAAAGACAAGAAACGCGATCGCGGGAGGACCTAGTCGAGGATACAGGGTCGATGATTTCGATATTTTGGCCGCTTGCCTGTTCAATCAGACAGGAGAATGGAAATATCTGTTTAGCGCCTGTGGTCGTCTTGAACGACGTCTGCAATACCCTGATTACCTTGTAATTATGCAGAGAGTTCCATTCACCGCTTCGGGTTTTTGGCGAGAAAATCTTGAGGAAGCGATCGGAGACTTTAAACTTTTATGAATCAATCCCTGTACGAAACATCGTTAGGCAAAGCCTACGTTTCCGATTCACATAAGTTTATGAGAACGTTGCCGGCCGGTTCCGTCAATCTCATTATGACGTCGCCTCCTTACGCGCTGCATTTCAAAAAGGAATACGGTAACGCCGATCAGGGCGATTACATCAAATGGTTCATGCCCTTCGCAGCCGAGATGCATCGCATTTTAGCCGACGACGGTAGTTTCGTTCTCGATATCGGCGGCGCCTGGACGCCGGGAACGCCGACTCGATCGCTCTATCATTTTGAATTGTTGATCGCGCTTTGCAAAGATGCCGGATTCCATCTGGCGCAAGAATTCTTTTGGTACAACCCGGCCAAGCTCCCTTCGCCCGCCGAGTGGGTGAATGTTCGCAAAATTCGAGTCAAGGATTCGGTCGAATGTGTTTGGTGGCTTTCTAAAACACCTTGGCCGAAAGCCGATAACCAGAAAGTTCTTCAAGAATACAGCCCCGATATGAAACGGTTGCTTAAACGCGGATATACCGCGAAAGTTCGACCTTCGGGTCATATCATCACCAAGAAGTTCATCGACCGCGGCGGCTCAATTCCTGGGAATATTATTATATGCGGTAATAACGACGCCAACGGCCATTATCTCGAGCGTTGCAAAGAGACGGGTGTCAAACCGCATCCCGCGCGTTTTCCGATCCAGTTACCCCTCTTCTTCATCCGATTCCTCACCGACCCCGGCGATCTGGTGATCGATCCGTTCGCCGGCAGCAATACGACCGGCGAGGCGTGCGAGGAGTTGGAGCGAAAATGGATCGCCGTTGAACTCAATTGCGAATATCTCGAAGCCGGCCGGTTTCGCTTCGAGCCGCACGAAAGACGGAACGGCGATGGAGCGGAGCGAGATGGAGAAAAGGCCGAGTCCGTTCCGACCCGAGGCCGTAAGAATTATCGTGTCAATAAAGGTGAACCATTGTTATTTGATTGAATTGATCTTCAAGATCACGATTCCACCCCAATCGATCGGTTTGTCTCTTCAAAACCTTCGAATCGCGATCGGGATTGGAAACGATCCGGTCGTTCAGAGTCGCATAGGGTAATGCACGGCTATCGAGCGTAAAATCTTAACGTGGATGATTTTTCGACAGTTTGTACGGGATGACCACGCAAACGGCCGCCATAATTCAGCGTATTGCCTTCGGAGGCCATGGCCGTGCTTATCGAATGATGAGCCGGCGCTTCGCGTTTCACGATCGAACGAATTTCCACAATCGCTACGAAATTATATATGATGCCATTATATTAGTTAGCATATTTTGTTTTTATGAAGATTTCATGATTTATAGTTCCGCCTGGCGACGGTAACGGAATATAGAGCCTCCGGTTAATTGTGCGGAATCCGGATTAAACGCGAATAGCCGGTTCGACGATTGAAAGAGACGATCGGCGCCTCCCGCGAGTCGACACGCAAGGATTAAATAAATAAAATATTTAATAATGCTAGAATATGTAACTACTCTCGTCGAAAATTCCGGGTATTTTGCCAGGGAAGTCGAGGATAGACGAGGACGATCAACAGGATAGAATCCGTCGCACGAACCTAACCGGTCGGAATAAAGCTTGCGAGTTCGGTCGATTCATAATATGCGGGATCGTGAATTGGATGATTCCTGTGCTTTCAATCTCTATCTCGCCTCTCACTCGACGACGACTGATCTCCGCCGGCGACACCGATTGATCGACCAAGAACCTCAAAATCCACCGATTCCCCGATCATCGGGCTCGGCGATATCGATCGGCGGATCGCGCAAAACCCCTTGATCACGCGAGGATCGGCGCGACGACGTTCCCCGCGACGTCGGTCAGGCGATAATCGCGTCCGTTATAACGATATGTTAAACGCGTGTGATCGATTCCAAGAAGTCGGAGGATCGTCGCGTGAAGGTCGTTGACGCTCACGCGATCGACGACGGCTTTATGACCAAGCTCGTCGGTTTGACCGTAATGCGTCCCCCCTTTAACTCCCCCTCCCGCGAACCAGGTGGTGAAAGCGTGCGGATTGTGATCGCGCCCCGTCCCTCCCTTCTGAACGATCGGCAGCCTGCCGAATTCGCCGTTGCAAACGACAAGCGTCGAATCGAGGAGTCCTCGACCTTTCAGGTCGCTTAAAAGGCCTGCGATCGGTCGATCGGTTTCAAGAGCGAAACCGCCGTGATTCTTGACGATATCCTGATGTCCGTCCCAGCTTCGTTCGTTCTCCATGCCTCCGCTATATATCTGGATAAATCGAACGCCCCGTTCGACGAGCCTGCGAGCGATCAGGCACTGGCGGGCGAAATGCGTGCATTTGGGGTCGTCGAGTCCGTACAAGGCCTTCGTCGCCTTCGATTCCCGGTCGACGTCGAGCGCCTCGGGCGCGGTCGTCTGCATCCGATAAGCGAGCTCGAACGCCTCGATCCGAGCCGCGAGCGCCGCCTCGCCGGGCGAGCGTTCGAGTTCGCGACGATTGAGCTTCGCGAGCAAATCGAGCTGGTCGCGCTGGCCGCGGTCGGTAAGCCCTTGAGGACGTGATAAATTGTCGATCGGAGGTCCCTGTGCCGCGAGCGCCGTCCCCTGATAGACCCCCGGCAAAAAGCCGGCGCCCCAGTTTTGCGAATGCCCCTTGGGAAGCCCGCGCCCGAGCGTGTCGTACATCACCACGAATCCGGGAAGATCGCGGTTTTCCGACCCCAGGCCGTACGTCACCCACGCGCCCACGCAAGGAAAGCCCATTCGGCTCATCCCCGTGTTAATCTCAAAAAGCGCCGGCGAATGATTGTTCGTTTCGGTAAAGCAACTGTGAATGAAAGCCATATCGTCGACATGGCGAGCCTGATGGGGGAAGATTTCGGAAACCCACGCCCCCGATTGTCCGTGCCGCTCGAACTTGAACGGCGATTTCATCAAAGGGCCGACCTGATCGGTGAAAAACCCGGTGTTTTTATCGAATCCCGGAAGTTCCTTGCCGTCGCGTTTCGTGAGCTCGGGTTTATAATCCCATGTGTCGACATGGCTCGGACCGCCGTTGAGGAAGAGCCAGATCACCGATTTGGCGCGGGCGGGGAAATGCCCCGGTCGCGACGCCATCGGATGGAGCGAGCGATCGTCGGCCCTCGAAACGGCGAGGCCGGAAGTTCCCGCCGAACCTTCCGCGGCCGAAAGGGATCGATCTTGAAGCAAACCCTGATCTTGCAAAAGCCCCGCGAGCGCCAGCATCCCCATCCCCGAACCGGTTCGCTTCAAAAACTCGCGCCTCGAACCGAAGATCGAAGCGGGCTCGGCGAATAATGATGCATAATTGCTCATAATTAAGTCCTTAAAATCGATCGTCGCCTTATGTTATTCAATGTAAATAAATTCATTCAAAGAGAAGAGAACCTGGCAAAGATCGACGAGCGCGGAGTCGAGCGATCCCGATCGCTTCTCGGTTTTGTCGTCGCTCTCTTTGGCGCGACGTTCGACGAAGGCGAGCGCGTCGGCGCGTTCGGTCGCGGTCGGCTCGCGCCCGAGGGCGATCCGATACGCCGCGTCGACCGCGGATTCGATTTTGATCTCGGGATTGGGACGAACGCGTTTGGCGAACTCTCCCGCCCATTCGCGAACGAGCGGGCTGTTGAGCAACAAAAGCGATTGCGGGGCGACGGTCGTCGAGGCGCGAGCGGCGATCGGCGAGAGGGCGTCGGGGGCGTCGAACAGCGTGAACATCGGAATCAGCTTGCTACGTTTGACCGTTAAATACACGCTCCGCCGCTTCTGACGCTCGTCTAGCGAACCCGGTCCGTACATCCGATAATCGATCGTTCCCGATGCCGCGAGCATCGCGTCGCGGATCGTCTCGGCCTCGAGCCGAAGCCTCGGCCTGCGCCAATACAGCGCGTTCTCGGGGTCGATCGCGCTTTTGGCGGGATCGATCGCCGCCGACCGCGCGTAAGCCTCGCTTAAAACAATAAATTTATGAATATGCTTAAGCCTGTAATCTCCCCGAACCAGTTCGATCGCGAGCCTTTCGAGCAGCTCGGGGTGGGTCGGCTTTTCTCCCTGCGCGCCGAAATCGCTCGGCGTCGCGACGATACCCCTTCCCATATGATGACGCCACAATCTGTTGACGATCACCCGCGCCGCGAGCGAACCCGCGCCCTCTTCGACGTCGAACAGCCAGTTCGCCAGGCTCGCGCGACGAAACGAAGTGCGGCTTCCCTTGGGAGGATCGATTCGCCATGTCTTTTCTTGATTAGGTGATCGCATCAGTACTTGCAAAAACCCTTGCTCGGCGACCCACATTTTCTGATTCGGGTCGCCCCGTTTAAGGAAGTGCGTTTTCTCGAGAAAATCGGCGCCCTGAGTGTGCAACCGAACCGCGGGAAGCCCCTCGGAGGAGATCAAAGCTTTCGTACCCTTCGGTTTGGGCTCGGTCAGGGCGTGCTCGTCGATCGCTCGTTTAAGCGTTCTCCATTCGGGATCGATCGTCTTGTACCAATCGAGCGCTCGCTTCGTTTGCTCGACCGAACGCGCATCGCGAGGGGTCGCGAGGATCTTCGCGATCTCGCGCGGCTCGCCGTCGTCGCCGAGCCCGACGGGACGAGGAGAATCGGTCGCCGAGATCCTCAATCGACCGATCGCGTGGCGGACGTTCCCCTGAAAATCGAGCGTGATCGTCAGCGTCGCTCCGCCGTTCGGATGAACGTCCGAGCCGATCTCGAAAACCGCCGCGTGATCGACGCCGAATCGAGGGTCGACCGCCCAGCCCGATTTGAGATCGCCGTCGATCGCGGCCTTCACGGGAAGACCGGGTTGCTCGAAAGTCGCCTTCGGATTCATCAACGCCACTGGGTATGTCGAGCCGATTCCGTATCGCGGACCGATCGTCAATTTGAGATCGGTGAGGTCGAAATTGCCGTTCTCGGCCCTCCCCGGCCCCCCCTTGACGAGCGACGGATCGGCGAGCGCCTCGATCTTGATCGCGGTGATCTCGGGAAGGTCGCAAGCGGCGACAATTGTGTACGTATCGAAGTCCGGATTTTTGCCGTCGATTTTGATCGCGAGATCGGCCTGTTTGGAAAGCTTGGCGCCTCCTTTCGATTCCATTTTCGAGGGGTCGAGAGCCGTCCACCGCGGTTGAACGGGGGGATGCGACCCGCGAAGCTTTTCCCAAGCGTCCATTCGCTCGGCCAAACGTTCGTCTTCAAAACGCTTGAGCGCCGCGAGATACGGAGCGTGCTCGCGTTCGTAAAGCTCCTTCGCCCGCTGAAACCCGCGGGGATCGTCGATCAGATCGACCTCGGTCCGAACCGTCGTCGTAAAGGTCGAGAGCAACCGATAATAATCGGCCTGGGGTATCGGATCAAATTTATGATCATGACATCGCGCACACCCGACGGTGAGGCCGAGAACCGCGGTCCCGAGCGTATTGACGATGTCGTCGAGTTCGTCGTAACGTTCCTTCTCGACCTGATTCGCCGTGATCTGCGTGCTGTGAACCCCCGCTGCGAGGAAGCCCGTCGCCTTAAGCGCGAGGTTGTCGTCGGGGGCGATCTCGTCGCCGGCGATCTGATCCTTGATAAATTGATCGTACGGTATATCTTTATTGATCGCTTCGATCACGAAATCGCGATATGTATACGCGGTCGGCCGATCGTAATCGTGTTCGAAGCCGTGGCTTTCGGCGAATCGCGCCAAATCGAGCCAATGCCGCGCCCATCGTTCGCCGTGCCTGGGGCTTTCGAGCAGGCGATCGACGACCTTCTCGAACGCGATCCGATCGGGAGCGGGGTCGTTCACAAACGCTTGGATTTCTTTAGGAGTCGGCGGTAAGCCGATCAAGTCGTACGAGGCTCGGCGGATCAAAACCGCTCGACTCGCCCTTGGATTGGGCTCGATTCCCTTTTCTTCGAGCTTCGCGAGCACGAATCGATCGACGAAAGTCGCGCATCGCTCAGGATCGCGAACGAAGGGATCGTCCGGTTTGACGAGAGGTCGAAAAGCCCAATTTTTTTTCGATTCCTCGATATCGATCACGCGTTTGGTTTGAGGCGCGGCGGCGGGACCGGTTCGAGGATCGGGAGCGCCTCGTTTCACCCATTCTTCGAGCGTTTTGATCGCTTCGGGGGGAAGTTTCCCCTTGGGGGGCATTTTCATGTCTTCGTCTTGATACCGAACCGCGACGACGAGCGGGCTTGAATCGGGATCACCCGGGACGATCGCGGGTCCTCCGTCACCCCCTTTCACCCAACCCGCCTTGGCGTCGAGCAAAAGCCCGCCGCGCAGCTTTTTCGCTCCCGCCGAATGGCACGAATAACAATGCTCGACGAGGATCGGCCGAACCTTCGACTCAAAAAATTCGAGATCGCGCGGGGCGATCGGCGAATCGGCTGAGAACGACTGATTCGTAATAATAATTATGATACATACACTCAAGTACAATCTTGCGAATATTTGCCGCATAATCCATCCGCCTTGAACAATCGACCTTGCGATAAATTAGCCGCGGGTCACTAAGTCTTGACGCGAGCGAAAGCGCTCAGCCGCAGCTTGCCGTCGTAATGCGCCGAGGCGATCCGCTTGCCGTCGGGATGAAGATCGACGTCGTACAATATGTTCGGCAGTGAGAATTTGTACGTTTCATTCACTTGATCGGGTTTAAACGTGAACAATAACCCTCCCGATCCTCCTCCCGATCCCGCGAGCAAGAATCCGTCGGGATGAAAGCGGACGCTCCACATCGACCCTTTGATATCCTCTTTGGGGCGTTCGAGGAGCTTTTCCTTATTCGTTTTGCCGTCGAGCACGACGATCGCGGGAGTGTGCACCGCGCCGAGCGGATTCGAAGCCTCGATCAGCCCCGAACACGCGATCAAAGCGCCGTCGGGTGAGATCGCGAGATCGCGCACTCCGCCGAAATCGACCCCCTGTCCTTGATCGTAATGATAAAGTTTCGCCGCGTCGAGATCGCCGACATGTTTCCAGGTCGCCGCGTCCCACCGCTTGACGAGCCCCTTGAGATCGGCCGAGAACAAGAAAGCCCCCTTCGGATCGAAGACGACGCGATACACGTCTTTCGCGTGCCCCGAGATTTCTTGAACGAGCTTGCCGTCTTCGATCGACCAAATCTTCACAAGCTTATCGGTTCCCGAGGTCGCCGCGAGCTTGCCGTCGGGAGAGACCGCGATCGACCGCACCCAGGGACGATGCGCCGCGATCGTCCGAATCGGCCTGGGTTTTTCGTCGGTCGCGTTCCACCAGATCAGCTTGCCGTCGCATCCCCCCGAAAGCACGGTGCGTCCGTCGGGAGCGAACGCGATCGCCTGAACCCAGCTTTCGTGCGCCTCGAACGTCGTCTTGGCTGCCGATTCGAGATTCCAACGGATCAAGAGCCGATCTTGCGATCCCGCGAAAACGTACGTCCCTTTGGGGTCGAATCGGCATGTCGTCAACGGCGACGAATGAGCGAACTCTTTAACCGGGGCGATCTTCGCCGGATCGACCGAGAAAGACGTATTCATTCTTCGCGTTCCTCGTTGATTGGGAAGGTCGCGCCCGCGTTCGTCACGCGAGCAGCTCTTTAATCGCGGTCGCGGTCGGTTCGGCGATCTGGATCGGTCGACCGTCGACCTCGAAGCCCCCCGCGGGATCGAGCCCGACCGCGCTTAGATACGTGTGGAACAGGCTCCCGCCCGAAACCTCGTGATCGACGACCTCGGTCCCCCTCGCGTTCGTTTTGCCGAGCGCGATTCCCTTCTTGATCCCGCAACCCGCGAGCGCGATCGACCAGGCCTTGCACCAATGATCGCGACCTTGATACAAGTTGATATGCGGCGTTCTGCCGAATTCCGACATCACGATTACAAGCGTATGTTCAAGCCGACCTCGAACGTGAAGATCCTCGAGAAGAGCCGAGAATCCCTGGTCGAACTCGCCGACCTGCTCGAGATGGAACGCGAAGTTCTCGTTGTGCGTGTCGTAATTCGAATGCACGCATTGCACGTATGTAGATCCCGCCTCGAGCAGCCTCCGCGCCAGCAGGCAATGCCTGCCGAAATCGAAATCGCCGTAACGAAAGCGATCCGCTGCGTGTTCTTTGGAGATGTCGAAGACGTCGCGTTCGCGCATCAACTTCGCGGCCTGTTCATATGTGGACGTATACGCCTCGGTTTCGGCGGATCGGCGTCGTTTGGCGAAGCGGTCGTTGAGCATTCGACGGAACGCCTGCCGCGATTGATCGGCCGAGTCGCCGATCGCGGGATCGCGCAGCGTGTTCGCGGGAGCCTGGCCGTTCCCGAGATAAAGCGGAGCGTGCCTGGGGCCGAGGAACGCCGATTCGTTGCGGCCGAGCCCGCCGTGGCCGGGGGCGATGTGAATGTATCCGGGTAGAGCGTCGCTCTCTTTGCCGAGGAACTTCGATGCGACCGCTCCCAGCCTTGGATATTCTTGCCCAGGCGCCTGGGCGCGTCCCGTGTGCATTAGATAATCGCCTTTGCCGTGATCGTCGACCGCGGCCGCGTGCGTGTTCACCCCGCGAACGAGCGCCATCAGATGCATGAGCTTGGCGGTGCGGGGCAAAAGCTCGGAGATCATAATCCCCGGAACCGAGGTTTCGATCGCGCCGAACGGCCCTCCCGTATCGGTCTTGGGCTTGGGATCCCAGGTTTCCAACTGGCTCGATCCCCCCGCGAGGTAAACGACCAAGATCTGCTTACGTTTTTTCTCGAGCGAATCGGCGAGAGCGATCGGCGAAAACCCCGAGGCGCCCGCGACCGCGCCTCCCAAGAGCGCCGCGGCGCCGCCGAGGAACGATCGCCGTGAAAGGACATGTTCCGCCGACCCGCATGAATACGTGCATCGCATGGCCGTTCTCCTTGACGAGATTAATGGTTATAGCGGAATTCGCTCGAGGCGACGATCGCCCAGGCGATTTCCTGGACGGCCCTGGGTTTGTCGGCGGTTCGGTGAGCGAGGCTCGCGACGATCGCGGCTCGCTCTTCTCCGGTCGGCCGACGCGATAAAAGCGCGAGATACAACAAATCGGCGGTCGCCGCGGGATCGGTCGACGCCGAGGCTCGGCCGACGAGCCAGGAAGGCGAGGGTCCCAACCAATAGCGAATCGGATCGCCGTTCGAAAGAAACAACGCCTGATGCACCGTCGGGTCGAGCCTGTCTTGCGACTGACCCGCTCCCGCCGAGAAAAAATGCACAAACGGATGTTCATTGCCGGCGAGCGATCGATATGTTTCGCTCTCGATCAGCCGCTCGGCGAGCGCCTTGCGTTTCGAATCGAGCTCGGCGATCGCGCGGAATCGAGGATCGACGCCGATCAACGATCGCTCGACCTCGGCGCGTTTCGCGTCGACGATCCCCGCGGCCCTCATCACGCTCCACGCCAACTGCTCCGCCGAAAGCGGTCGAAGATTCGCGACCGCGTACCTCGCCGCGCCGAGCTCGGCGGGCGAAACGTTCGGAGGCGGCTCGCTCGATCGCTGATATGTTCGCGTAAGCATAATCTCGCGCACTAACGCTTTAATATTGTAGTGCGATTGCGCGAATTCGTTCGCGAGGAGATCGAGTAGTTCGGGATGCGAAGGGGGGTTGTCGGAGTGATCGAAATCGACCGGGTCGACGATCCCTCGGCCCAAAAAGAGAGCCCACAATCGATTCGCGGCGTTGCGGGCGAACGCGGGATTTTTATCCGAGGCGAGCGCCGCGGGAAGCGACGCGCGACGGCTGTGCTTGGGGATCGCGCGAATTCCGTTCGCCGGCGCCACCCAGTATTCATCCCCCTTGGCGATCGTCGGCTCGACCGGCGGAGCGCCGTCGAGCACGCGCGGACCCGTCGAATGCGTGATCTTTTTCTTAAATACCGATTTGTATGTAACTTCTCCCTCGCCTTTTTCTCCCAGCATGAACCCGCCCCCCGCGGGTTGAACGCCGTAAGTTCGGCTGAAGAACGCGTATAAACCGTGATAATGCGCCTGCTTGTAATCGTCGACGAGCGGGTGATCGTGGCACTGGGCGCATTGCATGTCGCGACCGAGGAACAGCCGACCGACGTCGCGCGTGAGGATGTAAGGATCGCCTTCGCGCTCGAGATAAAACTTCGAGGGGCCTCGATTCGTCGGATCGGAACCGTCGGCGCTTAATATCTCTTTCGCCAATTGATCGTACGGCTTGTTCTCAAGAAACGACTGGTAAAGATAAGTTTTCCATTGATCGGCGGGTACTTTTTGTTGATCGCGCCGTTCCATCAACATGACGTCGAACGCGATCTGCATCCTGCGGGCGTACGTCGGCGCGGCGAGCAAGCGATCGACCAGTCGATCGCGTTTGTACGGCGAGGGGTCGTCGATAAAATCGCGAGCCTCGTCGGCCGAGGGGATCATTCCGGTCAAATCGAGATACACGCGACGGACGAATTCGCCGTCGGTCGCGGGTAACGCGAATTTTCCTTCGAGCTCGCGCTCGATCAACCGATCGATCCGTTCGTGAAGCGGAAGCGACGACGAAGACGATACGCCGTCGCTCGATTGAGCTTCGAGATGCGCCGGCTGCGACTTCGAGGTCGCCGCGGTTTTCTTGGCGGCGTCGGCGGCTGGTTCGACGGCGTCGACACGCGAGCACGCCCAAAGCGATGCCAGGGCGATCAGAACGGCCGTCGGGGGGTTACGGTTCGGTTTCATGGCGGCGCTTCCGTTCTCGGACAAGGCCGGGTTCGCGTCTCGACGCCGGTAAGGAACCGGCTGGAGCGACCCCGCGAGCGACGGCGGGAAAGCTACTGAGGCTCAACGATTGTTTAACATATCGGCCGGCGACGCGAATTGCAAGGACTTTTTCGGAATCGAAATCGTCGCGAATCGCCTTGTGAACCGATTCGAGCGGGAATTCGGCCTCGACCGCGAACCGAACCGGCGCGAGCCTGGTGATCGATCGCGATCACTTACTTTTCCGAACGGCTGCGGACGCCTTGGCGACGACGTCTTCAAGTCGTCCCGACGCGATCACGATCCCCTCGTCGTCGACCGCGACGGCGTGCGGAATCGCGCGGACGGCGAACTTGCCGAACAGTTCCCCCCAGGTTTCAACCCTCGCGTCGGGGGCGACGTCGATACATATCGGATAATCGAGATGAAATTGAGAAAGTATTTTTTTGATATCGGCGGGATCGCTCCCTGGGGGATGAACTCCGATCACCGTGAGGCCGTTCGATTCTCGCGTGCGATGGATCTCGGCGAGGCGAGCGAAATCGGCGCGGCAAGGCCCGCACCACTCGGCCCAAAAGTCGACGATCACGATCTTGCCGCGGAGCTTTTTCCACGAAAGCCGTTCGCCGTTGAGCCAATCGGCGCGCTCGGGAAAATCGGCGGCGGGCTTGCCGATCTTCTCCGCGATCGCTTTCTCACGCTCGAGTTGAATGTCGTAAGAAATCTTCGCTTCGGCAGCGAGCGATAAATATCGATTTGGATCGAGCACGATCGCTCCGTCTTTCTCCTGATCGGCTTGACCCAAATACGTCCCTTCGTCGTCGAAAACCGCGATTGGAGTTCGCGCGTCGACCGTAACGTTATGAAAGAACTCCGGCGCGAACCGAGATCCGATTGCGGCGTTGTGAACATAATATTCGTTTTTTGAATTCAGAATGATCCGTTTCCAAAAGAGACCTCCGTCTTCGGTTAAAAACTCACTGGAACGAAATGGAAACCAAATACCGGAAGCGATTTCGCGGAGATCGTAGCTCCGCGAGACAGTTCTCGGCAATTTATAACAATCGCATTGTCTGCCGTAGGATTCGATCTGGATCGGCAGGTAGTTGCGATCAATCGCCAACCGTAAGACCTGGAAATACGGTTCGGGTTTCCCTTTATCGTCGAGAGTCTCGCGTCGCAACACGACGCAGCGCGTTCCGTCGGTCGTCGCCTCGCCGCAATAGCGAACTCGCTGTCGTATTATCATCCGGAAATCATACCAGGGAGAATCGAGTTGATCGGACAACTTTGAATAAAACCCATCATCATGCGATAAAAATGTGTGAGATCGATAAACCGCGGTTCCATCATAAGATTTTGGGAACGCGAATCCTCCTCCTTTTCGAATCGACGCCCCGAACGTAAAATCGCGGTCGCCGGACAGTCCGCGCGTGAACGATCGCGTCCATTTCCCGTCGAACGATTCGACGCTCTCGTAGCTTCGGTGTTCGCCGCCGATCGAAGAGTCTTCGTCGATCGACTCCACGCGTTTAAGATTCCCGTCGATGATCGAATTTTTTGTCGATTTAATAAATTGAAACATTCCTTTAATCATTTCGGGCGGAATATCGGCGTCGGGAACGAAGCCCGTCATCGCGAAGCTCGCCTTCACCGCGAGAGTTTGATACCTCGTCTCCTCCTCCCTCAGTTTGGCGAGCACGCTTTTCAGTTTCTCGGCCTCGACGGGTCCGCCGACGGGTTCGGGGATCGTCGAGTCGGCGAGACGGTCGTTATCGATGACAAAAAGCGGGATATCCGCGGGAATCTTCACATCCTGGAAAATCGCGATCGGATATTTGGGATAAAATTCAATCCCCTCGACCTCGGCTTCGTCGACGCTCGACACGACTTGACGCTTCAACTTCAACGCCTCCGAGTCGGAGTTTTCGACGACGATTTTGGTCGGAAACCAATATCCGGGTACGACCTCGCGCATCTTCTCCACGCGCATCTCATGAATCGGCGGATCGCCGGGCTTCGAGTTCCGATCAAGCATGATTTCTTTTATGCACATGTAATTGCGTGAAGGCGCAAGCCATAAATATTGAATCGTGGAAGGATCGTCTTTCGAATATCGCCGTTCGCACCTGATCCTCTGACAAAGCAATCCGTTCACTCGCTCCTCGCGCTCGAATCGAGCCTCGACTTTGGCGAAACAGTAAATTGAGTTGTCAATATGCGTACATTTAATGAATTTTTGATTTTCAAGGATCGCGTTCGTCCCTTTTAGATAAATCGAGAGGGGGATGTTGAATAAGAAATGACTAAGCGAAAGCGAATGGGGCGGAACGATATCGGGATGCTCGTAGCGACCGAGATGAACGTTCGCGCAAATCCCCTCGACGACGGTGCGCGTTTTCTCGCCGTCGAACGCCGAAATCTCGGCCCGGTGAAACTCGGCGTCGTCGACGCGCCTTGTGTAATCGGTCTGAAACCGGAGTTTATCCCCCTGAAGGATCACGCGGCGGGTTTCGATCGATCTCACCTCGGCGGGTTTCACGGGGTTCTTAAGATCAAACGCGCTTTTCTTGATGCGAATTTGATATTCCACATTTTGATATTTTTGCTCCTGGGCGCGCACCGCCGCGATGATCTTGGATGTACGATCCTCCTCGAGCGTCGCCCTGGGATCTTCGCCCGCGACGATCGACCGATCGACGACGATCAAGCCTGCAAAGAATACGACGGCCGACACGAATAGGAAAACCATTCGACGCATGATCAAATCCCCTCGATGGAGTGCGCGGAGTCGCGAGATTCGGTCGATTGAATCGATCTTACTCGCGGAAACGACTCGTGTAAACTCATCGGCGATCGAGGCGAGCCGAGCCCGCTTTCTCCGTTCGCCGATTTGCAGGCCGATCGATGCGCTGCTACGCTTTCGACGAACTCGGAACGAACTCATTTGGTGTTCGATTCGTCATGGCGAACGCGATCGATTTGATATCGGGGCGGGAGTGAAGTTCGATCGGCGTGGAACGAAGCCGGGACGAAGCGAATCCGGCGGAATTCGGAACATGCCGCGGCGGAATCAAGGAAATCTGTGCGAATGGGCGCGGATAGCATCGATCTTTACAGCGTTTCGTTCTGGGTTTTTGTCGCCGCGGCCGTTCTCATCCTTCTGCCGATCGAATCGCCGCGCATTCGTAAATGGGCGCTCGCGATCGTCAATCTCGCGTTCGTCGGGTTCTATTTGAGGGATCGCGTCGTTTATATCGCGGGAGGATTGCTCGCCGCGAACGCGATTCTGCACGCGCTTCGACCCGATCGACCCCGGCTCGCTCGCGTCGTTTTCACGCTCGCCGGGGCGATCGTTCTCGCTCTTTTCTTGATCCATAAAACGCCCGATCTTTACGTTCGATACGCAGCCGAGGCGCGATCGATCAATCCGATCTTGGCGATCGTCGGATTCTCATATGTAGCACTCCGGTGGGTCGAGGTTTCTCGCTCGGTCTTCGAGGGTCGATCGGCGCCCCCCGACGTTCCCTCGACGATCAATTACCTGATACCTTTTCATATGCTCGCAGCGGGACCGATCCAGGCTTACGACGAATTCGCGACTCAACCCGCGATTCGTCCCCCCCTCGGCGCGGTCGAGAGCCTGGAGGCGTTCGAGCGGATCGCCGCGGGTTTGTTCAAAAAATACGTATTGGCGAACATAATTGAACATCTAATCAAAACTGATTTTCGCGCCGGTTTTCCCCTGTTTCCGATCGAGCTGCAATTCAATTATATTTGGCTTTACCTCGATTTTAGCGCGTACAGCGATATCGCGGTCGGGATCGGTCGGTTGATCGGCGCGGCGACGCCCGAGAACTTCAACCGTCCGTACCTGGCTCGGAACATGATCGATTACTGGGAGCGTTGGCACGTCTCGCTTTCTCTATTCATCCGGCGTAACGTGTTTTATCCGCTCCAGCTCGCGCTGATGCGCGCCTCGGGGGGGAGTTATCAGCTCGGCGCGGCGAGTTTGGCGTTCGCCGTGTCGTTCCTCTTATGCGGGCTCTGGCATCAGGTTTCGTGGAACTGGCTCGCGTGGGGAGGGTATCACGCCGCGGGCCTCGTCGTTTGCAACGCGTATCGCGCGTTTCTCCTCAAACGGTTGGGGCGAAAAGGGCTCAATCGATATATGGAGAATCGCTGGATTAAATGGATTATGATTGTGATTACATTCGAGTATACGGCGATTTCTTTGATGTTGGTGACGGGAAAGATCGCCGATTCGTTTTGGTGGAGGGGGATTCGGCCGTGATCAAAGAGATCGAAGGGACGCCGATCGGTCGATTCGCGCTCCGCGCGGGCTGGGTCGCGGTGCGATTGTGGCTCGTTTTCCTCGTCGGTCAAAAAGGCGCGCTCTTCTTTTATCAGGCGTTTTAGGAGGTTTGCGTGTCGACTTGGTTCAATTATCGTCGATATCGCGGCCCGATGATCGTCGCGGGGGCGATCGCGGCGACGATCGTTCTGCTCGATTTGACGTTGACCGTTTCGATCGGGTCGCCGGCGCGTTTTCTGCCCCATGGAGAATCGCCGACGGATTTTTCGGTTCTCGATCACGCGGGCTCTCGACTCGCGGGGTTGCTCGCCGAAGCGCGATCGAAGAAAACCGTCGATTCGCGACCGCTCGGCGTCTTTTTAGGGCAATCGACGCTCGAAAGCGGGATCGATTCGACGATCGTCGATAAAGCGTATCCGCGCTACCGTTGGCTCAACCTTTTCGGCCTCGGCGGCAGCGTGCATCGGATCGCCGATATTAACGAGCTTTTGATCATAAGCGATCTCGATCCTAAGGTCATCGTCGTCGCGATCAATCCTTATATGCTTGTCGGTTCGCCTTACGGCGTCGTCCGCTCGGCCGAGTTTTCGATCACGCGCAATCGGATCAAACCGTGGATCTGGTCGATTGAAAATCGTCCGCTTGTGAATCATCTCAATCGATTGATACTTCATCGCGGTCGTCTGGCGATCTTTAACGCGTTGAAACAAACGATCGTTGCGGGTTATCCCGCGGATCCGAAACCTTGGGGCGTGACCCCGCCGATTCCTCGTTCGAGTTACAATCAAGCCGAGCTTGAATCGAAGCGGAATTACGATAAAAAGCTCGGCTGGTACGACCCCTCGAATTACACCGAATCGTCGTCGAATTGGACCGAACTCAAGCGAATCGTCGCGGGTTGGAAACGACGAGGCGTCGAGGTCGTCGTGATTTTAATGCCCGAAAGAACGCCGATGCGCGAACACACTCCCGCCGAGGCCGTTAAGATTTTCAAACAACTCGATTCCGACGTTCCGTTGATTGATCTGCGCGATAAGCTCGACGATTCGTGTTTCATCGATCTCGATCATATCAACCCCGACGGACGAAGGCGGTGCTCGAAGATCGTCGGCGAGTCGCTCCGCGATCGGCTCGAAAACCGCGAGGCTTCGCGATCCCCGAATCGGATCGATCCTTCGGAACGATGAACCGCGTATCGTGTTCGTTTCTTATGTTCGTATCAATTGATATTTAATCTAGATTATGAGAAGACGTCGATCGCTTGTCGTATTGGAGGGGGTCGACGGTCGCGTCGAGATCGCTCGCGGATCCGCGGGGGAGGCCGAGATCGACGCGTCGACTCTCGCGGACGCGATCTTCGCGCTCGGCTACGTTCACGCGCGCGATCGAGGCCTGCAGATGCTGCTCGTGCGCATTTTGGCGCGAGGCGAGGCGAGCGAGATGTTATCGAGCGACGACGAGATGCTCGAACTCGACCGATTTTTTCGAAGCTTCAATCTTTCGGCGGATTCGACCTACGAGGAATCGCGATTAAGTGATTCCGCTCGTGAGCATGTAACCGCGTATTCACGAGGCGTGAACGCGTATTTCGCCTCGCATTCGATTCCCTGGGAGCTCAGGCTCGTCGGCGTTCCCAAACGCGCCCCGGAGTGGGGATTTTCCGATATCTATCTGACCGGGAAAATCATCGGTTACGTGGGCCTGGCGCAGATGCAGGCGGATTTCGAGCGGTTTTTGATCCAGAGCGTGCAAAACGGCGTTCCGATCGGCGCGCTCGAGGAATTGTATCCGGGAAAACTCGCGTATCTGGATGTTGATCTGATCCGCGAGGTTCATCTGATCGATCCGATCGTGCCGCATCATCTCAAGTGGAACGCCGAGTCGATTCCTCCCGCGGTTTCCTCGAACAACTGGGCGGTCGCTGCTTGGCGAAGCGCGACGGGGTATCCCCTGTTCGCGAGCGACCCCCACATGGAACTGAGCCGGCTTCCCGCGATCTGGTACGAGGCGGCGCTGCGCTGGAAAAGCGACGGACGCGAACGCTACGCGATCGGAGCGACGATGCCCGGAACACCGGCGATGGTGTTCGGCCGCAACGCCGATCTCGCGTGGGGCGTCACCTACGCCAATATGGATTGTGTCGATTCGTGGATCGAAGATTGCCGCGACGGAACGTACCTCCGCGGCGACGATCGGGTCCCGTTCCGCGTTCGACATGAACGAATTCGACGCAAGCGTAAAGCCGAAGTCGACTTTGTTTTTTATGAGAACGATCACGGAGTTCTCGCGGGAGATCCGCACGTTCCGGGCCGTTATCTCGCGACTCGCTGGTCCGCGGCCGAACACACGGGCGCTTCGACTCTCGACGGCTTCGCTCGTTTGTACGAGACCGATCGCGTCGATCGAGCTTCCGATATCGTCTCTCATATCAATAATTCTTCTTGGAATTGGGTTCTCGCCGATCGATCGGGAAACATCGGATACAAAATGTCGGGACGAATGCCGATCCGCAGACCCGGCGCGTCGGGGCTCGTTCCGCTAGCGGGGTGCGATCCGCGCAACGATTGGACGGGGTTCGTCGACCCCGCCGATCTCCCCGGCGAATTCAACCCCGCGCGGGGTTTCATCGCGACCGCCAACCAAAACCTCAACCATCTCGGCGCGGCGAAGCCGATCAATATCTGCGTGGCGCCTTATCGTTACGAGCGGATCGACCGCGAGCTGTCGACCGATAAAAAGTTCTCGTTAAATGATATGAAATCGCTTCAGTGCGATATCAAGTCGATCCAGGCCGAGCGGTTTATGCGGGTGTTGCGGCCGATTTTGGAACGAATCAAAGCCGACGAAAACATGAAGATTCTTTTGGATTGGGATTTCCGCTACGACGCCGATTCTCGGGGAGCGACGTTGTTCGAGCGGTTTTATCGCGCCTTGATCGAGGAGTTTTTCAGCGGCTCCGAACCGACGAATCACGCCGGGCCGATCGGCGGGGTCGCGCTTGCGCATCTGCTCGACGAAACCTCATGTTTTTCCGAGTATTATGGAGAAATCGACGACGTGATGCTCGCCGAGCGGTCGGAATGGCTGGGGGTTCGGAATCGCGACGAAGTTTTTCGGATCGCTTTTGAACGCGCCCGCGCCGAACGCGTCGAGCCGTATCGATCGACTCGCTCGTTTTTGATGAAGCATCTTTTGCTGGGTGGAAAACTTCCCGTCGGGCTCGGTTTCGACCGCGGTCCGTTCGTTCTCGAAGGGGGGCGAGCGACGGTACGCCAGGGACAAATCGTCAAGACGAGGGGGCGTCGATTCGCGATGGGGCCTTCGTATCGGATCGTCGCCGATTTAGGTCTTGATGAGATTGAAACTTCGCTTCCCGGCGGACCCTCCGATCGCGCGTTCGGTAAATGGTACGCGTCGGGAATCGCCGCGTGGCTCGAAGGAAAATATCAAAAAATTACGGGCTTTCGCGGCGTTGATCGCAAGGACCGATCCGAACGTTAATCGTCGTGATGTTTCGGGCCGATATCCTTGATCGTCGGCGAATCCGCGTCGAAACGCGCCCGAGTCGCCGATCGGTCGCGAACGCGATCGACGATCGACGCGCTCTTCGGTTCGATTTTTTTAGAACTTCGGCTCGCGGGAGGAGTCTCGACGATCGCGACGAGCTCTCGATCGATCGGCGTATCGTGATAATCGGGTAAAACGATTCTTCGATCCGACGACGGTCGATCGCGATCACGCGCGAGGATCGCTCCCAGATCCTCGCTCAACGAAACCGCCCCGGGCGCCGCGAGATGGAGCGGATCCATAAAAACACGGTCGGGATAACGCGCCTTCAATCCGTCGATCACTTTTAAGTTCGGATAGCGAAGCAAAAGCGATCGGGTGAATTTCTCAAACTCCGCGTCCATACCGATCGCCTCGCTCTGAATTCGAAGAACCGAGGGCGCGGGATGCAGCAACCAATAAACAGCGATCTTGCGATCGTGAGCCAAATCAAGTAGTTTGATCAGATATTTATAATTTGTAGCGTCGCATCTCCAATTTTTTTTGACGAAAGCCCGCCATTCGCGAGGCTCGGCTCGATCGATCGAAAAATCACCGCCGGGATTGATTTGAGCCCCCAGATTTCGCTCCCAATTGCGCGCGTACGCTTGTTTTTTCCAGGTTTGATCGCTTTCTCGTCTCAGCAGGCCTCGTACGATCGCGTCGCGGATCTCGACGCGTCGGTGATACGAAGGAATCGCCGGCCGCACGGTCCAATCGGCGCAAAGCGTCGCGTTCCGTGTCGCAAGCGCCAGTTCGATCAGCTCTCCCGTCGTCAACAATTCCGGCCATTGACGCGCGTTGAAATGAACACCGCTCATCATCAGATGGGGCGCCATGCCGACGACGATCGCGCGCGGACTCGCTCCGTGATCGAGCCCCCTCCGCAACGCGAAATAACAAGCGGGAGGCTGGCCGGCGCAAACCGCGGCGTTGTAGGTCGATTCGCCGGTTTTCGCCGCGACCACGCGGGGAGCGATCCCGAACTTGATCCGGCTGTCTCCCAGCAGCAAAATCGAAGCCCCGCTCGTTCGCTCGTTCAACGCTCCCCGCGTATCTCTCCAATCCATCGTATATACATGAGTGAACTCAATCCGACGCGTCTCGACCGCGAACTCGATCGCGCAAACGATCGCCGCCGCGCCGATCAATCCCGCGGGAGTCATTGATAACAATTTATTTAATCTAGTAATTATCATAAATCTTAATTCAAATTAATAGATTGATCGGCGATCGTTCGTCGTCTCCCGCGCGATTTGTCGGTCGAATCCTGAATTGATAAGTTAGGCGCGGCGATACGAGGCGCCGTTCGTTATCTCCTAAGCGATTCAGCGGTCGAATCTCGAACCGCGATTTTCGACTGCTCGACGTTTTCGATGCGCGGATCGAGCGGTCTCGGTCGAAACTCGGGAAGATCGATCCAATGCGGCTCGGCGCCGGCGATCGACCCCGATTCGACGATTTGATTCAGCATCGACGCGACGTCGCACGAGAGCGCGTAGCCCCCTTCGCCGTCGAGATGAACGGGATCCAAAAACATCGACGAGTCGTAGCGAGATTTCCTGGCGTCGAAGACGATCAATCCGCGGTGTTTTTTTTGGAACGAGCGAACGAATTCGCCGTGCGTCCTGTCGCTTCCCAACTCGCCGCGCAGCTTCTGCAAACCGGGAGAGATCGGCGGCAACAGCCAGACGACGCGAATCCCGCGACGATCGGCCAAATCAAGAAACCGCTCGATGTATTTTCTATTAATTTTATCACACCAGAAGTTTTTTGTCATGTACTTATTGATATCGGCTTCGCCGATTCGGCCGTCGAAACCCGGATTTTTGGGGGTGAATTCGGCGCCCTGATTGACCTTCCAATTGCGCCAAAGCGCCAGATTCACCGAGCGCAGCGGGTCGGTTTTACCGGCGAGCGCCGCGCGAATCGACGCCGCGATCTCATGACGATTCCGCACCGACGGAAGCGATCCCGCGACGATCGTCTCGGCCAGAAAGCGCGCGTCTCGTCCGGTCCACGCGAGTTCGATCGCCTCGCGAACCGTCGCGAACTCGGGCCAGTAGCTCGATGAATTCCGCAACCCTCCCGCGAGCAGATCGGGTTTGAAATCGACGATCGCGATCCGCGGCTCGCCGCCGTTATCAATCAATCGCTTAAGTATATAATAAGCTACCGGCGGTTGAGCCGCGCACACCGAGAGGTTGATCGTCGACATTCCCGTACGCTCGGCGAGCACGCGAGGCAACAATCCGTGTTTGATCAGGCTATCGCCGAGGCATACGATTTCGCGATCGCGAGCGGTTCGAGCCGCGTCGCCGCTTAAGCTCCAGCTCGATCGCGAAGTTTCGACGAAATCGACCGAGCGTCGCGCAATCGAGTATTCGACCGCGGCGACGATCACGATCATTCCCAAAAAACCCGCGGGCCACGCCCGCCGCGAGCCGGTTCGCTCGGACATCGGACGACACCCCCGCGCTCAAAATTGGAAATAAATAAAACGACCGCCGCCGAATTCCCCGCCGAGCACGAACGCGTAAAAACACGCCGCGTAAAACACGCTCCTCGCGTACCACGGAGCGCGAAAGATAAATATCATATCTCGTGTAATATATTGAATCATTTGTATTATTAAAATTGGAATGATACAAATCGCGATCGGCAGCAGCGTCGCCGCCGCGGGAATCGCGGGCCGATCGACGATCGCGTGAATCATGTTCGAGAGCTGCGTCGTCGATTCGGCGCGGAAAATCAACCAGCCGAAGCAGACGAGATGAAACGTCGCGACGATCCGCGCCAGTTTCCAGGCGCCCCGGTCGATCGAGTCGGTCGGTCGGATTCGCGCCAGATAAGGCTCGAGAACGCGATGACCGATCAGGATCAAACCCTGATAGAATCCCCATAAAACGAAGGTCCAAGCCGCTCCGTGCCAAAGCCCGCCGATCACCATCGTCAGCATCAGATTGCGGTACAGCTTCGCCTTGCCGCCTCGATTACCGCCGAGCGATATATACACATAATCTCTTAACCATGTGGAAAGGCTGATGTGCCACCGAGCCCAGAAATCGCGCGGGCTCGTCGCGAAATACGGCAGGTTGAAATTGAGCGCCAGCTCGAACCCCAAACATTTGGCGATCCCCCGCGCCGTGTCGGTGTAACCCGAGAAATCGCAGTAAATCTGAAAAGCGAACGCGTAGACCGCGAGCAGCGCCGAACCGCCGTCGATCGTCGCCGAACGACCGAACAGATCGTTGACGATCGGCGCCAAATTGTCGGCGACGACCACTTTTTTCACGAGCCCCCAAAAAATCAGATAAACGCCCTGATAAAACTGGTGTAAATCAAAAGTGCGGGGGCGCTCGATCTGGGGCAAAAGCGTGGTGGGACGCATGATCGGTCCCGCGACAAGGTGAGGAAAAAACGAGACGAACGCGGCGAATTGGATCAAATTGCGCGTCGGCTTGATCTCGCGACGATAAACGTCGATCACATAACTCATCGATTGAAACGTGTAAAACGAGATTCCGATCGGCAACGCGACGTTGAGCCGATCGATCGAAACGTGAACTCCCGACCGGTCGAGCAGGCTTTGCAAACTTTCCGCAAAGAAATTAAAATATTTAAAATAACCCAGCATTCCCAGGTTGAGCGCCATGCTGAGGATTAAAAACAGTTTTCTCCGTCTCGGCTCTTCGATCCGATCGACCGCGATCCCGCAGCCGTAATCCATCGCGGTCGAGAGGATCAAAAGCGCGAGAAACCGGGGATCCCAGCACGCGTAAAAATAATAACCGGCGCAAAGGATCAACAAATTCTGGAACCGGAACGACGACGCCCAGTAAAGCGCGAAGACGATCACAAAAAAATACATAAAATGAAACGTGTTGAAAAGCATGTCGCTCCCCTGGTCCTCGGGAGAATCCCACGCGACCGTCGGTTCACGGTAGCGACTCGCGAGTCGACAAAACCGCGCGTAAAACGATCGCGGGGCGTCCGTTCGGCCTCCATGACGAGCCTTTCCTTACCGGATCGTCGCCGAATCGACAAGGTCAACACGCGCGGATAAGCCGTTCGGCGGGAAGGACGCTTCTCGCCGACGGAATCCGATCGAGATCCCGCTTCGTTTGATATCGACCGGTTCGATCGCGTTCGAATCGATCGCGGACGATACGAGCGAATCTCGTCGACGCTCGATTCGGGTTTGAAATCAGCGGCCGCTCGTTTGCGCGCGGATCTGATCGCGGAGCGCCGCGGCTCGTTCGTAATCCTCGCGCGCCACCGCGTCGTCGAGCTGTTCGCGAAGCGTCGGACCGACGCTGTAATTCTCTCGAATCTTTTCCTCGAGCCGGACGAGCTGCTCGATCATCCGTTCGTCGAGCGTCTCGTCGGTTTCGAGTAACGCTGATAACATTTTATGATGTTTGGTGATTTTCTCGCGTCCCTCGAGCACCGCGTCGATCGATTCCTCGGGGCGATTTTTGGCGAGCGCGCTCGCGACCGCGGCCTGCGTCCGGTGGAACAGAACGAGCCCCCGGTAACGCTCGTGCGACATTTTATATTCGTCGTTCATCCCATGTTTATTCACAAAATCCATGAGCGCGAGCGTGTGATCGGCGTCTTCGATCGCCTTGTCGTAGCGCGAGACCGCGAGCCAAGCCATGCGTCGGTGATAATACTGGATGAATTCGCGGTCGGCCTCGACACAATGCTCGGGAGACATCGTCCAAACCCCCGCCGACGAACCTCCCCGAGCTTTCGCCTTCGACGATCGATAACGCAGATAATCGAGATATGTGGGCATTCCGTGGGGCCGAACGCCGTCGGGGCGCCCCTCGGTTTCGATCTGAAGGATCCCGAGCTCGATCCGCGCCTGGAGAACCAGGCGTCCGTCGCGCGCGCGAACCTCTCGCGCGTGATATTCGCCGAGAGTCGGGTCGTAGGGCCAATCGGATAACGCCTCGTCAATATCCCGCCTCATACTCGCGAATCCTGCACACAAAAGGTCCTTCGTACCGCATCCAACGTCATTATAGCGGCGTGATCGACCTCGGGCACTCCCGCCCCGGACGATTATCGACGCACGGTTCGCTTGACCCGCAATCGAAGCCGATTCATGATGACTTACGATGTTCCAACCAAACAAGCCCCGGCCCAGCGAGCCGCCGATGTTCACGACCGAGCCCAGCCTCACCCAACGAATCGAACGTTTGATCGCCGAAACCCCCAAAATCGATCCCCATACGCACATTCCATGCGATCAAAGGTCCGCTCCCGACCTCGCTTCGCTGATGAGCTACCACTGGGTGAAAACCGAGCTCAGGGCCGTCGGAATGCCCGCCGACGATTTTGATCCCGCCCTGCCGGGCGAGGAACGTGTACGCCGAGCAATTCCGTATCTGTCCAAAATTCGCAACACCGCGATGTCGTGGTGCCTCTTTCGTATCTTCCGCGACCTCTTCGACTTCCACGACCCCGTCGTGACGAAAGACAATTATCTGACACTCGTCGATCGCGTCCTCGCGTCGGGACGCGACGCGACATGGCCGACGACGATCCTCAAACACAAGTGCAAGATCGAGAAGTTCGTCACCAGCCTGGGAAATCGAGGCGCCGATTCCAATCGGGTCGATCGCGACGCGTTCTTCATGCTCGATACGCATTATTTGATGTGTCCCGGAGTCGCGACCGATCTCACCCCCTTTTTCGTCGGCAGAACGACGCGAGAGGCGTATTACGAGGTCCTCGTCGAACTCTTCGGCGATCATGTCGCGACCGCTCGACGGCTTGAAACCGCGATCCACGATTGGCTAAGCCGAGTCGTCGCCGATCGCACGCGCTTTTCAAACACGTTCCTGCCGATCGAACGACGATTCGTCGAGCCCGATTCCGCCTCCGTACAGGCGGTCCTCGACCGCGCCTCGACCCGCGGCGAACTTTCGGATCAGGATATCGAAACGCTTATTCAGTTTGTTTCGTGGAAGGTTCTCGAATGGCATCATCAAACGCGCAAGGCGTTTCAGATCGCCGTCGGCGCCGAATACTTCATCTGCGACGGTAAAAGCATTCCGCGATATCAACAAACGTGGACGACGGACATGTGCCGCGTCTTTCATCATTTTTCGAACGCTCGGTTCGACGTCATGGCCGCGTCCGACCTGCACGTGCACGAAACCGCGGTCGTCGCTCGCCAATTCCCGAATGTTTATGTATCGGGATATTGGTGGCATAATTTCTTTCCGACGACGATCGAGCGGATCGTCGCGCTCCGTTTGCAGGTTGCGCCGATGATGAAGATCGGCGGCTTCCTATGCGACGCGTATTACGCCGAGTGGACTTACGGTAAACTTCAGGTCGTCAAAAAAGGGATGGCGCGCGCGATCGCCGGAATGGTCGAATCGGGGTTGCTTGAAGAAGACGAAGTCCCCGCGATCCTCCAAGCCGTCCTCCACGATTCGCCCCGCGATCTTTACGACCTCGACGAGCGCGATTGATCAAGAACGAAACCATATTTTGTTGATGTTTTTATGTCTTTCATTCTATGTTGTGTTTAAGTGTTCCGTTATGATCGAGGAGAGTGACGAGACCGTTCGGATGAACGCTTTGAACGGCGACGATCGTCGATCGCGCGGCGACCGCGCGGCTTCGGTTTCGGTTTCGGTGATCGTACCGATGTGGAACGAGGCGACCGCGATCGTCGACACGCTCGAATCGCTCCTTCTCGTCGATCCCGACGAGGTGATCGTCGTCGACGCGATGAGCGAAGACGGCTCGATCGAGCTTGCGCGGAGCGTCGAGTCAAATCGAATCCGTCTGCTTCCTTCGCGCCGCGGCCGCGGCGTTCAACAAAATGTCGGTGCGCGTGCGAGTTCCGGAGACGTTCTCTTATTTCTCCACGCCGATTGTCGCTTGGCGCCGAACGCGATCAAGGCGATCCGCGAGTGTGTCGAGCGACGTCCCGATATCGCCTGGGGCTGCTTACGAATGAGGGTGAGCGACGACGACCTTCGCTTCCGCCTCGTCGACGCCGCGGCGCACCTCCGCGCCGGGACTATCGGAATCGCGTACGGCGATCAAGGTATATTTATGCGTCGGTGGGCTTTTGAGGCGATCGGCGGATTCCCCGAGATCGCGTTGATGGAGGACGTTTATGTATCATCGGCTTTGCGCAAGCTGGGTCGGCCGGCGCTCGTCGGCGCGACGATCACGGTTTCGCCGCGACGCTGGAAACGGAAGGGTATGATCCGCCAAACGCTCACGAATTGGACGCTCACGTTCCTCGCCGCGATCGGCGTCCCTCCCGCCGCGCTCGCGCGGTTTTATCCGATCGTCCGTTAATCATAAAGTTAATCCTTCATGCTCGATCGAAGCGAAACCGCGCCCTCCTTCGACCTTCGGACGCGGGTTCCCTTTGAATCAAAAGCATGCTTGGGAAACAACGTTTTTATTATTTCGATTTGGAGCTTCGATCGACTTCGACCGGCGTGTTCTCCGCGTTTCCCCAATCGGACCAGCCGAGATAATAATTACGCGTTTTGAAGCCGAGCCGTTCCAAAACGAACGCGTCGACCGACGAACGGCCTCCTCCCTGACAATGCGTGATCGCGGTCGACCCGGCGCGATCTTCGATCCCCGCCTCGGAGAGTTTGGCTCGCAACGCGGGTTCGGCGAGAAATCGACCGTCGGTTCCGACGAGGTTCGACCATTCCAATCTACAAGCATTGGGAATATGTCCACCTTTTCTCGCGAGTTTCGATTTGCCGCTGTATTCTCCCTCGGTCCGCGCGTCGACGACGACCGCCGACTTGGCGGAAATCGCGGCGAGCACGTCGTCGCGGGTCGCGTGCTTCTCGGCCTGGAATTCGACGTGGAACGGTTTGGGATCGATTTTGGGAACATCGGTCGTGACGGGATGCTTTTCTTGATTCCAGAGCGGGAAGTTGCCGTCGACGAGCCCGACGCGTTCGACTCCGAGATAGCTTAAAAGCCACCAAACGCGCGCGGCTTCGAGTTGACGTCTGCCGTCATAAACAAACGTTTCGGTCTTGGGGGAGATTCCGAGGGGAGCGATCCAAGCCTCCCACGCGGCCTTGTCGACGAGCCCGCCGGGCTTTCCCGCGAGCTTCTCGGCGGCTCGCACGTCGACCCAGACCGCGCCCGTAATGTGACCTTTGTCGTAATCGGCTTTGGAACGCGCGTCGAGGATGCGGAGATCGGCGTCGCCGAGGCGTTTTTCCAGCTCGGCGAAGGTCGCGAGCGCCACGCGGGGTTTGGCCGCGGGCTTATCGTCCGCTCGAGCGTTCGCCGTATAAGGAATGAGCGCGAGGAGTAAAAGCGCTTGGGGCGTAAACCAAAATCTCGTCATGTGTTTGTTCCTTGTTGGGATAATACGGCTTCGAGTTCCGCCAGGGCGAAGCGTAACTTGATCGGGCGCTGATTTCCAGCGATCAGCGTGGGGAGAAACGGCGATTGGCTTGAGGATTCGCGGTCGTTCGCGTCTGATCGGCGTCGGCATGCGGTCGGTCATGATCGTGCTTTGGGGCTTCTTGATGATTCGGATCGCGAACGCGGGAGCGTGGTTGCCGGCTTCGTGACGATTCGGATCGCGAACGCGGGAAAGCTGTCGGGTGCGAATTCGATCCAAAATGGGAACCGAGGCGAACTTTCAAGCGATCCGACTTGTCGATGCTCGATGAGGATGATAAGGTAATTGGACGAATCAAGGACGATGTCGGCCCTCCTAGCTCAATTGGCAGAGCAGCTGACTCTTAATCAGCGGGTTATAGGTTCGAGTCCTATGGGGGGCACTTTGGATCGACCTCGGAGAGCCGACGGTTTACACGGGTCGATATCACATAAAAGTCTGAATTTTGCTTCATGTTTTAGCGCCTCGCCGCTTTATTTTGGAGCGGATGTACCGAATAAAAGCTTCTTCGATGCCTTTCAAGAAATCAAAACATTAAAACATTTATGCGTTTGGAGTTTTGGATCGGTTGTCGGAGCGCGCAAACGTATTCGACGGTGCCAATTTCGTCCGGCTTGAGTGTCAGGTCGTTCTAAAGCGGGCTTTGATCCGCTAATCCTGAGGCCGTCTCGCCGAGATTTCCAGCGGTTTGGGCTGATTTGAAAGAGCGGGCGATGGGATTCGAACCCACGACGTCCAGCTTGGGAAGCTGGCATTCTACCACTGAATTACACCCGCAACTCGTTTTGAGTTAAGCGTTTACGGTAGGCGCCGCGAGGGCCTTTCGGCCCGCTAAAGGCGTTATCCGCAAACTTCCTCTGTTACGATTTGATTATAACGCTCGGGGTTTCGCGAGCAAGATGAAGAATCGGCGTAAAGCGAGATTCATCCGCGGTCCGCGGATCGTCGTGGCGCACGATCCGGCATGGCTTTCTTGGCCTGAAATCGCCGCGATCACAAAGACTGCGGGGATCATCGATTTCATGGCGAGACTCCGAATCATAAAGCATCTCCCAGGTTGGTTCCCACTACGCTCGCGGATCGCACGTCGCTCTCCGCCTCCAGCGGTGAATTAGGAACGGCGATCGAGAAACGTTACGAGATCATCACGATCCATGTCGCATCATCGGATAAATTTCAAAAATAATTGTATATAAGATTGTGTGTTGGTAAGATCCTCGGCGACGACTCTCACATTTCCGCCGTTCTTAAATCGGTCTAGCGAGCCTAACGGAAGAGAAACGGCTAAACTTAGCTAAACCGACGAGCAGCGTGCGAATCGCCGACGATTTCGACAATCTCCTCTCGGACGTCGCCGAGGCGCTTCAATCGATAACGGCTTCGTCAAGTAAACGAACTCAATAAATCATATTTGATATAATTAGCGTTATCCTTTCCCGATTCGGCCGGAACGGTATCCTCCTTGGATCGACGCCGATTGATCCGAGGAGGCTCATTCGCGAAGTTTCGTTTCGCCGATCCTCCCCTCTTTATTCGATCCTGAGGACGATCTTGCCCGTCTGGCCGGCTTGTTCCATGCGTCGGTGCGCGTGGGGCGCCTCGTCGAGCGGGAAAACGCGGTCGATCACGGGCTTGAGCCGATGCTTCTCATAAAATGCGATCATATCGGTGAATTCCGCCGGAGTCCCCATCGTCGATCCCATCAGGTCGATCTGTTTCCAGAAGACGCGGCGGACCTCGAGGTTTTTGACGGCGCCCGTCGTCGCCCCGTAGGTGACGATTCGGCCTCCCGGTTTGACTAGCGAGACCGCGTGGTCGAGCGTCTCGCCGCCGACGCTATCGATGACGACGTCGGGGCCGCCTCCGCCGCCGAGCTGGACGAGTTCTTGTACCCAGTCGCCGGTGCGGTAATTCGCGCCCCCGTCGGCGCCGAGTTCGATCGCCTTGGCGAGTTTGGCGTCGCTCCCCGACGTTACAAATACGCGCGCGCCGATCGCCTTGGCGATCTGGAGCGCGAAAGTCGAAACGCCGCCGCCGATCCCCGTCACGACGACCGTTTCGCCGGGTTGGACGCGGGCTCGGGTGACGAGAGCGCGATAAGCCGTCAACCCCGCGAGCGGGATCGCCGCGGCCTCCTCGAACGATAAGTGCGAGGGTTTGGGGGCGAGCTGGGTCGCCGGAATTTTTATCATTTCGGCATATGTGCCGTTATCGGGAAGACCGAGGATTCGATAATTGGGGCCTTGAACGCGGGGATCGTTTCCCCAATCGAGGCTGGGGTTGACGACGACTTCGCGCCCGACCCACGCGGGGTCGACTCCGGCGCCGACCGATCGGACGGTTCCCGATCCGTCGGACCCGAGGATGATCGGCAGTTTGATTCCGGCGTATTGCCCGCGTCGAATCCAGACATCGCGATGGTTGAGCGCCGCGGCTCGGAGAGCGACGACGGCTTCGCCGGGCGCCGCGACGGGGTCGGGGCATTCTTCGAGCTTCAGGTTTTCGGCGTCTCCGAGGTCCCTCAACACGATCGCTTTCATACCTTTCAACTCCTCTCGAGCGTGGTTCGGCGCCGCGGTTTCGGATTTTGAAACGCGGTTCGGCTTCGACTTTGAGCCGTTAAAATACGGTTTCATCGGGGCTCGCGAAAGATTCCACCGACTTGGTTTTTGGGTTTCGACGATTGCCGTGTCACAAAAATTGTGTGAAGATCGTTTAGTTGGTTGGAGCATCTCGGCGATCGGTTCGGACTTCGTGCGCGTTTGGTCTGAAACGGCTCCAATGAACATTCGCTTCCGCGCCATTGTTTTATTTATATATTCATTTACCTTCCCTGGAATCGCGAGGATTTCGGTCGAGGCCCGATCCGCGCGATTCGGCACAGGCGCCGCGAGGAACGCGGTTTCGCATCGAGAGAAAGGAAATCGATGTTTAGCAAACTCAAAACGATTTTCGCGGCGGATGAGAAGGATTCGACGTCGACATCGACGCGATCGTCTCCCGTCAATATCGAGCGTCGATTTCAGGTGATCTCGATGACGTCTCAGGGAAGCATGTCGCGTGTTTGCAAGGCGTTGGATCGAAAGACGGGGCGAACGGTCTGTTTGAAGGTTCAGGACGTTCAGAAGCAGGCCGAGGCCGCGGCACGGGCGGTGCGGCACGGACGGATGAGCGAGGGGGAGATTCTCGAGCGGATCAAGCATCCCAACGTGGTTCGTCATTACGAACACGGGATCACGACGCGCAAGGAACATTTCCTGGCGATGGAGTTCGTGAGCGGGGTGAGCCTGAAGTTTCAGCAGGAAACGGGGGCGTTCGACGCCCGTGGCAAGCTCGAGGCGTTGTTGCAGGCGGCGGAGGGGCTCGCCGCGGTGCACGCCGCGGGGTTTATTCACCATGATTTTGGTCCTCGCAACGTCCTTTTCAACACCGAGGGTCAGGTTAAATTAATCGACTTTGGGTTGGCGGTTCCGAACACGCCCGAGTTCCGTCGACCCGGCAATCGGACGGGATCGCTCGATTATATGGCGCCCGAGCTCGTCCGCCGCGAGCCGATCGACGTGCGGATCGACATCTTCTCGTTCGGCGCGATGGCGTTCGAATTGATGACCAACCGTCTACCTTACGAGGCGAGCACGTCGCTGGCGATCTTGCTGAAACGGATGAATCACGACCCGCTCGATCCGCTCGCGGTGAAGCCCAAAATGCCCCCTCGGCTCGCCGATTTCCTCCGCAAATCGATCGCCCGCAACCGCGATCAACGGTACAAATCGATGGCCGAGGTGATCGCCGAACTGCGCGGTATCCTGGGCTGATCCCGAATCGTCTTATGAATTCCAAACTTCTTTCTCCCCAATAAGTTACGTAAACCAATCAACGTTCGCAGCCGGTCGTCCCCATCGTTCCCTCACGCCGTTTTCAGCGATTTTTCGCGGTTCGGGCGAGGGCTTTGACTTTTCGATTCCAGCCGATTAGATTGAACCGACCTGATCAACCAGAGCATGTGAAAGCGATGATTCAAGGGTCGAGAGCGATCCTTGCGAATCGCTTCACGCGCCGGGTTGATTCGTGTCGCCGTCCGGCACGTCGAGGTAATCGGGCGACGGGTTGACTTTTTTTCGCTTGACATCTGAACAGTCTGAGGCTAGGATGTCGCATCGGGTGTCGCGTCGTTGTGTGTTCGCGGGCGCGGCCTAATTAAGGAGAGAGCATCCATGGAAAAGGCGGCGGAGCGAAGAACGGGTATGTCGCCCGGTCCGGAGGAAGCTCGGACGCGTGGGCTTGGGGTTGGCGACCGCAACTTGGACCGCGCGGCGGTTGGATCGCGTCGCGGTTTGGGTTTCACGCGGCATTTTAGCACGGAGGGGGTTAACCCCTACGACGAGGTCGAGTGGGATCTTCGCACGGCGCAAATCAAGGACGATCGCGGTCGCTTGATTTTCGAGCAGCAAGATTGCGAGATTCCCCGATCGTGGAGTCCGCTCGCGACGAACGTCGTGGTGAGCAAATACTTCTTCGGCGAGGTCGGCACCGCCGAGCGCGAATCGAGCGTGCGCGCCTTGATTGAACGCGTCGTGCGGACGATTACCGACTGGGGTCGAGGCGACGGCGTTTTCGCGTCCGAGGCCGACGCCGAACGCTTCCACGACGAACTCACGGCGCTTTGCCTGAACCAATACGGGTCGTTCAACTCCCCCGTCTGGTTCAACGTCGGCCTTTATCATCGTTACGGCGTGAAGGGTTCCGGCGGCGGTTGGCGGTGGGACGAAGAAACCCGCGCCGTCGTCAAAACCGACAATTCCTACGAATACCCCCAGGGGTCGGCTTGCTTCATCCAAAGCGTCGCCGACGACATGGCCGACATCATGCGGCTGGCGACTTCCGAGGCGATGCTCTTCAAGTTCGGCTCGGGGACGGGGAGCGATCTTTCGACCCTCAGGTCGAGCCGCGAGAAGCTCACCGGCGGCGGCAGGCCGTCGGGGCCCGTCAGCTTCATGCGGGTGTACGACGCGATCGCCAGCGTCGTCAAAAGCGGCGGCAAAACCCGCCGCGCCGCCAAGATGCAAACGCTCAAGTGCAAACATCCCGATATCCTTGAATTCATCGAGTGTAAAACCAAAGAGGAAAAGAAGGCGCAGGCGTTGATCCGCGCCGGTTACGACTCGAACTTCAATTCCGAGGCGTACGGTTCGGTGATGTTCCAGAACGCCAACCTCTCGGTGCGCGTCACCGACTCGTTCCTGCGGGCCTACGAGACCGGCGGATCGTGGACGACGCACGCGGTGACGACGGGCCGGCCGATGGAAACCTACCCCGCGTCGCTTCTCTTCGACAAAATGGCCGAAGGCGCGTGGCTTTGCGGCGATCCCGGCATCCAATACGAAGACACGATCCAGCGCTGGCACACGTGCCCCAACACCGCCCCGATCAATTCGTCGAATCCTTGTAGCGAGTATATGTTCATCGACGACAGCGCGTGCAATCTGGCGTCGTTGAACTTGATGAAGTTCCGCACCGACGACGGCGGGTTCGACGTCGCTCGGTTTCGCGCCGCGGCGCGGGTGTTCATCACCGCGCAAGAGATTTTGGTCGATCACGCGAGCTACCCGACCGACCGGATCGCGGCGAACAGCCACAAATTCCGTCCGTTGGGGTTGGGTTATGCGAATTTGGGCGGGCTGATCATGGCTTCGGGTCGTCCTTACGATTCGGACGAGGGGCGTGCGCTCGCCGCCGCGATCACCGCGATCATGCACGGGCAGGCGTATCTGACGAGCTCCGAGCTCGCCGCGACGGTCGGTCCGTTCGAGGGGTTCGCGGTCAATCGCGAGCCGATGTTGCGGGTGATGGAGATGCATCGCGACGCGGTCGACGCGATCGATCCCTCGTGTCCTCCTTATCTTTGGAACGAGGCGCGGAGCGTTTGGCGCGAATGCGTCGACGCGGGCCGCAAGCACGGCTATCGCAACAGCCAGGTGACGGTCCTCGCCCCCACGGGAACGATCGCCTTCATGATGGATTGCGATACGACGGGGATCGAGCCCGATATCGCTCTGGTGAAGTACAAACAGCTCGCCGGCGGCGGTTTGCTCAAGATCGTCAATCGGACGGTTCCGCTCGCGCTCCGCACGCTCGGTTACGACGAGCCCGTGATCGAGGGGATTCTCGATTACATCGACGCCAAAGACACGATCGAAGGCGCTCCAGGCCTGCGCGACGAGCACCTTCCCGTCTTCGACTGCGCCTTCCCGCCGAGCAACGGGTCGCGGAGCATCCAATGGCGGGGTCACCTTAAGATGATGGCCGCGGCGCAACCTTTCCTTAGCGGCGCGATCTCGAAAACGGTCAACATGCCGCGCGACGCGACCGTCGCCGATATCCGCGACGCGTATCTCGAGGGCTGGAAGCTCGGCCTCAAGGCGCTGGCGATTTACCGCGACGGATCGAAGGAAAGCCAGCCCGTCAGCAGTTCGCAGGTGGAAACGAAGGCCGACGACGCCGCTTCGACGGTCGTCGCGACGACCTCGGCGGTCGTACCCACGCCCACTCAAACGGTTACGTCGCATCCCGCGCCTCGGCGCGAGCGTCTCCCCGAGACGCGTCAAAGTTTGACTCATAAGTTTGATATCCAGGGACACGAGGGATACGTGACCGTCGGCTTCTACCCCGACGGACGTCCCGGCGAAGTCTTCATCACGATGGCCAAAGAGGGTTCGACGATCGGCGGGCTGATGGACGTGTTGGGTACGGCGATCTCGATGGGATTGCAATACGGCGTCCCGCTCGAGGTTTTCGTCAACAAGTTCGCGCACAGCCGGTTCGAGCCGGGGGGCTTCACCAAGAACCCCGATATCCCGATCGCCAAGAGCGTTACCGATTACATCTTCCGTTGGCTGGGAATGCAGTTCATTCCTGGATATCGCGAGGCGAACGCCCCCAAACGCGTCGAAGCCGACGAACCCGTCGCGATCGAGGCCAAACCCGCGGTCAAGGTGAACGGGCATCGCGCCGCGACGATCGCCGATTTCGAGCACGTCGAGGCCGAGCTGCAATCGAAGCCGACTCCGCCCCTCGCTCTCGAATCGACCCTCCTCGCCCGCGACGAGCAGTTCGCCCACTTCCAAAGCGACGCTCCCGCGTGCGACAACTGCGGCGCGCTCACCGTTCGCTGCGGCACGTGCTATCGCTGCTTCAACTGCGGCAACAGCATGGGTTGTTCGTAAACATGTAGACCGATCGAAGAGGCGAAGAACGGATCGTCTCCCGCCTCTTCGGTCGTCTATGCTTACTCCTCGCGGCTTTCGCTTTTCAACTTTCGCGCTGATCATCATAAAATCCCTCAAAAAAGCTCGGGGTCGCGATGCCCTCGATTTTACTAACAGACATATCCCAAAACGTTTGGGTTGAATCGCTCGCGATCGGTCCCCGCGACCTCGGTTTACCGATCGGCGCCGATTGGTCGATCGTCAAAAAAACGCGTCGCGGCGGTCGCGGGCACGGCGTCGATCTGATCGAAATCCGCGGCGGCGATCTCGAATTCGCCGTCGTTCCGACGCGCGGAATGGGAATTTGGCGCGGCTCTTATCGCGGCGATCGGCTCGGTTGGGATTCTCCCGTAACCGACGGTCCCGTGCACCCGATGTTCGTCAATTCGGCGAAAAACGGCGGTCTCGGCTGGCTCGACGGTTTCGACGAACTGCTGGCGCGATGCGGGCTTGAAAGCAACGGCGCCCCCTACGTTGAAACCTCCGCCGACGGCCGTCAAACGATCGTCGGCCTCCACGGCGCGATCGCGGGATTACCCGCTCATTATGTGTCGATCGATATCGACGAAAAACCTCCTTATACGATCACGATCGAGGGACGAGTCGATGAATCGCGCCTTTTCGGCCCTCATATCCGCATGTGCTCGAAGATAGCGACCGTTCCCGGGTCGAATCGTCTCACGGTTACCGATACTTTCACAAACCTGGGCGATTCCGCGTGCGATCTCGAGGCGCTTTATCACTGGAATTTCGGCCCGCCGTACCTGGGTGCGGGGTCGAGGTTCGTCGCTCCGATCAAGACGCTCGTCCCGCGCGACACGCGCGCCGTCGAGGGGCTCTCGTCTTACGACGTTTATCGCGGGCCCGAGCCCGGATTCGCCGAGATGGTTTACTTCATGGAACTTTTCGATCGCTCGGGAGAAACGATCGTCCTGCTCCAAAACCACGCGGGCGAAAAAGGGGTCGCGCTCCGCTATCAAACCGCCGGGACGCCCGCTTTCACCCTCTGGAAATGCACCAGGGGCGAACGCGAAGGTTACGTAACCGGCCTTGAACCCGGAACCAATTACCCCAACCCCAAACCGTTCGAGAAATCACGAGGCCGAGTCGTCTCGCTCGATCCGGGCGCGTCGCACACCGCCGTTATCTCGCTCGAAATCCTCGCCGGTTCGGCCGAGATCCAAAAAATCACATCCGAGATCGCTTTGATCGCGAAAGGACGTCCCGCGAACGTTCACCCCGGCCCAGTCGAGCCGTTTTGCAAGGCGTGATTACCGGCGTCGGCGATTTGATAAACAAATGCTCGTTCGCGGTTCTTTTTATTTAAACATCGGCTCTTTTGTTCGCGCGAGAACGTGCGAGATCTCGTGGCCGAATTCGACTCGATATTCGAACACCTTCTCAAGCGGTGGAGCGTCTTCGGGCCAGTGCTTGAATTCCTCGGGATGAAGCAGCACGAACTTCGATTGTCCCTGAGGTCCGGCTTGATATTTGAGCAGCCTGGGGTCGGGTAGGTCGCGCACCGGACGCCTCGTCGCGAGCATCAAATCCGCGGGAAAGGGATGCACGGTGTAAATCGTCCGGTGCGGCGGAACCCACTGGCCGATCGCACGCCCTCGAGGTCCCTCGCCCGTTCGATAATTGATCTCGGGAACATAAACGCCAAAATGTGCCAGCTTGATCAACAACGCAAGCGTTACCAAACACCCGAGCGCCCGCCTCGTCTTCCCCAGCCACGCCGAATCGGCCAAAACGAGAGCCGTGACGAGCGTCGCGAACGCCAGAAAAATCGAGATCTGTCGATAATAGCCGACCGTAAGCGCCAGATAGATCGATAACGGAGCGATACAGAAAACCCCCAGCGCCGTCGTCGCCGCGGCGATCGTGAGCGTGATCCGCCGCGTGACGCGGGGGAACGCGAACGGAGTCGACCAGATACGGTCGAGGCTCGCCGCCGCCGCGATAATCACCCCCGCGATCGCCGGCGCCCGCGCCGCCGCCGCGAGTCCCGGAACGATCGTGCCCGCGATCACCGAAACCCCGGTCACCCGCAACCATCCCGTCACTCGCGATCGACCTTGATCGCTCCAGGAAGCTCGCAACGATGGCGCCGGCGCGAGCGCGGCGAACGCCGTCCACGGAAGCGCTCCCGCGACGACTTCGAGGGTCAAAAACCACGCCGATTTTTGCATGAACGGCAGCGTTAAAACCGCGGCCCACGCCGCGGTCGGCATCACGCTCAACGTCCAATACGACCAACCGCCGAAGATCGCGATTAACGGCAAAAGGAAACGCCACGAGAACGCGCCTCCGGGACTCCCCGCGACGACGTTCGCGAGCACGATGATTGCGACGGGCGTCCAACCCCCCGCCAAAAACGCCAACCCCGCGAAGATCCCCGCGATGAAACCGCTCCCGCGCGATAGCGACCGCTCGAGCGCCGCGATCGTCCATAAACCCGTGAGAAAATCGACGTTCAACGCCTCGGAACGATCGATGATCGCGATCGACGTTCCCCAACACACCGCGGTCCAGGCCGCCGCCGAACCGCCGAGCTTTCTCCAAGATCCGTAGATCAAAAGACTTCCGGCGAGCATCGCCGCGATCGCCGAGGGCCAGCGGATCGAAGCCGTCGTCGGAATTCCCCCTTCGCCCCAACCCCATATTTGTGAGGGAATAACCTTACCGGGCAACAGCGAGACGTCCCACGACCCGTAAACCTCGCCCAAAGGTCCGATCCGTCCCCCCGCGGCGAGCCCGATCCTCGCCTCGGTCGAACCGACCTCCTGATTTCCCCCGCCGATCAACGGAATCGCCAGCGCCGCGGCGACGATCAACCAGGGTAAGAGAATATACGAAAGCGAAACGGGCGTTGGTATTTCGATTTTCTTCATACGATGGACCCGCACGCGTCGGCGGCTCGCGACCGCGGTTTCAATCGACATCGGCGGCTCCTCTCTCGGCGATTTTCACCGCGTTTCGATCTTCGGTTTTGAGCGGCGTATAAAGATCTTCAAACGGCCGGTTCTTCACCATTTGAAGCATATATCCCGCGATCCATCCGCGAGGATAACCTTGCCTGCGCATCTCGGCGTCGACGTCGTCGACCGTCCAACCGTCGCGTTCGAGCCGAAACAGCGCGACCGCGGCGCCCGTTCGACACGTCCCGCGGGCGCAGTGAATCAGCACGGGACGGCGATCGGGATCGTCGACGATTTTGAGAAAATCGCGGAATTGTTCCTCGCGACCGAATCCGCTTCCGGGCATCGGCATATTGACAAAATCGACGCCGAGCTTGCGAACGATCCTCCGCTCGGCCTCGACCCCCTCGCCGGCGACCTGAAAATTGACCACCGTCTTAATTCCATAACGATGGAGCGCTTGCTTCAATTGATCGGGATTGAGCTGGCCCGAACGATAAAGCACCGTCGGCTTCACGACGTCGAAATGATCCCAAACCAGTCGATTGTTTTGGGTTTCGATCGTCATCCACGTCGCGATCGCGGCGACACAGATAAAGATCGCGCCGAGCGCTATCCAACGGTACATAAAATCGCGCCTTGAACGGATGATTATAGGATACGAAGCCGATCCGCCGCGCGCCGTCGCGGTCGTGAGGAACCGGTCGTCCGATCGGCCGCGGGATCTTAGAAAGGATCGCCAAGACGGTCAACATGAATTGGACACGCGTTGCGGCTCGCTCCCATAAGGATCGACACGCGAGCGAAAGCGTAATCGATCCCGCGAATCTCGCTCAAAATTCGCAAATCACGCATTCGATGGAACGTCATCACCCTCGGCTCAATCATCAAGCGTTCAATCGACCGTTCCCCGAAGCGTTGATTCCAGACCGCGAAACTCCCTGGTCCGGGAAGCGTCGCCGCGAAGGTTCGATCGCGTTCGATCGATCCGGGCGACGACGCCTCCCGATCCATAAAACCGATTGCGAATTGTCAAAGAGCGACCCGATCGGCTCATACGTTCGGGTCAAAAACCGATGCGGACGAAAAATTCCACGTCGAGCGATCGTCGCGTTCGCTTCAATTAGCAAGCGATGATTCGCACGCGTGTCGGATTGTCTCGCTCGGGGGGTGGTCGAGCGATTTCAGCACAACTTCTTAAATCAACGAGAGATAGAGAAAAACTGCCGAGCGAAGCCAATCGGATTTTGGGATGATTGCGTAAAATATAACGCCGGACGGTGATCGACGCGTTAACACCGCGAGGCATGGAAACGCCTTGCCGTGGTTTGCCTGCGAATCGGTAAGTGTTTGAGCGCGGCGCGCGTTTGGGGGATTGTTTGGTCGTCATTTTGTATTCAAGCTTAAGTTACGTGGTTTAGCGAAGGATTTAGCGTTTGTTTTTGGTGCGCGACGGTTTAGATTTCGAATCGAATTTCGATCTCTCTATAATATACGCCGAAACGGGCGAAATATTCAGTAAATTTTGGAAGAATTTGGAATTTTTTTGGCCGCGGATCCGCGTGATTAAAAATGGGTGGTATAGCGGTAAACGTTACGTTCGGGACGACTAGGATGATTATGTCGAATTTTAGAGCCTATCCGGAAAGAAAACCGAGTATTCGGAGGGGGCCTAGGGCGAATCGGATTTTGGGGAGGCGAACCTCCCGGTGAGCCGTCTTGATATAATCCATTCTTAACTCGATTGAAACCCCCATTTCAAAAGGCGTTTTCAAAGAGGCTCACCGGGAGGTTCGCCCTCCCAAAAAAAGATCAAGACATTTTTATCATCCTTCGGCGTCTGGGATATGACTTTTGAAAGGAGCGGTCGAACCCGTAATTGGGAGGGCGAACCTCCTGGTGAGCCGGCTTGATATATTCTATACTCAACTCGATTGAAACCCCCTTTTCAAAAGGCGTTTTCAAAGAGGCTCACCGGGAGGTTCGCCCTCCCAAAAAAAGATCAAGACATTATTATCATCCTTCGGCGCCTGGGATATGACTTTTGAAAGGTGCGGTCGAACCCGGAATTGGGGGGGCGAACCTCCAGGTGAGCCGTCTTGATATTATCCATTCTTAACTCGATTGAAACCCCCTTTTCAAATGGCGTTTTCAAAGAGGCTCACCGGGAGGTTCGCCCTCCCAAAAAAAGATCAAGACGTTTTTATCATCCTTCGGCGCATCGGATATGACTTTTGAAAGGTGCGGTCGAACCCGTAATTGGGAGGGCGAACCTCCTGGTGAGCCCAACGAGTGCTCGCGCCTGGATTGGTGTCACGCGGTATCACCCGGAATTGGGAGGGCGAACCTCCAGGTGAGCCGGCTTGATATAATCCATCTTTTAATGCGATTGAAACCCCCATTTCAAAAGGCGTTTTCAAAGAGGCTCACCGGGAGGTTCGCCCTCCCAAAAAAAGATTAAGACGTTTTTATCATCCTTCGGCGCCTCTGATATGATTTTGGAAAGGTGCGGTCGAACCCGTAATTG
>JAJYWB010000105.1 GCA_021791715.1 Planctomycetota bacterium | reverse complement strand
GAACCGATCGTACGACCGATCCCGAGCCGATCAAGGCGACGAAAACGATCGCCGTCAAAACGACGCGGTGAAACCGATTCGGATTGAATATCAACGCCTGCCGCGCCCGATACGTCGAATGCATCGCTCGAACCTCCAGTCCGCCGTCGTCGATCGTCGCGATGAAACCGAGGAACGATACGATCGCTTCAGAAAACCGTCAAGCCGAATCCTATCGCGGCGAAGCCGCAATCATACCAACCCGACGCGTGAGCGAGGGTCTTCTAATAATATCATGAAAACTCTCAATTGATCCTTTGATCGGACCCTCGCTTGCGCGTTTTGGTGTTGCGCTTTTCATCGGGGGACGAACAGTAAGTCGTTCATTGACAAGAGATTAGATCACAGCAAAGTCGATCATCTGATTTGGAGCCGAAGCCGGAATTGCCGTTCGAATACAAGCACGAAGCGCAAGCGAGTGAGTCGGTATATTTCGAAAATACGCACTCGCTTGCGCTTCGTGCTTGTATTACAGATCTATTCACATATATAGTCTTCATGCCGATGGAAAAGGAAAAGCGCGACACCAAAACTTGCGCGTCGGGTTAATATAATCTTTTCTTCCATTCGCTCAACAGTTACGCGCACGGCGCGTGGATGATACGGATTAAGACGCGAAGAGAGAAATTCGCTCATATTTTATGAATTAGTAATAATAATAATATCTGTCTTTTGATTGTTGAATCATTAAGATCCTTATTTAAAGCTATCTTTGCAAACCTCGTTCGTCGCGATCGGCGATCGACCGGTCGACTTCGCTTGGAACGTCGCTCGAACCGCCTCGTAGACCGCGATCAAGGCTCGCGCGACAATCCGCCAAAACCCGCTTGTGATCGCCTTGTTTCGACAAATCGGTCAGCTCGCCGGGGTCGCGCGAAAGATCGTAAAGCTCCTCGCGACCGTCGCCGAATTTCATGTAATGATACGTGTTTTTTATAATTGATTGAATTTGACCGTGCATGAACACGGGAGATTCGCCGTGATTCGCCGGAGAATCGGGAGGATGATGAAGCTCGGAGAGGATCGGACGAGCGTCTCGCGGCGGATGAGGATTCTCCCCGGTCACAAGCCCCGCGAGCGATCCTCCAGGGAATCGCGCGGCGTCGCCAAGACCGATCAGATCGACTATCGTCGCGGGAAGATCGCGAAGCGTAACGGGACGCGTAATCGTCGTCCCCGTCGCCGATCGGCTTCGCTCTCCCGAACGCGATTCGATTCGCGTCGCTCGAGAGCTCGAACCTTGAGCGTCGGTTCCACGAGCGACCGCGTTTTGAGCCGGAACGTCGCGGCTCCGCGGCGCGAGCACCAAAAGCGGAACGTGAATCTCCTCGCGATGAAGGCTCGCGGCATGGCCGAAAAGCCCGTGCTCGCCCCAATGCTCGCCGTGATCCGAAGTGACGATTACCCACGTGTTCTCGAGCACGCCGCGACGATCGAGTTCGTCCAAAAGCACGCCGATTTGTTCATCCATATATGCGATGCAATCGTCGTATGAATCGAGAGCGAAATTGATTTTCTCGCGCGATAATTCGTCTTTCTTGATCTCCCACCAACCGAGCAACAAGCGTTTCTCTTTCCTTGTTTTGGGATTCGTCCCGAACCGACGATCGAATCCCGAAGGCGTGAGATACGGATGATGCGCGTCGAAATAATTGAGGAACGCGAAGAACGGACGATCGTCGCCGCTCCGCTCCCAATCGAGAAAATCGCGGTTGATCCGCTCGGCGTTTTTGTAATCCCACGGAAAGATACCTTCATATTTGGCGTATTCGGCGGGAAGACGCAAACACTCCGGCATATCCAAACGCTTGCGCATAAATTCAACGAACCGTTTATATAGCGACGTCGAGCGAAGGATCTCGGAGTACGACACGGGGTAATCTTCGTAGCGTTCGAACCCGCGATCGAGGCCGGTTTCATGTCCGCAGTTGATCGTGTTGGCGACGAACCCCGCGGTGCGTCTGCCGTTTTGATTGAGCGCCTCGGCGAGCGTCGTCTTCGATCGTTCGAGCGGCTTGCGCCATCCCGCGAGCGTGTATGTGGGCCACAAACCGGTGAACATGCTCGCGTGCGAAGGGGTCGTCCACGGCGCGGTCGCGAGCGCGTTCTCAAATTTCGCCCCCGTCCGCGCGTAGCGTTCCAGTTCGGGCGTCGTCTTGCGCCGGTAGCCGTATAAGCTCAGATTCTTGGCGCGGACGGTATCCATCACGATGAATAAAACGTTAGGTTGTTTGGAATCGTTCGCGCGTCGGTGCGCTCGACCGATCGCGGTTCGCCAGGCGGGTTCCCCGAACGCGAACGCGATCAAAATCAAAAGCGCTCCGATCATTCGAATCGAAGCCCCGAGAGCGAATGCTTCAAATCGATCGCCGCGACGTGCGATCCGGCTCGCGATTCGTCGTCCCAGCCCGATCGAAAGAAAAACGCACGCGAGGAACCGCATCGGCGCGGTCGAGATCGGTCCCAGGATCGCGAACGAGACGATCACCCAAAGCGCCCACGCGCGAGAAACCAGGCGCGGTCTTAAACGCGCGATCGCCGCGACGATCAGGCCGACCGACAAAGTCGTGAAGAGCGTCCCCGCGGGAACCATCCAGATATAATGCTTACCCATAATCAGATAAATATTGTAAAAGTGTTTTTTAAAGATATCGATAAAAAGTTCGATGAATCCCGCGAGGAGCCCCGCGAAAACCGAAACGACGAGGACGAAACGGGATGAAACCGGATCTCGATCGTTAACTATACTTGTATATTTATTTTGAATTGTCGTCGTATCGTTCGACCGATCGTGCGTCGGGTCTGAGGCGCGGATCGATCGAACCGAGGCGAGACGATCGCCGAGCTTGCGCACCGCGGCCTTTAGCCCTCGTCTCGATCGATACCCGTCGGTCGACATCCTTGCCGGCATGATCGTTCTCTCGTCCTGAGATCGGTTCCTACGACGACGCAATAACGAAATAACTCGATCGTGTCGAGATCAACCGCATCCGAAGGCGCCGATCGCGCCGGCGGCATGCGATTTCGATGATTCGACATTCGTTGATTGCGGAATCGAGTTCGATCGATTTTGGTTCGATCGAAAACATGGAGGCCGAGTCGCTCGATCGGTTCCCCCTAGGAGATATACCCCAGGCCGCTCAAGCGATCGCGGACCTCGTTTTCCTCGTCGCTTGAATAAACGGAAGAGTTTGCGTTTTGAGACGCCCCCCTCCCCTGGAGCGACGTTCCGAGCATCGCTGGAGGAATGTCGTAACCAGCCAGATCCAAGAGCGTTGGGGCGATATCGAGAAGTTTCGCTCCTTCGATCTCGCCGCTCAATTTCAAACCGGGCGCGGCGAGGATGAACGCGCCGAATTGCGCGTGGTTGCAGTCGTCGGGGCCGGTGTCGTTTTCAAATGTATGCACTGATGGATAGCCGACTCCGCCGATCGATCGCCACGATAGATCGCCGAAATGGACGATCAGATCGGGGGCGACATTGCGGACGTCGCGGTAAATTTCCTCGGGCTTGAAGACGAGCGTTCCCAGCTTTTTCCCTTTGTCGTCGACGGTCGCCTCGAACAGAGCCTTGACCTCGTCGCGGAACGTCTCGTATTCCGCGGGCTCGACGATCCCCTCGGGCTCGCGCCCCTTCACGTTAAAAAAGACCCGCGCGTAATATCCCCCCTCGCTCCAAACTTTGGTGCGCGACCAATCGACGTTCAAATTGGCGAACGGCGTGATCTTTTGTGGATATTCATTGAGGACGAGCAGGCCGTTCTGAACGAGCCATTCGTTCACGCAAAAACCGCCGTCGAGAGCCTTCGCGCCGTGATCCGAGACGACGAGAACGACCGTTTCGTCGTCGAGCAGTTCGAGCACCGTCGCGAGTTCGTCGTCGAGCCTACGGTAATAATCGCGAATCACGTTTTGATACGGATTGCCGGGTTCGTGATGAATATGTTTGGGATCGTGATATTTCCAAAAGCCATGATGTACGCGATCGAGGCCGATGTCGACGAATTGAAAAAAATCCCATTCGGTCGTTTTCATGAAATGACGAACGACCTCGAACTGTTTTCGGCTCATCTCGAAGATCTCGTCGCGGAGCCGAGCCTTGTCGTCGGTGCGAAAACCCTTGACGTCGGTTTGATAACCGCCGACGAGCGCGTTGATCTCTTGAGAAAGTTCGGGAGGATGCGTGAAGATCGATGTCGCGGTGTCGGGGGTGAGGAAACAGCCGACGAAAATCCCGTTCACCTTGCGCGGCGGATATCCCGGCGGAACGCCGATCACGACCGATCGCTTCCCCTCGCGCGCCAGATGATCCCAGATCGCGGGCTCGACGATCGATTTCGAATTGACAATGCTAAGATTTTTATAGGAATAATCGGCTCGATTCCGAAACCCGTAAACGCCGAGCGATCCGGGATCCCGGCTCGTCGCCATGCACATCCACGCGGGGACGGTGATCGGCGGGATCACGCTTTCGAGCCGACCGTAACACCCCGACTCCATCAGCCTTCGGAAGTTGACGAGCTTCTCGTCGCCGAAAAGCAGCTCGGGCGCGGCGCAATCGAGACCGACGATTAAAATCTTCATGATAAAAGCGAACTCCCTTCCAAGTCGCGATCGACCGAGGCGCCGAGCGCGTGCAGAATCGTCGGCGCGAGATCGACGAGCGACGCCCCGTCGCGGCGAAACGGCCGATTCATCAAAAGAACCCCGGGAACTAGCGAAGGATCAATAATATGATCGCCGCTCCACTTTTTGATATTATCCTCGACGAGCGTCGTCCCGAAGCCCCCCAGGCTCGAGCTCCACGAAACGCGATATCCCGCGGAATAATTGACGACGAGGTCGGGAGCGTTTTGAACGTAAGGCCCCGAGTAGATTTGATCGCGCGGCGAGGCGCTTCGGATCGCGACCTCGCCCCGCTCGGCGTCGACGAACCCCGTCAGCCGCTCGGCGATCGCCGCGGCGAGCCCGCGAGCGTCGTCGGCCTTCACCACGCCGAATTTCTCACGCCCTTCAATGTTCAAATAAATTCCGCTTAATCCGACTGCGTAAGCCTTCGTCCGCGTCCAATCGACGCTTTTAAACATGTCTCCCGCGTCCGCTCCGGGACGAACGCCGTCCTTGAGATGAAGAAGATCGTTTTCGTAAAGCCACGTGTTCAAATTCACGCCGCGGCGGAAACTCGAGAAACCGTGGTCGGAAAGCGCGACGACGAGAGTGCGATCGTCGGCGTATTCGACGAGCCGCGAAACCGCTCGATCCGCGGCCCTGTATTCGTCGTCGATCGTCGCGGCGAACGCCGTCGAGTTTCGCCCGCGATTCGCGGGATGATCGGGCTCTCGAAATCGCCAAAACATATGCTGAACACGATCAGGCGTATCAAATAAACAATAGAAAAGGCCTTCGCTAAAACGTTCGAGCTCGCGCACCGCCATCCGTTCGCGTTCGGCGCGGACGATCGCGCATTGATCAAGGAACGCGGTTTCGTCGATCCGTTCGTTGTCGAGCCCCGCGTGATCCTCGACCATTCCCGTGGTGTAATAAAGGCCGATCGCGTCGGCGAGTTCTTTGGGATAAGCCGCGGGAAAGCCGATCGGGAACAACGGAGCTTCGGGATCGAAATTGACGGGCGAAGCGTACAACTCGACCGCGGGTTCGACCGCGATCAAGCGAAACCGGACGATCCCCGCGATCGACTGCAAAAGCCCCGCCTTGAACTTAACCCGCAGCCATTCGCTCCAGGCGCCCTGCGAAACCGTGAGTTCGCGAGGCGAACCCTCGCAGCGGATCGTCGCGGTTCGAGCCGCTCGATTCACATGAACTTTTATTGGAAAAAGCATGGATTCGCGCGTTTTAGGTTTGCGCGGGCCGAGGACGTTCGTCGCGGCGACGTCGTGATCGTCGAATTCGAGCGTGACGACGTTTTCACTTTCGCGCGGTCGAACGTCGCGCGTTTGGGTGTAAAAGGTCGAGGTTCCGAGCCCGCCGCGGAGGTCGGGGGTTCCCATTCCCGAGAGCATCGTCCCCTGGAATTCGTCGGGAGGGTACGTGCACGGATGGCGGACGATCGCCGAGCCGATCCCCGCGCGCGAAAGCCTCGACCAGACGGGATCGCCGCGGCGAAGGTTCACGGCTTTAGGAGGTGAGAATGCGTTTTTTTGTTCATATTGATTGAGCGCGAGATCGGGGAGATACGTTTCGGGTCGGCGGCGGATGAAATCGAAGATGCCGTGACCGCCGGGGTTCACTCCGGTCGCGAAGGTCGACCACGCGACGGGGGTTTGCGGAGGGTATGTCGTCGCGAGACGCGTATAACCGCCCTGAGCGCTCAGTTTGGCGAGAGCTGGGAGTTCTCCCGCGGCGATCAGCGTCTCGACGATCTTGGGGTCGAGACCGTCCAATCCGATGACGATCACTTTTCGGATACGTTCAAGGCTCAAAACGTTCGACCCCACTGCCGCGCGTTGTTAAAACGTTCAACGACCCGCGAAATGCTCAAAATACGCCCGGCCGAGAGGTTCATTGAGGCCGAGATCTCACGTTCTCAGATTGTTCCGAGGGCGTTTGACGGCGATCCGACCGATCCGATCGTGTTCGAATCGTCGATCGCGATCGGCGACGATCTCGACGTCTCGGCATCCCCATTAAGCATCACTCTTGAGAGCCTTGCGCCGATTTCTCGGTAACGGGCTGAGGCGCGGCGGGCGTGACCGGCGTATCGACGCTCGCCGATACGATCGAAGAAGTCGCCGAGGAGGACGCGGGATTCGCCGCGGGGCGTTTGCCGACGATCAGCCGAAAGATCCGCGCCGGGATCCCCAAAACGTTCTTGCCGAACATCAGCAGGAATCCGCCGATCGCGGCGACGATCGAGGTCATCGGCAGAATCGTCTCGGGGCCGAAATACGCGAATAGGGTCGGCGGCATTTCGATTCAACCTTGTATTAAATAACGATCTATTATTAAGTCGAATCCGTCCGCCGGCGTGGAGAGCGATTCCAAACGGAGCGAATAACCGACACGATCGATTCAATCAATATGCCGGCGAGGGGGTTCGGAGTCAAGGCGGATCGAAGCCTGCGGATGCCATCGCCGCGGCTTATCGGATCAATCGGCGTTCGACCGAGATTGAAGCGTTTGGAACACGTTACGATCGACGCGACATAAGCGGTCGAGCGGAGAAGCGTATTTGTATAAAACGAATGCCGAAACGGATCGGCGTCCGACGCCTAATTTCGCCGAAAGTCGTCTTTCTCGGAATTTGAACCGCATAATGTCCTTTTATTTATATAGTAAAAATTATTAGCATAATTCTAGCAGACATAGGATATCATAATTCGGCTCACCGGGAGGTTCGCCCTCCCGAAAACGTGTCCTCCCGGACAAAAACGAGTTCGCGCAGCCGGTATCCGATCCGACCCTCCAAAATCGGTTTCGCCGTCGTATCATCCCGGGCTTGATCGGGAGGGCGAACCTAGGCTGATGAAAAGTGGAATTCGACGTACGTAGCTGTTCATCCCGTTTTTGTTGCGCCTAATAGGCCAAACGCCTCCTTTCTTTTTGATTGGATGGTTTGTCCAATTTTTTCACTAATCCAGTTCAGGACATTCTCTCCCTTGCATTGCTCCAACGCCTCGCGAATGTTCTCGATCGTCCACTTGGAAACAATCGCTCCCAAACTCAAGATCATTCCAGTGAAACCGCTCTTCGATTGATCCTTCTCTAGCGTTTTGAGCTTGCCGAAACACGACTCAAGCACTTCCGTCGTCCCGGGGAGGCGTTCTCCGAACCGAGCCTTCGACGACTCCCGCTTCACGAATTCGATCAATTTCTCCCGCAACTCACCCGCCTTTCCTGTCGACTCCGGCAACTCCTTCTCCAAATCCAATCCCGCTCCCAAATACAACCCTCGGTTTCGAACAAAATCAATCGTCGTACTAATCAAATTATGATAGGTCATCCATACATCTAACGCCTCGCGAAATTCGGTCAACCAACCAAGTTTTTCTAAAAAGTGCTCCATCGAGAAATTGAGTTTTGCGATATGAGCGGGATTGTCCATGATCTCCAAGATATTCAGTCCCCACTTCACCAGGTTGGCGAGATTCATAAATCGCGATTTGGACCGTTGATTCGCGGGAGAGAGAGGGGCCATCTCCGTCTGAATCAACGACAATTTGGTCATTCCCGCCTTGGAGGCGTATTTTTTCCATTGCGGATCGGCCATCAGAAAAGACTTCAACAAGCACGCGGCCTTGTGCTTGATATCATAAACTTCATCCGTTTCAGGGTGCTTCCGCCGGAAAATATCGACTCCGCCCTGGAGGTCGGCGCCGTGATCGGTCAAGATCAAGCGAGGCGTTCCTATCTTCTGCGCCGCCTCTTCCAAGCAGACTGAAACAGTCGCTTTGTTTGAATTGGTCATCGGCTCAAGCGAGATTAGCTCCATATCCTCATGTCTAAGTGCGCGACCGAATTGGAGACGATCCATCCTTACTCCAAGAATAACCAAGCATTTCACGGTTCCGATTTGAATAGAATGATCGATCATCAAAATCCAATCGTCGGCTTTCTCTTTGGGCCGATTCAGTTCCCAGAACCCCAATCGGAGAAGCCAATTGCGTCCGGTCGAAAAGTCGGGCGACGACTGTTCGAGTCCCAATTCGGCGCCGAGAAATGACAAGATCTTTGCGGCGCAACGCAACGAGGAACCACTTTCAAGAACCATATACATATAGAGATAGACAATAAAAATTGGGTATTGATGTCTGCGCGCAGGTCGCATTTGGTCGGGAGCGAACGGCGATCCGGGCGAGCTTACTTCTTTTTTTTTAGAGTTGTATTCTCTTCGCGGAGCGTGGTGTTTTCTGCGCGGATTGAATCGAGCTGAGAATTCAATTCTGCGATCCGAATGGCCGATTGTTCGGCTTTGAGTTTCCATTTGTCGCGGCTCTTGGTGAGGTCGGCGACACGATTCTTGAATTTTTTGACCAGCGTTTTGAGATCTTTGCACTTGTCCTTCCATTGATCGCGGCTCTTACGAAAGAACCAGACCAAGGCTCCTGGCCGACTCGAATAGGAGGAGGTCTTACGGGAGGATTTGGCTTTTTTTGAGGCGTCCTTGCCGGTGGCATCCATGTGTGATCTCCTGGTGTGAGAACTCTGAAAAGCACAGAACTCCTCTGCGCAACAAAAGCATTTTAACCATACAAAAATAAAACAGCGGATCAACCCCAACTTTTCATCAGCCCAGGGCGAACCTCCTGGTGAGCCTTCTTGCATATAAACGTTTATAATTTATAATTTTTTATTCCAAATATATGGTCAAATAATACGGCTCACCAGGAGGTTCGCCCTCCCAGAAACGTGTCCTCCCGGACAAAAACGAGTTCGTGCAGCCGGTGTCCGGTCCGACCCTCCAAAATCGGTTTCGCCGTCGTATCATCCCAGTCTTAATTGGGAGGGCGAACCTCCTGGTGAGCCCTTTTTTGCATAAACGTTTATAATACATGATTTAAAATTAGAATTATATGGTCTAATAATTCGGCTCACCAGGAGGTTCGCCCTCCCAGAAACGTGTCCTCCCGGACAAAAACGAGTTCGCGCAGCCGGTATCCGGACCGACCCTCCAAAATCGGTTTCGCCGTCGTATCATCCCGGACTTAATTGAGAGGGCGAACCTCTCGGTAAGCCTTCTTGCATATAAATTGCAATTATGTTATAAATAATGTCAATAATATAAGATATAAATATTCGGCTCACCAGGAGGTTCGCCCTCCCGAAAACGTGTCCTCCCGGCCATAAACGAGTTCGCGCAGCCGGTATCCGGTCCGACCGTCCAAAAACGGTTTCGCCGTCGTATCATCCCGGGCATGATCGGGAGGGCGAACCTCCTGGTGAGCCTTTTTTCATATAAATTACAATTAGGTTAAAATCGACGTCAATAATACAAGATATAATAATTCGGCTCACCGGGAGGTTCGCCCTCCCGGTATCCGGTTCGCCTTGCCAAATAATGAATTCAAAATCATAATTCAAGTTAAAATACGGCTCAGCGGGAGGTTTCTCCTCACGACTCGGTTCAACCCGTCCAAGAATGAATTGACAAAAACCTCGATACAAAAACGAATCATCGTTTCGCCCGATCGCTTCCAGGTTCGAGCTTGAGAATCCGCGAATTTCCGCCGTCGCAGATGAAAACGACGCCTCGCGGCCCGATCGTCACGCCGCCGCCGAACCCAAAATAAGCAGAATCGCAAATGAAAACAGATTTTCGTCGCCGTTCGGGATCCTTCAATAAAGCATAAACGCATTAACGGTTCGGGTTGTGCGAATCCCGGTTATAATTCGAGCGGAAGGCGGTCGTCACGGTCGCGTGAAAATCGGCGCTCCTCCCAGATAAACTTGTTTCACCTGAATTTCTTTGATTTGATCTTCATTACATGCAAGAATATCACGATCAATAATCGCGAAATCGGCCAGTTTGCCGGCCTCGATCGAGCCGATCCGATCTTCAAGAAAAAGGAGTTTTGCATTATTGATTGTATACATCTTAATAGCTTGTTCTCGGGTGCATTTTTGTTCGGGGTGGAGCGGGCCGTCGTATCCGCGCGCCGATCGGGTGATCGCGATCCACATTCCAAGAAACGGATTGTAAGGATTGATCGACCGTAACGAGCCGATCTTTTGCATATGATCCGAGCCTCCGCCGACGATCACTTTCGCCTCGAAAAGGCTTTTGAGCGGCTGAAAATAGCGGAGCCGGTCGACCCCGAAGTGCGCGACGAGCGTTTTCGTATCGAGGTAAAGCCAAGCGGGTTGAATGTCGACGACGACCCCCAGCCGCGCCGCGCGGTCGATCAATTCGCGGCTCATAAAATTACTGTGCGTGACGCACGGACGCGTCTTTTGAATCGGAATCGTTTGATTCACCTCCGCATAAGCGTCGAGCAGCGCGCTCACCGCGCCGTCGCCGACGCTGTGCGCCGTGAATTGAAGCCCGGCCTCGACCGCGGAGCGGACGATCGCGACGAGTCGATCGTGTCGAATGAACAATTCGCCCCGATATTCGGGATCGTCGATCGCGTAAATCTTACTAACGCCCCACGGCGCACTCATATAAGCGCTACCCGTCAGCATTCCGCCGTCTAGAAATGTTTTTATACCGATAATTCGTAGCGACGCGTCTCCCTGAACGAGCGGGTCGGCGGCGATCCGGCGGATTTCTTGTCGGATCGATTCGATCGAGCCCTGGGTTTCGACGTCGACCGAGATTCCAAGGCGGATTTGGACGGCGCCCGCCGCGTGCAATCGGCGGTAGCGATCGACGTCGGCGCGTTTCGCGTCGCGATCGATCACCGCGGTCAGTCCGACCGAATGATAATCGCGGAACAGCTCGATCAGCCGACGCTCGATCTCGCTCTCGTTCGGTTCGCGCTCGGCGGGCTCGATCTTCATCAATCGCGTGCAGTTGCGGAGGATTCCCGTCGGCTCGCCCGTCGCGGCTTCGCGCTCGATCTTGCCCGGTCCGTCGATCCGATACGTGCGGTCGATCCCCGAGAGTTTGAGCGCGAGCGAATTGACCGACGCGTCGGGACCCGTCGCAAACACGACGGGATTTCCCGGAGCGGCGCGGTCGAGTTCGGCCTTCGTCGGATAACGTTGTTCTTTTAATCGAGTAATGAATACCTGCCTAATGACGACCCATTTTCCCGCTCCCAAAGCTTTCGCTCTCGTTTTGACGTATTCGAGAACGTCGGCGATCGTTTCCATCGCTGGGACTTGATGATCGAATTCGATCAGGCTCGCCGGAGTCGGGTGCGTGTGCGAATCGATCAATCCCGGCAGCACCGTCGCGCCCGCGAGATCGACGACCTTCGTATTCGGACCTCGCGTTTTCAGCACATCTTCATCCGTGCCGACGATCAGGATCCGATCGCGCCGCACCGCGAACGCCCGCGCGATCGAAAACGAGGGATCGACCGTGACGATCTCGCCGCCGAGAAAGATCAAATCGGCGGTCTCTCCGACCGATTCCGAAGCCGCGAATCCAAATATAAGAATAATTGTTAAGTAAATGCAAACCGATTTATGATGGTTCGTCATGATTGAAAATTCTCGGCGGCGTTCGGTCGATCCGTTCGATTCATAGCCCGTTGTTTTGGGGTGTGGCGTGCGGCGTTGGAGCGCGGCTTGGACGTTTACGATACGTCTCGAGATTGGACTTCGCAAACCGAAAGACGTGAAAAGAGGATTTCAACGCGAGACTCAGGCGCGCGAAAGGCGCGAGTGCGGTCGATCGCCGGCTCGAACAAGCGAACCGGAGGTGATTCGGGAACGGTTAGCGATCGATCGTTTCGTCATTCATGGATCCGTTGATCGTGGTGGTGGCGATGTCGCGGCGGTCGTTTTTGATCCAGGTTCGTCGGCTCGTTCGTTCGGTTCCCGCGGTTTGCGGGGCGTCGTCGACCGCCCCCTCGGCGTCGAGCGGCTCGCTGACGATCACTCGCGACGATTTCGGCGCCCCCGCGATCGTCGTTCGGGTGGAATCGAGACCGCCGACTTCGCCGTCGATTCGCGTGGGAGTTCCGCCGAGCGATCCCGGGTTGACGTACACGGGTTCGGAGCCGCAACCGGGATCGGAGACGCATCCCGGAGTCGCTCCGTAATAATAATTCCTCGTGCAGCCGGTTCCGAACGCCTGCGCAGCGAGCGCGAGCGTCGCGATCACGGCGGTTCGACGGATTGGAGCGAGGATCATCACGAAACTCCCAAACGCTCGACGACGGTACTCTCGAAACGCTGTAACGCGATCGTCGCGAACCGTGGCGATGGATTGTGGAAACAGGATCGTCGGAGGTGTTCGATCGGTCGTTAAGGCGTAATTACCGCGAATCGCGCGATCGATCAAGGCCGATTTGGCCGAGAATCCAACCGTCAAACCGATCAATCGATCAATCAAATCGGCGTTAAGAGATTTGATTCCGCCTCTCGGATCGAACGATCCTCCGCGCGATATTTGATCGCCGTTCGCCCGTTATCCGGTCCGATTCGAGAAATCGAACGAGATCGGCGCGGCGCCGGCGAATAAGATGTTAGAGAACCGAACCAGAAGCGGAGCCGTGACGACATGTGGAAAAATTGGCGCGCCTGGATCCTCGCGACGCTCCTTATCGCGCCGTCGCTTATTTATATGACGCTCGGCTTCTTTTGGCTCGCCGAACGAGGCTGGGCGATCGCCGCTGGGGTCGCGTGGGTTTTCACCGGGGCGTTGCTCGCTTATCTCGGAGATCGCTGGACCCGAGACCGCCGCTCGGTGCTTCCGCCGATCGATTGGAACCGCCCCGAAACGCTCGGCCCGAAGGATCGGATCGCCTGGGATATCGTTCAAGACGAGGCGGGACGCGGCGAAACGCTCGATATCAATGAATTTACTAAAGCGCAGTGTTATCTTGATGCGGCGATGCGATTGGCCGAACGGCTCGCTAAACATTATCATGATCAATCGTCGAATCCGATCGAGAGCGTGCCGATCGTCGAGCTGTTGACCGCGATCGAACTCGCGTCCGAGGATCTGGGGGAACTTGTACGGAAGGTTCCCGGCGCCGAATTGTTGACGATCCGGCATTGTTTCGTCGCGAACAAGGCCGCGGACTGGGCGCAGCGCGCGAGCGATATATACGCCTACGTCCTTCCGCTGGCGCAGCCGCTCGCGGGACTGGCGCGGCTGGGAGCGCGCGAATGGCTTTCGAAGCCCGCCTGGCGAAGCACAAGTCAAAACGTGATGCGTCGGCTCTTTGAGGCGTACGTCAATCGGCTCGGCGCGCACCTGATCGAACTTTACAGCGGCAGGCTCGCGATCGGCGCCGCGACATACCGCAAATTGCGCACGACCGATCGCGGGAATGAGCGCTCCGAAGCCGCCGATTACGCCTCGAAACCTCCCGCGATCGCGATCCGCCTGATCGGCGTTTCGCTGCAAACCGCAACAGCCTGGATCGAAGCGTTACGATCGATCGCCGAGACCGATCTGGGAGCGATTCGACAGGCTCTCGCTGAGCACGGAATGCCGCTCGATCCCGCGGTCGCTTCGACTATCGTCGCGGCGCGGTGGAGCGAAAACGTCGAATTCCCGACGATTCTCGACGATCGCACGCGAAAATGGATCGAATCGACCGATTTCATGATATTATGGATCGACGAATCGACGGTCGAACCCGCGGCGGCGTTCGCGCGGTTGATCCTCGAGAACGCCCCGATCACGAACGACGCCGAATCACGCCGTTCCAACCCCCCCGTGATCGCGGTCGCGGCCGATCTCGAAGGCGCCGCTTTGAACGCTTTAAGAACCGTCATGCCCAAAGCGATCGATACGATCGTCGGAGTCCGTAAAGACGACGACATCCGTCAAACCGCTTCGACGATCCTCGCTGCGATGGCGCCGTTGACCGCTCGGGCCGAGCATTTCGCGCTCGTTCGAGGCGTCGTCGCGTTCGCCAAACGATCACGTGGCAGGCGATTGATCGACCGTCTCGGCGCCGAATCGAGCAAAATTTGGAAAGGGCTCGGTTTCAATCGAAGCCGTCGCGAAGCCGAGACTCGCTCGGTAAGTTCGGCACGCTGACCCCCGATTCATCCCCAAGAACAAGCACTCAACCTCGGCGAATCCTCGTTCAAAAATTTCTGGAAAAATTCAGTGGTATCATGCTCGCAAGCGTGATAAGGTGATCGAGATGACGTCCCTCCTGGAAAGTCGATCGATTCGATCCGTATCCGGGCGTTCGGGCTTTGCCCGGGGTCTGTTTGGTTTGTTAAGTTGGTTAGTCGCTGAACGCGAAGGCGAGCGCATGGGATTGAAATTCCGTAAATCCACCGGCGAGTCGAAGATGCCGACGATACCGATTCCCCAGGATCTTTCGGCATGGTTGTTACGGTTGATCGCGCACGATTTGCGAACCCCGCTCAACGTGATCAGTTTGAGTTTAAGGATGATCGACGAATCGGTTCGCTCCGAGGGATTGGAGATCGCCGATATCGATGTCGCCGAGCAAAACGTGCGTCAATTGGCGCGAATATTGAACGTCGTTTCAGACCTGGCGCGGGTGATCGAGGGATCGGCGGCGGGAGAGCCCGCCAAGCTTGTACCTGGGCGTTGGATCGCCGAGATCGCGCAATCGGTCCCGGTCGATTCGCTCGTCGAAGTGTCGGTGACGATCGATCCCTCATGCCCCGCCGAGGTTTGGATCGATCAAGCGACGGCTCGGATCGCTCTCGAACACGCGATCGCGGGCGCGATCGCAGCCGCCGAAGGAGCGCCCGTCGCGATTAAGGCGCTGGGAACGGGCGATATGTGGGGCGTCGATATCACGACCGAACGCGCGTCGATTTCCAAGCCTGAAACGTACGAGATCGACCCCGATTTTCCCCTCGATCAGTGGATCGGCTCGAACACGCGCCGCGCCTCGCTCGATCTTTTCCTCACGGCGCGAATCTGCCGGTCGCTCGGCGGCAAAACGATCGTCGAGGTCTCTCCCGAAGAGAAACAATCCACCACCCGAATCGTTTGGCCCGTCGGTCGACCCGGTTCCGTTCGAAGATCAACGTGATCGTTCGCTCTTTAATCGAACTAAGTGAAGTTATGATTCTATAAGGATCGAGCCTTCGTCGTTACAAAAAAACGCGAACCCGAGATCCGGGATCGCGCTTTTTCATGTTCTGATCAAGATGCGATCGCCTGGATCACTTCTTACCGGCGTCGTCGGGAAGTTCCATCACCTCGATCTTGCGGATCGAAACCTTGCTACCCGGATCGTGCTGTTGGAAGGCGAAATGGCCTTTGGTGAACGTGTTCTTCTCGTCGACGAAATCGACGACCTTTTCACCGTTCACTTTGATAATGATATGATTACCGACCGCTTCGATCTCCTGGGTGAACCACGTGTCGGGGGGGACGAGCATCTTCTTGATGGGGACGAAATTATAGAGCGAGCCCGTGCGGACGGGGTCGCGATGCGTGCTGTTCACCTGGGCTTCGTAGCCTTTGGGGAAACCGGGACCGAATTCGGTGCGGAAGTACATTCCCGAGTTGCCGTGGTCGTTGATTTTGACCTCGGCGCGGTAGCGGAAGTTCTTGTAATCGCCGCGCGGGCTGAACAGGTGCGACGCGGGGCCCGATCCCTCGATGACGCCGTCTTTGACGACCCATTCTCCCTTGCCGTCGAACGTCTTCCAGCCGCCGAGGGTTTTGCCGTCGAACAGCGAAACCCATTTTTCCTCCTTATCGTCGGCGTTCGCGACAAACGGAACGGCGGCGAAAACCACCGGCAACAAAAGGGCGAGCGTCGGTCGAATCATGAGCGGAACCTCGTAAATCGTGATGCGTTCGTCGATTTTCAATCCCGGTCGAAGCGAACTTGTCGACCGAGCCTTGACCCGAAATCCGATCTTAAGCCGGCCGAAACCGCGACGCCAGCACGGCGCTCCGAGGAAAATCAACAAAAGTTCAATCCGAGGTTCAAACCGTCGAACCCGGCGATCGCGCTCCCGCGCTTCTCGATAGATCGATTTTTATAAGACAAATTAATATGGTTAAATTTTTTTCAATGATAGGCGTTGACTGCTCGGCGTCTCCCCGATTGACTTGATCCGCGATCGATCGTTACTTTAAACGTTTCATGCGCGGCGGAACAAAACGGTTCGCGGAACGAACCGAAGATCCGGTATGATCGCGAGTTGGGGAGAGATTCGACCGTGGCTTCGACATGTGTTGTGGGCTTGCAATGGGGCGACGAGGCGAAGGGGAAGATCGTCGATCTCCTCTGCGAAGAACACGACGCGGTCGTGCGCTATCAGGGTGGAGCGAACGCGGGACACACGATCGTCGTCGGCGGAGTGACGTTCAAACTCTCGCTCGTGCCGACGGGCGTGCTCCGACCAGGAATCGTCGCCGTCATCGGCAACGGAGTCGTCGTTCACCCCCCCGCGCTCCTCAAAGAGGTTGAAACGCTCTCGGCGCAAGGCGTCGATATCGGCGATCGTCTACTTATCAGCGATCGCGCGCATCTTATTATGCCTTATCACTTGATCGAAGAGCGGCTCACCGAGGAATCGACCTCCGCCGCGGATCGGCTCGGAACCACCCGCCGCGGCATCGGCCCGTGCTATCGCGATAAAGTCGGCAGGGTGCACGGGGTTCGCGTGGGAGACTGGTTCGACGCCGATCGCTTTCGTGAACATATCGGTCGAATCGTCGCTTACAAAAATCGATTACTCAACGCGGTTTTGCCCGATTACGAGCCGCTCGACGCCGCGGCGGTCGCCGACGAATACCTCGCCTACGCCGAGCGGCTGAGGCCGATGGTCGTCGACACCACCGCGTGGCTCCACGACGCGATCGATCGAGGCGTTCGGCTTCTGTTTGAAGGCGCGCAGGGTACGCTTCTCGACGTCGATCACGGCAGTTATCCTTATGTGACGAGTTCGAATTCGAGCGGAGCGGGGATCGCCCCAGGTTCGGGAGTGCCCGCTCGCGAAATCCAACGTTCGGTGGGGGTGATCAAGGCTTATACGACACGTGTGGGGGGCGGACCGTTCCCGACCGAGCAAGACAACGAAATCGGCGAGCGGATCCGCCGAGTCGGCCGCGAATACGGCACCGTGACGGGTCGACCGCGGCGGTGCGGCTGGTTCGACGCGGTCGCGACACGCTACGCCGCGAGGGTGAGCGGGTCGACCGAACTCGCCGTCATGCTCCTCGACGTCCTTTCGGGGATCGACCCGATTCGCGTCGCGGTCGCTTATGAGGATCGCTCGGGACGCAAGATCGATCGATTTCCCAGCAGACTCGCCGATTGGGAACGTTGCAGGCCCGTTTATGAAACCCTCCCCGGCTGGACCGAAGACGTCTCGAAGGCGCGCTCGGTCGACGATCTTCCCGCCGCGGCGCTCGATTACGTCCGTTTTCTCTCGAAACAGATCGGCGTCCCGGCTTCGATCGCTTCGGTGGGGCCCGATCGAACTCAAACAATTCAATTGATGTGATCACAACATTGATGTGATCGATCAAAACAGATACCGATTGATAAGAAGGTGGACCGAGGCTTGTCGAACACGACGATCTTAAGCGAGGATTTGGCTCGGCTCGAGGCGCTCGGGCTTAGTCCCGATCGGTTGCCGCGGCATGTCGCGATCATCATGGACGGCAACGGTCGGTGGGCTCGGCTGCGCGGGGCGCCTCGAATCGTCGGCCATCGACGCGGGATTCAGAGCGTCCGCGCGACCGTGGAAGAATGCAGACGATTAGGAATTGAGCAACTCACGTTATATTGTCTCTCGGTGGAGAACTGGAAGCGACCGCCGCGCGAACTCGGTTTTTTGATGAAGTTGCTCCGTCATTTCGTGGTGATCGAACGCGACGAGCTGAAAGATCAAGACATACGTTTAACGATGATCGGGCGTCGTTCGGGGCTTCCCGATCGCGTGCTTGAGGAGATCGATCGGACGGTCGCCGAAACCCGCGACAATCGCGGGATGACTCTTTGCCTGGCGGTCAATTATGGCGGAAGGACCGAGATCGCCGACGCGGCGCGGCGGATCGCCGAAGCCGTGCGATCGGGCGCGATCGATCCGTCGTCGATCGACGAAGATTTATTTTCCTCATATTTATACACCGCGGGATCTCCCGAGCCCGATTTGTTGATTCGAACCGCGGGCGAACTTCGCGTGAGCAACTTTTTGCTCTGGCAAATTTCTTACGCCGAATTTTATGTGACCGAAGTCCTTTGGCCCGATTTTCGCGCGCGGCATCTGCATGAGGCGTTTTTGGCGTTCGCGGCGCGCGATCGCAAGTTCGGCGGTTTGCCCGGCGCCGACCCCTCGGCCGCGAGCGAAGCCCCGCGTCCCGCGCCTCGCGGTTGAATCAAAATCGCCGATGAACCCTTAATTCCAAAAAAATGTGCATTCAAAACGGGTGATTCGTTCGTTAAGAAAAAGACAAGTATCTCATTTTGTTTTTATTCAAGGAATAGTTTCATCCTTTGGAAGCGATGCGATCGCTCTCGGTTCAGAGCGGATGGGATCGCGGTATCGTCGCGTGAAGGTTGGATCGACGTCGAATTATGAGAGCGGGCGCGTTCAGTCCTGTGGAAGATGATATCTATGATTTTGATCGGCCGACGGTTCCGGATGAAAACGCTTTTTCGGGGGGTTGAATCGAAGTCTCTCGGCGACGTTTCGCTTGATCGCCGAGATCATTGGGGGACGTTCGCCGGCCGGTTCGCCGAGCGGCTCGGGACGAGGATCGCCGGGATTGTTTTTCGATCACGCGTGCGAACCATTATTCGGGAGGGCGAACCTCCCGGTGAGCCATATTATTACATTATTTTTGACTGAAATAACCGCTTGCCGGCGTGAATGACGCAAAGAGGCTCACCG
>JAJYWB010000104.1 GCA_021791715.1 Planctomycetota bacterium | reverse complement strand
TGATCACCGGCGCAGAAATGTCGAATCGGGGAGGACGAGGCGCCGACCGAGCCGGCGATTTTCATCATCAACAATTAAAAGACGGCTCACCAGGAGGTTCGCCCTCCCAGAAGAGTTCGCCATCACAAAAGTGTTCGCCCAATCGGACGATCACGGGCGCCGAAATGTCGAATCCGGGAGGGCGAGGCGCCGACCGAGCCGGCGTTTTTGAACATCAACAAATAAAAGACGGCTCACCAGGAGGTTCGCCCTCCCAGAAGAGTTCGCCATCACAAAAGTGTTCGCCCAATCGGACGATCACGGGCGTCGAAATGTCGAATCCGGGAGGGCGCTGCGCCGACCGAGCCGGCGTTTGCAAACATCAACAAATAACAGACGGCTCACCAGGAGGTTCGCCCTCCCGGAAAGTTTCGCCCGTCCAGCAGAGTTCGCCGTTGCAAATGGTGTCGCCGATGCGAACCGGATCGGGAAAACAGAGGAATTCTGCTTCCCGGAAGCGCGTTTCATCGCAACGCGCCTCGCAGATTCCAAATCCGCCGCCGTTACTCGAGTCGATCACGAATCGGCGTCGACTCGAAGAATACACCCGAGGCGAAATCTTCGAGCGAAACCTCGCTTCGGCGACGCTCGACTTCGCGATGATTCCATATTCATGACGTTCGCTCAAAGCAAAGTCATGATCAACAACGCAACGAGCCCGGGCGACCGTGAGATCGGGCCGGGACGCTCTTTGACATCTCGATTGTTTGATCAAGAGAGCCGGGACGTCGCGACGAAGTTTGAGAATCGAAAACCTCAAACATCAAAACGCGTCCCGCTCTCAAGGAGTTTCGCTTCGCGCGTCGAAATCATCGATCGATCGCGGTCGATTGCCGGCGTGAAGCCGCACGACGACAACCACCTTGGGATATTCACATCGCCACAGGCGCTTCCCTCGGCGCTTTTTCTAATCTCGGCTTGAGAGGTTATCATCAATTATCAGCGATGCTTACGATAACGAGACGCGTTTTACACTCGAGAGACGATTCCCAACGGTGGAATACGAAACGCCATGTTTCACGGTTTGGCGGCTTATTCGGGGCTTTGCGCCGTCGCGGCGATCACGTTCCATATGATCTTTCACCGATACCTGGCGACGTGTCTGCTCGGTTCCATTTTCGTCGCGTCGGTGAATCTCGCCCACGAAACGTGGGTCGCGGATTTTCAAGTCAACCCCGGTTGGGCGCCCGCGGTCGTCCTTATGGGATCGACAGACGTCGCCGGTCTGACCTTCGCCTAAGAATCGCATTCCCCCAACAAATTTGAAACAATCGAACGATCGATCGAGTACTTCCGAGGAACCGACCGTCCGTCGCGAGCCGACGCGGCGGTTTCTCCCACCGAGAGGGCTCTCCGATCATGAACCGGCGCGATTTTTTACAGGGGTTGGCGGCGGCGGGCGCCGCTGCGTCGTTACCGATCTCCGCTTCCGCGGCCGACCCTCCTCCGCGCGTTCGTCGCGCCTACACGGGCCCGAACGTCGTCATCGTCCGCTTCGGCGGCGGAGTGCGCCGCCGCGAAACGATCGAATCCGACGAAACGTACAGCCCGTTCCTCAAAAAATTCCTCGCCCCTCGGGGGGTCCTTTACCCCCGCATGGAGATCGCGTCCGCTCCCGGAATCAAAACGAGCCACGGCGAAGGAACTCTTTATATTCTTACAGGAAAATACGATGAATATAAAGACATCACCGGGCGTCCCTTCAGCGAGCGGTTCGAGGCCAAGGTTCCCACGGTGTTCGAGGGGCTCCGCAAGGAATACGACGTCCCCGAGCACCAGGCGCTGATCGTCAACTGCGAGGATCGGATCGGCGAGGAGTTTTATTCGTTCAGCAATCATCATTTGTTCGGCGTTCATTATCGTTCAACCGTGCTCAGCCTTTATCGGTTCAAGCTTTATCTGCTGCGAACCGCGATCGCCGACGGAAAATATCGGGGCGCCGAGTTGATCGCCAAACGGAACGAACTGACGAAGCTCGAAAACCTCGATTATCGAGCGCACGACGCGACCGCGACGTCTCCCGAACTCGACCGATTCTGGCGATCGTGGAGCGACTATTACGGTCGTTCGGGGTTCGTCAACCCGCGCGGCGATCGGCTCCTCGCCGAACTCGCGGTCGAGGCGATGCGCCGGCTCGAACCCAAACTGATGATGGTGAATTTCAACGACCCCGATTACGTTCACTGGGGGAATAAATCGCATTACACCAGGGGGGTGACGATCGTCGACGAATGCCTGCGACGGTTGTTCGATGCGTCGAACGCGCTCCCCGCGTATCGCGACCGAACCGTCTTCGTCGTCGTTCCCGATTGCGGACGCGACGACAATCCGTTCGTCGCCGTGCCGTATCAACATCATTTTAATACTCCGAGCGCCCACAAGATCTTCTTCCTCGCGGTCGGTCCGGGGATCGATCGCGGTCGTGTCGTCGAGAAACAGGTCGAGCAGATCTCGGTCGCGGCGACGGTCGGCAAGATCATGAATTTTCCGACCCCCTACGCCGAAGGATCGCCCCTCGCGGAGGTTTTCGCATGAACGATTCCACTAGCGAATTGACGATTGAAACCGCGGCCTCGGCTCGGATCGAGCCTCGCGGGTCGGTTACGTCGCGTTTCGGCCGATTCGTCGCGCGGGCGATTCGCGACACGCTTTTGATCGCGATCGGAATCGCGCTTTGCGCCAGGCAATGGACGAGCGTGATCGTCGTCGGCTGGACGTTTCGGATGATGAGACGATCGATCTATCGAGGCTGGTGGAAACGAAGCCCGGTTCGATCGGCGGTTCGGTTCGAGGATCTCGATTCGACCGCGCCTTCGTCCGAGTTCCCTCGATCGTCGACGCCGCGCTGGATCGTCGCCGAAAATTATCATGAGATAATCAATCGTCCGCGTCCCGACGGCGGCGACGCGTCTCGGCTTCGCAAACTCGTTCGACTTCCCGAGGCTCTCACCGGGGGTTTACGGGCCAACCTTCGTTCGGCGGCGAGGGCGCTCGCGTGCACGTATCTCGTCACGATTCCCGGTTGCTTCCTTTGGCTCGCGGCGTGGTACGACGGCTGGAACAATTCGTTCAACAAGGGATACGAACAAGCCGCGGTCGGTCCCTTGACGGGAATTTTAGGTAACGTAATGTTCATGTCGGCGATGATGTATTTGCCGATGGCGTGGAGCCACGTCGCGGCGACGGGAGACGCGCGGGCGTTCTTTCAATTCGGTTATATCGTTCGACTCGCTCGAACGAGGCTCGGCGGCTCGATCGTCTACGCGGCGATCTTCGCGATCGTTTCGTTTCCGGTCATGATCTTCCGAGCGTTACCCACGTTTCTAACGCAAAGCGAACGGATGGAATCGGCTTCTCCCGAATTGATCAATCGAACGATTCAGATTTACGCGTTTTCAACGGCGATTTATGTATTTTTCGCTTACATCATCACGCATCGGCTCGCCGCGCGGCTTTATCGGTCGGCGACGACTCGGCTTCTCGCCAAAGAGCCCGATCTCGTCGATCGGCTTCATCCCGTGCTTTACAAAGTTCTCGAAGAGCTCGCGCTCTTGCCTTCGGGAGCGCCGCCGCGGGGCCGCCCGATCGTCGAGGCGGTGATCAAAACGGGTCGGAGGGGAAAAAACGCGGTTCTCTGGACCGGGGCGTTCGTCGTCTGGTTCGCGGTCGTCGCTCAGATTTTCATCGGCCAATTTTTCAATTATCAACCCGTGACGGGTTGGCTCAATCAACCACTCGTTCATCTGCCGAGTCTCTATTTCTCGGCTTCGAGATGAGCGTTTAAGAAGCCTCTTCGGCCTCTCGATCCCCTCGGTTATCGATATCGAAGGGATCGACCGCTTTGAGCGTTCAAATTCACGCGAAGTATCAACAAGCGATCAAGAGCCCCGACGGGACGATTCGAGGCGATTCCGATCCCGCGATCCGATCGACGTCGAATTGAGCGATCGACTCGACTCGATTCCATCCGATCGGCTTGACGAGGGGACGACCCGACGGCGTCACGGCGGCCGTCGAATCGTCGCGAATCGTCGAACTTGCGATCATGCCCCGCAAGGTCGAGTCGCGCTCGGTCCATCGTCGCAATAAAGAACCGAATACATGATTTGCGGGTTGAAACATCGCGGTTGAAGATGTCGTCATGGAACTCGGTTCCTTCGTTGCGCCGACGATTCACGGGCGCGAGAAACGGCTCCTCGACGCTCGCGAACGGCGGGCGACCCGTTCGGTAGGTTTTCTTGAAAATTCACGGTAAGCCGACGCGGTGCGAGAGATTCGCGAAGCTCGGAGGCGTTTCGGCTCCGCTCGACGCAAAGGGGGGACGCACGAATCGACGTTTCGTCATCTCGTGCTACTTCTACTGTACTACATGAACGTCCGATGTTGATAATTCTCCACATCACGTCGATCGTGACGTAGATTGACGCTCGGGTGAGTGCATGCACGCCGGGAATCGTTCCGCTCGACTCGTTCCCCACTCGATCTTGCGTGACGACGCCGATCGGCCATACTGAAAGATGGATCGTGCGCGCCGCTCGATCGCCGCGCAACCGCCGACGACGACCGCGAGCGAAGCGTTTGAGATTGTAATATCTCATATGCTTAAATTTTCCTCGCATTTGGCGTCGCGAGCGAACCGTTCGATCGACCCGGGGAGATTCATCGATGAGCCGTGATTGGAAGCGTTGGCCCGAAACCGAGTCGCTCGTCGTCGAATGGACCGAGAAGGCTCTCGCCGGAGTCGATTTCGCCGCCGATTTGGCTCGCCGGATGAAAACCGAGACGAGCACGCGATTTCGCGATTGGATCGATCATTTCGTCATTCAAGGCGATGTTTCGATCGAGACGCTCGAGCGCCTGGGATATCGCCGCGAAATCTCCCCGGCGATCGGTCCGCTCGTCGTCTTCACCCACGACGGCGGCGTTTTTCCCCGCGTCGTCGTCCGCGACGATCGCTCGCCGAATCGACACGCCGATATTCGCGGAGTCGCGATCAAGGTCGAATCCATCGGCGATTTCTCGCGTGCTCATGATTTAGGACTTGAACCCGTCGGTTATCCCCTCGGCCCCTACCGCGAAGCCTGGATCGAAGGAAAAAGCGTGAACTTCGGCGTCGTCGAAAGACGCGGGTATCGCGGATTCGAACCCTTCTCCGGCGAGATGGCCAAAATCGGCAGAATGGCGCCCCACGCAGCCCGAGAAGCGCTCGCCGCACGCGAACTTTGGCAGGCGCGACGCCGCAAGTTCGAAGACGACGCCGACGGCTTCGATCACACCGAAAAACTCCTCGATCGCGTTATCGAACGCGCAGGAAGCGTCGACCTCGCGTGCCATCTCGTCTTCGAGGTCGAACGCGATTACTGGCAATCGCTCAACCGCGCCGCTCAGGCTCAAAAAGCGCGCCAGGATCGCCTCGGTCTCGGCTGGGCGAATCACGATCATCACACCTTCCGCAGCTCGCGTCGCTTTTTCCCTCGACTGATCGGCATGTTCAAAAAACTTGGATTCGATCTTCGTGAACGGTTTCACGCCGGCGAACACGCGGGTTGGGGCGCGCAAATACTTGAACATCCCACCACGGGTATCGTCATCTTCGCCGATCTCGATCTCGCCCCGAACGAAGCCGAGAGCGATTTCACCCGCTTTTCGCTCCCCGACCTGCCCAAACCCAACACCGTCGGCCTTTGGGTCGGGCTGCACGGCGAATCGATCCTCGAAGCCGGAATGCATCACCTCGAAGCGCAATTTGATTTTGACTCCCTGAAAAACGACCTGGCGCTTGAAGCGGGGGTTTCGATGATGCCGCCGTTCTCCGATTTCCCCTTCCTTCGTCAAGCGTTCACAACGGGCGAACGGCGTCGCGTCGATCGCAAACGAGCCGACCGTTGCCTCGCCGCGGGCTGGATCTCCGCCGAAGAACACGCACGCTTCCTCAAAGAGGGGGCGATCGGCGGACACCTCGAAAATCTCGAACGCAACGAAGGATACAAAGGCTTCAACCAAAAATCGGTCGGAGCGATCCTCGAAGCCACCAACCCACGACTTAAACACTAATTTACTAGTTATTATTTTAATGCTTCGGCTCGATCGCGAAAAACGCCGTATCGCCGGGCTCTCTTCAAAGAGCGATCGCGCTCGGATCGGGTCAAAACGCATTCAGGTCGATCACGGATTCGATCCGGAAAGATATCCGCGTCTTCGGCGAGATTTTTAAGGCGAAGCCGAATTTGAAAACGCGAATCTCATAAAACATACATAGATATCGTCTACGATAATTTATGCACAATTCTTTGATCAATAAGAATCGCCCGAAACGCTTGAATCCAAACCGCGATCGGTTATACGGGCTTAATAGCTTTGTAAGAAAAAACCGGCTTATATCCTTTGAATCATGATTTCAAAGAAAAGGCCGACCCCGATAAATGGAGGGGTCGGCCTGATTTGAAAGGTTTTTCAATCGCCCGCGGCTACGCGATTAGAACGGCGATCCGCCCGAACCCGGAGGACCTTGACCCGGGCCCGTGACCGGCGCCGAGGGATAACCGGGGTTGTTACCGCCTCCAGGATAACCAGGTGTGCCGCCGCCCGCTCCAGGATAACCGGGGTTGTTACCGCCCCCCGAACCGGGATAACCGGGATTGCTTCCACCGCCAGGATAACCGGGGTTGTTACCGCCCCCAGGATATCCAGGCGTGCCGCCGCCCGAGCCGGGATAGCCGGGCGTGCCGCCACCCGAGCCGGGATAACCAGGCGTGCCGCCGCCCGAGCCGGGATAACCGGGCGTGCCGCCACCCGAGCCGGGATAACCAGGCGTGCCGCCACCCGAGCCGGGATAACCGGGCGTGCCGCCGCCTGAGCCGGGATAACCGGGCGTGCCGCCGCCTGAGCCGGGATAACCGGGCGTACCGCCACCCGAGCCGGGATAACCGGGCGTGCCGCCGCCTGAGCCGGGATAACCGGGCGTGCCGCCGCCTGAGCCGGGATAACCGGGCGTGCCGCCGCCTGAGCCGGGATAACCGGGCGTGCCGCCACCCGAGCCGGGATAACCGGGCGTGCCGCCGCCAGGTATTCCAGGCGAACCGGGATTCGCGGGCATACCTGGATTACTTCCTCCGCCACCTGGGAAATTCGGCGTGCCGCCCCCCGTGATCGGAAGGCCGGTCCCGCCCCCGCTCCCTGGCATACCAGGATTACCGCCGCTCATACCGGGGTAACCAGGCGTGCCGCCCCCCGAGCCGCCGGGATAACCGGGTGTGCCGCCGCCCCCCGAGCCGCCGGGATAACCAGGTGTGCCGCCGCCGCCTGAACCGCCGGGATAACCAGGTGTGCCACCGCCCCCCGAGCCGCCGGGATAACCAGGTGTGCCGCCGCCGCCTGAACCGCCGGGATAACCGGACATGCCGCCGCCTGAACCGCCGGGATAACCGGACATGCCGCCGCCTGAGCCCATGCCCGAATAACCCGAACCCGAAGCCGATTCAGCGGCCATCGAGCCCGATCCCCCCATTCCGCCCCCCCCCGACATTCCGCTCATTCCACCGCCGCCCATTCCGCCCATTCCGGAGCCTAGGCCGCCCCCCATGCCCATGCCGCCGCCCATTCCGCCCATTCCTATTCCGGAGCCTAGGCCGCCCCCCATCCCTCCTCCTCCGGCGAACCCGACGCCCGGAGATCCCCCCATTCCGCCCCCCCCCATGCCGATCATCGGCATCGCGAGACCATATCCTCCCGCCGAGTCGCTTGAAGACGATCGCTTACGTTTCTTTGTTGTACTCGTCTGTTCATCCGTTGAACCATTCGAATCCGCGACCTGATTCTCCTGAGCGACCGACGACCCGGGAGGATTCGACGCGACGAACCCGGGATTGGGCGCGGGTTCCTCGGCGACGGGCGCCGCCTCGGGCTCGGTTCGAGCCACGGGAGGAGCGGGCGCGGGAGGAGCGGCCTCCGCAACGGCGGGCGCCTCCTCGGCCGAAATCGACTCGGGATTCGGATCGCCGAACGCCGCCTTCGAATCCGATTCCGGATCCGGAACCGACGATCCGCCGCACCCGACAAAAAAAGGAGTCGATCCGACCATCAAAGCAAACGCTATAAATATTTTTCTAAGTTTCATGGATCGCGATGCTCCATCAGGGGTTCCGGCGGCCCCCGTACCGCTCGACGATCGTCGACGACGACCCCTCGAATTCGGCTCGTTATTGATAAGATAAGGTCGCGAATCCGAGCCCGATCGATTCGATTCGATTTCCAACTTCACCCGCTGCGGATGATCCACCCAACGCGATCGGAACCAAATCCGACGTACGTTGAGCTCTTGAAGTCCATTCGATTCGATCGTCTCGGATTGTGTCGATAATCCATCCTAACAATCGATTCTCGCGACGCAAGAGTGAATCGATCCGGTTGATCCTTTTTTTCAACATCTCTGTTCAACGTCTCGACGAGCGCTCGATCCCACCCCCGCGAACCAAATCCAGAACCGCGGGGCGAACTCCCCGCGCGAACCTCCTTTGACTCTCGATCCAGGCTTAATACAATGATGACGAGGGCGATTTACCGCCGAACTCGATCGGCGATCATTCACCCCGGAGGTCGCCAAGGCATGCTGAGGGAAAAACTTCGCGACGCCACGAAACCGCTCCACGACCGCCTCGACCTCGGCCTCGGAGCCGTCGTAAATGATGTCGATATAACTTTATATAGAGATTTGCTTTGCCGTTTTCTGGGTTTTTTGATTCCGTGGGAGGATCGCGTGCGGCGAGTTTTCGAAGGCGGACCGTTCGCCGCGACGTTCGCCTCGCGTTCCAAGATCGGCTGGTTGATCGCCGATCTCGAGTCGCTCGGGTTTGACGAAGCCGCTCGCTCGCAAATTCCAATCGCCGAGGATTTACCGAACGTCTCGACGCTCGGTCGCGCGTTGGGTTCGATGTACGTGATCGAGGGATCGACGCTCGGCGGGGTCCACGTGGCGCGGCGGCTCGAAGAAAAGCTCGGCTTGGACGCGAATAACGGGCTCCGATATTTCAACAACTACGGCGCGAGCCGAAACTCGAAATGGCGCGAGTTTATCGAGATCCTCGAAGCGCATTCCTCGCCGAGCGTCGACGCCGAAGCCGTCGCCACGGCGATCGATACGTTTAAATATTTAGGTGATTGGTTGGTTCCAACGACACAGGATTTAACGTTATGAGTGATCCGCGCGGGTCGAAGGGATCGGCCTCGTGCGATACCGACCCGATTCATACGCCTGGAAGCATTCAACCGCACGGCGTGCTCTTCGTCGTCGACGAGCCCGATTTCCGGATCAGGCAAGCGAGCGCGAACGCCGCCGAGATCTGGAATCGCTCGATCGAATCGATCCTCGATCGTCGCCTCGACGAACTCACGGGCGCGGGCTCGGTTGAAAGCCTGAAAAAATACGCCGCGAAGGTTTCGATCGAGCGCAACCCCACGCTTGTGGGAACGATCGCGCTCGATTCGATCGCCGAGCCGGCGCGATTCGCCGTCGTCGCTCATCGAATCGACGGATGCTTGATCGTGGAACTTGAGTTCGCGCCGAATCGGATCGACGCGTCCGAGACCGAAACGAATCGCCATATACAAGAATTTTTGTTTAGCCTCGGCGAGGTCGCCGACGCGAGAGAGCTTGCGCGGCGAGCCGCGGCCGACGTCCGCCGCATCACGGGATACGACCGCGTTCTTGTTTATCGGTTCGACTCGGACTGGAACGGGACGGTGATCGCCGAGGATCGCGATCCCGGGATGCCGTCTTATCTCGACCTTCGTTTTCCGGCGAGCGACGTCCCCGCTCCGGCTCGCGAGCTTTACGCCAAGAATCGAATTCGCCTCGTCGTCGACGTCGAGAGCGAGCAAATACCGATCGTTCCGTCGCTTCACCCGCGCCGCGGCGAGCCTGTCGATCAAAGCTACTGTATACTTAGAAGCGTTTCACCTATTCATATTGAATATCTTAAAAATATGAACACGGCGGCGTCGATGTCGATCTCGATCCTCCGCGAGGGGGAGCTTTGGGGGCTCCTGGCGTGCCATCATCGAACGCCGCGAAAGCCTTCGTTCGCGGTTCGATCGGCGTGCGATTTTATCGGCGGACTGCTTTCGATGCGGATCGCTTCGAGCGAACGGACGGCTTACCTTTCGGAGAAGATCCGGCTCAAGTCGATTCACGAAAAACTCCTCGCCGCGACCGCGAGCGCCGACGATTTTCGCGACGCCCTCGTCGATCATAGCCGTTTATTATTTGAATATATAAGCGCAGAAGGCGCGGCTATCGTGCAGAATCGCGAGGTTCGCCTGATCGGCCGAACTCCTCCCGAGCACGAGGTCGCTCGACTCGGCGAATGGATTCTGGAACACGGGTCGAGCGAGGTTTTTCACACCGAATCTTCGCATCAACTTTTGCCCGATTGGGATCGTTTTCACGATCGCGCGTGCGGAGTGCTCGCGATATCGATATCCAAATTATACCCTCATTATTTGATCTGGTTTCGCCCCGAGGCGATTCGCTCGGTGACGTGGGCGGGAGAGCCTCTCGACCCCGATCGGCTCGACGGCGGGCTTCATCCCCGCGCGAGCTTCGAGGCGTGGAAAGAGATCGTTCGGGGCGGGTCGAATCCGTGGAGCCGAAACGAGATCGAAGCCGCGATCGAACTCCGCAATTCGATCGTCGGAATCGTCCTCAAAAAGGCCGAGGAACTCGCGCGTCTCAGCTCCGAACTCGAACACTCGAATAAAGAACTCGAAGCGTTCTCGTATTCGGTCTCGCACGATCTTCGCGCTCCGTTTCGACATATACTTGGTTATGCACAACTTTTACGCGAACTCGAGGGGGGTTCGCTCGGCGACGAGGGGCGTCGCTTTCTCGACAACGTGATCGATTCGGCGGTTCAGGCGGGGCTCCTCGTCGACAGCCTGATCAGCCTGTCGAAAACCGGGCAAACGGCGCTCAACCCCGTCGAAGTCGATATGAACGCGCTCGTCCACGAGATCCGCCGCGAACTCGAACGCGATCTCCGCGGCCGAAACGTTCGCTGGATCGTCGGCGATCTTCCCCCCTCGGTTTGCGATCTGACGATGATCCGATCGGTTGTGTATAATTATATATCAAATGCGCTTAAATTCAGCCGCGGCCGGGATCCCGCGGTGATTGAGATCGGCGGCCGCGTCGATGGCGCCGAAACGATTTATCACGTACGTGATAACGGCGTCGGTTTTGACATGAAATATGTCGAGAAGCTATTCGGCGTCTTTCAAAGACTGCATCGCGTCGACGAGTTCGAGGGAACGGGGATCGGCCTCGCGAACGCGCGGCGGATCGTCGCCCGCCACGGCGGCCGCACCTGGGCCGAGGGGGCGATCGGCCGCGGCGCCGTTTTCCACCTTTCGCTCCCGCGACGCGAGTATGGAGGTTGATATCTTATGCTCAAACCGATTTTACTCGTCGAAGACAACCCCAAAGATCTCGAATTGACGCTCCTCGCGCTCGCGCGGAGCAACCTCGCCAACGAGGTCGTCGTCGTACGCGACGGCGTCGAGGCGATCGATTATTTGTTCTGTCAAGGAGAATTCACCGATCGACCCAGGGGTAATCCCGCGGTCGTCCTCCTCGACCTCAAACTCCCCAAAATCGACGGCCTCGAAGTCCTCGAAAAGATCAAGGCGGAACACGATTTGCAAAGCGTTCCCGTCGTCATCCTCACGTCTTCGCGCGAGGAGAAAGATCTGCTCCGAGGTTACTCGTTGGGAGTCAACGCGTATGTCGTGAAACCCGTCGATTTCCTCGAATTCATGCAGGCGATACAGGAACTCGGCGTCTTTTGGGCCGTTCTCAACGAGCCGCCGCCGGGTAGCGCGCGGTTGTCAAAGCACGGACGTTGATTCCCGACGAGCCGCCGATTCCGCCCGCGATCCCAGCGAAACTTCAGCCTCAAGCGACCGCGATCGCCGCGAAATCGACCCGAGCTCGGCGCACGAGGAAACGAGAAAGGCCGGAGAAGCAAGGAGACACGAACCATGAATCCGCTCAGAATCCTTCACCTTGAAGACAGCCCGCTCGACGGCGATCTCGTCCGCGCCTGGATCACTCGCGGCGGAATCGTCGCGACGATCGATCGCGTTGAAAATCGAGCTATGTTTGAAGATCACCTTTGTAAAGGTCATTACGACCTTATCCTCGCGGATTACGCCCTCCCCGATTTCGACGGCGTCTCGGCGCTCGCGATGACCCGCCGAAAAAACACGTGCGTCCCTTTCATTTTCGTCTCGGGAACGCTCGGAGAGGAAGTCGCGATCGAAACGCTTAAACAAGGCGCTACCGATTATGTCTTAAAACAACATATGGAACGGCTCGCTCCGGCGATCGAACGAGCGCTCGCCGAGGCGCGCGAACGCGACGAAAAACGCCGCGCCGTCGAGGCCCTTCGCGAAGCCGATCGACGCAAAGACGTCTTCCTCGCGATGCTCGCGCACGAACTCCGCAACCCCCTCTCGGCGATCAGCAACTCGGTTCAACTCGCTCGACTCCCCGACGCGTCTCCCCAACGAATCGCCTGGAGTCTCGACGTTATTCATAATCAGGTCGATCAGCTTTCACATCTGATCGACGACTTACTCGACGTCACGCGAATCACCCAGGGAAAAATCCAACTTCGCAAACGCGTGCTCGACCCCGCCGAGATCGCTCGCCGCGCCGTCGAGGCGGTCTCACCGCTGGCCGACGAACGAGGCCACGAACTGATCTGTTCGATCGACGATCGTCTCCCCTCGGTCGAGGCCGATCCCACTCGAATCGAGCAGGTTCTCGTCAATCTCTTAAGCAACGCCGTCAAATACACCGAGTCGCGCGGCCGCATCGAACTCGCGCTCTCGGGAACCCCCGAAATCGTCTCGATCCGAGTCAAAGATAACGGCGTCGGTATCCCCGTGGATATGCAAAGCCGCATCTTCGAGCCCTTCGCGCAGGTCGAAAGCTCGCTTCATCGGTCGCGCGGCGGCCTCGGCGTCGGCTTGACCCTCGTGAAAAAACTTGTCGAAATCCACGAGGGAAAGGTCCACGTTCGAAGCGAAGGGGTCGGTTCCGGCAGCGAATTCATCGTCGAACTCCCCGCCGCCAAACAATCGAGAATCGTCGGCGATCGAACTCGATCGGGAATCGATCGCTCGGCGACGCCCCGTCGGTTCACCATCCTCGTCGTCGACGACAACTTCGACGCCGCCGCCGCGGTCGCGTCGTTCCTCGAACTCTCGGGATTCGACGTCGTCGTCGCGCACGACGGCCGCTCGGGAATCGAAACCGCGCGAAAGATACGTCCAAGATTGGTTCTTCTCGATATCGGCCTCCCCGTCGTCGACGGTTATCAAGTCGCCGCCGATCTCCGTTCCCACCCTGAAACCCGAAATATCCTGATCGTCGGGCTCACGGGATACGGCGAGGACAACGCGCGGGAACGATCCCGCCACGCCGGGTTCGATCATCACCTCGTCAAGCCCGTCGAACTCGCCAAACTCGTCGAACTCGTCGACGCCCTCATCGCCGAACAAGAATCGAGACCCGACGATTTCGGTCGAGAACTCGCGCATCCCGCGTAACTCGTTCTTAGAACCACTCGCATGAATAAATTTTATACGCGCTGAATTCAAACTTATCGACGAAATATCATCGATTCTCGCCGGAAATCGCTTCGAACCCCGTCGACGCATATCATAAACGGCTAATCAATCATTTATTAACTCGATATCCGTCGGATCGCCTCGAAGGCGCCGACGGACGCCGCGACCGCGAGGTTGAGGCTCCGCGCCTCGGGTCGAATCGGAATCCGCACGACGCGATCGGGGCGTTCGTCGAGCAACCGACGCGGCAGCCCTCGGCTCTCCGGGCCGAACACGAGCGCGTCGCCCGGTCGATAAGCCGCGGTTGTGTAAACCCGTACCCCCTTTGTGCTGAACAACCAGAGACGATCGCGGCCGAGCTCGCGGTCGATCTCGGCGAGATCGTCGACCTCGCGAAGCTTGAGATCGTCCCAATAATCGAGCCCCGCTCGCTTTAAACGTCGATCCGACAGGATGAACCCGTAAGGCCTCACGAGCCAAAGCGTCGCCCCCGCGGCGACGCACGTTCGACCGATCGCCCCGACGTTCGCGGCGATCTCGGGCTCAAAAAGAACGATATGGAGATCGCCGGTCGCCGCCGCGCGCTCGTTCGACGAATCGCCGACGGTCGAGCCGGATTCGATCTCTCCTCGCACTTCCTCTCGCTCATTCATAAAAGTGAATCAACGCGCATGGAGCGGACGACGCCCGGGCGATGATTGATGAAAGCCGTTGTTCGACGAGCCCTCGCTCAAGATTTGATAGGCCCGCTTGGCGTTCGAGGTGTGAAAAATCCCCAGCGAATGTCCGGGCGCCGTGCCCCCCGACGAATACGCGTATTCAATGTTAATATGCTCTTCCGCCAACCGTTCAAGCACCCGAGCCAAAGCGCCGGGGCGATTGTCGATCTCGACCGCGATCACCTCGGCGGTCTTGAATTCGGTTCCAAGCTCATTCAGAACCCGCTTGGTCTCGTCGAGACGATCGGTCACGAGACGAAGGACGCTCCGTTCGGCGGCGTCCATCACCGAGAGAGCACGGATGTTGATCTTCTCGCGCGCCAGCGCCGAGCAGATCTTGGCCATGCGGCCGGGCTTGTTTTCCAACATCGCCGTGATCTCATGGACGAATTCCATGGCGTTAACTCCCCTCAAGAATCAAGAAATGTTTTCCGATTGGAGAGCGCGAACCGCCGAGAGCGACCGGACGACCTTCCACTCAAAACGCGATAACGACCAAATCGTCCGCATCTCTCGCTCCCGCCTCGTCCCGGGGATGATTAGGGGACGAAGCCTACGATTCGCTACTCGTATCGTAAACCGCTCGCCTCCCAATGGCAACTCCCCCTCCGCCCGGAAACCACAGCCTCGATTCTCATCTCCCAAAACGTCGCCTTCATTCCAGGAGGGATTAACACCCGAAACCAAACCCAATTCCCCGAGAAATCCGACCTCGAATCACAAAGATAATTAATTAATTATGTGCAAATAAGATATCCTCCACGTTCACCCCAAGCCGCATCACGGGTGATCTCACGCATCATCATCGCGACCGTCGAACGCCTTCGTCGACCGTCCACCCCCGACGATCGATAAACAAACGCTCGAAACGTTCCCGGCCGGGCTCATGCCGACTTCTCTTTCTGGTCGAGTTTTACAGTCCGCATCAAGAGCTTAATCCCCGATCCGCAGAATCGACCGCGCTTCAAACCGCGTCTCGAATCGCCGAAAAATGTTTAACACCTCCCTCCCCAAATCGGGTATTCTTATTGGAGAAACGAAGTCGCCACGGTGATTTTTCGCATAATGTAATAAGGTTGCGCTTATGCGTCTACCGAACTCAATCTGGTTCATCGCGGCGACGCTTCTTTCGCTCGCGTTCGGTTTGCTAAACGGCCGGTGCGAGGCGAACGACAAGCAGACGGCAGGCTCGATCGACAAGCAAACGACCGTCGCGAGCGACAAGCTGACGACCGGCTCGATCGACAAGCAGTCGACCGCCCAGAACAACACGCAGTCGACCGTCGCGAGCGACAAGCCCCCTGCCGTCTCGAACAAAAAGCAACCGGGAGATCCCGGCGATCCGCTCGCGATCCTTGAAACGCATTGCGTCCGTTGCCACGGAGGGTCGAAAACCAAAGCCGGGCTCGATCTCGTCACCCGCGAGGCGCTTCTCCGCGGCGGCGAAAGTGGACCGTGCGTCGTTCCCGGCGATCCCGATCAAAGCCTACTCATTCAAACAATTCGTCATGTACAAGATCCCCATATGCCTCGCAAGGCGCCCAAGCTCGCCGATTCGTCGATCGCGCGCATCGCCGATTGGATCAAAGCGGGCGCCCCATACGGTCGATCCTTGAAAAAAGACGTGGCGCCCGTGTCGGCGTCCGAGATCGAACCCGATTTCACGATCTCCCCATCGCAACGAAATCATTGGGCGTTTCGGCCGCTCGCGCGAATCGAACCGACGAAGGATCGACCTCTCTCATTAACTCATATGTCGGCAAACTGGATCGACGATTACATCATCGAGAAACTCGACAAGAAACGATTAACCTTCGCGCCTCCCGCGAGCAAGACGACGCTCATCCGCCGCGTTTCGTTCGACCTTGTCGGCTTGCCCCCCTCCCCCGCCGAAATCGACGCTTTTGTTAACGATTGCTCTCCCAATGCTTATGAACGTTTGATCGATCGATTGCTCGCTTCGCCCGCGTACGGCGAACGCTGGGGGCGTTTTTGGCTTGATTTGGCTCGATACGCCGAAACCGACGGTTTCGAGCACGACGCCGTGCGGCCGAATTCTTGGCGTTACCGCGATTACGTGATCCAGTCGTTCAACGAAGATAAACCTTATAATCGGTTTATCCGAGAACAGATCGCCGGCGACGAGCGTTGGCCGAACGACCCGAACGCGATCGTCGCGACGGGGTTCAACCTGCTCGGGCCCGATATGGTCGACAGTTCCGATCAGGTGCAACGGCGGCACAACACGCTCAACGACGTCGCCGATACGACCGCGCTCGTGTTTCTCGGCCTAACGATGGGTTGTGCGAAGTGTCACGACCACAAATTCGAGCCGATCTCTCAGCGCGATTATTACGCGCTCCAGGCTTTCTTCACCCCCGTTCAATTCGTTCGCGATCGCGGGCTCCCGATCCCGGGCGCGCGCGAGGCTTACGAGGCCGAGATCAAACGCTATCAAGAACATCCAAAAGTGAAAGCGTTGCGTGAGATCGAAGCGCCGGTGCGCGAGCGTTTGTATCAGGCGAAGGTCGCGGCTCTCGCCGAGGAAGCTCGCACTGCGCACCTGACTCCCGCGGATCGACGCTCGGCGCAGCAGGCGAACCTCGTTCTGGAAACGCTCGACAAGGTCAAAATCTCCGATCAAGAACTGAACGCCGCGTTCACCGGCGAAGATAAAACGCGACGCGACGCTTTGCTTAAGGAAGTGAAAGCCGTTCCCAAACCGAAACGCCCCCCCGCGGCGCCCGCTCTCGCCGACGGCGATCTTGAGAAAACGCAAACTCACATCCTCATTCGAGGCGATTACAATCATCCGGGCGACCGCGTGTTCGCCGAATTTCCAACCGTTCTCCGCTCGGAGCGATCCGCGATAACGGCGAAAGACGCCTCGGACAAAACGAGCGTGACGAATCGACTCGATCACGCGAATCGGATCGATCCGAGACGCTCGACGCTCGCCGATTGGATCGCCTCGGCCGAGAATCCGCTGACGGCGCGCGTGTTCGTGAATCGAATCTGGCTGCGACATTTCGGTCGCGGCCTCGTCGCGACTCCAAGCGACTTCGGAGTGCGCGGCGCCCGCCCCACCCATCCCGAATTACTCGATCGGCTCGCTCTCGAATTCATCGAACACGGCTGGAGCGTCAAATACCTTCATAAACTGATTTTACTCTCGAACACATACCGACAATCGGCCTTATGTTCAAGCGAATCGCGGTCGATCGATCCCGAAAACGCGCTTTATTCGCGTCGCGAGCGGATCAGGCTCGAGGGAGAGGAGATTCGCGACGCTTTTTTGGCGATCTCGGGAAAGCTCAATCGCACAATCGGCGGACCGAGCGTTTTCCCGCCGATTCCCCGCGAACTCTTCGCGGGATCGGCGAATTGGGCGAGTTCGTCGAACGAAAACGAATACTCAAGACGAAGCATTTATATTTTCGTCCGACGCAATTTACGATTTCCGTTCCTCGAGGTTTTCGACGCCCCCGACGGATCGCAAAGTTGTCCCGAACGCGATCGGAGCACGACCGCGCCGCAGGCTCTCGCGCTCTTGAACGGCGCCGACGCGATCGCCGCGGCCGAGAAAACCGCGAACCGAGTCGAACGCGACGCTCGATCGGCCGAAGAGCGAATCGAACTTTCATATCGTTTGGTTTTGGGCAGAGCCCCCAGGCCGAACGAACGCGCGATCGCTCTCGATTTTTTGGCCGAATCGCCTCTCGCCGACCTGCTCCTCGCGCTCTTCAATCTCAACGAATTTGTTTACGTGGAGTGACCGTTCATTACCAATAATCGCCTGTTTTTGGAACCTGAAAATGTCCGATTCGAACCCGAACTTCGCGAACGATCGAAACCCGACTCGACGAGCGTTTTTGAGCCGAACCGCCGGGGGTTTGGGAACCGCGGCGCTCGCCTCTTTACTCGAAAATCAAGGCTTGCTCGCCGCGCGATCCGCCGAGATCGCCGATCCGCTCGCCCCCAAGCCCCCCCATTTCGCCGCCAAGGCTCATCGAGTTCTTTTTTTGTTCATGTCGGGAGGTCCAAGCCATATTGATTTATTTGATCCGAAACCGGAATTGATCCGGCTCGCGGGTTCGCCGATTCCCGAATCGTTCGGAGCGTTCAAGACGCGCCGCGCCGTCGCCAAGAACAAACTGATGCCGGCTCTTAAACCGTTCCGTCCCAGGGGCGAATCGGGAATCGAGATCTCCGATCTCCTCCCTCACATCGCCGAACACGCCGACGACATCTGCCTGCTACGCGGTTGTCACGGCGACAGCGTCACGCATCCGGAATCGGTTTATCTGATGAACACCGGTTCCATTTTAATGGGCAAGCCGAGCCTGGGCGCCTGGACGACTTACGGACTCGGTTCCGAAAATCAAAACATGCCGGCATATGTGGTGATGCCCGACCCCAAAGGCTGGGTGAAGGGAGGCTCTCCCGCGTGGGGCGCCGGGTTTTTGCCCTCGGCGTATCAGGGAACGATCCTCCGCGGCGGCGATCGACCCGTCTTGAACCTCAAACCCGATCGCGACATCCCCGAAAACAGAAGGATCGCGACCTGGAATCTCATCCAAAAATTGAATCGCTCCAATCTTCCCGAAGGCGCCGAGAACACCGATCTGGGAGCACGAATCGCCGCATATGAACTTGCGTTTCGTATGCAAACGCACGCACCAGAGGTCGTCGACGTTTCAACCGAATCGGCCGCGACAAGAAGCCTTTACGGGCTCGACGATCAAACGACCGCCGAATTCGGCCTCCGCTGCTTATTCGCACGCAGAATGCTCGAACGCGGAGTCCGGTTCATCGAGCTTTATTGCGGCGACACCAACGGTTGGGACGCGCACGGCGACCTCGCCGGAAATCACGGCAAGCTTTGCGCCCAGAGCGACAAGCCGATCGCGGGCTTGCTCAAAGATTTAAAAGCGCGCGGGCTTCTTGATACAACCCTCGTCGTTTGGGGGGGCGAGTTCGGCCGCACGCCGATGAGCGAGGGGGGCGACGGTCGCGATCACAACCCCCACGGCTTCTCGATGTGGCTCGCGGGAGGAGGCGTGAAAGGAGGCGTCGTCATCGGCGCCACCGACGAAGTAGGCCTCAGAGCCGCCGTCGATCGCACGCATGTTCATGATATCCA
>JAJYWB010000024.1 GCA_021791715.1 Planctomycetota bacterium | reverse complement strand
TTTGCGTTTCGGCCGGCGTCTCGCCCGATCCGTTGTATTGGTCGGAATAGCCCGTGTAGAACTCGTTTTGATCCGATCCCGAATCGACGTTCCCCTCGCCGAACGAACTCGATTGGGTGAAGTTGTAACTCGGGTAGACGCTTGGACTTGAGACGGTTCCCGCAGTCGTTTCGGAACCCGAGATTCCCGGCGAACAAACGATCATTTTTGGGGTACGGAGTGTTACAATTTGAGCGTCCGCCTTAGGCGAGGAAACGGGCGATCGATCGTCGGGCGTCGGTGCTCCGAGGGCTCGATCAAAGAAACGATAAGAAAGCCGGCCCCGCAAACAATCCAAATATTCGATGATATAATTATGAAATTATATAGATTTTATCGCCGTTCGGTCGTCGTTTTGATTTCGCTCGTTTACGGTTCGATCGCCTCGTCCGCCGAGCCGACGACCGCCGAGGTACGCGGGTTCATTCGCGAACTCGTTAACTATGTGCGCGATCATCATATTAAAATTGAATCTAAATCTCAACAGCACGGCATGATTTATGAGTATTACGATCACACGAAACCCGAGCGCGAAGGGGGTTGGATCGAGGGGGAGGCGCTCGATTCGATGCACGACGGAGCTTGGTTCTCGTGCGCTCTCGTTCAGGCGGCGCGGGCGACGAACGACGCGTATTATCGCGATCTCGTTCGCGACCTTCCCACGCCGTTTTATGTGAACACGCTTCATCATAGCGACGAATTGTTCGATCCCGCGTGCGACGTTTACCGCGGCGCGAGTCTCCCCGAGGCCTGGGTTAAAGAGCACCTACTCAAGGCGCGAGAGAAAGGCTTTTTGCCGTATTTTTGGGACGACGGAGCTTCGGTGAGCCTCGAGGCGAGCCGGCGGAAGAATCTCGGACCCGCTCTCCCCGCGTGCGACGAACTCGCGGGGAAACCGAATCCCGAGCACAGGCTCGTCGGCTACGCGCTCGGATCGAGCAACCACCTGGCGCAAGATCTTGGAGTTATGCTATTACAGACATGGCTTTTGTTTCACGAATCGACGGATATCAAAGAACGTGCGCTCGCCGATCGGATCGCCGAGGCGGCGCGCGATCTCGCGGCTTCTCGGCTGAAACGCGCGGGTCGCATTCCCGCGGTCGTCGCGGCGCTCGCCCCGTTCGACGACGAGGCTCGACGAGCGATCCCCGAATATCACGCCTGGAATCCCGACAATCATTACACCCGAGCGCTCCATCGATTCAAGCCGGGGGAGCGAGTCTCCTTGCCCGGATTCGCCGATGATCAAGAATATTTTTATTATTCGACGATCGCGCGGGAACGGGGGTCGCTTTCGCGCGCGGCGGCGCAGAGGATCGTTTACGACGCGTACACGCTTCCCAGGCTCTATCGATTCTGGTCCGACGACGCCCCCGTTCCCGCGGGAATGAACCGATTCGATCTTCACCCGTTCGACGCTCGCGACGGCAAAATGACCGAATACCGCTCGGACCGTAAACGTCCCGCGGGATCGCGCATCGGCCCGCAGTTGATGGTGATCTCGGGCTGGGCGTGTCAGGCGCTCCGCGAATATCCGGGGCTTTACGACGAACGCTATCGTATCAAGTTTTCTTCGGACGCTCGAGTGAACATCCTTGACGATGAGCGCGACGATCCCGGCGCCGCGACGATCGACCTGGGCGACGTGAAACTCCGATGCGTCGGTCGCGATTCGGCGCTCGACGTTCAAGGCGATTTTATCGGCGAACGGATTGAGACGCGGTTCTATTCACAACCCGATCGATCGGGCGAATTCGCCGTCGTGACGATCGATGGCGATCGCCCGCCGACCGCGTTCAACGATCGGGGCGAGAGATTGATCGTCGAACGCGTGTCGATTAAAAAGGTCGACACACAAACTTACTTTTCGTATCGATTGCCTTACACCGTCGTGAAAAAACAGAGTCGCTGGGCGAACGGAATCGAGCACGGCCGGTTGAGCGTCTCGGTCGGCGACCGCACGCGGAATCTTTATCTCCTGAGCCCGGAAAACCGCGTACGCGAGGCGCTGTTGCGCGAGATCGAAGAGGGATTTCGGACGTGGCGAGCGATTTTCAAAGAACGGGGTTACATTCCGACGAGCCTGGGGGCGGGAACGGTCGCCGATCGCCGCTGGGACGATCTATCCGATACGGGAGGATACGCTCATTTGATCAGCGCCATGGCGCAATATCTGTTCTTCCGCGAGGGAAAATGCGATTGGAAAGAGATGAAGCTTCCAGCCGCGGCGGGGGAGAATGCGCGTTGATCGACCAAGTAACTACATGCAATGATTTTTATGTCAAAGTTTATACACGGTTATGGGCGGTATAATCAGCGAAAGATCGATTGGAGACGCGCCGATCGGACGATCCGTCGATTTTTTACGTGTTCATGATCGACAAAAAACCCGTTCAATCGATCCTCAAACGCCGATCGATCGATCGCGGGCGACGATCTCCCAACGGTCGACGATTACATGATCTTCCATTACATACGCCCATTGATATAAGGCGCATGTGGGACAGATATGTTTGGGAATCGCCAAAAGCGCGTCGCCGGGTTCGAGCGTGTCGGAAAGTTCGGTATCGACGACGAGATGCTCTTCGCTTTGAGAGACGATCTTCGCGTCCGGAACTCCGATCAGTTCGACGCGCGGGTTCGGCGGATCGGCGGCGACGGCCTTGTAACCGACGTCGAGGCAGATCCGCCCGCGCCTCGGCTTGCTTACGACTCTCGTGAGAACGAACGCTCCGACCCGAAACGGCAGGTCGGGGAAACGAGTCGCATAGCCCGCGTCGTGGAACACGCACGTGCCGGGCGAACATTCGAGCCCGGAAAGCTCGCGTTCGGCGTGGATCGGAAACGTCGGCGTGCCGCCGATCACGACCCGCGGGACGGTTAACCCTTGATTCAACAAACGAGTGCGTAATAAATCTAACTCGGCGAATCCCCGATCGGTCGAGCGACGTCGATCATCGATATCAAAATCATGAACATGTCCGTCATAAGCGTGCAGGCCGTCGGCCGAGAGCCCGCGGGATCGAGCGACGAGAGTGTAAAGATCAAAAGCGTCGTCGCCGGGAGCGATCCCGGTACGTCCCATTCCGACGTCGAGGTCGACGAGCGTGGGAATCGGCCGATTCAAAGCCGCGTCAATCGTCGCGGCCGAAAGCGCCTGCGCGCCTTTGCGATCGGCGACGACGGCGCGGAACGTCGTCGAGGGATAAAGCTCGATCAATCTTACGAATCGCGCGACGTTGGGCCCGACGAGGGGATACGCGAGCAAAACATCGAGCGGGCGACCGATCTCGATCGCGACCCGGGCGATCATCTCGGCCTCGGCGATCGTCGCACACTTGAATTTGGAAATTCCAAACTCGAGCGATTGAAGCCGAACGACCGCGGGCGCCTTGTGCGTTTTGATATGAGGGCGCAATCGATCGACGCCGCGCGCGATCTCGACCGTCTTCGCGACGTTCAAGCGGACGATCGCGCGATCGATCACAAGCGAGGGACTGAGAAGCCCATCGGCTTCGTCGATCCGATATTCGCTCGCGGAATCGTTAATGTATGTCGTCATAACAAACTATATCGATGTTGAACGAGGACGATTCGTTTATGATTTCGCCGTCGCGGATCGTTATTTTTTGGGGGGGAGGAGTTCGACGATCGCGGCCGAGCAGGCGCGGACGCCGACCGCGACGCTCGGGCGGAAATCGGGGCGGTAGAGCGCCGAGTGGAGCGAGGGGAGCGGTTCGCCTTGATCGCGCGCCGCGGCGATTTTGGCGGGGGGAATCGTACCCAGGCGGAACATGAAGGTCGGCACGCCGTCGCGACCGAAAAGGCCGAAATCCTCGGCGCCCATCGTCGGGTCGACCTCGATCACGTTCTCTTTCCCCAATTCTTTGATGAAAGCGGGAAGAACGCGTTCGACGAGTTCGGGCGTGTTGACGGTCGGCGGGGTCGCGTCGCTCGCGGTCACCTCGGGATCGGGAGCGCGGTGCGCCCGCGCGAGAGCTTGCGCGCGGCGTTTGATTCCCTCGATCAATAAATCGCGGACGTCGTCGCGAAAGGCTCGCAAGGTTAATTGCAAATGAACATCATTGGGAATGATATTATGTTTTGTTCCTCCATGAATCGCGCCGACGGTGACGACCGCGGGATGAATCGGGTTGACCTCGCGGGAAACGATCGTTTGGAGGTCGAGAACGAGGAGCGCCGCGAGGACGATCGGGTCGACGGTGTTTTGGGGCATCGCGCCGTGGCCGCCTCGGCCTTTGACGATCACGTCGACCGAGGTCGACCCCGCCATCGCGGGCCCCGAACAATAGCCGATCTTTCCCGTTTCGAGGTCGTGCGCCACATGAAGCGCGAGCGCGAAATCGGGCTTGGGAAAGCGACGGTAAAGCCCGTCGTCGAGCATCGCCTTGGCTCCGCCGATCTTCTCCTCGGCGGGTTGACCGATAAAGAGAATCGTGCCCGACCATGCCGACATATGATCCTTCGACCATTTCGCCGCGGCGATCAGGTTCGTCATATGAACGTCGTGGCCGCAAGCGTGCATCACCCCCGTCGTTTCGCCGGCGTCGTCGGTCGTCTTGATTTTGCTCGCGAAGGGCAGCCCCGTCGCCTCGGTGACGGGAAGCGCGTCGAGATCGCTCCGCAAAAGCAACACGGGACCGGGTCCGTTTTTCAACACCCCCACGACTCCGAATTTTCCCACCCCCGTCGTCGTCTCGACGCCGATCGCCCGCAGCTCGTCGGCGATCCGCTTGGAGGTCTCGGCCTCGTGAAACGAAAGCTCGGGATGAGAGTGCAAATGCCGATATAATTGCTCAAATTCAGCCAGATGCGATTCGATCCACGCGGCGGTTTCGTCGGCGCGAACCCTGCTCGCCCCGAACGAGCACGCGGCGCACCAGCAAGCGCACGCGAACACGAACCGCGAGACGACGATCGACCCGAAGCGACTCAAGCCGAACCGAGACGGCGCGCGAAGTTCCCGCATCGATCAACCTCCGTAACTTATTCCAACCCCATTTGTTTTTGATACGCGATCGCCTTGGCGTGCTCGGCCTCGGGAATCATCCCGCACCGCTGGTAAATCACCGAAAGCGCGGTGTAGCTGAACGTGTCGTCGGGCTCGATCTCGACCACCCGCTTGGCGTGGTAAACCGCCTTCTCGGCCTGCGCCAAATCGGCGTGAAGCTTGGCGAGCATTCCGTGCGCGATCGCGAAATCGGGGTCGATCGCGATCGCCTCGTCCAACTTGCCGATCGCCCCCTCGCGATCCCCCTTCGATTTGAGCTCGACCGCTTGATCATAAAGCTCGTTCGGCGTCGACATCACTTCACTCTTTCTTGTGTTGAATAGCAAAACATCAAAACGAAAATCGACGAAAACGTTTGAAGATTCTTTTGATTATGGATCGCGTCGAATCCGATCGTCTCGTCGTTCGCGTCTGGAATTCATTCCGCTTTGGGAAGCGGGCCTTCGTGGACGACCTCGGCGAGCGATTTCCGTTGCGAAGGCGTTTCGCGGCCGCGAGTCGGCTCGTCGAGAACGCTCGCATCGCCGGGATTGCCGATCGCGATCATCGCCTCGACCTGAAATTCTTCGGGAAGATTGAGGGTCGAGCGGGCCATGTTGTAATCGAAGCCTTGCATCGCGTGGACGACGAGCCCCTTGAGCCAACCCTGGAGAGCGAGGCTCATGAACGCCGATCCCGCGTCGAACGAATGCGTTTGCGCGGGCTTGCCGTTGTGCTCGAAGACGGTGCGAGACGTCACGACGACGAGAGCCGCGGCGTTTTTCGCCCACGATTGGTTGAACTCGACCATCAGGCGAAGAAACGCGGGCCAGTGTTCGGATCGTCGCGTCGCGTAAAAGAACTTCCACGGTTGAGCGTTGTAAGAAGAAGGCGCCCATCGCGCCGCCTCGAACAACGTCATCAACTCTTCATGCGTCAATTCCTCCCCCGACATCGCTCGGGGCGACCATCGATCGATGAAAAGCGCGTCGATCGGCAGATCGGTCGTTCTTAGCTCGCTTCCACGGATCCAATTCGGCATCGATCGATTCCTCGGGTCTCGGGCGGGCCAACACCTCCAGGTTACGGTTCCTCGATCGCGACGCAAGGGGATCGGGATCGATCGCGAGATTGGATCACCCAAAAAAGCTCAAGTTTTCGGTCGAACGAGCCGACAAGCCGCGATTGACGATTCGAGGGGACATCCGTATGATCCCCTCGCGTTGGGCTCGGAGCGGTCGGCTCGGGCGTTTCACCCTTAACCTTCATGGAAGGAGGTCCGCGGATGGTTCTCGCCTTAAACGTTTTCTTGTGGGCGGTTACGGCGGGGGCGGTTCCGGCCGAAACCCCCGGCGGAACGAATGATACGTCCAAATCAACCGTATCGGCGACCGCTCCTTCGGCCGAGTGCTCAACAGCGTGCGCTTCCGCCTCGAATTCGTCCGCGGCCTCATCAAGCACGACGAGAAAAGCCGCGGCTTCGAGCGAGTCGGCGATCCAATTTCGCGTCGCGATTTACGAGATGAACGATTTTGACCTGCGCAAAACGCTCTTCGATCAGCACGTGACCGAACCCGTTTCGAGACAAGAGTCGGCGACGGTTTGGGTCGTCGATCGACCGGTCGTCGAAACGATCAAGAGTCGCGCGCATCATGTCGAGTGGAAGCCCGATCTCGTCGCCAAACCAAGCCAAGACGTCGCTGTGATCATCAACGCGATCCGCCGTTTCGGAGCGATCGAGGCCAGATTCTCAATGGGAGCGGGATCGACGCCGAAGATCGGCTTCGACGGGCGCGACGGCCGAATTCCCGAGATCTTCGAGGCCAAGATGAGCGGTCGATCGCTCGATCAGGGAACCCTGATCAGTCTAAATCTTCATGACACTCATGTGATTAATATTCATCGAAATTATCCGACGGCGCCCGTATTCGCTCCGGCGCGAGACGTCGAGGTCGATCGGCTTCAGGCTCATTTCGAGGTTCCGGAACTCGCCGAGGCGCGGGTTCAGGGCGAATGGCTGATTCCCAAAGACGGCGCGGTCGCGATCAGCCTGGGAATGCACACGGTGTCGAACGGTAAGAAAGGCACGGTCGTCCGCGAACGCGTCGCGGTCGTCACCGCCAAGAACGTGACGGGAATCGGCCCGAAACGGATGGAAGAATTAACATCCAAGAACGAAACGATTTCACTCACCCTCCCCGCCCGCGTCGCGGGTTCGGCGGAGGTCGAGGAGATCGACGCGGCGATCGAGCCGACCTCATCGAAAGACGCTTTTCTGGTTCGAAGCCCCGACGACGTGAAGCGCGGAGTTTACGGGAAAGTCGCTTCCAGGCGAAGCGAATCGAACCCGGGCGCCGCGGCTCAAACTCAAAATTATTTGAATGTTCAAATAAAACAAAACGATCGGAACGAATGGAAGGTCGCTCGCCTTGACGAGCGTGTTTTCCCGACGCTCCCCGCTCCGAGCCGAACGCTTCCGGCGGTTCCCGATTTTGACGACGGCGCCGATTTGCCCCCTCTTCCGGGGGATCCGACGCCGATCGGCGTCGCCGCGAATCAGCCGAGCCCGCAAATGCCGACTCCCGTCGTATCGAGCGATTCGGCGACTGATCAACCGGCGCTCGCCTCGAAGCCGATCTCCGCGGGGATCGACGCGAAGACGGCTCGAAAAATCGTCGCGGCGATTCCCTCGATCGCTCCGGCGGCGCCCGCCAAGAAGATCGAATCGGAAACCGCGAGCGTGATCGTTCGCGACGATTCGATCGTCCTCACCTCGGCGCCCGCTCCGCCGACGATCCCGATCCCCAAAACGCTCACACATGGCGATCTGACAAATGCAAACGGCGACAACCCCGCCGCCGCGGCGCCCAAAACGATCGAGCCGAAGAACACGGCGAAGTGCTCGGCGCCGACGAAAACGTGCGATCAACAATCCAAAGTTTGGAATCTCTCACTCGCCGAGGCGATCCGGATCGGACTTGAAAACGACCGATCGGTTCGCGTCGTCGCCTCCAAGCCGAAATGCGACGCGGCTTGGAGCCCGATCGTGATCGAGCCGGCGCATAAAGAAACAAACACATACAGATTTCAGTCTGAAGTTGCGGCGCATGTTCGCTCGATCGAGCAAGCGTATTGGGCGCTGCACGCGGCTGATGCCGAACTTTGGAGCCGAGAGACCGCGCTTACGCTTGGCGAGGGGCTTCTTAAACGAGTTCAGGGCGAATACGAGAAAGGGAGTGCGAAGAGCGCCGAACTCGCCGAAGCTCGCCAGGCTCTCGAACGATTTCGCCTCGACGAGATCACAGCGACGTCGAATCAGATCGCTTCCGAGCGCAAACTGCGCGACGTTATCGGTCTGCCGCCGAGCGATGACAGGCGAATCGTCACGGTCGAGAAGCCGTCGGATCGGCTCGTCAAAACCGACTGGAAAACGTCGCTCGCGCTTATGATCGCCAATCAGCCCGATATCTTGATGCAACAAGAGATCGTCCGACGCGCCGAGGATGCGCACACTTCGGCCGCGGCGAATCGCTTTCAAGACGATCGACCGAACGTCGATTTGAATGCGCAATTCACTCTTAGACGTGAACAAGATTTTTTAAAACAAGTGATTGATCAAACCACACATTCGCTGGCGCGATTCTTCGTTGAGATCGACGCGAATCATAATCAAATGACGGCGAGCGATCGAATCGTCGCCGCGGCCGACGCGCGGCTCAACGCCGAACAGGCGCGGTACGATTCGGAGAAGATCGCGGTCGATCGCTATCTCGATGCGATCAGCGCGTGGGCGAAAGCGAACGCCGAGGGGGCGCGGTTCAAGACGAGTTACAACATGTCGGTCGTCGCGCTTAAGGAATGTGAGGGAACGCTGCTCGGTTACGATAAGATCGTGATTCTGGGCGAAGCTTCGCCGAGCCGGGAGGGGGATCCCGAACTCGTCAGAACGAGTCTGATGCGGCTGAAAGAAGTTCCAGTCGATCCGGCGAAGCTCAAAGCCGAATCGCGGAAAAACGTCGACGAAAAGCCCGCGAAGCCGACCGAAGCGAGCCGCGACGATTCCGAAAAGACTCCCGCGAACGACCGTCCGTGATCGTTCCGGTTGAAAGAAAGAGACGGACGGTTCGAAAAAAAGCGGATTGAATCAACGACACGCGCGGCCCGGGATCTTCGATCTCGGGCCGTATTTATTTCGAAGTCGAACCGTTCGAAACGACAGCGAAACGATATTTTGTTTTGATTCAATCGTCTTTTTATGTTCTTAATCGCGAGGCCGCGGAGGCGTGGACCCGCGATCTCCGATTTCGTACGCTGACGAAAAGGGTATCGAATCGCGGCTCGCTCTTAAAGCGGAGTTTTATCACGCGATCGAACCAGGATATTTGGATGACTAATATGAACAATTTCCTTTTATCAGTTGGCGCGAGAACGAAGTTCGGCTCGCGGCTTTTCGTATCGGCGTTGGTGCTGATCGCCTCGACGATCGCGCTGGGGGCGGACGAGCCGGCTTCGTCGAATTCTCGTCCGACGGATCCCGACTCTTCGCTCGAACGGACGTGCTTCCAGACGCATGCGAACTGGGCGCCCTGGATGCAATCGAGGTCCGACGTCGCGATCTGTTACGGCATCAATCGCGACCTTCCCGCGCGGATCAAACAGTGGAAAGATCAGGGTTACATCACGCATTTCATGACGGGCGTTTCTTGGGGCGTTTATCAAGATTATCTTTACGGCCGATTCGACGGAATCAATCACGTCGACGAGGCTCAAAAAGAACGCGACGGCAAGGTGATCTCGCACGGAGGAGACGTTTATTATATGTCTCCGGGAGAACGCTTCGGCGAATTCCTTTGCAAAGGGGTGAAACAGGCGATCGACGCGGGCGCCGACGCGATCCACCTTGAAGAACCCGAATTCTGGGTGCGCGGGGGTTACGGCGAAGGGTTTAAACGCGAATGGAAGGCGTATTATCACGAAGATTGGATCCCCCCGCACACCTCGCCCGACGCGCAATACCGAGCGTCTAAACTGAAATATTATTTATACCGACGCGCGCTTAAGCAGGTGTTCGATTTTGTGAAGGCCGAGAACGCCAAAACGGGCAAGCATATCAAGTGTTATGTTCCTACGCATAGTTTGATCAATTACGCGTCGTGGAAGATCGTCAGTCCCGAATCGAGTTTGATTCGGGTGGGCGCCGACGGCTTCATCGCGCAGGTTTGGACGGGGACGGCGCGGACGCCGAACGTTTATCGCGGAGCGATCAAAGAGCGCACGTTCGAGACCGCGTTCTTCGAATACGGGGCGATGATGAACGTGGTGCAGGCGAGCGGCGGGACGGTTTGGTTCCTCAACGACCCGATCGAGGACAATCCCGATCATTCGTGGGAGGATTATCGCGTCAATTGGGAAAGCACGCTCACGGCGTCGCTCCTTTGGCCCCAGGTTTGGCGGTTCGAGGTGATGCCCTGGCCCGAACGGATCTTCCACGGGCGATATCCCAAGGTCGATAAGGCGAAGCGCAAGCCCGGAGAAAGGGTTGAACGCGAGCCGATGCCGCGCGCCTACGGTTCCGAACTGATGACCGTGATCACCGCTTTAAACGATATGAATCAAAAAGAGATCTCATGGGATTGCGGAACGCGCGGAATCGGAGTGATCGTTTCCGATACGATGATGTTCCAACGGGGCGATCCGACCCCCTCCGATGAACATCTCGGTTCATTTTACGGGCTTGCGCTGCCCTTGTTCAAACGCGGAATTCCGGCCGAACCCGTTCAATTGGAAAACCTGCCGAACGCGGGTCGTCGGGATTCGAACCGGGTTCTTCTGACGACTTACGAGGGGATGAAGCCCCCCTCCCCCGAGGTTCACGACGCGCTCGCTGCGCGCGTTCGCGAAGGAACCGTGCTCGTCTTCGTCGACGACGATAAAGACCCCTATCACGGCGTATCGGATTGGTGGAACGATCGTCAAAAAGGGATGAATTACAAGTACCCGCGCGAACACTTGTTTGAAAAGCTCGGATTGGATAAAAACGCCCCCGAGGGGACGTATAAGATCGGCGAAGGCGCTCTGATTTATAAGAAAGAGAGCCCCGCGGCGACGACTTATCGACCCGAAGGCGCCGACGCGATCGTCGATCTGGTGCGCAAGGCGTGCGCGACCGCGGGGCTCGAATACCGCGAGACGAACGGGCTCGTGCTGCGTAGGGGTCCGTACGTGATCGGAGCGGGGCTCGACGAATCGATCGAGGCGCCCGTCAAAACGATCAAGGGACGATTCGTCGATCTTTTCGACGCGAACCTGCCGATCGTCGATTCGGTCTCGTTCGGACCCGGAAGTCGCAGGTTTTTGATCGACCTCGATCGTCTTCCCAAAAAAGATCCTCGCGTGATTGCTTCTTCTTGCAAAACGCTCGATGCGAAATCGAAGCCTGAAGGAGCTTTCACTTTTTACGCCGAGGGACCGAGCGAGGTCGAGGCGGTCTTGCGGATTTTCCTCAAGGCTAAGCCGACCGAGGTTCGGATCGACGGTAAAGCGATCGAAGCTTCGGCTTACGACTGGGACGGCGCGACCGACACGCTTCGAATTCGGTTTATGAATTCAGCTTCGGGTCGACGCGTCGAAATCCGCTGACGCGACCGCGGCGGTCGGAGCGACGGTTCTCGCGGCGTTCGAACGCCGCGGGACGACCGTCGCAACCGCGACGCAAAGGCCCGAAAGCGCCAGGAGCGAAGCCTCGAAAAACGGCGCGGACGCGCCGTAACGATCGAGCAAGAAGTTCGCGAACACGTAATTGATCATGCGAGCAAGGGTCGACGCCGAGGTTAAAACGCCGAAGATCGACCCTTGTTCGTCGTCCGAGGTGAGCCGCGAGATCAGCCCCTGGACCGAAGGGCTCGCGAGCCCCTGCCCCAGAGCGACGATCGCGACCGCAGCGTAAAGCGCGAAAACGGTCGGCGCGAGCGCAATCGAGGCGAACCCCGCGGCGACGGTTACGAGGCCGAAAATCACGAGAGGGCGCTCGCCGAAACGCTTGACGAGGGGACGGATCAATCCCCCTTGAACAAAAGCGGTCAAAAATCCCAAATAGGCGAACATATACGCCGCCTTACTCGCATCCCACCCCATCCGATCTTTAAGATACAGGCTGAAGGTTCCCTCGAGCGCCGAGAACGCCGTGACGACGAGCGCCGAAACCGCGACGAGAGCCGCGATCCTCGGCGCGCGGATCGTTCCCATAAGACCTTCTAGCGTGATCACGCGAGCGCGTTTGCGATCCCCGCCGCCGATCGGCGCCGACTCGGGAAGTTTAAACAGCACGAGCAACCAAGCGATCGTCGAAAACCCCGCGGCGACAAGGAACGGCACACTCGGCCGCCAAGCCTCGGAGATCGGCAGCGAGGGCGAAAGTAAAATCCCCCCCATCAAAGGCCCGAGCACAAAGCCGACTCCGAACGCCGCGCCGATCAGCCCCAAACCGCGGGCTCGGTTCTCGGGTTTGGTGACGTCGGCCATATAAGCCTGCGCCACCAAAATGTTCCCCCCGGAAGCTCCGTCGAGCATGCGCGCCAATAACATTACGGTGTAATTACGTGAAAGCCCAAGGATAATAAACGAGATCGCCGTCCCCGCCTGGCTGAGGACGAGAATCGGTCGTCTGCCGTAACGATCGCTGAGGCGGCCGAGGATCGGCCCCGCGATGAGCTGCAAGAGGGGATACGCGGCGAGCAAAAGCCCGATCTGGATCGCGTCGAACCCGTAATGCGACGCGAATCGGGGCAAAAGCGGCATCACGATCGAGAACCCGAGCAGATCGACGAGCACGATCAACACGACGATCGCCTGCGGAGACATCGGCGGGACGCTCCCTTTCTAAAAGACGACGAATAATTCGATTTTCAAGAAATCCCGGCGGCGGCGTCGACGATCGCGGGAGGATCGACGACGCGATCTCCGCCCACACCCTGTGAGGACGACGGCGAGGCGCCGGCGGAGTCCGCGGCGGCGAACGAGGCGAGCCTCATCCCGTCGGCGAGGTTCTTGACCTCGAGGATCAACTTGGCCTGCGCCGTGATCATCATATACTCGGCCCAGAACGATCCGATATTAAACGCGATCGTGAGCGACGCCATCCCCAGATGCCACGACGGCGACCAGCCGAGCGCGTCGGTCCCCGCTCCCAGCCACGCCGTGCCTCCGATGAACATCATGCTCCAAAACTCGAACGGAAACGCCCGCCGCTTGTTCTTCTTGGCGCGCGTCTCCACCCAATCGGGGAGCCGATACACCCGCGCCACCTCTTTGATCCACTTCCCCGTACCTAAAAAATAGGTATATGCGATCGAATGAACCATCATCGTCAATAAGACGGTGAACATGCCGAGCAGCCAGTGAATACCGTGCAGATAAGCGCCCGCTCCGCGCGGCGGCGGGGGCGCGGCGAGCCCGAAGCCGTAGGTCGCGGCCAACAGCACGCCGTCGGTGATCACCAGGCCGAGAAATATACGATGCATAAGGCGATTATCCGCCGGGTTCCACGTGACGACCGGGCGTTCGCCGATTCGGCGAGCCCCCACATCGTTCCCACACTAAGCGAAACCGAGCCCACTTGGCAACGCGGACGAACGTTCCGGCGATCCCTCCGCACTCTCAAACGGTCGATCCGATCCGAACCGAGACGCCGATTCCGCCTTCGTTAACGAACCTTGTCCGTTCCGGGACGAGCGATTCGCACCTTCCGCGAGAACAATTTCGACTCAGAGTGTATCCGGAAACGCGCTCGAAACCCTATCGGCGCGATTCGACCGGTTTCGGCGTAAATTCACCAACAAAATCACTGTATGTTAAGAATCTAGATGTCGGTACTTTTTTTGGGAGGGCGAACCTCCCGGTGAGCCTCTTTTCGAAAACTCCGGCGAGTAGGCCGTTTTTTCGGTCAATAATCGCAAACATCATAATGCGGCTCACCAGGAGGTTCGCCCTCCCAATTTCAGGTTCGCCCTCCCAATTTCGGGTTCTCACACAAATCCCGTCGAATATGCGGTTTTCTTTCCGGATAGCCTCTCAATCGCCGAGCGTCTCGAGCGTCAGATCGTCGAACCGCGTGCGCGCGTCGGATTTCGACCAAACGCCGATCATGCCGGCCGCGACGAACGTCTCGTCGGCGACCTCGATGTATTTTTTATCATCATAATAACACGTGATATTTTTCCCCTTCATCACGACGCGAACCGAGTGAACTCCCGGAGCGTGCGGGATATCGGCCGAGCCGAGTTGAATCCGTTTTCCGTCGATCACGTTATACACGCGGTAATTGTCTTCGAGAGGGTTGTACCGCGCGATGTAATAATTCTTGGCGTCGCGCGCTCGCCAAACGACCCCGCCCCCCTGATCGAGTTTTCCCGCGATCGCCTCGAACTTAACAGAGAGATCAAGATCCTTCACGCTTATTTTTTCGACAAGCGCGAGATTGAACGTCGCGTTCGGGTTCGCCGCGGTTTGTTCGAGCGCCTTGCCGTTCTTCGTTTTGACGACGACCCAATTCCCCGCGGGGCCACGAAAACCGGCGGCGATCGACCCCTCGGCATCGTCTTCAAACGTCCAGATTCGCCTCGAATCGTCGGCTGCGAAAGCGACCGCGGCGACGACCATGAAAATCGAACACAAGTACGCCGGCTTGTTCCGTAACCGAATCGTGACGCTCGTCATCATTTCCCCTTATGGAACCGTAAACGGAGCTCGGTCGTCGTCTATTACGCGGAATTATCATTCAAAAATAAGAATGAAATCGCATTTTCAAAGCGTGAGTTCGGCCTTGAGGATCGGTTCGCCTTCGAGAGCCGCGACCTTGAATCCGAGCTTTTCGCACACCTTGCGCATCTCGCGGTTGTCCATCAGCAGTTCGCCGACGATTCGCGCCAAACCCTCGTCGCGGCCGATCGCGATCAAGCGTCTGAGGAGCTCGCTTCCCACCCCCAAATTTTGGTATGCGTCGCGCACCAGGAGAGCGAACTCGGCGTCGCGGGTTCCACGAATTCGGCTCAATCGACCGACTCCAAGAATCATCGCGCGATTCGTCGCGGGATCGGTCGTTTCGGCGACAAGCGCGATCTCGCGATCGTAATCGAGATAACAAATCCGAGTCAGACGCTCGTGAGCCGTGCGCCGACTTAACTTCAAAGCCTGAAAATATCGAGAATAAACGCTCCGTTCGGAAAGCGCCTCGTGAAATTCGACCAAAAGGGGTTCGTCCTCGGGTCGAATCGGCCGCACGAGCGCGGCTTCGCCGTCTTTGAGAGTCATCGGCGCCGCGTATTTCGTGGGATAAGGTCGAATCACGGGGCGCGGCAGCGAATCGTCCGACAACGATCGATCGTGGACGATCACGCGGGCGTCGAGCGCGATCAGTCCGTCGGGCGAAGCGAGCAAAGGATTGATGTCGATCTCTTTGATCGCGGGAAGCTCGACGACGAGCCGAGCGAATTTGGTGAGCAAACCCTCGAGCGCCGCGAGATCGACGGGGGCGTAACCTCGCACACCCTTAAGCGCGGTGTAAATCTTGGTGCGTTCCATCATCCGCCGCGCCAGGGTGGTGTTGAGCGGCGGCAGCGCGAGCGCGCGATCTTTAAAAACCTCGACGAGCCTCCCTCCCCAGCCGAACAACAGCACCGGGCCGAATTGGGGATCGATCGAGCTTCCTAAAATCAGCTCATATCCTTCGAGCTTGATCATGGGCTGCACGGTGACCCCCTGAAACTTACCCGGCCCCGCCTTGGCAAGCACAGACGCCTCGATCGCGGCGAACGCGTTTTTCACCTCGGCTTCGTTTTTGAGATCGAGCTTCACCCCGCCGACGTCGGTCTTATGCGTGATCGTTTTGGAATACAACTTGACGACCGCGGGAAAGCCGAGCCGCGCGGCGATCTCGGCGGCCGCGGCGGGCGTATCGGCGATCTCGGTGGGAACCGTCGGAATTCCATACGCCGCGAGCAGCCGCTTCGATTCGTACTCGTCGAGCAGCGTTTTCCCCTCGTTCCGCGCCTCCTCGACGATCGCCTGCGCCGAATCGCGATCGGGAGGACCCGCGACGGGATCGTCGACCAGAATCGGAGTTTCATACAAGCCTTTGATGTTGTAAGTATAACGATACATGTCCATAAAGGCGCGAGCCGCGGCGTCGGGGTAGGCGAAGTTGGGGATTCCCGCCTTGCTCAAGATGCTTTCGCCCGCGGCGACCTCGGCGCCTCCCATCCAGCTCGCGAGGATCGGCTTACCGTCGAGTTTGGCGTAAGGCTTAAGTTTCTCGGCGGTCTGGGTCGCGTCGGTCATCGCTTGGGGGGTGAGGATGACGAGGAGGCCGTCGCTCGCGGGATCGGCCGCGGCGATCTCGACCGCCTTGGCGTAACGCTCGGCGTCGGCGTCTCCAAGGACGTCGATCGGATTGTTATGACTCCACGCCGCGGGAAGAAACGCGTTCATTTTCTTTTTCGCTTCGTCCGAGATCGAAGCGAGTTCGCCCCCCAGGCCGACGAGCGCGTCGGTCGCGAGAACCCCCGGCCCTCCCGCGTTGGTGACGATCGTCAGCTTCGGTCCGCGCGGAGCGGGTTGACGTCCCAAAACCGATGAAATATTGAAAATATCCGCGATCGAATCGACCCGCAGCACGCCGCACCGGCGAAACGCGGCGTCGAGAACGTCGTCGCTCCCCGTCAGCGATCCCGTGTGCGAAGCAGCCGCCTTCGCCGCGGCCTCGGTGCGTCCCGCCTTGATCACGATGATCGGCTTCGTCAAAGCGACCTCGCGCGCCGCCGAGACGAACGACCGCGCGTCGCCGATCGATTCCATATATAAAATAATACTACGCGTTCGGGGATCGTCGCCGAGATAATCGATCAGATCGCCCCAGCCGATATCAAGCATCGATCCCAAAGAGATGAACGCGCTAAAACCGACCTGTTCTCGCAGACTCCAATCGAGCACCGCGGTGCAAAGCGCTCCGCTTTGGCTGATGAATCCGACCTGCCCCGGCAGCGCCGTCGCCCCGGCGAACGTCGCGTTCAAGCCCGTCGTCGGGTTCATCACCCCCAGACAATTCGGGCCGATGATTCGCATCGACCCGCGGCGCGCCTCGGCGAGAATCTGATCCTCGAGAGCCTTCCCCTCGGGTCCCACCTCCTTAAAACCCGCCGATATAATGATCGCTCCCTTAACCCCCGCCTGAACGCAGTCGGCGATCAATCCCGGAACGACTTTCGCCGGCGTGACGATCACCGCGAGTTCGACGGGATCGGGAACGTCGCCGATCCTGGGATAAGACCGGATCCCAAGCACGCTCGATCGCTTGGGATTGATCGGATAAACCGCTCCTCCGAACGGATTGCTCATCAAATTCCAGAGGATCGTCCTGCCGACGCTCCCCGCGGTCTCGGTCGCCCCGATCACCGCGACCGACCGGGGAGCGAAAATCGCATCGAGAGGACGCCTGCCGCCGCGGAGTACGTCGTGAACCCGCTCGCGATCGACCGCCGCGGCGAACGCGGCGCCTTTGGCTTCCGAGCCCTTCCCTAAATCCGTCATCACGCCGTCTCCAGTCGATTCCAAAAGATCCAAATCACGTTTCAAGCGACTTCGATCTTAGACCCAAGGCCCGCGACGCTCAAGCCGCACGCTTCGAACACGAGGGTTTCAAAATAAACGGCTGGTATTTCTGAATGTAGTTATAGATATTTTTCAAATTATTTGATGATTTGCATTTCTTTAATTCGAGTTCGGCGAGATATCGTTTGCGTTCGAAGCGGTTCGACGCTTCAATACCAATGCGATACGAACGATTGAAGCGAAGCTCGCCGCGGCTTTCGCGGTCGAGCGGCGAAAACGATTGAGGAACCGGCGATGGCGTTACGGGTCGAGACGGAAAAGGCGGGCGATCGGACGATCTATCGGCTCGAAGACGCCGATTCCAGGGCGTCGGCGTGGATCTCACCGAGCTACGGATTCAATCTGTTTGATCTGAGATTGCCGGTTCGCGGCGAACCCGCGCGGGTGATCGACGCTGCGGCCGATTGGGCCGCCAAGCCTTCAAACCCTGGACGCAACGGAATCCCCGTTTTGTTTCCGTTTCCCAATCGCATCCGCGACGGTCGGTTTACCTTTCTGGGCAAAACGTACGAGCTTCCCAAAAACAATGGACCGAACGCGATCCACGGATTCGCGATTCAGGCCGCGTGGGACGTCGTCGAACAAGGGGTCGACGACCGCGGCGCGTTCGTCGTCGGGCGGTATCGGATCTCGAAAAACTCACCCCAATCGGCGCACCTCTGGCCGACCGACGCGATCCTCGAAATCCGCTACACTCTCAAAGGATCGGGGCTTTCGCTCGACGCCAAAGTTTCCAACCCGACCGCCGAACCCCTCCCCTTCGGATTCGGAATACATCCGTATTTTCGCCTCCCGTTCGATCCGGCGGGAGATCCCGATCAAACCCGCATCGTCATCCCGGCGGGAAGAACGTGGACTCTCAATCAATTTCTCCCGACCGGAGAAACCCCCGAGGTCGACGATCGCCTCGATTTCCGCAACGGAAAACCGCGTACCGGCCTTAAACTTGACGACGTTCTCACTGGTTTGATTTATGAAGGATCGACATGCCGTTGCCGGATGATCGATCTCGCCAAGAAAACCGAACTCGTTTTAAGTTTCGACAAGCCGTTTAGAGAGATCGTCGCGTACACCCCTCCCGACAACCATAAGGTGATTGCGCTCGAGCCTTACACGCAAACGACCGACGCGATCAACCTTTCCGCCAAAAACGTCGACGCGGGGCTGATCACGCTCGATCACGACGGTTCGCAAACCCTGGCGATCCGATTGGAAACCAAACCGATCGATTGAAGATCTTTCGTATCGAACGCTCGCTTACTCGATTGAATACGTAACGATTGATCGAATCGCGGATTCAAAACTTCGAGCGTTCGCGATCCGTTCCCAAATCGAGACGACGCTTTTGATATAAACTTATGAGAACAATTTACGCGAAGAACGTCGTGGTGGGCGCGGGAGCGATGGGCGCCGCGACCGCTTATCGGCTGGCGAAACGGGGCGAGCCCGTTTTGCTGATCGAGCGGTTCGAACTCGGTCACGATCGGGGATCGTCGCACGGAGCGGCCAGGATCACGCGGCATTCGTACGCCGATCCGCGCTACGCGCGGCTCACTCCCGCGGCGTTTCAGGCGTGGCGCGAGGTCGAGGCCGACGCATGTAAACCGCTTTATATTCGAACGGGAGGGATCTCGTTCGGACCCGAATCGAACGGCTATTGCGCCGCGGTCGCGGCGAACCTCGCCGAACTAGGCGTCGCTCATCGTCGGCTTTCCGCCCGTGAACTCGCGATCGACTGTCCCGTGTTTCAGCTTCCGAACGGGTTCGACGCGGTGTTCGAGCCCGACGCCGGAATGATCGCCGCCGCGACCGCGGTCGCGGCTCAAATCGAGCTGGCGCGACGCCTCGGCGGCGATTCGACGCAAATCCTCGAACGAACGCGAGTCGATCGGATCGACCTTGAAGCCGATCGTCCCACGCTTATCACAGCCGACGCGAGGATCGTCGCCGAGAGGCTCGCGATCGCCCCGGGATCGTGGGCCGGCTCGCTCTTTCCAGGGCTCGCTTTCGATCTCACGCCGACGCGTCAGAGCGTGATTTATCTAAAACCCGCCGATCCCGATCGATTCGCCGTCGGACGTTTGCCTGTTTTTATTTACATGGGAGAATTTGAAGACGATCAATTTTACGGGATGCCCGATTTTCTGGGTCGGGGAGTGAAGGCGGCGCGGCACGGCGGCCCCGCGGTCGATCCCGAGTCGGTCGATCGAACCGTCGGAACCGAAGAGGTCGCTCGAATCCGCGCGTTCCTCCGCCGTTTCGTTCCCGACGCCGCCGAAGCTCGGCTTCACGTATCGGAAGTGTGCTTATATACGATGACGCCGGGAGAACAATTCCGCATCGGACCCGTTCAAGGTCGAATCGACGTACTGCTCGCAAGCCCGTGCAGCGGGCACGGATTCAAATTCTCGAGCCTGATCGGTCGCGTCGTCGCCGACCTGATGACGCTGGGCGAAACCGAGATCGCGATCGACCCCTGGCGCCACGACTGGATTGCGGCGAAATAAAACTCATACTTTTAGATATGAACTAACAGTTCGCCGATATCGATTTGATTCACGGATCGAACTTTAGGACGGCTCCGTCGATCGGGAGAATCCACCTCCGACCGATACGATCAAGCGATTATGAGATCGTGTATTCTTGATCGAAGATCTCGTCTTTCGCGATTTTACGGCTTTGGGGAGAATGATGAATCGTAACCGGTCGCGAACCCGAAGCGAGGCGCGAACCGTCTGAACCGTGGGGGCTTGAGGAGCGGGTTCGTGTACGATCCGAGTCGGTATGTTCGAGTGATGCTCAAATCGAAGATCCACCGTGCGCGGGTCACCGAGGCGAACGTCGATTACGAGGGGAGCGTCACGATCGACCGAACGCTGATGGACGCCGCCGACATACTCGAATTCGAGCAGGTTCACGTCTGGAACGTCACTCGGGGAACGCGCGTGACGACGTACGCGATCGAAGGAAAACGCGATTCGGGCGTGATATGCATCAACGGCGCCGCGGCGCACCTGATCGGCCCGAACGACGTCGTCATCATCGCGACCTTCACCGAACTCCCCGCCGACGCCGCGCGAACGCACACGCCGACCGTCGTCCACGTCGATTCGGCGAACAAAATCAAACCGACGATCGATTGAAATCCTTCTACAATATCAGACATAAACACGTTAACAATATAAAAGTATAAGAGTCATCTCGAGGGAGAGTTAACATGGAGACGTCGACATTGGGTAAAGTTTTGGTGAAGGCGAAGATCGAGAATCTGGAAGATCTGTTCAACGCCGAGAAGGGATTGATCGCGAGTGATCAAATTCGGAGCGTGGAAATCGACGACGCTTTAATCGATACCGGAGCGACGACGTTGCTTCTACCGCGACGTTTGATCGACGCTCTTGGTCTTCATCCGTTACGCTTGCGATCGGCACGGAGACTTGGAGGTTCGCTTACGATTCCAATGTATCGAGCCGTCAAGCTGACGATACAGGGACGCGATTGCGCTCTCGACGTCGGAGCGATCGGCGACGAATTTCCGGTTTTGATCGGTCAAGTACCGCTCGAACTGCTCGATTGGGTCGTCGATCTGAAAGGGAGAAGATTGATCGGAAACCCCGAACACGGAGGCGAACAGATGATGGAAGTTTTCGTTAAATTATAAATCATTCTGTTATTTTTAATTCACATATAAATTAATGCAATAATAAACTAAGCGAATTGTTTTCATCCTTGGTTATGAAAAGGATGAAAATGCTCGCGACGAGAACATCTCCTCGCCGCGAGCGTTTGAAACCGATCGGGTTCGGTTCGATCAAACTTTCGTCGGCACGACGAACGGTTCTCGATATTCGCGCGTGAGCATTAAATCGGCTTCTGAATCGTTCACGAACGATTCGGAGCTCGGGTCGACGTGCAGCTTTCTACCCAGGCGATACGCGATGTTGCCGAGATGGCAATACGCGCTCGAAAGGTGTCCTTGCTCGATATCGGCGTTCAATTGCTTGGAATCGCGAGCCTTGAGCGCCTTGATGAAATTGGCGTAATGATCGCCCCCCGAATCCCCTCCGGGGCCTTTATCGAGCTTCGGACCCACGAACGACTGCCAACGCGTGTAGCTCGTGATCGCGACAAACCCGTTCGTGCCGTAGAACAGGTCGCCCACGCGAACGCCGTTCTCGTCGTTGGTGGGAAGGCCCCGCACCTCGAACTCGAGCATGCAATCGTCGAACTCGAACGAAACCGCGAGCGTGTTCGGCGTTTGACCGTCGTCGGTATAGCCGAACCTTCCCCCCGAAGCCTGCACGGCCTTGGGGAATTCGTTCTTATTCAAACCCCAACGCGCCAGATCCATTTGATGGATCCCCTGGTTTCCCAGATCGCCGTTGCCGTAATCCCAATTCCAATGCCAATTGTAGTGGAAACGGTTGGGATTGAACGGACGCTTGGGCGCGGCGCCCAGCCAGATGTCGTAATCGACCCCCGCGGGAACCGATCCGTCGGGCTTATGACCGATCGAACCCCTCGGCTTGTAACAAAGCCCTCGAGCGAGATAAATCTTGCCGATCCCTCCCGAATGGAGGAACGCCATCGCGTCTTGAATCCCCTTGTGGCTGCGGCATTGCGTTCCGGTCTGAACGACGCGGTTGTATTTGCGCGCCGCCTCGACCATCCGACGCCCCTCGGTCACATTATGGCTCACAGGCTTCTCAACATAAACATCTTTACCCGCCTGACATCCCCAGATCGTCGCCAATGCGTGCCAGTGGTTGGGGGTCGCGATCGAAATCGCGTCGACGCTTTTGTCTTCGAGCAACTTGCGAATGTCTTGAAAATACGGCACGGGCTTGCCGTACTTCTTTTCGAGCGTTCGCTGCGCGCGACCGATCACGTTGGAATCGACGTCGCAAATCGCGACGACGCGCGCGTCTTTTTGACGCGTCAGCCCGGCGATGTGATCGCCGCCTCGTCCGTTCACCCCGACGACCGCGACGTTCACGACGTCGTTCGCCGAGACGGGCTTGGCATCGGGCGAATCGCCCGCTTCGGATTCTCGCGATGAACCGGTCATCGCCAGCCCCGCGGCGAGCGCCGCGGATTGCTTGAGAAACAGTCTTCGTTCGATCGGCGGCATGGAGGGAGCTCCGTGAGAAATCGGAGGGAATTACCTCATTCCAACCGATACGCCCGCGCAAATCAAGAACCGGGTTCGGCTTTCCGAAAACCACCCCGAACAAGATTCTGTTTATCTATTAGCTCTTATTTTTTTACTTTCAAGAATTTGGATCATTGGAGCCGAACGATTCACATTCGCGGTTTTACCTCGATTCGTTTCGAGTTCTCTCACCTTTAGCGGCGAGGGCGTTTTCCCCGATTCAAATTCGCGAATTTATCTCGATTCGGTTCGAGGCCGATCGTCGGTCGATTTCTCTTCGATCGCTTTGAGCCGATCGAGCAACCGTTCGACGACCTTTTCGCACGTGTTCGCGCGAGCGTGCTCGGCCCGGGCGATCCCGCGACCGTCGTCCGATCCCGACTCCAAAATCGACCGCGCCGCGGCGATAAAAGCGTCGGCGTCGTCCGCGACATCAAAATACTCGCGATAAAGCAAGCATTCGGGAAGCGCCGTCGAAACGATCGGTCGTCCAGTCCCCATGTAATCGATGATCTTGGTGGGACAACACGCGAGATTGAACGGATGATCGACGCGATAAGGTATCAAACATATATCAAATGCCTGAATATATCGTGCGATTTGGTCGTTGGCTCGCCTGCCTAAGAATCGAACGTTCGGCCTCGTCTCGAGCTTTCGTACGTCTTCAATCCACCGTTCTTCGATCCGATCGGTTCGGGGTCGATCGCCGATCAGCACGATCGAGGCGTGTGGAAGCTCGCAAGCGAGCCGGTCGAGCAGGCGCCAATCGAGCCGATCCTCGAGCGATCCGACGAACCCGAGCACGGGACGAGGGATTTGCGAGAGATCGAGCGGAAGTTCGGCGGGTCGATCGGTCGAAACGAAGCCCGCTCGCGCCGCGGGGAGACCGTGCGGATGATGTTCGATTCTCTCGGCGAAAGCCGGATTGCGATCGCGCAGCAGTTCGCGCCGCGATCTCGATACGCACACCGTCAAATCGGCCTTCGCCACGATCTCGCGCTCAAGATTCTCGATGATTTTCGCATGTTTTGGCCAATAAAGCGAATAATCGTCGATATTCAAATAAATCAACCGATCGACTTCAAGCATTTGATAAAGATACAGATAATGCGGATACGTGACGACCAAAGTGAGCTCGAGATCGGCGGCGTGCTCTTCGCGCCATGCGCGGACGGCGCGGGCGATCGGTCTCATGCCGATTTTGGGATACGATTTCATCCATCCGGAAGGGAGCACGAGTTCGAGTCGCCGCAGGCTCGGCCCGATCTGTTCGAGAGGTCGCCGGAACCGCCAAGGAGGGACGCCGCGACGGATCGCGTTTCGATAATCGATGCAAGATAATAAGAGCGTCGAGCCGCGATCCGCGGGGATCGCCGAGAAGAGATCGGCGGTCGTGTACCAGCCCGCGTCGGCGACGACGATCGCTCGCCGCTTGGCGCGGTCGTTCTCGTGCGAATCGCGTCCTTGTTCCGGCTCGACGGTTACGACCGTTTCGGGATTCACACGTCGATCCTCCTTGATACGTTTCGAGCCGATCGGTAAGAGCGGCTTCGATCGAGCGCCCGTGCGCCGCTTCGCGATCGTGAGCCCGTCGGTTCATGATCGTTCGCACCCTAATTAATCGAGATCGATCGGGGTTGTCAACGCGTCGCTCAGACTCCGCCGCATCGGCCGAAAGCGCATCTTGCTCAAATCAAGATCGATTACAGTTATCATCGCGTCGTTCATAAGTCGCGAGGTTCGTTTCAACGCATCGTGTTATGCGAGTCGGAATCGGTCGCGAGTTTGCGCGTCTCCTCCTCGTCGATCGCCACGCGGCGCACCGCGACGGCCTTCCCCGTGTCGACGTTTACGTCGACGACCGCTCCGCAAAGCTTGGGATCTCCCGTCGCGACGTCGAAGTAATGCGGCTGATGTGTGAGAGTCGCCGCGAGAACGCGGTCGTAGCGGCGACCGATGATCGAATCGTAAGGTCCCGTCATGCCGACATCGGTCTGATACGCCGTACCGTTCGGCAAGATTTGCTCGTCCGCGGTCGCCACGTGCGTATGAGTGCCGAAGACCGCCGAAACGCGGCCGTCGAGATATCGGCCCAACAGTTGCTTATCGCTCGTCGCCTCGGCGTGGACGTCGACGAGCACGACCCGCGCCGATCCGCCGATCCGATCGAGCACGCGATCCGCGGCGCGGAACGGACAATCGACGGGTTTCATAAAAGTGCGACCAAGCACGGTGAAGACCGCGACCGTCGCTCCGTCGCGCGCCTGCGCGATCGCGACCTCCGCTCCCGGCGAATCGGGTGGATAATTCGCGGGTCTGCAAATCCGATCGCTCTTTTCAAAAAGATTGAAGATTTCATCTTTTCGATAGATATGATCTCCCATTGTAAACACGTCGACCCCCGCCAGAGTGAGCTCTTCGTGGCACTTCGCAGTGAGGCCGGAACCTCCCGCGGCGTTCTCGGCGTTGCATACGACGAGCCCCAAATCCCAGCGTCGAATCAGCCTGGGCAAGGCGCGCGAAACGATCCTCCGCCCGGGCGAACCCACGACGTCGCCGATAAATAAAATCTTGGTGATATTCATAACGCATAGAGAATTCTAGATCGAGCGAGTCGTTTTAAGAATCAACGAGGAATTCCTCGACGAGACTCGATCAAAAAGTTTTTTCGTTTTAGTTATGTCGATTCGTTTTGTCGCCCGAGTCGTCCTCGGCGAGCGTCTTCGCGCCGCGCTCGTTCGTCGTCAAGATCGAACCGACGCCGGTCGTCGCGTCGCGATATTCGATCAGATCATAAAGTTGCGTACGAGTAAGCATTCGATTAAGCATCTCGCGTTGCGATCCCGTCGCCGAAAGGACCGCGAGCGTATCCTCGGCGGCTTTCATCGCGGCTCGGAACGCCGTCAGCGGGTAAATCACGGCGCGGTAGCCGAGCGCCGCGAGTTCGTCGAAATCGAGCAGCGGGCCGCGACCGAATTCGGTCATGTTGGCGAGCTTAAGCCCCGGCACGAGCGCGGCGTACTCGGCGAACTCGGCCGCGGATTCGAGCGCCTCGGGAAAAATCAGATCGGCGCCCGCTTCCGCATAAAGCCGGCCGCGCTCGACCGCGGCGTCGAACCCCTCGACCGATCGCGCGTCGGTCCGCGCGACGATCACAAACGACGCGTCGCGGCGTGCCGATATCGCGGCTCGAATCTTCTCGGCCATCGCTTCGGGCTCGATCAGCGTCTTTCCCAGAAGATGACCGCAACGCTTGGGGAGCACTTGATCCTCAAGGTGAATCCCGCCGACGCCTGCCTCCTCGAACAAGCGAGTCGTCCGTTCGACGTTGATCGCCTCGCCGAACCCCGTATCGGCGTCGCAAAGAAGCGGTAAACGCGTCGACCGAGCGATCACCGCGGCCTGCTCGACGAACTCGGTCAACGTGAGCAAACCGATATCGGGAACCCCCGCCCATCCCGCCGAAAGCGCCCCACCCGAGAAATAAACCGCCTGGAATCCGATCCGCTCGGCCATCCGGGCCGCGAGCGCGTTGAACGCCCCCGGAATCATGATCGGCCGCGACGACCAAGCTCGCCGCAACCTCGCGCCCGCGGTCGTCATATCTCCAATTCACTTTCCATTACAAAACAATTTCGTTCAAAGCCTATCGTCATCATAACGCGGCCGCGCCGATCGCGATAGACGCCGGGACGCCACCGAACAAAAACTCAATAAATAATGACGTAAAGATTTATGCTATCAACCTATATTTTAACGCCGCGGCGATCGTCGGGTTATTTTCGTTCGGTATCCGCGGGTCGTTCGGCGACGACGCTTCCCTCGGCCAAATGCTTGAGCAAAATTCGATGAACCTCGATGATCGCCTCGGGATCTTTCTGCACGCCGTGATCCGACCGCACGACGCGCTCCGATTCGACCCCCGCGAGATGCGCGCTTTGGTACGAAACGATTCCGTCGGTCGTCGAAGCCACCGGCCCGGGCCGAAGCGCTCCGATGATCGAATGGAGCGAAACCCACGGAGCGGGCTCCATCTCCAATAAAGCCATCAGCAAAGGCGAATCCGGCTCAAGCGTCTTGATCGACGTGGGCATCCGACGAAACCGCTTGCGATCGAACGCGTCGGGGTTGTCTTTAAGCAACCGATTCACCAGTTGCGTAAAATGATCGGGCTCGTCGATCAATCCCGACCCGACCCGAGCCACGACGCTTCGGCTCACGTCGGAACCGCGATGCGGCGCCGCCAAAAACACCACCCGACGGACGAACGGCAACGGCTCAAAGAACACATACCGCTTCATCTCTTCAAGGTCTTCGGGAGGTCCGAAAATCTCCTGGAAAGGGCGATCCGAACTCAATTGCCACAAATGATTGCCGCTTTTGACGACCATCGCGTGGCTCAGCACCCCTCCCATACTATGACCCAAAAGTACCATCCGGTTGAATGCGGGATCGCGACCGTCGCCGTTAAACGTGTGTTCGGCGTTGCGCAACGAATCCCTCAGCCCCGCCGCCGCGATCGGAATCGGCACTCCAGTTGGATATAGATATAATAGAAATTGAAAGTGTTGTTGAATTTTGGGATCGCGGAGCAGGTCGTTGAGCATCGGGATCCACGCGAGCGGGCTCGACGCCAACCCGTGAACCATAACGACGGGAATTTTGCCGGGCTCGTACGGACGCAAAAGCATCAGCCCCGATCGTTCGGCCGCGGCCGCGGGACGCAACAAACCAGACCATCGATATCGGTTCAAGTCGGTGCGCGACCACATGTAGGCGAGCGGCGTCGTCAGATCGGATTCAATCCGCATCGCGCTCGGCGGCTTGCCCACGGTATGAAACCGAAGCGGATCGACGAGATCGAGCGTACAAACGCGAGCCTCCTCGACCTCGGCCGGCGAATCTCGCAACCGCGAATCGGGACGGAGAAACGCCGTCAGCGCGAAAGCCGTCACCGGCGGCAAAAAGCTCGCCGCGGTCGTCTGATTCTTCTCGGCGTTCCGTACCGCGATCAACGGAACCCCGAGCCCGTATTGATGCGCCGCGGTTTCAAGCCCGCTCACCTCATAATCCGAAGCCATCAGCAGCTCGTCGACATCCTCGGCCTTCCACGGCGAATCCTGCAGGTTGACGCGCAGATTCATCTCCTTGCCGTGAATCTTCAGCTTGATCGTTCCCCCGGGCTCGATCTTTCCGTGCGATTGAGCCGCGCGGATCAGCCGGTCGAGCCCCGCGTTGTATAAATCAAACGCCACGCGATACCGCGGGTCAGAAGGATTCCGCGATTGCTCCAATTCCGGATCAAACAAATAATCGAATGAATATGCAACACAATCGAGAAACCGGTCGATCGCGGCGTCGCGTTTTCTGCGATCGAGTCTTTTCCCTTCGATCCACGATAATTCGGCGAGCGCGAAGACGAGTTCGCCGTCGAGATCCTGCCGCACGGTGCGTTCAAGAATCGTAATCGCCGACGCCGGATCGCGATGGAAACGTTTCTCAAGATCGTAGCGTTTGAGCGTTTCGATCGTTCGGGGGCTTGGTCGATCGAGCGCGGCGACGCTCTTTTGCCACGCGAGATGCGTGTGATCGCCCCGGCTGGGTTGGACGGAGATCTCCCCCCAACCCACCGACATCGCGGCGAGCAAGATGATGGAACCTAACGCCATGTTCGGGTCACTCCCTCGACCCCGCCGTCGGGTGAAACGTCGTCTCGCCGCGAACGAATCGGTCGCGCCCGAATCATAACCGTCGAGCACGATCGGTCAAGCCGAGCGTACGGGAGACATGCATGCGATCGCGATTTCATCTCGGCGAACCTTCCGCTAACGAGGACTCTCGAGGCGGACGTTTACACCCCGGACGCATCGCATAGCTTCCCAACGCTCGTATCGTCCTCGGAATCTGGATATTGTCGAATCTTAACCCTGACGCCGAACTCAGCGGCTTCGAGCGTTTCACCAAGTTCGTTCGCATCATCCCTCCGGTAAGAGCCCTAGGTTCGCGACAATCAAACCGCGGCGGCTCTCGCGCGGCGCAATGATCGCCGCGGTCGATCGCATAGTGAACGCCTCGTCGCATCGCTTATCTTATCAACAAATGAAAAGAAATAAATATAACGCGAGGATTGAAATTGTAGCCGGTATAACTGAATGATTTATTCTAATAATATTTCATAAGTTTATCGATTTGATCCGGGCTTTTCTCCCCTATCGATCGCTCACTGACACGACACGTGCATTTCCATTCAAGGATTGTGTGGTATGATGAAAGCAAGGCTTATCTCCTCGATCGAATTACCCATGATTTATGAAAAAACCGATGCACAAGCCTTTTGACATCACGCTGAAAACGTTGATGGATTATGATCCGCCGGCGTGGCTGAAGTTCTTCGGGATCGATCCCGACGGCCCCGTTTCGGCCGTCAAAACCGAGGTTTCGACGGTGAAGTCGGACGTCGACAAAGTGTTTAAAATCGGCGGACGCAGCCCCTGGATGATTCATATCGAGTTCCAATCGACTCCGGGAAAGAAGACGATTCGGCGGATGTTTCGATCGAACGTGTTGATCGCCGATGTCGGAAAGCTTCCGGTATTGAGCGTTTTGGCGTTGCTCCGACCCTCGGCCGATTCCCGAAAATTTAAAGGGAGATATGTTCGAAAGGTGAAGAAGTTCGGCCTTGTGACGCTTTTTCGATATGCGGTGGTTCGATTCTGGGAACTCGACGTCGAGGCGATTTTGAACGGACCTCCGGCTGTTCTACCGATCGCCACATTGGCAAACGTTTCTGAAGAAGCGGTCCCGAGCGTATTACGACGAATCGATGATCGGATGATTCACGAGACGGATTCGTCGACGGCGAGTACAATTATGGTGGCTTCGCTTCTTCTCGCGGGGTTGCGAATCGAACGCGAACAGATCGTGGACTTGATGCGGAGGCTTTCGTCAATGAATCTATTGCAAGAGTCGTCGTTTTACCAATTGCTCCTCGAAGAAGGCGAAGAAAAGGGCCTTCAAAAGGGACGGCAAGAGGGACGACAAGAGGGACGACAAGAGGGACGACAAGAGGGACGACAAGAGGGACGACAAGAGGGACTCGTTGCGGTGCGGAAGACGCTGTTATCGCTCGGAGAGCAACGCTTCGGCCCGCCAGATTCCGCAACACGAGCAGCCGTCGAATCGATCGACGATCTCGATCGGCTCAATCGATCGTTACTTCGTCTGCTTTCGGCGAAAGATTGGAAGGAGCTTCTGACTGAATCGTGAGTGGCTCGGTATACAAGAATGTTAGTGAATATTGTAGGCGTCGCTCCTCGAAACGAGACGTCGGACATTTTATTGGAAGTCGTATCACAAGATTGAGATCGCGCGACGGAGTTTTCTTTTCACGTCCAACGATTATCGTTCGGTTTGCGGAGGCTTTCGTCGATGAATCGATCGCAAGAGTCGTCGTTTTACCAATTGCTCCTCGAAGAAGGCGAAGAAAAGGGCCTTCAAAAAGGACGACAAGAGGGACGACAAGAGGGACGACAAGAGGGACGACAAGAGGGGATGCGAGAGGGACTCGTCACGGTGCGGAAGACGCTGTTATCGCTCGGAGAGCAACGCTTCGGCCGGCCGGATCCCGCAACACGAGCAGCCGTCGAATCGATCGACGATCTCGATCGGCTCAATCGATCGTTACTTCGTCTGCTTTCGGCGAAAGATTGGCGAGATCTAATTGTTACATCATAGACAACCCACCACGCAAGAATACCAGCAAATATTGATTATATATTAACGTCTCCTGGCGTCCGCGTACGTATCACCGACACCAAGAATTTCAATCATTGATGATTCATCGCGGACGACCGTGACGCTTCGAGTTGAGGCTTTCTCACCCGGAGTAACACGGGAGGGCTCGACCGTTCTCCGTCGACGGACGTCGTGAGGTGAAACGCGCGAACCTGCTCGGGAACGATCGCGTCGGCGGTGACGAAAAACGTGCGCTCGATCTGATTTTCCAAAATCAAAAGACCGTTCAGACCCAGATTGTCGACGATCACCCCGAAAGGCAAATTCCGCCCAGAGCCTTCGTTGCCGAACGGAACCTGGCCGGTGAAACCATTGCGGTCGACCTTAACCTTGAGCATGATCGTTTGTCCCGGCTCAATCGCGAACTCGAGCGGCTCTGGCCCTGAAGGATTGAGCGGTTTCGCTCCCCCCTCGGCGGGTACGATCGCGATACGAACCTTGGGCTCGGGTGCGAGTTCGATCGTCCCAAGGTTATTCACGTCATGCGTCATCTCGCGATCACCGATCCTCGCGGTCGCGGTTACCTTGCTCGCTTTGGACAAGGAAGCTTCGGGACGCGTTGCGCCGGGCTCGGCGATCACGACGCCGAACGCGTCGAGCTGATCCGGCTCGATCAAAAGCGGCGTCGTAACACGGAAACCGGGAGGAAGATTCGTAATATCGACGCTTATCGGTCCGTTAAATCCGTCGATCCGTTGAGCCGAAACCTGAAATTCTTTGGCGCTTCCCGCGGCGACCTTGAGATCCACGTCTCTCAGTTCAACTTTGAAATCGGGTCGCGGTTCGCGAATCGTCAAGGAATAACGAAAATCGCTCCCTTCAATTCCCCGAACGTCTTTGATTTTGATCACATAATCGCCGTCGGCGGGCGCCGTGAAATAGAGCCGAGAATCTTTACCAAACTCACGCCGCGAGTCGTCGTCGTTTTCATAATAAATCGTGAAAACGGGCAATCCGTTCGGGACGAGCTTCGCTCCCGGAGAATGAGGCTCGACGATATAACACGGCTCGCCGAGCGCGTGAGCGAGCGGCGTCGTATCAAAATATCCCCAACGATTATCGCGACCGGGATACACCTTGAAGCCCGAGTCGGGTCCTCGCGGATATAACCACAACCTAACAACTTCACCATTCGCATACAAATATTCATTAATTTTCATTTCCGCCTGGTTGAAGACGCGAAAATCGTCGGTTTCCGAGCCGTCTTTGCCGCGGAAGGTGAAATACGAATCACGCACCGCCTGCAAAAGAACGCGCGGAATGCGTCCGCCTTGAGAATCGAGAATTTCGACGTAAGAATCGAGCTTCGATCCCGATCGCGCCGCGTTCACTTCGATTACCAGCCGCTCGCCGGCCTTGGCGGAGAACCGAAAACAATCGCGATCGACCGCGATCGCATCGCCGCGATCGACTTTCCCCGATTTACCTCGATCCGCCGCGACCGTCTTGCCGTGATCGATCACGCCCGAGACTCGCGCCGGTAGCGACAAAACGCTCGCTTGCGCGGGTAAATCGTTGGGTTCAATTTCTTTGATTTCGTGGATCGAAGCCGAATCGAGATTCACGGCGAGGTTCGATTCCACGAGGTTTCCGGGCGATTCGTCGGTTCGCCCGACCGCGGGTTCCGGTTGAATCGCGTAAGTATCGATCGATCCGTCCAATCGGCCGACCTGGAAACGGTCCCCCTGATCGAGAAACGCCAAGGCCGAGGGAACGTCGGATTGATCGTCCCAAAGTTGGATCTCGCTGTAATCGCTCGTCCGCCAAACCTTCACGGTCCGATCCTCGGCGAGCGTGACGAGTTTCGACCCGTCGGATGAAAACGCGATCCGAATAATCGCGCCTTCATGTGCGAATCGAGCGATCTCCATCGGGTTGATCTCGGGTTTCTCGCGCGAGACGAACCGCCAAACTCGTATGTTTTTGTCGGCGCCGGCGGCGACGATCGTACGACCATCGGGGCTAAACGCGCACGCGTATTCGGCTTCGAGCGGCTGAGGGAGCGTGTCCATCCGCACGCCGTCTTCGACGCGCCACACCTTGCACGTGTCGTCGGCCGAGGCGCTCACGAGAAATCGACCGTCGGGACTGAAAGCGACGTCGTAAACCGCCCCCGTATGCCCTTCCAATGTATGTAGAAGTTTACCGTCGCTTACGTTCCAGATCGTGATTTTTTTATCATATCCGCATGTAGCAATTTTTGTTCCGTCGGGGGAGATCTCGGCGTCGTAAAGGATATCACGACCTCCCTCAAAACTTCGCATGAGCGAGCCGTCGGCGACGTTCCAGATCGCGGCCTCGCCCGTTAAACCCGCGATCCCCGAAGCCGTGACGAGGCGCGTTCCGTCGCCGCTAAAATGAAGCGCCGTAACCTTACCGGGAAAGCCTTTAAGTGATCGCTCGGGAGTTCCGTTTCGAGGCGTATTCGATCCGTAAAGCCCGACCTCGCCGCCGCGCGCGATCGCTATCAAACGACCGTCGCGGGTCGAGTCCATCGCGACGATCGGCCTCACTTTGCCGTGCGACTTGATCTTGGGAACGATCAACAGCTTTCGATCGGGCTCTTGTCCCTTCGGACCAAGCGCTCCCGCGTCGATCCACGCGCCGATCAGGGCGATCTCTTCCTGATTCGGTTGCGGCTCGTCCTTGGGAGGCATCGCGGGCTTTGCGGCGCCCGTCATCACACGAACAATCCTGCTTCCCCTGGAATCTCCCGGAAGGAACGCGGGACCGTGCTTCGAACCCCGCTTCAGCGAGGCGTAACTCTCGACCGAGAATTTCCCCTCGCGATCCTCGTCGTTATGGCATCCCGCGCAATATTTTCGCAACACGGGAAAGACTCGCGAATCGTAATCCGCGGCCGAGCCCGCGGCGGGGTTCCGATCTCCCCCCGCGACGATCCATAACGCCGCGATGATCGTGAAACTCATCGCCGAATCTCCCTTACTTAAACTTAAATCTATAAATCCTAAGATATAAGAGCGTCGATCAATGATTGAATAAAAATTCCCTGCTCGTCAGCGACGCCCAGAAAACATCTTCGATGATCTCGGCTTCGGACGGATCGCCGTGCGGAGGAATCAACGCGACGAGGCGTCTCCTTTCGGAAACGGTCGGATATCGCGCAAGGCACGTCAGGTAAATCTCGTCGATCAAGCTTTCGTCTGACATTCCCGCCGCTCGAAGCCTTATCAACCCCGCGAGCCGATTCCCCGGCGCGTGAAGTTTTTCGTTCAGCGTCGAACCGTTCGATAAATGAAGCGTTTGAACGATCGTCGGCTCATCGGAACGTTCGCATTCGCATACAATCCTTCGTTGATTGCGACCGAACGTCTGAAGGAAATAATTCTCGACCGCCGAATCGTAAAGTTGGATCGCCCGCGTTCCGAGAGGATAAAAATCGGTCTTCTGCCGATCCGCGCCGGGAAACGCGATGAACTCGAATTTGGTGGGAACGTCGGTCGCCTGCGCGATCGCGTCGTGCAACGTCTCGGCCGACAACCTTCTGGGATAATAACGCGAATAAAATCTTCGATCCGATCGATCGCCCGCGAGCGGTTCGCTCGAACGTTGATACGCGTTCGATTGCAAAATTGTTCGCATCAATAGTTTCAAATCATACTTGTTTTTGACGAGATAAGCCGCGGTTGCGGCGAGCAGTTCGTCGTTGCTCGGCGGGTTCGAAACCCGCATGTCGTCGACCTTTTCCACCAGTCCGACGCCGAAATAATTCGCCCAAACGCGGTTCGCGATCGCCCGCGCGAAATACGGGTTATCCGCGGCGGTGATCCATTCGGCGAGCTTGACGCGTCGGTCGGCGGGATCGTCGAAAGCGATCGGAACTCCGTCGAGCGGAGCGGGAGGACGGGGTTTGCCGGTTCTCGGCTGGACGATCTCTCCCGATTCGGAAACGTAAACCGTCCGACGCCCGTCGCCGTCGCGTCCCTCGCCCCCCCAACCCTTGGCGCGAACCCGAGCGAACACGCTCGCCATCGAATAATACTGATCGTTCGTCCATTTTTCGAGCGGATGATTATGACATTTGGCGCAGCCGATCGAAAGCCCAAGGAAAGCCTGGCAAACGTTCTCGGTCATATCCTCGGGCGATTGACTGATCGCATAAAAATTCGTCGGCCCGTTTTCCAGGCTGTCTCCCGTCGCCGTGACGATCTCCCGCGCGAACCGATCCCATGGAACGTTATCGGATACTTGCTTGTGAATCCACTTATAATAAGATTTGAGCGCATCGGGTCGCAGTTTCGTTCCGTTGAGCGTTAAAATATCGCACCATTTATACGTCCAATAATCGTTGAAATCGGCGTGCGCGAGAAGCCGGTCGATCAACGCGTCGCGCCGCTTCGGCGAGGCGTCGGCCAAAAACGCGCGGGCCTCGTTCGCAGTCGGCGGTCGACCGATCGTGTCGATGTACGCTCGACGTAAGAACTCGGCGTCGCCGCACTGCCGAGACGCGGGCAAATTGAGTCGTTTCAATTGCTTATCAATATGCTCATCAATAAAATTGCGCGGCTCGCGACGATCGACGATCGAGTTTTTGCTCGATCCTTCAGATTTGGCTTCATACGGAACCGTTACGCGTGCGATCGCCAGTTTGCTTGCGAACCACGCGACGATCGCCCCCTCGCCGGGACCGATCACCTGCGCGAGCCCGTCGTCGTCGACGCGACAGACCGTCTCGTCGGCGGACGAGAATTTCACCCACCGCGTGACGTCTTCCACCCGTCCGTCCGAGTAAACCGCGCTCACAATCGATTGAAGCGTCGCTCCGACCCGCTGGATCGATCGCACCGGCAAGATTTCAAGCCGTTCAACCCGCGCGTCGGATTCCCGAGGCGGCGGAGCTCCCGCGGCGATCCACTGCGCGAGGATTCGATATTCAAGCGAATCCGTCCCGAACCGCACACCCCCTTTATGCGCGATCGCCCCCGAGGGCTTCGCCAAAAACAAACTTCGTCCGGGATCGTCAAGTTCGACACGCCTGCCTCGATCTTGCTTCACAATGTGAAAATAATCGCTCGCGGGATCATAACCCCGAAGCGAAAGCCGAAATCCCCCTTTACCCGCGAGCGCTCCGTGGCACGCACCCGAATTGCACCCCTGTTTCGCCAGAACGGGCTCGACATGTTCACGAAAGCTCCATTCAAACGGAAGGTTCATCGCGCGCACCCGAACGTGCGCGGTCGCAACCCGTTCCCCGGCGATCGCCGTGATCACCGCGTCGCCGTCGCGCACGGGAGTGACGACTCCATTCTCGACGACCGCGACTTCGGGACGACTCGACGACCACTCGATCGCCGACTCGATCCGCCGCCCCGTCTCGCCCCCGTCGATCTCGTGCAAAATCAATCGTCGAGTCGCGCTCGGCCCGTTCAATAAGCTCTCCCGCGGAAAAAGCTCGATTCCCTCCGCGGCGCGGCATTCCGCGACGAACACGCACATCAGAATCCACACAAGCCATTGAACGTTCTGAAACCGCATTTCAATCACCCGTTTTAAATCAAAACACACCGATACAATTGATTGTATCCTGGAACGAACTCGATCAATTCGGTCGACGAATCTCCCGTGCGAATCAAAATAGCTCCTGAATTTCCCTGTGACCGAAATCGACGATCGGAAACGGTCGTCCCGCCGGTCCTGGAAGTTTCGTTTCAAGGTCGATCCCGAGGCTGTGAAAGATCGTCGCCGCGACGTCGGCGGGCTCGACGGGACGGTCCGCGGGAACCGCGCCGATCGGATCGCTCGCCCCCACCGTTCTTCCCCCTCGCACCCCTCCCCCCGCGAAGCCGACCGTGAAGCAAAGCGGCCAGTGATCGCGACCTCCCGCGGGATTGATCCGAGGAGTCCTGCCGAACTCGGCGAGATTGCACACGAGCGTCGTATCAAGAAGCCCCCGCGCCGAAAGATCTTCCAGAAGCGCCGAATAACCCTGATCATACATCGGGCAAACGATGTCGCGCATCCCTTCAATTGACGTAAAAGGTTTCGATCCGTGAATATCCCACGTAATCTCATCAAAAACGGTTAAAAACGCGTTGATGGTGACGAACCGTACGCCGCTCTCGACGAGTCGGCGAGCCAGCAGACAGCACTGGCCGAATCGGGTCATTCCGTAGCGTTCGCGCGTTTTCTTCGGCTCCTGAGCCAGATCGAACGCCGATCGCGCCGAGGCGCTCGTCATCAGCCGAAACGCCGACTGAAAATTCCCTTCGAGCAGAGCCGCGTTTTCTGACGCCTCGAACGTTTTCACCGCGTCGTCCACAAGTTCTCGGATCTTCCGTCTGCGTTCCAGCCGCACGGCGCCGATCTCTTTGGGAGGAAGCAAATCGGGAACCTGAAAACCAGGCTTCGAAGGATCGGCGTTCAGAGAAAACGGGTCGTGCGCCTTCCCCAAAAATCCCCCCGCTTGTCCGTTCGGTAAATTACCCCCTCCTCGACCCATCAGTTCGGGAAGCACGACGAACGGCGGCAGATCGGTCTTTCGGCCCTTCAAATAGCCGACGACCGAACCGATGTGCGGCGTGTTGACCCCTCCCGAAAACAACCTCCCCGTCTGCATCATCTGCCAACCGGCGTCGTGCACCGCGGCGCCGCCGTGATGCACCGACCGCACGAGCGAAAACTTATCGGCGAGCTCGGCGTGCCGCGGCAGAATCTCTGAAACCTGGATCGCCGGCGATCGCGTCGCAATCGGCTTGAACGGCCCGCGGACCTCGGCGGGAGCTTCGGGTTTCATATCCCAAAGATCCATATTGCTCGGCGCGCCGAGGTTGAAAATCATAATGCACGCGCGATCGTCGCCCCCCGGCTTCACCCCCCCCGCGGCCTTGGCTGCGAACCACTGCGGCAAACCGAAACCAAGCGCGCCGAGCGTGCCCGCCTGAAGAAAATCGCGCCGCGTCGCGCCGCCGCACGTCGAAGTCCGCCCATCGCCGATCAATTTCAGCATATCCATTCCCCTAAAAGACGCCAATCTGTTACGCCGGCCGGCGGGAGGTCGTCGAGCGTTGGAGGGCTTCAGACGCCGCGCCGCGATCGCAACATGAACGAAAAGGCGTGACATCGAAGCCAAGGCGGGTGGGCTTTCGCCGTCTAGCGGGAGCCTTGCCGATCAAGTTTCTAAGGATACCGGAAGGCGCCGTATCTTTCCAAACTCATCTTCGCCCTTTCGATAAACCGATGTAAAGAGTGCTTTGCGCCGAAGACGACCGAAGATCGTGCGGAATGCTTCCTCAAAGGGGATCGTGATGTATCGATTCGTCTCGTCGTCGAAATGGATCGGCGTGATTCGCGGAATCGCCTACTGGTCGATCCCTCCCGTCGCTCTCGCGATCGCGATGTTCATCTTCGAAATCGAGCGAAAGCGGATCGCGAACGACCCCGATGGTAAGTTTGTATTCCTCGTCGATCCAGCCGCGCCTTTGGTAGACATCAATAATCGACCCGTTCGATTCGACACCCTCACACTGTTTCGCGCATATCGATACAAGAAAAATATCATGTGGATCGAGCAGTACGATCCCAATAATCATGCAAATGGCTTTTTAGATAAACGATACGTTTACCTTTCTGATCAGGCCGTCGATTATTACACGAAAGAGATCCAAAAAAATCCCAATACCCCGCGGCTTTACCTCGCACGCGGCGCTGTGCAATGTTTTCAGGGAGCGTTAAATCGAGCGATTGATGATTTTACAACGGCGATCGCGCTCGAACCCACAAATGCACAAGCATATCTAAGGCGCGGCGAGTGCCAACGATCGGCGAGACGTTTCGGACTCGCCATCGACGATTTTACTCAAGTCGTAAAACTCGACTCCGGCGCCAAACAAGCCTTTCTGTCACGAGGAATTTGCCTGAGAGTGGTAGGCGAGGGGGACGGAGCGATCGCCGATTTTGACGCCGTGATCGCGCTCGATCCGTTCGATCGCGATGCGTATGTCCAAAATGCGCTCGCGCTATCGATGAAGAACGATTACGACGGCGTGATCGCCTCTTGTAACGCCGCGATGAAGCTTGATCCTCCCCTCCGCGCACCGCTCGAATTCTCTTACGACTCGCCGCCGACCAACCCAAATTCAAAAAATCCAGCGATTTTGGTATCGACATCAAACGTCGAAACATCGAACTCCGAGGCGGATCCTTCTCTTCAGACGGAATCGACGGAGAATCCTTCGCCGGAGAAAACAAACTCGGAGGTCGACTCGGCGAACAAATCGCCGAGCCCGGAAATAAAGATCATTGATCCAATGCATGACGATGTTTATGCGATTCGAGGTTGGGCGTCGCTGCGAAAACGAGAATTCGACGCGGCGATCCTTGATTTCAACACCGCGATTCGAATCAATCCGAGAAATCGAAGAGCATTCTGCAATCGCGGTTGGTCGCACCTGAGGAAAAAACAGTTCGATCGCGCCGAAGACGACTTTACAAGTGCGCTCGCGCTCAATTCCGGCGATTCGGACGCGTATCTCGGCAGGGGAGAAGTCTATTCCTCGAAAAAAGAATATCAAAAAGCGATCAACGACTTGTCCGAGGCGATTTTTCGAGATCCGAAGAATGAACGTGCTTATTATGAACGCGCATGGGCTTACTTACAATTAAAGAACCTGGATGCGTCTCTCGCCGATTACAATCAAGCGATTCAAATCGTCCCTCAAGAACCGTCGTACTATTCCGAGCGAGCGTGGGTTTATTTACAATTAAAGAACCTTGATGCGTCTCTCGCCGATTACAATCAAGCGATTCAAATCGCTCCCCAAGAACCGTCGTACTATTCCGAGCGAGCGTGGATTCACGAACTCAGTAAAAATTATGCAAGAGCGATGGCCGATCACGAAAAGGCTTTGAGCCTAGCGCCGACCGACCCGAAATATCTTAACGCACTCGCGTGGATCTACGCGACATGTCGCGACGGATCGTTTCGAGACGGAAAAAAGGCGGTCGATATCGCTACACAAGCATGCGACGCCATGAAACGTAAGACGCCCGATCGCAAGGATCCGGGATTACTCGATACCCTCGCTTGCGCGCTCGCGGAGGCGGGGCGATTCGCCGAAGCGATCGCGGTCGAGAACGAGGCGATCGACCTCGTGAAAACAGACAAGGACATGATCGTTTCATTTAATAATCGACTCGATCTCTTTCGAAAATCTCTTCCCTATCACGACGCCGAGAATCCAACCTCGCCGTGACGATCGTCGCGATCAACCGGCGATTTTATAATCGAAGCGTTCAAATCGCGTTCAAGACGAATCGTCGCCTCATTGCTTTTGAATAAATTGGCGCCGGTATCTCTTTTAACGTCGTCGATACCGCCTCAATCGCTCGGAAAGCGTGCACACCGGGCCGAAATCGCGGAGATCGTCCCCCGAACTCGCCACACACCGCAGCGGTCGACCCTTCAATCCCGGAGGAAGCGCACCGGTCGCGACGTCGACACCCGCGGCGTTCGAAGAAAACGCCGGAAGGACGATCGTATCGGGCGAAGTCAAAAAACAAGGCGCGACGATTCCCGAGGCCTTCAAAACGGGATGTATATGTCCTTGAATAAATTTACAATTTTCCTTAAGTACCGTGATATGTCCATGAATAATCGTCCATTCAGAAACGATCGCGCTTTGTTCAAGCCCCGGCGAAGCCGCGTCGTGATTCCCCGCCAATTGGACGAATTCGATCGATCGCGCGGCGAGGAACGACCGCAACGAGGCGACGTCGCGTTCGGTCGAGGCGCACCGCCGAGTCGATTCGACCAGATCCCCCGCGACGATCAAGCGATCAATCGGCGCTCGATCTAACATACGCTCAAGCTTTGTGAACGTGTCCGCGAGCGTATGCGCCGGGATCAAGTCGCCGCGCGCGGCGCGAGCCCATTCATAACCGAGATGAACGTCGGCGATGACGGCGATTCTCTCGTCGCATCGAATCAGCCCCCCCTCGGGCGAGAGCAGCCATCCGTCGGGACCGTCGAATAAACCCGAACGCGAATCTCGCATCAATTTTGTATCGCTCTCCTCGATCAACATACAATTGAATACTTAATCGATGACGTAAGATCCCGCGAGCCGCTCGTGCAACCGTTTGAGAGCCTCCGCGGGGGATTCGAACGCGAGCGTCTCGTTCGCCGACGGGTCGATCCACGCCGCCGCGAGCGGTGAAATCCCGGCGAGCCGACGCAATCGAATCGAAGGCGCCGTCTCCAAAAATCGGATCGCCTCGGGCGCGTCGAGCAGATCGTCCAACACTTCGCGTTTCGTCTCGCGCAATAGCGGATGATTCGGACAAGCCGCTTTAACAAGCGGAAAAAGCCTCGCGCTCACCCACGACATTCCTCCCACCCGCGCCCGCTTTCCCCCCTCGGGATTCCGCAACACCATCAACGCCGTGCTCGCTACATGCTTAAACCTTCGCGCAAGCAAATCTCCTCGATCGACTCCTTCAAGAACCGCCTCATGAAAACCCTCGATCGAGAAAAGCTCGGCAAGTTCGCACGCTTCGAGCCGGTCGCCCCCGGGAATCCGAATCGACCAGCCCAGATCGGCGACGACGAACCCGAGCCCTCGACCCAATCGTCGCCCCAACCTCGCTCCGACGGCTCGCCCCATCGCCTCGCAAGCCGATCGACCGAGCGGAACATGAAACGCGTAATCAAAACCATCTTCACACGGAGATTCTTCGATCAAAATCGAACTCGGGTCCGGAACCTCGCTCCATTGAATTTGAGCCGCGATCAGTTCTATCAGAACATCGCAAGCATTTTCATTCAATAAATATTTTTGTGCGATAAACGATCGCGCAGCGGCGAAACCTTCCGATTCGACGACGAAACCCAATCGTTCGCGAAACTTTCCGAGAGCGAGAGCGAGAGGTCCCGAGAGCGATTGACGATCGCTATGCCAGCGCGGCAGATCGCCGTCGGCGCCCGTCGCCTTGGCGATCAACGTCGTCCCTTTGAGTCGTTTGAACTCGAACGATCGACCGTCGAGCAAAAACCGATCGCCGGCGGCGAGCCGATCGGCGTAATCGGCTTCAACCCTGCCGATCTCGATCCCCTCGACCTCGACGCGAACCGATTCCTCGGCGTGGATCGTTCCCACGTTCGCGTAAAACCAGCGGATGATCCGCCGCGATCGAACTCCAAACCAACCCTTATCGCGCCATAGCCGCGCCGAGGTCCAGCGAGGGTTCGCTCCCGGCTCGGGTTCGTAAGCCCCAGCCGGAGACGCGAGTTCTCCCGCCAAAAAAGACAAACAATCGTAGAAATCTTTGTAATCAAGATTTTTCATTGCTGAAGATCGTTTGATCAATTGATATGCGTCCTCGATTTCCCAATCGCGGTCGCACGCCATGCCGACGATTTGCTGGCACAGGACGTCGAGCGGAGCGCGAATCGCGCGGAGCGGTTCCACTTCGCCCCGCCGAGCGGCGTGCGCGGTCACCGCCGCGCCCGCGAGTTCCGCCGCGGTCGAAGCAAGCAAAACGCCCCGCGTCGTCGTTCCGATCCGATGCCCCGCCCTACCCGTCCGTTGCAAACACCGCGAAACGCTCCCCGGCAATCCGATCAAAATCGAAACGTCCGCGGATGCGATGTCGACCCCCAATTCAAGGCTCGTACTTGTGATCACAGCCTTAAGCGATGCGTCTTGCAAAGCCGCCTCGACCGCGCGGCGACGCTCGGCCGGGAGCGCCGAGTGGTGCGCCGCGATCCGTTCAAAATCGACGTCGGGCTCGTCGGTCGCGATCGATCGACGCAAATCGTGAGTCAACTTCTCGGTCAGAGCCCTCGTGTTCGCGAAAACGACCGTCGTTCGATTATCGGCGATAATTGAACCCAAGCGTCTGAGCAACCGTCGATATGTTAGCGTCCGAATCGATTCTTCGTCGGCCGCGATCAACGATTCGACCCTGAGGTCGAAATCGACCGGTCCGCCCGGCTCGGTCGCGTCGAGAACTCGGCAATTACGCATCGGCCCGACGAGAAACCGAGCGACGCTTTCGGCGGGTCGACACGTCGCAGAAAGTCCGATTCGCGCCGGATCGCGATTCGATTTCCGCGATAATCGTTCGAGCGAGACCGTCAGATCGGCGCCCCGTTTCGTCGCCGCGAGCGCGTGAATTTCGTCGACAATGATGTATTCAAGCGTTTTCCAGTTTTCGTCCCACGCCGATTGCGCGAGCAAAAGCGAGAGGCTTTCGGGAGTCGTGATCAAAACATGCGGCGGATCGTCGCGCATTTTTCGGCGACTCGAAGCGGGGGTGTCGCCCGTTCGCACCGCGACCTTGACGCGCGTTTCGGCCGATTCAAGGCTCCTACGCATCGCATCAAGCGGAACGTTCAAATTGCGCTCGATATCGCGGCTCAGACTGCGCAGCGGCGAGATGTAGACGCAACGAACCCCGGGGTTGAGATTCACGTGCTCAAAGCTTCGTTCGATCCGAGCGAGAATCGCCAGAAACGCCGCGAGCGTTTTCCCCGTTCCCGTGGGAGCGACGATTAAAGCGTTTTCACCCGCGGCGATCGCAGGCCACGCGAGCCGTTGAGCGTGCGTAGGCCCGTTGGGGAAAGCGTTTGTAAACCAATCACGCGCCGGCCCCTGAATTCCCATTAGGGGATCGATCGTCGCGGCGCTTCGCATTGTTTGAGTAGCCGTCCGTGCCGTCGTCATCCTGCTCGTTTCGCTCGATCTCCGCTCTCGGGCGTCTCGTCGTTTCGCCGATCGATTCGAGCGGAATGAGAAAGATCTTACACGCTCGCGAATCGCGACGAACAGACCGTCGATCTTCGATCAGGCCGAATTCAACCCCAGATTCTCGCCTAATCATCAAAATTATTTTGATAAATCATTATTCATGAAATTAATTTCGCCTTATCAATCGGAAAACAGGATTACTTTGATCGATCGGCGCCGCCGCCCGTGATACCGAGATCGACGGCGTCTTCGGGGGCGACGACGAGCTTGCGTTCGACTTTGGGAAGAAGCTCGGTCATCGCGTCGTGATAAATCCGAATGATTGTGGGAGGACGCGCGCGTCGGAGTTCGACGACGAGTTTGCGGAAGCGTTCGGCGCCGCTTCGCGCCATCCGCGCCTTCCGATCGGCCGATGCGCGAGCGCGATCGTTCCGCGCGATCGCCTCGGCTTGCGCAGCGGTCTGGATCCGACCGGCGTCGGAACGCGCCTGTTCGATCCGTTCGTCGCGTCTACTGCGCGCCGATTGCGCCGCGTCGAAATCGGCTTGCACCTCGTTGGGAGGGCGCGCGTCGGTGAGGTCGACACCGAGAATCCGCACCCCCAATCGATAGCGATCGACCGCTTCGGCGAGAACGCTTTCAATTTCCCTGGCGATCAGCGAACGATCGTCGCGCAACGACGCGTCGATTCCGCGCCGAGCGAGCGATCGCGCCAGCGCGGCGTCGGCGAGATGCGAAAGCGCGGCGTCGACTCGATGCCCCGCGAGCGCGAACGCGACCGCGTCGCCGACGCGATATCGCACGACTCCACGCGATCGAATCAGATTATGATCACCGGTTAAATATTCTCCGGCGTCGGGGTTCTCGTCGGGTCCGGCGATCCCGACCGCTCCGATCGTCAAGCTTCGAGGCGCCCCCGTTCGAACCAGATCGACCCGATCGATCCCGAAGGGAGCGGCGACGTGCAAACCGGGCGCCCACGGCTTCGCCAGGGGAGCGCCGAACCGACGCACGACCGCCAGCTCCCCCGGCCGAACGACCGTCCAGCCCGCGGCGACCGCGACCCCGATCGCCCCGCAGGCGATTAAAAGCATAAGTTGCACATTACGCAAAAGCTTTTTCACGGTTTGACCTCGGGTTTATCGCCGGCGGGCGATACAGCCGAGCGTCCCGCGTCGGCGGGGGGAGGACTGTCGTAAAGCAGATCCGCGGGAGGGCCTTGCGTAAGCAACCGCAAAAGCGGACTCGCCGACGAAAGCACGACCGTCGTTTTTTCGTCGAGCATCGCTTTGTAAGATTCTAATGTTCGCAGATATTCATAAAATTTTGGCTCACGAGAGTGCGCGTCGTTGAGCGTCCTCGTCGCCTCGGCCTCGCCGTCGGCCCTGATCCGCTCGGCGTCGGCGTCGGCTTTGGCGAGGATCGCGTCGCGATCGCGTTCGGCCCGACTGATGATCGTTTGATATTTCGCCTCCCCCTCGGCGCGAAGCGAAGCCGCGACGCGTTTCCGCTCGCCTCGGATCAGGTCGAACACCGCGGGACGAACCTCGAGCGGATAATTGAAACGGCGCAAACGAATATCAATGACTTCAATCCCTAATTCGTCGCGAGCAGGCCGCGCCACGGCGCGCAGCACTTCGGTCGCGAGGTCGTCGAGCTTCCAAAGTTTCGGGTCGCTCGAAGCGATCGCGTCGAGATCGCGCTTGCCGACCGCGTCGCCGAGCGCCGCCGCGGTACGTTCGCCGAGCCTCGCCTCGGCGGCTTCCGCGGTCCCAGAAGATTTGACGAACGCCTCGGGATCGATCACCCGCCACGCGACATAACTCGACACGTCGAGGTTGCGCTTATCCCCCGTGATCACCTCGCGAGCAGGCGGGTCGAACACCCGTAACCGCCGGTCGATCCGGATCGCGCTTCGCCACGGCGGCTGAAAATAAATCCCCCCCTTGCCGGGTCCGCCGTAAAGCGCAACGCGGCGACCGAATTCTGTTATTAACACATACTCGGTTTCATCAACCTTTACCCACGAGAACCCGAACGCCGCCGCGGCGATCGTAAAACACATAACAATAATCAACTTGATTTTTCGCATGCATATTCTCCTATGTTTTTAGTTTTTGCGAATTCGCCGTCGATTCGCGAGCCGGTCGATCGTCGCGAAGCGAATCGATCGTCGATCGGCGAGCCGATCGATCATCAAGGCGTTCGGGGCGGAATCGCGATCTCGGAATCTTTCGATTTAATCGCGGGTTTCGCGGCTCCGACGGCTGCTGGTCCAATCGCGGGGGGTTCTAGCGCTCCCGCGCCGAGCGTCGGCGCCGCGGGCCAAAAATAGCGAGCGCGGGAGGCGGAATCGGCTCGCGACGAATCAATCAACACTTTCGATTTGCCCGCCGTCGAGATCGAAATCGCCTCCCAGAACAACCTCAAATCGGTCAGAGCCGGAAAAGCCGCTCGGGCCGAAACGATCGCCAGGAACGCGTCGGCGCTCCCTTTGGATCGCTCGGTGCGCGACGACCGTTCAGCCTCGGCGCGCGCTCGCGTCGTCGCGGCGACCCCCTCGGCCTCCTGGATCCTTTCATCCTGATACGTTAATCCCTCGATCGATCGCAAACTTTTCCAACTCTCGGCCCGAGCCACGTCGCGGAACGAATCGACGACCGCGAGCGGCGGACGAACGTCCTGGAAAGCGACCGCGACGATGATAACTCCCAGCCGATACGACTCGACTCGCGCCGCGAGTTCGTCCCCGATCGCACGCTCGATCGCCCCACGCCGCTCGGTCGAAAGCAACTCATCGAGCGTCCGCCGGCTCGCCTCGCGACGAACGACCGATTCGGCGATCGAACGGAGCGACCGCTCCGCCGCCGAAACGCCAAACGCGTAATCGCGCAACGATTCGGAACGCTCGCTCAGCCGATATTGCGCCGCGACGGTAAGTTCGACGAGCTTGCCGTCCCCCGTCATCATCAAAGCCTCCTCGACCCCGCTCGCCTCCGCCGCGTCGCGCCGCGTCCCCCCCCACCCCGAAGTCGATTTCTCCATACTTTGATTCGCGGATGTGAATTGATCTTCATCCGCCGAACGAAATCCGATCCGCACGCTCTTAAGTCTTCCAGGCTTGATCGCGTCGACGCGTTCGAACGGCTCGGGAAGCCTTAAGTGAAGGCCGGGGGGCAATATCCCCGCGTAACGCCCCCGCACCCGCAACAACCCCGCCTCGTCGGCGCCGATCGCGATCCAGCCCGAAGTCGCGTACCGGGCGATCGCCAAAATTAGAATCGCAAACACGATTAATCGTTTACGTCGAACGAGTTCGACGCCGATTCGACCGGGGTCGAAGCGATCGTCGAAGGCGCGAATCGCCGCGCCGACCCGCTTGATCCCGCGAATCGCCGTCGATCCCGCGCGATCGTCGAACAACAGCAACCGCATCGCGTTGAGTAAAACAAGTAAAGAACCCGCCTGGTGAAGGATCGCCGCGGCTACCGGGCCCAATATCCCCAAACTCGCCGAAGCCATCGCGACCGCGTTGAGCCCGAACGCGAAAATCAAGATATTTTGACGAATTACTCGCGTCGTCGCGCGCGAAAGCGCGACCAATCCCGGCAAAACCGCGAGCGGATCCCCCAGCAAGATGAAATCGCCCGCCTCGGCTGCGAGATCGGCGCCGAATCGACCGATCGCGATCCCCGCGTCCGCCCGTGCGAGCGCCGGCGCGTCGTTGATTCCGTCCCCCACCATCGCGACCCGCCGCCCCTCGCGCTTCCGCTCGTCGATCCAATCGGCTTTCCCAGCGGGCGTCAATTCAGAGATAACCGTCTTGATGTGAACACGCTTAGCCGTAACCCGCGCCGCGCTCGCGCGATCTCCCGTCAAAATCGCGATCTCTTTGATCCCAAGATGCTTAAGATCGTGGATCACATCGTGCGCTTCGCGACGCACCGCGTCTCGCAGCCCCAAAATCCCGATCACTCCGCCGTCGACCGCGACGCAAAGCGAAGTCTCGCCCCGATCGTCGGCGGCCTCGAGCGCCGCGTGAACGTCGCGATCGAGCTCGATCCCGCTTTCCTCCAAAAGTCTACGATTGCCGATAATTATATTATGAATTTCTTTTATTTTACTTTGGTCGGCCGATCCGGACTTCGCTCCGAGCCGGCTCTTCGCCCGCACGCCCGCTCCCGGCTCGGCGGTCGCCTCGATCGAATCCCAGCTCGCGATCTTTCGCGCCTCCGCCGCGGCGATAATCGCCCGCGCCAGCGGATGCCCGATCCCGCGCTCCGCGGTCGCCGCGATCCGAATCAACGCTTCTTCATTAAATTGATCTTGAAAGCCGGAGAGCACGACCGCCGACGCGAGTTCGGGCTCGCCCCGAGTGAGAGTTCCCGTTTTGTCGAACGCGAAAAGGTCGCAAAGCGATAAACGTTCGATCGCGATCCCCCCCTTCGCGATCACTCCGCGACGCGACATCCACGCCGTCGCGGCGAGCACCGCGGCGGGGGTCGCGAGCACGAGCCCGCACGGGCACGCGACGACCAAAATCGCGACCGCGCGCGACCATACGTCGGGCCATCTCCATAAATATCCGGCGATCAACGTCAGACCCGCGACCCCCTCGACGACCGGCAAAAAATACCGCGCCAGTCGATCGGCGGTCCGCTCGAGCGGCGATTTCCGCACCCGAGCCTCGGCGACCATTTTCAACACTTGCCCCAATGTCGTTTGGTCGCCGACCTTTTCGGTTTCGATCTCGATCGCGCCGAATTGATTGATCGTCCCAGAAAAAACGGGATCGCCGATCCCTTTATCGATCGGCGCCGATTCTCCCGTGAGCGCCGCCTGATCGACCGCGGTTCGTCCCGCGATCACGCGACCGTCGACCGCGATCCGCTCGCCGGGGGCGACGATCACAATATCGCCGATATCCACATGCGCCGCGGGGACGACGACCTCGCGACCCTCGCGGCGAACCCGCGCGGTGCGCGGCGTTTGATCAAGTAAACCTCGAATCGCTTGAATCGCTTTTTGATATGTGATCGCCTCGAGCGCCTCGCCCAAAAGCGCGATGAAAACGACCTCCGCGGCGACAAAAGGTTGACCGATTACGAGAGCCGCCAAACACGCCTGAGCGAGCGCCACGTCGGCGCCGATTCGTCCCCGAATCAACCCTTCGAACGCCTGATAAACGATCCGAGAACCCCCCAGGACCGCGGCGACCAGCGAAAGCGAAACCCCCCAAGGCTTTTGCCATTCAACCCAGCCGAGTCGGCCGAAAACGACATCGGCGGCGATCAAAACCCCCAGGATCGCCGTCAAAACATAAAGCGGTCCGTGATCGTCATGATCGTGATCGTGATCGTGATCGTGCGCGGCGGCGCCTCCGCTCCCCCCTCGACCGAAGGCGTGAGCGCGAACGTGATCCATATCGTCGGGGTGATACTCGCGGTGCATTGCGGACCTTGTTAACGTGCGATCATCCGCCGGCGCGGCGCGTGTCGGTCGGGCGTGAATCGAGCGATTTCACGCTAAGACGCAACCAACCGCCTGTCAAGTCGCTCCGGAGACCGATCGACACGCGCCTGATCGTTGGATTCGATCTTCGATTTCGATCGCTCGCATCCGACGTTTCGCCCTCGAGCGCAAACGCCGCCGGGGACTTTTCGTTTCCAGATCCGCGACGTATCATCAATTCCAATCCGGCCGGCGGGCGTTCGACCGCGTCTCCAGGTCGCGGCCGACTCCCCAATTATTTCGGTCTCAACGATCCGAGCCGATCGTCAGGGATCGTCACTATAAACAGGATTAAATATGTGCATTTTCCGAGCGAGCGTCGTCTTGGCGGGCTTATGTGCGATCGCCCTCGCCGCGACGGCGGCGAACCGCAAGCTCGAAGCCGCGCGAACCGACGAGCCGAACCTCGAAGCGAAGCGGAGCGAACGTCCGCAACCCTTCCGCGCGATTCTCGTCCATCCCGATCGAATCTCTCTCGAACTTTTAAAAACATGGAAACATAAGGGAATCAACGCGATCGTCGCGACGCTCGATCGAAACGCCTCGGCGGAATCGATCAAAAAAGCCGCGTCGTTCGCGCAAGCCGAATCGTTAAAATGGTATGTTTGGATTGAAACGGCGCGCGACCCCGAAACCGCGCAGGCTCACCCCGATTGGACCGCTTCGGTCGGCAAACATCATGACGATTGGAAGCGACTGTTCAAGAATCCGCCTCGCGCCGCGGCCGACGAGGAGATCAAAGCTTGGCCCTGGGTTCCGATTGGTTACGCCCCCGCGTACGAAGCGCATCTCGATCGCGTTCGCAAGCTCCTCGCGGGAATCGACGATTCGTGGACGGGAGTCTTTTTGAACGACCTTCAAGAGGGTCCTACTTCGTGCGGCTGCGGCAACGATCAATGCCGCTGGGCGATCGATTACGGCAATCGTCCGACCGCCCCCAAAACCCCCGGCGAAGGACACGCCGCTCGATTTGTCGGCGAAATTGCGAAAGCGTTTCCCGGTAAAGAGGTGATCCCCGTTTGGGTGACCGAATGCGAATTCGCCGATCTCCGCGAATCGAAACCTTCGACGGGTCTTTGCGGCGACGTCGGCTGCGCGACCGGAACGTGCTGGAAAGCGTATTCGACAAGCTGGAACGCTTTACTCGATGTCGCACACGGGCGAATCGCGGTCGGCATTTGGTCCCAAGCGTTCCATCGCGACCGAAAAACCTGGCCCAAACAGGCGATCGAACTCTTCAAAAACCCGCTCCGCGGCGGTCGACCGCTCGAACCCGATCGCGCCCTCGCCGTGCTCGACGCGTCGAACGCTAACGACGCCGAAATCGACGCGATCGTCGAAACCGCCGACGCCGCCCAGGGAGGTCGCGTGATCGCGCTCGATCGCATCGAACAGGGCTGGGAACCAAGAGCCGTCAAAGTGAAGTGAAAATCAAAGCGGGGTCCATCAAAAGGCTCAACTATGAACACGTTCTATTATCTACTAATTCTATCGGCGATATCGACCGATACCGAGCGGGTTTCGATTCGAGGCTCGGTCGAACCCGGCGCGTCGGTCGAGCGTACGATCCCCGCGGCGGGCGAAGACTCGACATACGCGATCGTCGTTTCGATCGATCGTCCGGGATCGCTCAAGCGCGGAGTGCCCGTCGCCGTTTCGGTCAAATCGGCCGATTTCGACCTCAAGAAAACGCTCCACGTCGGCGACCCCGATATCGCTTGGCTTGTGAAACGAAAATCCGGCGACCTTGCGACCGTGACGATCGCCGCCGATTCCAACCTGATCGGCTCGACCTCTTACACGATCGAAAGCGTGAACGTCGGAGGTTCCGCGGGCGACGGAGTCGCGTTTGAATCCGAGCCGAACGATCGCGCCGAAACCGCGAACGCGATTCCCCTCGGGGCCGCGGTTTACGGGCTCGCCGACGATCGCGCGTATTTTCCGCTCGGAGAAAAGACGACCGAAGCCGAACGGACCGCGGGACAAGACTGGTTCACATTTGAGTATAATTCCGATCAAACGAAACTCGCATATTTCGCGCTCGATTTTATCGATCGCGACGTTCCTCCCGACGTCAAAATCTACAAGCTCGTCGACGGAGCCGTCGTCGAATGGCTTGAAGGGATCGACCCGCCGAGCCGCGATCGCGAACGACCGCCGCGCCCCGGAGCGAACAAGTTCACGACGCGATCGTTAACAAAAGGACGCTATTATATTCTTGTAGACGCATGCCAACCCGAATATCGATTGACGACGAAGCTTCTCGATCCGCCGCCGTATTTAACGAAAGAGCGAGCCGTTCGAGCCGGCGACGCCGAAATCGCCGCCGCGGCCCGCAAGGCGATCCGCGCCGCGCTCGATTATCAACTCCTCGCGGGAGATTCGTGGCACGCCGACACCCCGCGTAAGGGACACCCGCTCGACCGAATCGCCAACCCCCACCACGAAACGGCGACTTGCATCGCGTGCCATCCGACCCACTTCACCACGCAATCGACGCTCGCCGCGGTTCGCGCGGGATATAAAATTGAAGAACCGTTCGCGCTTTCATTTCTAACTGATCGGCTCGCGAACAACCCCGTTCCGTTCCCGGGCTCGAACGGGGCTTTATGGGCGCGAGTAATCCCCGCGCCCGCTAACGTTATGGGTCGATTGTCGACGATCCTCATGGATCAAGAAAAACTGATCACGCACGAGCCGAGATCGAATTTGCATCAAGGCATCGGCGAATTTTTGAAGCTCTATTACGACGGCAGAAAAACGATCCCGCCCGACGAATCGAACGGCAACAACCCCGTCAGCCGCTATAAAGTGGCGACCGACGCGTGGCGGCAGTTGAACGAGCTCGTACGACGGACAGGAAACTCGCGTTACGCCTCGACTCGAGACCTCGTCGCCAAACTCTTGCGCGACGGTAAGCCCGCGAACCTGCGCGACCTCGCGGCGCAGACGATCGGCCTGTGCACGGTCGACCGCTCCGCGAACTCCGATCTGATCGCCTCGAACGTCAAACGAATCCGCGAACTCCGCCGCGACGACGGCCTTTGGCCGATCGTTTTCGACCGCTCGGCTCAGGGCTCGGTGATGCAAACGGGCGAATGCCTCTACGCGCTTAAGCTCGCGGGAATCGGCGAAAACGACCCGGCGGTGATTGAAAGCATCAAAACGCTTTTGATCGTTCAAAAACCGTTCGGCGGCTGGTTCGATTTACACCCCTATGAACAATTCCGCACGCCTTTTCGTGAAACACAATGGTCGTTGATCGCGCTTTCTTCTTTTTATCCTGAAATCAACGCGATCGAGCGAAACGAGACCGAAACCGTAATCGAGCGAAAATCCGAAACCGAGAAGCGTGCGAATCGACCCTCGAATCGGCGGGGCGACGAGCGCGATGGCCGAAGCGGTCCGCTCGGCGCTCGGCGAGGGGCGCTCGTCGGCGTCGAAAACGATTCAAAGCGGATCGCCCTGCTCGATCGGATCTGGGATAAAGTCGATCTCGATTTGAACCGAGAGATTGTCGCGGCGCTCGAATCGGCCGACCCCCTCGTCCGCTACGCGGCGTGCCGCGCGCTCGGAAGGGTCGGCGGCGCGTCGAACGCGGCGGCTCTCGCGATTCGGCTGGGAGACGTTTCGAAGGTCGTCCGGCGAGCCGCCGCCGAGGCGCTCCGCGCGATCGGAAACCGAGCCTCGGCGGCGCTTCGACCCGGCGAAACCGAAGATCAACGGATCCTTACAAAAACGATCGCCGACGCTCTTCAATCGCACGACGACCGAGTTCGCCGCGGAGCGACCCGAATCTTCGCGGCGCACTTCCGCGATCTCTCCCAGGAAACTGTACTTATTCACTCGTTGATCGAACGTCTCGCCGATTCCGATCCCGTCGTCGCGACCCAGGCGGTGAAGGGGCTTTGGCGTGCGTGGTACTGGAGGGGCGAGGTTGAGATCCGCGACGCGATCGAGAACGCGCTCATCGCCAAGCTCGCCGAAGACGTCGATCCCTGGGTTCGACGCAACCTCGTCGAGGCGCTTTATATCATCGGCGACGACAACATCCGCTACCTTTACGGCAATTGGATCCCCTCGCTCGCCGATCAGGCCGATCGCGACCGAGCCCGGGGGGCGCAGCGGTCGACCGTCAATCGATTAGGAGAAAAATATATCAAGGCGATCGAAACAGGTAACGCGCAAACGCGTGAAGGCGTGTTGCTCGCGATGAGCGAATTCCCCGAACGCCCCGTTCTCGGCGGCAGGGTGGGGAACGATCTCGAGCCGCCTCTCTTTTACGACGAGACGGTCCCGCGGATGGCGGCCGCGATTATTCGCCAGATGTCCGATCCCGATCCGACGATCCGTCGACTCGCACTCGAATCGCTCGTGTCGCTTCGAGGAAGTCGCGATCGACAAGTCGCGCTTGCGGTTATCGCTCGCTCGGCGGATCCCGATTCGACCGTGCGCGATTGGGCCAAAACGATGTCCAAAGAGTTCCCCCTCGCGATCGACCGGGGAAAGACGAACGAAACGATCGACGCGATCGTCGATTCCATGATTGAAAGCCCGATTGCGGACGCTCGCGCCGCGGCGGTTTCGATCACGGGAACGATCGGCCCGCTCGACGACCGCGACCGCGACTTAAAGAATCACGAAATCATAAAAAAATGTCTGAGCGATTCCGCGGCCGAGGTTCGCGCCGCGGCGCTCCGCGCGATCGCGGCGTTTCCGACTTCGCTCGCCGATCCCGCCTGCCGGTCGGCCGTCACCCGCGCCTTGACCGACGACGACGTCTCGGCCCGCGTCGAAGCGGTCCGGATCGCGATCGATCATCGCGAGGTCGTCGCCGAAGCGGCGCTCAGGCGAGCCCTTGAAGACCCGACCCCGCGCCATAGAATCGCGCTTCTCGATATGATTCTAAAATCATCTTCATATGCCTCTGATCCACGATTTCTTGGCGTGATCAGCGATACGCTTGTTGAAGGCGATCTCGGAGCTCGCGAGAAGGCGCTCCAGCTTATTCAGCGACGCCCGAAGCTCATCGCCAATCCCGCGATCGCCGACGGCCTGCGAACGCTTTCGAAATCGGACAATCGTCGTCAGAGCGAACTCGCGGCTTCGCTTTTGGCGACGCTCGGTCGATCGAGCGCGACGAACGGACGGAGCGCGGAACTCGACCTCGCGTATTTTGAGGCGAGGGTACTGCCGATCTTCGCCAAAATGGGTGAAGACGGCCAGAATTGTGTCGGTTGTCATCGTTCTCATACGATTCTGAAACTGATCCCTCCCGACAAATCGGGATGGTGGAATCCCGACTCGGTTCGCGCCAATTATCGCTCGGCGTTGCGAGTCGTCGATCTCGCCGATCCGCAGCAAAGCCTCCTGCTCGGAAAACCGACGTGGGAAGCCGCCGAGGAGGCCGAGGCCCAAAAAGATCATTCGCTCAAGGCGCACGCCGGCGGCGTTCGTTTCGAATCGGCGAACTCGCGCGAATATCAGGCGATCCTCGATTGGATCAACGGCGCAAGGCTCGACGATAAACCTCGATCGAGCACGAAACACGAGTAACTTAACGCTCGAATATTGGCATTTATTTATCTAGATACTCAGGGCCGTCTTCGGATTCGTCGAATCGCGTCGTCGATTTTGAACCGTCTGCGCCGCGACGATCGGCTTTTCCGACCGTCGCGACCGAACGGAATCGGGTTGAAACTTGTCTGAACGGTTGGGATTGTTACACGATTCGCGTCGATCGTTAAGGATTCGCTTGAAACCTCGCTTGAAGCGAGCGTGGGGCGACGAATACGATGATATCGCCTCGTTCGTCTTTCGAGCGTGATCGTAACGTTCCGATCGGCTCGCGAGCCGAGGGATTCGGCGATTCGATCGTTTCCAACGTCTTTTCCGCCGAAATCGACGGTGTTTCTCATTCGCGCCCGTAGCTCAGGGGATAGAGCAGCGGATTTCTAATCCGCCGGTCGCAGGTTCGAATCCTGCCGGGCGTAATGGATTGGTATCGAAAGGTTTATGCGGTGTAATAAGCTCCGTCGTCGCCCCGTGGAAACGACGCGAATTCCTAATACAAATGCGTTTGTGTCGATCCCTCCGCTTTGATGATCAAGAATCATCATCGATCGTCGAAACGCTTTACCACGCTAACTCGGAGTTTCCTCTTTTGTCTTCTCCCGCCGACGACGACCTTGATTCGCTCGATCACCCCGTCGATAACGCCCCGGTGAGGCGCATGACGCACAAGGGGCTAACGCTTGAAGGTTATTCGCGCGCAGCGGTCCAAACCTATTGGCGTGTACCCGAGCTCAAACTCGGTTTCGACCTCGGTGCGCAACCCTGGTCGTTTATGGCCACCCCCGTTTGGTTCGTCTCACATTCACATCTCGATCACATCGCCGCGCTCCCGGTTTATGTCGCGCGGCGTCGGATGATGAAAATGGCGGCGCCGACGATCTACCTGCCCGCCGAATCGGTCGAAGGGGTCGATCGCCTGCTTCGAGCGTTCCAGCGCCTCGACCGCGGCCGAATGCCCGCGAATCTGATCGGAGTCGCCCCGGGAGACGAAATCGAACTCTCACGCGAACTCGTCGTCACAATCCACGCGACCGCGCACACCGTCCCTTCGCTTGGATTCATCGTTTGGGAACGTCGTAAAAAACTCAAACCCGAATTCAACGGCCTCACGGGCGAGCAAATTCGCGATATCAGACTCTCGGGCGTCGACGTTTCGATCGAAATCCGCGCCCCAAAAATCGCCTACCTCGGCGACACCTCGCCCAAAGGCCTCGACGCGACCCCCGACGCATATCGCGCCGAGATCCTCATCATCGAGATGACGTTCGTCGCGCCGGCGGAACGCCCCGAGAAAATCCATAAATTTGGACATATGCACTTAGATGATATTATCGCGCGCGCCGATCGATTCGAGAACGATTGGATCGTCGCTTCACATTTCAGCACGAGGCTTCATTCCGAACAGATCGTGCGAATCGTCGAACGCAAACTCCCCGATTCGATCCGCGAGCGCGTTAAAATCTGGCTCTAGAGGCGAACCGCTTGGAACTCGCAATCGACCGAACGGCGTCCAAGCACAATCTTATAGCACGCCGCCCTATAATTAGGCGTCCTACGGTCGGCTCGCTCTTGAAACCGCGATAAAACGCTCGGAAAAGACGTTTTTTTTCTTTGGACCGCGGTTTGCATCTGGTTCAATCGGGTCGAGGGTCTTCCAAGACGCGTTGATGCGCGGCTGAATGCGAACGCTTCTTATCGCGCGTACGCGATGCTTCTCCAAGCTCATGTAAAGGAGATTCTCACATCGCGACCTTAACCACGCGGTTGAGCCCGGACGCGGGATTGTTCGGCGATTACGACGTCGTCGGTTTCGACGAGATGTTCGCCGCTCCGGGGCTGGTCCGTCCGCACTACGCGGCGCTCCACGAACGTCTTTCCACGCTCGGCGTGCATGAGCTCGAACGCAGGCATCGGCTCGCCGATCTGATGATGCGCAATCAAGGGATCACATTCACAGTTTATGGACGTGAACAAGGGATTGAACGAATCATTCCCTTCGATCCCGCGCCGCGGTTGATCCCCGCGCACGAGTGGGAGCGGATCGAGAACGGGCTGAAACAACGCGTCCGCGCGCTCAATCTTTTTTTAAACGACGTGTATCACGACCGGAAGATTCTCCGCGACGGGGTCGTCCCGTACGACCTGGTGCTCGGCGCCTCGGCGTTTCGTCGTGAATGCGTGGGCCTGCGCGTTCCGCGCGACGTATACATTCATGTTTCCGGCATCGATCTGGTGCGCGACGAGGACGGAACCTACCTGGTGCTTGAAGACAACGGCAGAACCCCCTCGGGCGTGAGCTACGTGCTCAAAAATCGGCAAGTGATGAAGCAAGTGTTCCCGTTTTTATTCGGCCGATACAACGTGCGGTCGATCGACGATTACGCCGCGAACCTGCTCGAGACGCTCCGCCACATCGCTCCCGAGGACGTCGACGACCCGACGATCGCGGTGCTCACTCCCGGAGTTTACAACTCGGCGTACTATGAACATACGTATCTTGCTCGACAGATGGGGGTCGAACTCGTCGAGGGGCGCGATCTGTTCCTTGACGACGGTCGGATTCATATGAAGACGATTCGCGGACCGAAGCGGGTCGACGTATTATACCGGCGGATCGACGACGATTTTCTCGACCCGCTGACGTTCCGTTCCGACAGCAGGCTCGGAGTGGCGGGAATGACGGGGGCTTATCGCGCGGGTCGACTCGGCCTGGCGAACGCGATCGGCACGGGTGTCGCCGACGATAAAGGCGTTTATCCGTTCACTCCCGATATCATTCGCTATTATTTAAAAGAGGATCCGATCCTGGGAATCGTCGAAACGTTTCGTCCGCCGGTTCCTTCTCATATGAATCACATTTTGCGCAATCTCGACAAGCTGGTGGTGAAGGCGGTCGACGGATCGGGAGGTTACGGAATGTTGATCGGTCCGGCTTCGACCGCGGCCGAACGCGAGGAATTCGCGGCGAAGATTCGCGCTCATCCCCGCGGCTATATCGCGCAGCCCACCCTTTCTTTGAGCCGGCATCCGACCTTCATCGACGGCAAGCTCGAGGGTCGGCATATCGATCTCCGCCCGTTCGTCCTTTACGGAGAGGAGATCAAGGTGCTTCCGGGAGGTTTAACCCGCGTCGCTTTGCCGCGCGGAAGTCTTGTCGTCAACAGTTCGCAAGGAGGAGGGACGAAAGACACGTGGGTGCTACGCGGATCGGGGAATGAGATTATAAATAATCGTAAGTGCGATGATCGATCGCGCGACGCGACGGTTTCGGAGTCGGCGTAGCATGTTAAGCCGGGTCGCCGAGAATTTGTACTGGATCAGTCGTTACGTCGAGCGGGTCGAGAACGTCGCGCGGTTGCTCGACGTCGGGTTTCACCTCGAACTCGACGCGTCGGTCCCCGTGAGGGAATCGACCGAGCTCTCGCCGATCGAAGGAGTGCTGACGATTCTCGCGTGTCGCGAGGCTTTCGAACGCGATCGCGGCGCGACCGAACGCGATCGTGAACACGTGCTTCGATTTCTCACGTTCGATCGTCATAACCCGCACTCGATCTTGGCGATGTTGTGGCGAGCCCGCGAAAACGCTCGCGCCACGCAAGAAATGCTCGGCGGCGAATCGTGGAGTCAGGTTAATAAGCTTTATTTATATTTATGCTCGGCGAAAGCGCATCGAAGGTTCGCGGCGAGCCCGCCGCGGTTTTTCGACGGAATCAAGCGGGCCTGCGTGCTTTTCGACGGCCTCGTCGACGGTTCGTTGCCGCGCGAGGAGGTTTTCCATTTCCTCCAGATCGGCCGTTATCTCGAGCGAGTCAACCAGATCGGCAGGATATTAACCGAGCGATTGGGGGATTGGAACGAGACGACTGTCGAAGACCGGCCCGCTCGCGCGATCCATTGGGCGAGCCTGCTCCGAGGCTGCTCGGCCTACGAGGCTTATTGCAGGGCGCATCACGAACGCGTCGACCCCCGCGGAGTCGTCGAATTCCTCGTCCTTTCTCCCGATTTTCCCCGGTCGATGCGGTTCTGCGTCACGAAATGCCGCGAATCGGCCCGCGAGATCACCGATTCCGACGACGACGAGGTTCGCTCCGAAGCCGATCGACTGCTCGGACGACTCGACAGCAGGCTCCGTTACATCGAAGTCGACGAAATCCTCGGAGTCGGAATCGTGCCGTTCCTCGCCGAAATTCAGGAAGAATGCGATCTCGTCGGCGACGCGATCCATTCCACCTATTTTTACGCCTGACGATCGACAGAGCCGATCGATTTACACTTAGTTGTTGATTCATTTACTGGAAGAACTCGATGCTTTTTAAAATCGATCACATTACAAAGTTAACGTATTCGGCGCCGGTCTCGGAGACGGTATTCGAGGCGCGGATGGCGCCCCCCTCGACCGAGGATCAGACGGTTCTGGGATATTTGTTGCGGACGACCCCCGCCGCGCCCCTGACCTCATACCGCGACGGATTCGGCAATCGCGTCGACCTGTTCAATCTCGCGACGCCTTATCGCGAGTTGACGATCCACACGACTTCGATCGTGCGGGTTCATCGTCGACGTTTCGAGCAGGGGATCGATTCGACCGCGTGGCCGACCCCGGGTCATCTGACGAGGGACGGCGTCGACGTCGTCGATTTTCTTGAGCCGAGCCCGCTCGTCGATCGCTCCGAGCGGCTCGACGCGATCGTCGCGTCGCTCAAACCGCCGACCGGAACGTTCCTCGACCGCGTGAACGAACTGCTCCACGTCGTCGCCGGTGAATTGGCATATGAACAAAGAGTGACAACCTCGCGCACTCCGCTACGAGAGGTGCTGGAATTAAAGAAAGGCGTATGTCAGGATTTTGCGCATTTGATGCTGGGCGTTTGCCGAGGAGTCGGCGTCCCCGCTCGTTATGTGAGCGGGTACATCAACCACCCCGGCGAGATCGCGACCCACGCTTGGTGCCAGCTCTGGGGCGGAAGCGCGTTCGGCTGGTTCGACGTCGACCCGACTCGCACTCAGTTCGTCGGCGACGAGCACGTCGTCGTCGCGGTGGGGCGCGACTACTCGGACGTTCCGCCCAACCGAGGCCTCTGGAAAGGCCGCGCCGAAGAATCGATCAACGTGACGGTTCAGGTCGAACCGATCGACCGCGTTCCGCACGACTGGAACGAATGGTCGTCGTGGGGCGCACGGGGAACGCATCAATCTCGTTCGACCTCGCGAGTTACCGAATCGAAAAAGCGTGTTCATGTTCCTTATCCTGTTCAACGGTCGCGCAACCCGCAACTTAAGCAGCAGCAAGGCCAACAGCAGCAGTGAAAACGCCGCGACGACGAATCGCGATCCGCTCGATCGCCCGCGAAGCGATTCGTATACCGAGAGGAGGGATCGGAATCGGAGAACGCGCTCAAATTGATATTAATATTATTTTTCATCAATTCTCCGGATTCGCCTTATTTCGATGCGAACGATCAAATTCAATTGAGGCTCGGTCGACTTCTCATAAAGGCGAGCGAAAACCTTTCGGCGCCGGCGAGCTTATAGAACGGCGAACCGTCGATCGGTCTCAATTATATCATTATAAAATAGAAACGCCGGCTCGATCGGCGCTTCGTCGTCGTTGAAACGCCTCGAGCCGATTTCACGCCGCTCGGCGCTTGCGGTCGATCCCCCGCTCGCATACGCTCTTTCGATCGTCGATTCAACATTCCACCAGGACGACAACCATGCGTCGATTGTTCCGGCTCGTGATCCTCCTCGCCTTGATCGTCGCGATCGCGCCCGCCCGTTCCGGGGCGCAGGGCCTCGAATACGTTCAGGCCAATTATACAAAATATGAATATAAAATTCCAATGCGCGACGGAACGAGGCTTTTCACCGCGGTGTATGTACCGAAACGACCCGCGGCGCGACCGCCGATCCTGCTCACTCGAACTCCGTACGCGGTCGGACCGTACGGGGTCGATCGCTATAAAGATAACCTCGGGCCGTCGCCGATTTTCGGTAAGTCGGAATACATCTTCGCATATCAAGACGTTCGAGGTCGATGGATGTCCGAAGGCGTTTTTATGAACATGCGACCGTATATCGAGAACAAGGCGGGGAAAAACGATTTCGACGAAACGTCGGACGCGTTCGACACGATCGACTGGCTCGTTAAGAACGTTCCGGGCAATAACGGCAAGGTCGGCATGTGGGGAATCTCTTATCCGGGATTTTACACCGCGGCGGGGATGATCGACGCTCATCCGGCGCTCAAGGCGGCTTCGCCCCAGGCGCCCGTGACCGACTGGTTCGTCGGCGACGACTGGCATCATAACGGAGCGTTTTTCACGCCTCACGCGTTCAATTTCCTCGCGGTTTTCGGCAGGCCTCGACCCGAACCGACGAATAAATTCGACTTCCGTTTCGATCCCGGAACCCCCGACGGATACCGTTTCTTTTTGCGACTCGGCTCGCTCGCCGAGGTCGACGCGAAGTACTTCAAGGGAGACGTCGCGTTCTGGACCGAGATTATGAAGCACGGAACGTATGACGACTTTTGGAAAGCGAGGAATCTTCGTCCGCACATCAAGCGGATCAAGCCCGCGGTGATGACGGTCGGGGGTTGGTTCGACGCCGAGAACCTTTTCGGCGCGCTCGAGACGTTTCGGAACGTCGAAGCTTCGGCTCGTCCCGAAAGCGTCAACATCCTGGTGATGGGGCCCTGGTCGCACGGAGGATGGAGCGGAGGGGACGGATCGAGCCTCGGCGCCGTTCCGTTCAAAGTTCGTACGGGCGAGTATTTTCGTGAACAGATCGAATTCCCTTTTTTTGAACGCTTTCTCAAGGGAGATTCGGAGGTCGAATTCCCGAAGGCGATCGTTTTTGAAACGGGTACGAACCGGTTCCGCGATTTCGACCGTTGGCCCCCCGCCGAGGCGCGGCCGACGAGCCTTTACCTGCGATCGGGGGGAAAGCTCGCGCTCGAACCTCCCGCCGAGGATCGTCGGGCTTTCGACGAATACGTGAGCGATCCCGCCAAACCCGTCCCTTATCTCGAAACGACGACGTTCAGAATGGCGGGAGATTATATGATCGCCGATCAGAGATTCGCGGGTCGCAGGCCCGACGTGCTCGTTTACGAAAGCGAGATTCTCGACGAGGATTTCACGATCGTCGGTCCGATCAAGGTCGACCTTCATGTTCAAACAAGTGGAACCGATTCCGACTGGATCGTCAAACTGATCGACGTTTACCCCGACGATTTTCCCGATCCCGACCCCAATCCCGCGGGAATTCACCTGGCGGGTTATCAGCAAATGGTTCGCGGCGACGTGATGAGGGGGAAATTTTACAAGGGGCTCGACAAGCCCGAGGCGCTTCCCTCGAATTCGCCGGTGCGAATGAGGTTCACGATGCAAGACGTCGATCACTCGTTCCGTCGCGGACACCGAATGATGATTCAGGTGCAAAGCTCGTGGTTTCCGCTCGTCGATCGCAATCCCCAGAAATTTGTCGATATTTACGCGGCCAAGGTGGCCGATTTTGAGAAGGCGACGCAGCGCGTTTATCGCGATGCCGATCGAGCGTCGCGCATCGAGGTGCTCAAGCTCGACGCGCGATGATTTAAGCAGTTCAACACGATTTATTACAAGTCGAGATCGATCGAGGCGATCCGAACGGAAGTTTAGCTCACCGGCGCCGCGGGCTCGCGACGCATTTTGCAGCGCGATTCGATTTCTAGCGATTCGCCCGAGCTCGCTTGCTCGCCTGGAACGCGCGCCAGCCGATGAACCGCCGCTCCGATCAGATGCAACGCGAGCCACCAGGATAAGCCGTAAATCACATAATTATATTGAGGAAACGACGCCATAAGGAGCCCGGTGAAGTACATCTGAACGGCGGGGACGAAGAACCAAGGCGTGGTGATATAAGCCATCGAGGCGAACCCGAACGTGCTGAGCGTGGCCCAGACGGGTTTGAACCAATCGACGCCGAATCCCGTCAGCGTGTTGAGCGAGGCGACGTTGAACGAGAGGATCAGGAATGTGCACCAAACGCGTACCGCGAATCCCGCGATCGGCGATCGTTTCGACCAGCCGGGTCCCGCGATCGCACGGATCGCCGCGGCGACGCAGACAAGTTCGGCGAACCAAAGCGCCGGAAATCGGATCGGGCTGCGGTCGCCCCGGGAATAAAGCCATTGGCAAATGATAAAGAAAGCGAGATGGATCCAGCCGATCGCGGGTAGGACGACGCTCCAGCGATCGCGTTGCGCCGATTCGCGCCAACCGAGAAGCATTCGTTCCTTCCAGCTTACATGATGAACAGATTCTCGCGGTCGTCGCATTCGGCTCATTCCTTTTAGACGTCGTGAACTTTGCGGATTTCCGAATCGCTCCGATTGAATCCATTTTACCATGAAATTCGTTTCGGTCGCGTATTTTGGTTCATCATCGGTTCGATTTTGCGTTGAGGTTGAGGTTAAGGCGAAGGTTTCGGGTCGAGAGACGGGTTGGATTGGATGGAATTCGGCGCGGCTTCGGCGGTTGAAGCGGGGTTGTTTCGAGGGGTTGTTTCGATTTGGGGGTTACGTAACGGGTGGGAATCGGCGGATTTCACGCGGTTGTTGAACGATCTGAAACGGGTAAAACGGCTGGATTCTTGCCGATTCGGAGGGGGTTCGCACGAGATTGTTAAAATTTTCCATTTTTCGACTATCATTTGCGATCGACCTCGGTTAGGATGCATAACGGTTGGGTAGCCGATTAAGATCGCGACGTGAGTTCTCTGGAATTGCACTCCGACTTTTTTGCCAACCCACTTGGTGGATCGTCATGCCGATCCCTTTCTTCTTCGACCCGGAAAGTAACCAGCGGGTCGTATTGCCTTGTTCGTAAGGAATTCCAAAAGTGGGTAGGAAGCTTTATGTCGGGAATCTCACGTACAACGTGAATAACGCCGACCTGGAAGCGTTGTTTGCTCCCTACGGTACCGTTCAGAGCAGCCAGGTGATCATGGATCGCGAGACGAATCGAAGCAAGGGTTTCGGTTTCGTCGAGATGAGCAGCGACAGCGAAGCGAAAGCGGCCATCAACGGCCTCCACGACCACGAGCACGAAGGTCGTCGTCTCACCGTGAACGAAGCCAAGCCGCGTGAAGAGCGTAGCGGTGGCGGCGGCGGTGGGTATGGCGGCGGCGGCGGCGGTCGGGGTGGATACGGCGGCGGTCGCGGAGGCGGCGGCGGTCGTTATTGATCTTCGATCTTGACGCCACGGCTTGATCGCGGGGGCTCGTTCACGAAATCTCGCCTTCTTGATCCGAACTACACCTAAGACCGGCGGCGATCGAGTTTACTCGGTCGTCCCGGTCGCCGTGTTTTAATCAACCCTTCGTCGGCGCCAAACCCCTCCCTCCGCTTCCTTTCTTGTCGATCCTTCCTTACACTAATTATTCACATGTCTCAATATGCTTGTTTGTCTGAGATCCGTCGCTGAAGATCTATCTGAATTCTGAATATCAAGCAACGTATTTTATCCTTACTTAATGAAAACATATATTGTCTCGCCGTCGCGCGGATCGAATGCTCGATCCCGTATAACCGGCGCGATCGATTCAACCCGCCCGTCGCGCCGACATTTGAGGCCGAAACTCTCATCCGATTTCGGCTCGGCGCCGATTTAAAAATCGGCGAAATCGCGCGCCGTGATTCGATCGTCGAATCGAGCGTCACACGCCGAACGAGGCGTTCGCGCCGATCGCCGAAGGGTGAAACGGTCGCATTCTCACGCGATCACCTAAGCGATTTCATGTTATCGGTGAACCGGCGAGACAAGGGGTTCCGGTATGGACATACGAGAGATCGACATCGACGAACTGGTCCTGGATCCAAACCTCAACCTGCGCGATAAGCTCGATGACTTCACCGTCGAACGTTACGCCGACGTTTGGGATCGGATGCCGCCGATCACCGTTTATGAGGTCGACGGCGAACTCCTTGTCGCCGACGGTTTCCATCGGCACGCCGCGGCGGTTCACCTTCAAAAACAGACGATCAAGGTCGACGTCATCAAGGGAACGCTGCAAGACGCGCTCGATTTCGTCGCCGGCGCCAACCTCCACCATGGTTTACCACTCACACGCCCGGAACGACGTCGCGCCGTCGAGGTGAAACTCCGGCTTCATTATGATTGGTCCGATCGACGCATGTCCGAAGAGTTGGGAGTGAGCCGCGAGCTGGTGGCAAAGATTCGCCGGCAGCTCGAGGAGGGTTCGCAGATCCCCTCCGATACGGGACGCGTCGGATCGGACGGCAAAACGTATCCGCCGAGCCAACCCCCCCGCGAGCCGCAACCGCGCGGTAAGGTGATCGCACCCGACGAGCGCCCGATGCGCGACGAGCCGACCCGGCCGTCGCGACCTCCGTTCGCCGCCGGAGAAGAAGGTTACAAAGAACCTCCGTTCACTCCGAGCGCGCCCCGCGAACTCGTCGACGCTCGCACGGCGCCCCCCGGCGACCTTTCCTCGGCGCCTTCGATGGATGAAATGCTCGCCGTTATGACAAAACAAATTATGGAAGTGTTTAATTGGACACAAGCCGAAGGATTCGGCGAGTCGTATCGGCTCGCGAGCGCGAACGCTCGCGGCCTGTTTCAAACCGCGGCCCTCAAGCTCGCGGCCCGCGCCGATCAGCTCCGTAAAGGCGCCACCTGATCCCGCTCGAAGAGACCAGCCGAAAAGAATAGAGCAAAATCAGCGGGTTTTTTCGGTGAAACATCCGCCGGGAGGGCGAACCTCGCGGTGAGTCGGCTTGATCTGATTTATGCACAATGCGATCAAAACCTCTTATTCAATAGAGATTATCAAAAGAGGCTCGCCGGGAGGTTCGCCCTCACAAATGCAATTAATTGTATGTGTTTTTTCATAAAACATAACAACCCAGCCGATAATATGCGGCGGAAAGCCGTAAAATCAAGCCGAGATCGATCCGTTGGAGTTTCCGAAGCCGCTCCAAAATCGGGAGATCTCGCAGGATAAGCCGCTCAACACCGCCATCGATCTTAATAATATTAATATTTATATACTCTAGTATACGATTCCGAATCGGAATTCCGATCCGACGCGCCGAACGGCGGGCGTTTCGTTTCAGCCCGCCGCTCGGTCGGATCGCGTTCTCAGACGAGTGTGGTTTCAGGCGCCCGCGCCGGGTCGGCCGATGATCTCGCGCGGTTCTTTCAGTTCGCGACGCGTCATGATCGCGTTCACCGCGTTGAGATAAGCGAGCGCCGAGGCTTCGATGATGTCGGTCGAGGCCGCGCGGCCGCGGAACGTCGTATCCCCCTGCTCCACTTCGAGTTCGAGCGAAACCTCGCCTTGCGCGTCTTTCCCCGCGGTCACGCTCCGCACCGCGAACTCGCGGAGGTTCGCGGCGATCCCCGTCACCCGTTCGACCGCCTTGAAAATCGCGTCGACGGGGCCGTCGCCGATCGCCGCGTCGCGGACGATTCGACCGTCGGGACGACGGATTTCGATCGTCGCCGTCGGCACCACGCTCGGCCCCGAAGTCGTATGCAAACTTACCAACACCCAATGCGCCGGCACGTTTTGAATGTGCTTTTCAATCAAAACGATCAAATCTTCGTCATAAACTTCTTTCTTTTTATCGGCGAGGGTTTTGAAATCCTCGAACAGCTCCTCGCGTTGCGTCTCGGCGAGGTGATAACCGAGCGCCTCGACGCGCTCCCAAAGCGCGTGTCGTCCCGAATGTTTTCCCAGCACGAGATCGGTTTTGGGAACGCCGACCTCCTCGGGACGCATAATTTCATAAGTCGATCGCTCTTTGAGCATTCCGTCCTGATGAATGCCGGCCTCGTGAGCGAACGCGTTGCGGCCGACGATCGCCTTGTTCCGTTGCACCTTCAGCCCCGTGATCGAAGAGATCATTCGGCTCATCGGATAAAGCCGTTCGGTTTTAATCCCCGTCGTGAGCCCGTAATAATCTTGGCGGGTTTTGATCGCCATGACGATCTCTTCAAGCGCCGCGTTGCCCGCTCGTTCGCCGATACCGTTGATCGTGCATTCGACCTGTCCCGCTCCCATCTCGCACGCCGCCAAACTGTTGGCGACAGCGAGCCCAAGGTCGTTATGGCAGTGCACGCTCACGACGGCTCGATCGATGTTGGGAACGCGCTCGCGGAGCGTGCGAATGAGCGCCGCATACTGAGTGGGAACGGCGTAACCGACCGTATCGGGAATGTTGACGGTCGTCGCTCCCGCGGCGATCGCGGCCTCGACGACCTCGCACAAAAAATCGACCTCGGTCCGCGCCGCGTCCTCGGGGCTGAATTCGACGTCGGCGCAATAACCCGCGGCGCGTTTCACGCTTTCAACAGCTCGTTCAACGATCTGCTCACGTGTCATTTTCAGTTTATGTTCACGATGGATCGCCGAGGTCGCCAAAAAGACGTGAATTCTCGGCTTGCGCGCGTATTTGAGCGCCTCCCAGGCGCGATCGATATCGCGGTCGTTGCACCGCGCGAGGCCGCAAACGACGACGTCGGTCAGTTCGGTCGCGATCGCTCGGACCGCCTCGAAATCTCCCTGCGACGCGATCGGAAAGCCCGCCTCAAGGATATCGACCCCGAGCGCTTCGAGCGCGCGCGCCGTTTCAAGTTTTTCGGCGATGTTCATACTGGCGCCGGGCGATTGTTCGCCGTCGCGGAGGGTGGTGTCAAAGATCAACACCCTGCGCGGGCTTGCCGCGGTTTTGGTCGAGCCGTTCGTTTTGGGCTTGGATTCCAACATGGCGGATCACCCGATCTAATAAGCTTCGGTTCGGAACCGGCCGCGGCGGTTTGAATCGTCTCCCGTCGCGGTCCTTGAATGCGAAAAGCCTCGAGAATCGCCCATATCGGCGAGTCTCGAGGCTTGTGGTAGGTCACGCGCGAGGCGTTCGGACGTTAAACCCAAGACTCGGCTCGGCCGCTTGGGGCGAGCGCCGGCGATAGAGGGAGGGCCGGAAGTCGTCTTGGAATCTGACGCATGGCTACGGGGTCCGAATTCCCGCGAGTTTCGACTCGCGCGTAACATATGGAATCCTAAGCCCCGATCGGGGTTCGCGTCAATGAGAAATTCGATGAATCGGAAAAATCATTCGAATCCGGCGGATTTCAGGATCGCACGTCGATTTGCGCTCAAGCCGATCGCACGAGAGGCGAAAGGCGCGTCGATCGCGGGCGGAATCGGCGCGACGATCGTCTAAGGCGGCGCCGTCGAAGCCGCAATCTTTGGACGCTTCCGATCCAGGTTTTCTCTCGCGTTCGTGAACCTCGGGAGGATTCGCCGATTCGATTCTCAGTCAATCGTAAAACGCGCGAGACGACCCGAAGCCGGTTCCTCGACGAATCGCCGCGTCGAACGCTTCGGTCCGGGCGGTAATTCTCCTAACAAGTGTTTGCATACGCACAATCTTATGCGATTATTATCCGGTATGAACAGTTTTTTGATCACGTTCGAGCTCTTATTGCCAGGGAACCGCGCCGCCGCGGCGAATCCGGTCGCGCAGCGCTTTCGCGAGTTCGCGATACACGGCGCGTTCTTTGGACGCGAGATTGTTCCGTTCAAACGGGTCGTCTTTGAGGTTATAAAGCTCGAACGGCGCGGTCGGCGTGTTTTGCAGCAGCTTCCATTCGCCGCGCCGGATCGCCCAGATCGTTTTTCCCATGTAGGCGTCGTTTCCCTCGCGTCGCGTCCAAAAAAGATCGCGCTTCGATTCGGCAAGGCTTTGTCCCAAAAGCGTCGGCAAAAGCGATTCGCCGTCGACCTCGCCGCCGGGCTCGATTCCCACAATCGCGCAAACAGTTGAAAATAAGTCCATCGAGAGGGCCGAGCGTTCCGTACGGCTTCCGGGAGCGATCTTGCCGGGCCACGCGACACAACACGGAACGCGAATTCCCCCCTCGTAAACGTTTTCTTTCGAACCCCTCAACCCCCCCGTGCTCGCTCCGGCGCTCGCCTGACCGCCGTTATCCGATGTAAATATCACCAAGGTATTCTGGTAAGCGCCCGTTTCCTTAAGCGCCGCGATCACGTTCCCCACTCCTTCGTCCAAATGCTCGATCTGCGCCGCGAGCCGAGCGCGCTTGGGGTCGATACCGGGCTCGCGTTCGAGCACGCGTTTCAGCCTCGCCTCGACGGGCTGAAGCGGCACGTGAGGCGCGTTGTAAGCGAGATACAAAAAGAAAGGTCGATCGCTTGCGCGTTTCTCTCGCACATAACTTACCGCCCATTGCGTGAAAAGATCGGTGGCGTGTCCCTCGGGGTCGATCTCGCGGTCGCGGTCTCGCATGTAATTGATGTTATGCCTTCGATGCGTGAAGTAATCGTCCATCATATCGCCGAGAAAACCTTGAAAAACGTCGAAACCTCGATCGAGCGGCGTATCGGGCGATTTTAATCCCAGATGCCACTTTCCGATAATGGCGCTTTCGTATCCTTTCTTTTTGAGAACGGCGGGGAGCAGAACCGCGGACCGCGTCAATTTGCCCCAGTTGTCGGAGGGATCGGTACGGATCACTCCCGGCACTCCGACGAGATCGGGATATCGACCCGTGAGAATCGAGGCTCGCGTCGGCGAACAAACGGGACAGTTCGCGTAAAAGCGATCGAATCTCATTCCAGCCGCGACGAGCGCGTCGATATGAGGAGTTTTCATATCTTTGGCGCCGTAGCACGCCAGATCGCCGTAACCGAGATCGTCGGCGAGGATCAAGACGACGTTCGGCGGGCGATCGGCCGCGGCCCGGTCGATCGTTCCCGCGGTCGCGCCTCGAAGCCCGCCCGCCGCGGCGATAAGACACAAAACGATTAATACATTCCGAATTGAATAAATATCAATCATCATGTTAGCCTTGCAAGGAGATCCGAAGATCGGTTCGCCGAAGCTCTTCTAACGCGCACGAGCGTTCATGATTCGGCCTTTTTCACGGCTTCTTGTCGGCGGGGCGCCGACCGATTTCGAATGTCCAAGATAACGGAACCGATCGAACTCGGGTATGATGTCGCGGGTTGGGAGCGAACGAATCCGCGTCGAACGCGGAATCGGTCGTAACGACTCGAATTTCAAGAAAGCCGGGCGTTTTTGATGGAATCGTTCACGGATCGTCGTGATTGCGCTTTGGGAGCGATCGGGGTCGACGATCTTCGGCTCGCGGTCGCGCTTTATATGCGCACGGCGTACGCGACGACCGAGCCTCCCGAGACGATCAAGCGAAGGCTCGACTGGTTCGAATCGCCGCTGATCGAAGACATTCTGGCTCATTCACCTTTTGAAAGAACACCAGGACGCGACGATCGACCCGAAGGGCGCGCGCTTCGGCTTGGAAATTGCTATTATCCGCATATGAAGCTGGTGATAACGCCCTGGGATTGGCGTCGCGGGAAGCTCCTTTCGGTCGATTCTCATGATCAATTGCGGATATCCGCCGACGATCCCGAAGAAAAGGCCGCTCTCGAACTTTTGCAGGCGCGAAACGCGAGGATCAAAGACGAGATCGAATCGGCGTGGGACGAAGCCGGGCTCCCCACCCACGCGAACTTCCTCCGCGAATACCTTGAGGAACGTCGACCGAGTCGATAATCGTAAGTAAGAAGATAATCGAAAGTAAGAAATAAGAACGTTTTTTCGCCGGCTCGTAAGAACAATCGCACTTCTTCTCAGGAATACGTGTTTTGAACATTTGAAAGGCGATCGATTCGGCTGACGCGGCGTCGATCGATCAATCGGCGCGGAAGCGTTTGATTAACGTCACCTCGTTGCCGGCGTCGTTGTAGGTCATCTCGTCGACCATTCCACGGGCGATCAGCATACCGAAGCCCCCCTCGCGAAGGCCGAGTTTTTCGCGGACCTCGATATGAGCCAACGGGTCGTCGGGCGACGCCGCGTGTTCGAGCGATTCGGGATCGAATCCGGGCCCCTGGTCGGCGATAATGATCTCGATATAATCATCATAAATACGATAAGTGATATTGACGAGTGCGTCGCGTTCGTGGCGATTGCCCCATTCGATCGCGTTCTGGCCGAGTTCCATTAGAGCCTGGCGAAGCTGATGCGTTTGATCGGGAGCGAGCGGCGTTTTGGCCGAAAGATTCGCCAGAAACTCGTTGACCTCGTCGAGAAACGACGATTCGCTGTGCATCTCGAGCTGGATTTCTCCTTTGAGTCTCAGCTTGTCGAGCCGATCGCGCCAGGAAATCGCGCTCGCGATCGCTCGATATAAATCCTGCGCTCCGTAGGGTTTCGTTAGATACGCGTTGGCGCCCACCCGAAATCCGCGGGTGCGGTATTCTTGTCCGTTCAGAGCCGTAACCATCACGATCGGGATCGCCAGCGTTTCTCGCTCGCATCTGAGCCTTCGACAAACCTCAAAACCGTCGATATCGGCGAGCATTAAATCGAGCAAAATCAGATCGGGGCGATGCGCCAATGCGAGTTCGAGGCCGATCGTGCCGGTGGCCGCGATCATCGGCTCGAAACCCTTGTGTCGGAGCAGTTCCGCGACGACGTCGGCTTGATCCTGATGATCCTCGACGATCAAAGCCTTAGGCATACGCGACTCCAGGGAGAAACACGACCGAATCGATCCAACCGCTCGATACATTCTAACCCAAAAGAACGGTTCGATCGCGTTTCGCGGCGATCTTCCATCGGTCTTGAATCACGAATGATGCAACTCTACAAGATCTCCATCGGAAAGCACGTGATCACGCTTCACCGATTGCCCCTCGAAAACTCCCGCTCCCCAAACGCGTGCGAATTTGAGAGTTTTTTCAAAATCGCGATGTATTGTTCCCGCCAGGTCGAGCACCGTGCTCCCGATCGGCAACGTGAACGGCGACGTCCGATCCGCCGGTTTGCCCGGGGTTTTGGTGTAAACCCGAAACACTCGTAGAAGATCGTAAGCGGATCGAGCGACATCGTCCAGACCCGACCGGGCGATTGCCGAAGCCGCGACGATCGGAAACCGCGAGCCAAGGAAATCGCGGACGATTTCGAGCCGATCATCGCCTCCCGGAGCGTCGATCTTATTCGCGACGATCGCCGTTCTCAAAAAATGCACACGTTCGTCTTCGTTATCTTCGGGAACCTCGGCGACAAGCTCGACGAAGTTCTTGGAGAGCCGATCAAGAACGACCTCGGTTTGTTCGAGCGTCGCGTCGTCGCCGCAATCGATCACCAAGAACGCCGAGTCCGCCGCGGCGATCAGCGAAGGCACGAACGGTTCCATCAAATCGGCCGAGATCGGCGGCAAATCGACGAGTTGAAGGCGCACATCAAGCCAGTGCATCATCCCAGGCTGAGGCTCGCGCGTCGTGTACGGATACGCCTCAATCCTGGGGGTCGCTTTCGTCAGCGCGGCGAGGATCGAACTCTTCCCCGTGTTGGGCGCTCCCACAAGCACAACCTGCCCCGCCCCCTCCGAAGGAACGCGATAACTCACCCCCTTCTTTTTGCCGGCGCCTTTACCCCCTTCGACGTCGTCGCGGAGCCGACTGATCAGTTTTTTGAGATCGGCCTGAAGCTTCTCGGTCCCCTTGTGTTTGGGGAGCAGCCGAAACATCTCGCGCGCCTTTTCGAGCCGCGTCTCGGGTGTCGTCGCCGCGCGATATTCTTCATCGACCTTATGATACTGCGGAGGTAAATTCGCCGGCATCGACCCCTCGATCTTCAACCTTCGCGGCGCGATCGTCTTATCGATACGAGCGAACATCCCCGCTCCGCGCCCAGAATCGATTACAGCATCGGAGCGTTCACAAAGCAAGATTTACGCAGCGCGGATCAATCGATAACGCATATTAATCTATACAACATTAATTGTTAGTATTGAATGTCATTTAATTTATTGATAAGAAATCGCGGTACGCCGCGGAGGTAACAAGGATCGTCGCGAACTCAAACCGTAAGCGATTGAATATTCATGGGCGTGAGGGTTTCGGTCCGCTGGACGGGAATCGATCATCATGATACTCTGATTTTTGTGAGGAAGGGTCGAGCGATCGATTTTTATCGATCGAACCGGCTCCGGGTCGAGCGAATCGGGTCGATTTCTTTGAGGGCGACGATCATGAACGCGACGACGGGGATCGAATTGACTCGCAAGCGATGCGCTCCGTGCGAAGGGGGCGTTCCCACGCTCACCCCTTCCGAGGTCGAAACGCTGCTTAAGCAACTCGACGGCTGGAGTGTCACGGACGACGGCAAGCGGATTCGACGCGAATGGAAGGCCCGCAATTTTTCGACCGCGATTCACTTTTTTGACGAAGTCGCGGCGCTCGCCGAGGCCGAAGGGCACCACCCCGATCTTCACCTGACGGGTTATCGCGAAGTCGCGATCGAAATCACCACCCACGCGATCGGCGGGCTTTCGGAAAACGACTTCATCCTCGCCGCCAAGATCGACGCGATTCCGTTCGAGGTGAAAAAACCATAACGATGTAAGCGATTATGATGTAAGCGGTATAAGGAGATCCCCGATGTCTTCCCCTCGATCGTACGTCTTTCGCGCCATCCTCCTACTTTCAACCGCGGTTCTCCTCGCCGGCTGCGTGAAGACCGAGAAACGCGATTTCGTCAAATATGCCGAAACAACCGACACATTTGATCTTTTACGTATATTTACCAATATCAAAGCGTCGAGTCCCGACGATTTCGACCGGATCGAGACGATTTGGAAACGCCGCGATTCGATCCTCTTCAATCCGACGCTTCCCGATTTTTTCGCCGATCTCACCGGGCCGTCGATTTATTTCAAAAAAAACAAGCATAATTACATTCTTTCAAACTTTGATTCCGATATCGATTTTGGAGGAGACTTTCATAAGACGAACGTCGATCTCGATTCGATCCGGATCGTCCCCGGAGAATTTTATCTAAATTCGCATCAAGGATTGAATTATTATCATCGGATCGTGGTTCCCGGGGCGATCGTCGATCGACTGATCGAAGAGATCAAACCGAAGATCGCCGAGTCGATCGCGAGATACGCCGAGGAGGGGCTCAAAGCTGCGAATCGTCAAGACGTCGAACCGACGACGTGGGACGACATTCGTAAAGAAATCGTCGCGCAAATCCTCGATAATAAGAAATCGGATTCGCCCGAGGATCATCGATCGACGCCGTTCGAACCCGAGTCGCTCCGAATGCTGATCAACGCGGTCGCCGATTCCTCCTTGACGATTCATCGCACCGGGGACGAGATCAAGTTCGTCGCGCCGATGACGATCCGTGACGCTCGCGAAGTCGTCGAAACGTTCGATTTTCTCAATAAGAAGACGTTCGAGAGGATCAAAATTGCGAACGCAGATAAGAATCTTTTATTCATTCAAAAGATTCTGAATTCCTTGGTTTTTCGCGTCGTCGCGACCGCCGGCGTGGAGATCACGTTGAAACCGTCGATTTATTTCGCCGCCGCCGAGGAAGACTTCGACACCGCGCCCGCGAATACGAACATCGTTGCGCCGATTTCAACGATACGGAAACTCGAGGCTCGCGGCGTCAAGATTAATCACGAATTCTCGATACGCGAATTGGCGAAGGAATTCGGAACGCACAAATGACGGCTAGTGTCCTGAGTTAGAAGTTCGCTCACAAACCCCCTTCACTCGATTCAGGATGAGATCAGCCCCCGCAGTCCATGAGAATGGCTTTGGATTCTCGTTATGATTATCCAAGTATTCCATGATCGC
>JAJYWB010000023.1 GCA_021791715.1 Planctomycetota bacterium | reverse complement strand
TCGAGAGCGCAAACCGGTTTTGTCGCCGATTATCAATTTTGGGTCCGAGAACCGTTTTGGGGACCGCGTAACAATTTTGGGAATGCGAACCTGATTTGGGAGGGCGAACTGAATTTGGGAGGGCGAACCTCCTGGTGAGCCGTTATATTATTAATCGAGAGCGCAAACCGGTTTTGTCGCCGATTATCAATTTTGGGTCCGAGAACCGTTTTGGGGACCGCGTAACAATTTTGGGAATGCGAACCTGATTTGGGAGGGCGAACTGAATTTGGGAGGGCGAACCTCCTGGTGAGCCGTTATATTATTAATCGAGAGCGCAAACCGGGTTTTGTCACCGATTATCAATTTCGGGTATGCGAACCTGATTTGGGAGGGCGAACCTCCTGGTGAGCCGTTATATTATTAATCGAGAGCGCAAACTGTATATGTAGACGGGGAAGTTCCCGCTGAGAGATTTTCATAAACCAGGTCGAGAAGATCGATTTCGCCGTCAAGAATAGAATATATCATTATGCGGCTCACCAGGAGGTTCGCCCTCCCGATGAATGATTCGCCCTCCCGATGAATCGTTCGCCCACAAATCTCCTCGATTATGCGATTTTCTTGACGGATAGCCTCTCACTCCTTCGGAGTCGGCCGGTTGCGTTTATCGCCGACGATCAGCCGGCCTTCGCGCCGTTCCGCCGCGCACCTCGTCCACGAAATCGGCTCGAGCCGAGCCAATAACTTTTGCTTAACTCCCTTGCGCGGGCCCGCGACCGCCTCCAGGCTTTCGTCGCCGGCGGTCCAGAGACTCTCGGTCTGGCGATCATAAAGAAGAATATGACGATCGTAAATATAACCCGTCGTGCCGAACGTCACCCGCGACCCCTCGACGACGGGATCGTACACCCGGATCGTTCGCTCGACCTCCTCGCGCGGAGCGCGAACGACCAGAACCGATCGATCGCGATCGATCTGATCGTTGACGATCAACACCCGCTCCAACACCATCAACGGATAAATCGATACGACTCCGTTGAAGTCGAGAACCGCGACCTCGTCGTCGGGGTGAACCTTCAACCAGCGAGGCTCCCCCTCGCGCTCGACGACGGGGTAATCGATCGCGCGAACCCCGTCTTTCCCCCAATAAATCGGCCGAGAGAGCTTGAGTTCGCTGAGATCGCCGGGATTGAAACGGAACCAGATTTGGCCGAGCTTGGGATCCCAGCCGCCCCATAAGCGAGCCTCGCCGTTTTTTTCCTGCAACCACGGATCGGGCGCCTCGGCGTACGAAAATTTGGGGCTCAGCCCCTCGTAGCCGATCGGAGTCGAAGACGACTCCCCCGCCTGCGCCTCGCGAAGCGTACGGAATTCACGGTAAAAGATCGAACCAAGGTAGCCGATCACGACCACCAATACGATTAAAGTCGTGCCGACGAACGCACGGTAAATCACGGCGAAAATGGAACGTTTTTTTACGGTCGACGCGGGGGGAACGTCGGGCGCAAGAGGCGTATCGTGCATGATTCCGCTCCCGATCGCTATGTGAACAAGCCGAACCGGCGGATGATCTGCATTACTTTATGCCGGCTCGCGAGCGGTCGGTCAACGGCCGGTCCGTTCGTTTCTCAAACATTTCTCAAACGATTCATACGTATTCCATATGCATTATTATGTTTATCCTAGATATTACTTGATGCCAACGTACGATCGTCGACCTCGACCGAATCGTATCGATCGATGAAAAGATAAAGGCTCGCCTTGGCGACGAGCCCTCGATCTTTCGCTCGGTGATAAGGCTTCGATCTTTGGGATCAAGCCTTGGCGCCGACTTTGGCTTCTTGCTGACTCTTCTTGACGAGTTCTTCTTGCAAACGAGTAGGCATACGCTGATATTTGAGGAACTCCATGCTGAACGTTCCCTTGCCTTGCGTCATGCTGCGAAGGTCGTTCGAGTAGCCGAACATTTCGGAGAGGGGAACCTCGGCCTCGATGACGGCGAAATCGGAACGGCTTTCGGACCCGAGGATCACGCCGCGTTTCGACGAGATTCCACCCGTGACGGGGCCCTGGAATTCTGTCGGAACCTCGACCTCGACCTTCATGATCGGTTCCAGCAGAACGGGCTCGGCCTTGCGGAAGGTTTCGCGGAAGGCGTCGAAGCCGCAGATCTGGAACGCGAGATCGGACGAGTCGACGTCGTGGTACGAGCCGTCTTGAAGCACCATTTTCACGCCGATGACTTCGTACCCGGCGATCGGTCCTTTGGCGAGGGCGCGACGGAAACCTTTATCGACCGACGGGATGAACTCGTTCGGGATGCGTCCGCCCGTCACCTCGTTCTCGAAAATGTAAGGCTCGGGACTGTCGGGAGGAAGCGGAACCATCACCCCCACGACATGCGCGTATTGCCCCGATCCGCCCGTTTGCTTGCGGTGTTTGTAGTTGTAAGGCGTTTCCTTGGTGGGCGTTTCGCGGTAGCTCACCTTGGGAGCGCCGACGACGCATTCCACCTTGTATTCGCGACGGATCCGTTCGACGTAAATCTCGAGATGGAGCTCTCCCATCCCCGAGATGATCGTCTCGTTGGTCTCGTGATCGACGTGAACGCGGAACGTGGGATCCTCACGCATAAAGCGATTGAGAGCCTTCGAGAGCTTGTCGTAATCGGCGCGTTTGGCGGGCTGAATCGACAGCGAAATGACGGGCTCGGCGGCGTAAATGCTTTCGAGCGAGTAATTCGTACCCTCGGAGCAGTAGGTGTCTCCGGTGGCGCATTCGATCCCCATCACCGCGACGATATCGCCGACTCCCGCGGAATCGATATCTTCCTTTTGGTCGGCGTGAACGCGCAAAATACGGCTGACGCGTTGTTTGCGCCGCTGCCGTGAATTGTAATAAAACTCGCCTTTGCGAAGCGTGCCTTGATAAATACGCGTATATGTAACCTGACCGAAGGGCTCTTCGACGAGCTTGAACGCCATCGCGACCAGCGGGCCGTCGGGGTCGACCGACAAGGGAACCTCGGCCATGCCGTTATCGTTGTCTTTGGCGTAGATCTCGCGGTCGAGCGGGCTCGGCAGGTACGAGCTGATCGCATCGAGCAGGGGTTGAATTCCCTTGTTGCGATAAGCCGTGCCGAGCAAAACGGGGCAAATTTGCTGTGCGATCGTCGCCTCGCGGATCGTCGAGTGAATCAGATCAAGGGGAACTTCTTCTTCTTCGAGCAGAAGTTCCATCACCTTGTCGGAGACGAGCGAGAGCGATTCGAGCATCGCCTGGCGGGCGCGTTCGGCCTGATCGACCATATCGGCGGGGATCGGCTCGCGACGGACGTTTTCGCCTTTTTCGCCGTCGAAATAGAGCGCCTCGCGATTGATCAGGTCGATCATCCCCTGGAAGTTCGATTCGGCGCCGATCGGCAACTGGAGGGGTAAAACCGTAAGGCCCAGCTTCGATTCGAGCTGCTGGATCACGTTGACGGGATTGGCGCCGCTTCGGTCCATCTTGTTGATGAACGCGAGCCGAGGGACGTTGTACCGCTTCATCTGACGGTCGACCGTGATCGACTGCGATTGCACCCCCGCGACGGCGCACAACACCAGAATCGCGCCGTCGAGAACGCGCAACGAACGCTCGACCTCGACCGTGAAATCGACGTGTCCAGGCGTATCAATGATGTTGATTTTTTTATCACCCCAGAAGACGGTGGTGGCGGCGGAGGTGATCGTGATTCCGCGCTCTTTTTCGAGCTCCATGTGATCCATGACGGCGCCTTCCCCCTTCACCTCCTTGATGACGTGGGTGCGGCCCGTGTAGTAAAGGATGCGCTCGGTGAGCGTCGTTTTGCCCGAGTCGATATGGGCGGAGATGCCGATATTACGATAGTTGCGTAGGTTTTCCATGGTCGTCGATTTTCTCTGGCAGGGGATCGATCATCCCCTTATTCATTGGGGTTCAAACCCGAACGCCGGAAGCGGTAACGGGGATTTCGGGTCGGCTCGACCCTATACGCGGCGGAAGAGCCAAAGGCGTGAATCCTGCTGTTATCGGTTCTTCATCGGTGGATAACCTGAGGGATTCTCGCCCAAGGACGTTCGCGTGGGAGGCGGGCTCGACGTCACGAAATCGAATACGGATCACCCCACGCTTGGCATCGAGTTGAGACAGCGTAATCGATCGACGGAACTTGAGACAAGACCAATCGTCGAAGGGAAGAGAATTCATCGATTATTCACGGCGATCGATCCGGCGTGCTCGCGTCGACAAATTCACTCCTTTTCGCCGAACGACCTTGGACGATTCTTCGACGCGGCGTTGAGGCTGGAGAAGCGACCTTCGCGTGTCGGCTTGCTCGCGTGAAAGACTTGCGACGATCGGCGCGGGGCGCGATCGGTTTGAGACTTGTCGGCGGGCCGAAAACGTTCGACTTCGACGCCTTTTCTCCGAAATCTTACGTGTTGTTTTCAGTCGACGCGGCGATTTTTTGGGGACGAGTCGGCGGAATTCAACGCAAGAATCTTTTGCCGCGATCCGACGTCGACGTCGTTTTACGATCGTCGTGCGGCGCATTTTCTTGGAGATCGAATACGTGACGATCGCTCTCATAAGACGCGTGAAGCCTGTGGAACGGGTCGCGGAGCGAACCGAGAAACGCCTTTCGATTTCGGTCTGGATCCCCGGGCTCGCGCAGTGGAGCTGGGGCCAGCGGGGCCGCTCGGCGGCGATTCTTCTAACTTTCACGGCGGCGATTTTCGTCGCGTTTTTCACCTGGGGCACGTGGTTCGGCGCGGTGATGCTGGCCGCGGCGTTCGCGATGCACGCGGCCTCGCTCGCCGACTCGATCCGACAAACGGCGTTTCCGCCTTTGGGAACGTTCGCGCCCTGGTGTTCGGCGATCGGTTCGTTGGGAATCACGGTATATCTTCCGGGGTTGGCGCTCGCCACGTTTTTCGCGTTCCCGGTGTTTCCGGTTCAAAATGGAACGACGGGTTACGCGATCAACCGTTGGGCGTTCCAGGGTCAATCGCCTCGCCCCGGCCAACTTGTGGTTTGGAACGACGTGAAAGCCGATCGTCTTTGGCTGGCTCGGGTCGTCGCGTCGGGAGGCCAACGGATCCGCTGGCCCGCCGGAATCGCCGCCGAATCGCCTTCACCCGAAACGCCCGCGCCCACCCCGACGACCGAAAATCCGGGTTGGACTGTCAGCGAACTTGAACTTGAAATTCCCGCCGATCACGTTTTGTTAAGCTTGGGCGCCGATCCCAAATCGCATCGCGAAGAATCGAACCGGTGGGTTTTGGTCGCGCGGAACGAACTGATGGGACGAGCCTGGGCGCGGATTTATCCCGTTTGGAACCGGCGGTTTTTGCTTTGATCGCGGCGTCCCGCGGCGGATCGGATCGAGCGTCGCTTCGGGAACGACAACCATCAAAGCCGCCGTGGTTTCCGCGTGTACCGTTTGAATTTTCTCGTGGACCGCATGACTTTCCGCCTTTCGCCCGCTATGATTATACGTGATCCTGGTCTTACAGCGGGGCTTGGACGGCGAATTCCGGGTACGGTTCGCATCAAAATCCCGTATTGATCCTCGAACCGAACCACGATTTTTATGGATCGACTTTGGGCGCCATGGCGCGCCGCGTACATTCGAGATTCGGCGCCTCGTCCCGACGACGTTAGTCAAGCGTCTTGTTTCATTTGCGACGCGCTCGCTCGAACGACCGACCGCGACAACCTGCTCGCGTGGCGCGGCCCGCGCACGGTCGTGATTCTCAACCGTTTCCCCTACAACAACGGTCATTTACTCGTCGCGCCCCGTTCGCACGTCGGTTCTCTTGGTGAACTGAGCCGAGACGAACGAGCCGAACCGATCGAAACGATCACCCGGTTGATCGGCGTTCTCGATCGGATGATGAGCCCCCACGGCTACAATATCGGGCTCAATCTCGGCAAATCGGCGGGCGCGGGGCTTCCCGGTCACCTCCACTGGCATGTCGTGCCGCGATGGGATGGAGACACCAACTTCATGCCCATCCTGGGAGACGCCAAGGTGATCGTCGAGAGCCTGGAAGAATTTTATGACCGATTGGTATCGGAATTCGCTCGCCATGAATGGTAGAATGCTTCGATACATCCCCGATCCGTCCATTAGTGCGACATATATCCAAAAAATGACGTCCTTATTCATTCGGAAGTCGCCGGACGGTTCGTTCACCGGTTCGTTAGGGAGGTCCGCATGCTTTTGATAGCGATTCGCGCCGTTTTCATCTTCGCCACGGTGGGGCTTGCGACACGCATGGCCACCCTCGCGAGCGGAATGGTGAACTCGCCGATTCTTCCCGCCGCGGTTTTTTTGGGGATTTTGGCTGCCGGGATCGCGATCGTGGTGATCGACTGGCTGACGCCCCGCAAGCGCATTCAAACGATCTCGGCGATCTACTTCGGTCTGATCGTCGGTCTCATTTTGAGCAATTTGCTCCAGGTTACGCTTCAACCGACGTTTGATATGTTTTCAAAACCCATGAAAGAAGGTTTTGAACAGGCTTTGCTGGCGCTTTTCACCGTGATCATTTGCTATTTCTGCGTCAGCACGCTTTTGCAAACCAAAGACGATTTTCGTTTTGTGATTCCGTACGTCGAGTTTTCCCGCGAGATCAAGGGGCCGCGTCCGCTCGTGCTCGACACCTCGGTGATCATCGACGGCCGGATCGCCGACGTCGCCAAGGCGAAAATGATCGATCAGCCGCTCGTCGTCCCCCGGTTTGTGCTCCACGAGCTGCAGGCGATCGCCGACAGCTCGGACAAGTTACGGCGGAATCGCGGCAGGCGCGGTCTCGATATTCTCAAACAATTGCAAGAGATGGCGGGGGTCGAGGTTCGAATCGACGACGCCGATATCCCCGAACTCACCGGCGTTCGCGAGGTCGATCATCGACTCGTCGTTTACACCAAACATCTGGGCGGGAAGGTCGTCACCAACGATTATAATCTGAACAAGATCGCACGTTTGCAAGGAGTTGAAGTGATCAACCTCAACGATCTCGCCAACGCGCTCAAGCCGATCGTTCTTCCCGGAGAGATGCTGACGGTCAAGCTGATGAAGCGGGGCGAAGAGCCGGGGCAGGGGATCGGCTATCTCGACGACGGTACGATGATCGTCGCCGAACAGGGGGTCGGTTATCTGGGCGAGATCGTCAAAATCACCGTGACGAGCGTGCTGCAAACGAGCGCGGGGCGAATGATTTTTGGACGCCTCGATCCCGCCAACAAGCCCGCGTCGCGCGAGGCGGTTTAAGCTCGGCGCCCGAAGAAAGACGCTGATCGCGACCCAAAAGTCGTGGAATTCGGTCGCCGGCGGCCGACGACTCGCGGAGTGCGCCGATCGCGAAGGCGCATCCGCGCTCGGCTTCGATTCTTTAACAAGATTCGAGCGTTCGCGCCGATTCTTCCAAGGTTTCTCGCTCCGGGGCGAATAGAATGAAAGAGGAGCTTTGTGTTCGACGACACGCGGTGACGATTCGTTGGCGAAGGGCCCGAAGTGACGCGATACGCTCGGTGGTCGATTTCGATTGGACTCGCCGTCGCGGCGATCGGCCTGATCGGCTGGTCGGCGGCGTCGATCGGCGATTTACATGATCGCCTTTCCACGCATTCGCGACCTTTGGCCGCGGTGATCGCGGCGGCCGCGGCGTGCACCGCGATCGGCGTGGGAGCGGGAGCGGCGCGGGTGATGTGGCGGATCGGCCGCGATCCGAACAAGCGGGTCGAGGCGCCTCAGGATGTGATCAAAGCCGCCGAGCTGCAAACCGAGGCCGCGGTCGGCCTGATCGAACAGGTGAAGAACGACGCGACGCGAGGGAGGCTCCAGGCCGAACTCAACGCGCTCCACGCCGATCGGAATCGCAAGGAATTTCATGTCGTCATTTTCGGCACGGGGTCGGCGGGGAAAACCTCGCTCGTGAGCGCGCTTTTGGGCCACGCGGCGGGGACGATCGAACCGACGATGGGTACGACGCGAACGGTCGAACGGCACACGCAACGCATCGACGGACTCGAGGGAACCGTGTTCCTCACCGACACCCCGGGTCTCGCCGAGATCGGCGCGGGGGGCGACCGCCGCGAGGCCGAGGCCCGCGATCTCGCCGTGCGCGCCGATTTATTAATATTTGTGCTTGATCATGATCTTATTCGGTCGGAATTTGAACCGTTGACGGCTTTGTTGCGCAAGGGAAAGCGTTCGATCGTGGCGCTCAACAAGACCGATCGGTTCGTCGAATCGGATCGCGACGCGATTCTTTTGAAGCTTCGCGAACGGCTCGAGGGGTTGATCGACCCGCGCGATATCGTGGCGATCGCGGCGAATCCGCGACCGACTGTGACGCGGGTCCGTTCGGCGGACGGAACCGAACGCGTTGAGGTCGAAACCGAGGAACCCCAAATCGAACGCCTTCAGGAACGGATCGCGGCGATCCTCGACCGCGAGGGGGAATCGTTGCGAGCCGCGAACTTATTATTGCGTGCGCATTTATTAACACAGGAATCGAAGCGACAATTGACGATCGAGCGGCGGAGGCGGGCGCAGGAGGTGATCGACAAATATCAATGGATCACGGCGGGGACGGTATTCGTCAATCCGCTTCCCGCGTTCGACCTGATGGCGACGGGGGCGGTTCAATTTCAGATGATATCCGAGATCGCCGGCGCGTTCGCGGTCGAGCTCGAGCCGCGGCACGCCAAGATGATCGGCTCGCAGATGATTCAGATGCTTTTAAAGCTGGGGATGGTCGAGGCGGCGACGTCGCTGATCGCGGGTTTCGTCAAATCGACGCTCGTCGGCCATGTCGCGGGAGGCGCGGTTCAGGCGGCTTCGATGGCGTATTTAACGCGGATCTCGGGGCTCGCGTTTCTCGAATATTTCGCCGCGGGACAATCGTGGGGCGACGGAGGCTTGCAAGCGGCGCTGATCCGTCAATTTGATCTGACGAGTCGGGGCGAATTTCTCCAGGAATTCGCGCGTCAGGCCGTCGACCGCGTGCTGCACAAATTCGATCCCGGTCGCACGCCCGCGACGACCGTCGTCGGATCGAAGCCCCTTGTTCCGGCGCGATCGGAGCCCGCTTTATGAACTTGAACTTGAACCTTTCCGCGATCGAAACGCCTCCGCCGCCCGATCGGGCCGAAGCCACGATCGACCCCTTGATCGAAGAAGCCCTCCGCAAGCTCGAGATCGAAACGGCCGAGACTTCCGGCGACCCGATCCAGAAGGCGCGCGAATGCCTGGAATCGACGCTGAAAGGGCTTTCGCTCAAACCCGAGGAAGAACGCGCACTCGCGCGAGAGATTGATCAATTAAAAGCGCTCGCGCAAAAATTGGACGAAAACACCGTCGAGATCGCGGCGTTCGGCATGGTGAGCCGGGGCAAATCGTCGGTCCTCAACGCGCTTTTGGGTCGCGAGGTTTTTCGCGTCGGCTCGACCCACGGAACGACGGTGAACCGATCGACGCATCGCTGGGAGGTCGTCTCTCCCGAAGCGGTCGATCCCAACCCGCCGAAACTTGTTCTCATTGATACACCTGGAATCGACGAGGTCGGCGGCGAATTTCGCGAGGCTTTGGCCGCCGAGATCGCTCGGCACGCCGATCTGATCCTTTTTGTCGTATCAAGCGACATGCAGCGCCGCGAGTTCGAGGCGCTTTCGCAACTGCGGCACGCGCGGAAGCCGATCATCCTTGTTTTCAACCAGATCGACCGCTATCCCGACGCCGACCGCGACGCGATTTACGCCAAAATTAAAGACGAACGCGTGCGCCTTTTCCTCGGTCCCGACGACGTGGTGATGACCGCGGCTCGCCCCGATCCGATCAAGGTGAAAATCCGCCATCCCGACGGCTCGACGCAAGTCGTTTGGGAGCGTCCTCCCGCGGTGATCGAGCCGCTCAAGAAGCGCATTTTGGAGATTCTCGACCGCGAGGGGAAAGCGCTCGTCGCGCTCAACACGTTGCTCTTCGCGGGAGACGTTCAAGACGAGATCGTCGCGTATAAGCTGCGGATTCGCGACGAGAGCGCCAATCAACTTATTTGGAGATTTTCAATCGCCAAAGGCGCCGCGGTCGCGCTCAATCCGATCCCGATCGTCGACATGGCGGGCGGGCTCGCGGTCGACGTCGGCATGATCGTCGCGCTAAGTCGTGTTTATGGCATTCCCTTTACACGCATGACCGCGACCGGGCTCGTCCGCGATATGATCAAGGCGCTCGGCACGTTGGGGGTGATCGAGATCGTCGCCAAACTTGTGACGAGCGGATTAAAATCGATTCTGGCGGGGGTTTCGGTCGCGAGCGGAGGGCTCGCGGTTCCCCTGACGGCGCTCGGTTACGGCGTGATCGGAGTGGCTCAAGGCGCGGCCGCGGCCTCGACATCATACGTCCTCGGCCAAAGCGCCAAGGTGTTCCTCAAACAGGGGTGTCAATGGGGCCCGAGAGGCATTAAAACCGTCGTCCACGAGATCCTCGAACAGGCGAAAGCCGATTCGGTGCTCGATCGCATCCGCGACGAACTGAAACGCAAACTTCGCACCGGGGTTTAAGAACGTAATCAAGATTTAGATAGAAATGATTGATGTTATGTCTTTTTCTTTCGCATCTTCGCTCGATCCCTCCGGGTCTGTTCCCGGGATTGGAGACGGGGTTTCAGGCGGAATCGAGCCGAGCGGATCTTCTCGAAATCGGTTGATCGCGATCGCCGCGGCGGTGACGATCGCCGCGGCTTCGCTCTTGATTCTGGAAATCTGGTGGACCGCTCCCGAACGCGATTCGATGATCGCGTTTCAACGGCTCTTGAACGCGGCGAACACCGCCGATCTAAAAACGGCTCAAGAATTATGCACAAGTAGGTATCTAAGCAAGCATCCGCTTCGGCTCGCGCCTCGGGGGGGAATCGTCGGGATCCCTCGAATGATCAGCAAGAATTTTCGAACGTGGCGGCGGGGTTCGGATCGGATTTGGGTTTGCACGGGGGACCGTATGGGTCCGGTGTTTCAATTCGCCCGAGAGGGAAAAAAGTGGCGTTTCGACGGCGCGGTGGGCATGCTGATGAAGAACGGCGAGATCGGCGGGTCGGTCGACCTGGAAAGCGAAGAGCCCGCGCCCGAGCCTTGAAACGCGGAGAATGTTTCGATCGCCGGCGACGTGTTATTCGTTATCCTCTCGTTCATTGATTCGGGAATATAAGCATGAAACGTTATTTAAACAAGCTTGCTTCGTTCATCGTTATCTCCATGATTCCGACGATCGCGTTCGCCGACGAGGCGAGTAAGAAGGCGCCCGAATCGTTCCCGGTGATTCTTCTTGTTTTTATGGCGATGTTTATCGCATGGATATTTTACATAGGGATCGCGCGACGAGCGGAAGTGAAGCGAAACCTGAAATACATGGCCAAAGCGGCGGTCGAGATGGAACAAACCATCATTCAAAGAAAAAGACGATGTGATCATATGGACATCATTGAATCGCGTTCCAAGGAAATCGTCGAATTACTCAAATCGATCGATCGCAAGCTGAGCGAGACGGGAGATTGAAGCGCATGACGATCGGGATACATCGACAACGGTGAGACACGCCCTCGACGAATGATCGGGCGATTGAATCGAAAGGCGATCGGGATACGTCGACAACGGTGAGACACGCCCTCGACGAATGATCGGGCGATTGAATCGAAAGGCGATCGGGATACGTCGATCCGCCGAGCCTCGCCGAATCGCGATCAAGGGTGTATTCCTCGACCTGGGAATGTTATACTCTTGTTGGAAATCGACCCCAACCGGGTGTGTTTCGAGGGGAAGTTTACGCCATGATCAACGTCTTCGGGCCTGGATCGCGCTACTGCGACGGAATGACGCGACGCTCGTTTTTAACGATCGGCGGACTCACGCTCGGCGGGCTCTCGCTTCCTGAACTCCTCCGCGCCGAGGATCGCTCGGGTAAGAGGGGCTCTCACAAATCGGTCATCATGGTGTATCTGACGGGGGGACTTGCTCATCAAGACACCTTCGACCTTAAGCCCGAGGCCCCCAAAGAAGTTCGCGGCGAGTTCCAACCGATCGCGACGCGCGTCCCCGGTATCTCGATCGGCGAACTTCTGCCCAGGCTCGCGTCGATCACCGACAAATATTCAATCATTCGATCGATCGTCGGCCTGCGCGACGAGCACAGCAGCTTCCAAAATTTGACGGGTTTTCCGATGTCGGTCGCCGAGCGCGAGGGGAAGCCCAATTTCGGCTCGGTGATCGCGCGGGTGAAGGGTTACGCCGATCCCGTGGTACCGCCGTACATCGATCTTTCGCCGACGATGGTGCACAAACCGTACAACACCCCAGGCCCAGGCGCCTTGGGACAATCGTACGCGGCGTCGAAGATGAGCGGAGAGGATCTGGCGCTGCTCAAACAAACCGCGGTGAGCGACGACCGCTTCCGCGGCAGGCGTTCGCTCCTCGCCGAATTCGACCGCTTCCGTCGCGAGGTCGATTCGTCGTCGATTCAAGGTCTTGATCAATTTTATGATCGCGCTTTTACAGTTTTAACTTCAGACAAAGTCGCGAAGGCGCTCGATCTCGACCGCGAGGATCCTCGGCTGCGCGATCGTTACGGTCGGGGGAGTTCGCGGCACTGGGGGGACGGCGCGCCGACGTGGAACGATCAGCTCCTGACGGCTCGCAGGCTCGTCGAGGCGGGAGCGAGGTGCGTCACGGTGGCGTACGGCTTCTGGGACACGCACGGACAAAACTTCAATTGGTTGCGCGAGCACCTTCCGCTCTTTGATCGGGGGATCTCGGCTTTGATCGAAGATATTCACCAGCGCGGGCTCGATCGCGACGTCACCGTCGTCGTCTGGGGCGAATTCGGCCGCACTCCCAAAATTAATAAAGACGCGGGACGCGACCACTGGGCGCCCGTCAACTCGGCGCTGCTCGCGTGCGGCGGAATGAAAACCGGCCAGGTGATCGGCTCGACCGATAAACTCGGCGCCTACGCCGCGACGAATCCGATCCATTACCTCGATATCCTCGCGACGATCTACCACAACCTCGGAATCGATCCCGCGAGCTTCATCGTCGATAAAACCGATCGACCCGTGTCGATCCTTCCCCTCACCGCGCGACCGATCGATAAGCTTATCTGAATCGATCGCTTACAATTGATCAAATAATAGAGCAGGAACTTTTCATGCGATCAAACGATCGGTCGAGGCGATTGAATCGTCGCGACCGGATCGTCTTGACGAATCGATCGGCGAATCGCGCTTCAATGCGTTCCGCAGCTCGATTGACCGCGTTTCGCGAGATACCTTTGATGATACTCCTCGGCGCGATAAAACGGCTTCGCCGGCGAGATCTCGGTGACGATCGGCCTGCGGAATCGACCGCTCGCTTGCTCGCGCTCTTTGGAGGCGAGAGCGACCTCGCGCTGATCGTCGCTAAAATAAAAGATCGCCGATCGATATTGCGAGCCGAAATCGGGCCCCTGACGGTTGAGAGTCGTCGGATCGTGGCTCGCCCAAAACACGTCGAGCAGCTTTTCATAAGAGACCCGCTCGGGGTCGTAATCGACCAAAACGACCTCGGCGTGCCCCGTTTCGTCTGAACAGACATCTTGATAGGTCGGATTGCTCGTTTTTCCTCCCGAATAGCCGACCGCGGTGGAAACGACTCCGTCGACCCCGCGGAACGTCTCTTCGACCCCCCAAAAACAACCCGCTCCGAACATCGCTTGTCGAGAATCGCTCATCGTATCACGTTCCATTTCTTATAAAAGAAAGATCGAATCAGAGCGTTTTAAGATATTCAATCAAGGCGCGGCGGTCGGCGTCTTTCAGCTTGTCGCCGTACAAATGCCCCTGGTTTCCCAGGCCGAAGCGTCTTGTATCGTAAATTCGACGAGCCTCGGTCGGCGGAGCGTCTTTGGGGATATCGCGATCGGTCTCGCTCGGATCGATCGTCTCGACCTTCCAACCAACGTTCATCTGATCATAATATTGAAAGTCTGTCGTCGGAGGTTTTCGAAAGCGGATCGGTCGTTTTGAGGAATCGAGAAGCGCGTCGAGCGTGGGGACCGACCCGTTGTGCAGGAAGGGAGCGGTCGCCCAGATTCCGTCGAGCGGAGGCGCCTGGTAGCCGATCATCTTCGTATCGGCGGGATATTCCTCGCCGAGCCAAGTCGAGTTGTAATGCGCGATCAGGCGATCCGAAAGCCCCAGGGCGCGTTTGGGATCGGTGCCGATCTTATCAAGCTCAACAATCACGTTGGGGTATTCGCCGTCGGCGCCGTAAGTTCCATGACACTTCGAGCACGATTTTTCAAAGACGACTCGACCGATCACGGCGCGCTCTCGATCGATCGTGAACGGGTATTTCGGCGGCTTGATGCTTTTAAAATATTCACGGATATCGCGAAACGTCGGTTCCATACGTTTGAAATCTTCCAGTGTGAATTCACCCAGAAGAAATTGCATGTTTGTGCGAACGGAACGAGCGTCGGTTCGGCCGTCGTAATAGATCGTCGTTTTTTTGGCGAGCCGCCACCACGGCGGAACGTCGAGTTCGGGAAGGTTCGCGCCGAGCGGAATCGGAATCCTCGAGCGCGAAAGATCGGGATTCCTCAGGCTCAGCAAGATCGCCGCGATTTGCCCCGCGTTCACCGTCCCTCGGGTCGAATTGAGTGTGAAGACGCGAGGCGGCGGCCTGCGACCGTCGGCGAGCGTCATCTCGCGTAAGAGCGTGTCGAGATCGAGCGTCGTATTGCCTAAACCCACATAGCTTTGTCCGCCGATCGATCCTCCGTGACAAACCATGCAATCGATTTGCAAGCCTTGTTTTCGGCCGTCGGCGCCTTTGCCGCGACGGATCCCCATCGGCAGGCCGTCGTTAGGGTAGGGCGCCTCGTGCAGGCCGTAACGCGCTCGAAACGCAGCCGAAAACGCCTCGGGCTTGGTTTCGGCGTCGCTCGGCGCCATGCCCAGGAAAGACGCCGTGGCCGCGTACGCCGAAGACTTCCATTCGGGGGCGAGAAAGCTTCCCAAAGTAAGAGCGATCCTGCCGCGCTCGGCCGCGGCGGCCGAATCGTCGTCACTCGCGATCAATCGCTCAGCCGAGCCGCAGAAGATCCAAGAGGCTAAAAATACAAATCTCATCCATCGTTTGCGGGTCATCGGTTTCCCCCTTCCGCCGCGCTTCATTATCCACCATTTTATAGGCGGGGGGGAACGGGGGCAAAAGCCGAGTTCACGGTCGCGAGCGAGCCGGTCGATCCTGCGCGAGTCGGAGCGATATCCCGCCTTGAGTTACGCAAGGCGGGACGAACTGGAAAAAAAGAGATTCGGCCAAAGCGGATCGGCCCCCCGACATTCGGTGAACGACGATCGAGATTTTTCGCTCGCCGTGGAACAAAGATCAATCTAGCGACTTGATCTTGATATTACGAAATTGAACGAGGCTGGGAGGTCCCAGATATTTGCCGTCTTTGTAACCGCCGTGATGTTGTAAAACGATCGGACCTTTGGCGGGAATGCCCGGGAGTTGCGCGTGCTCGATCACCGTGATCCCGTTTAAAACGACCGTGAGGCGATCTCCCTTGAGCGTGATGTCGAAATGATTCCACTGACCCACGGGCTTATCGGCCTGGGTTTTCGGCGTCACACCGGCGCGCACCGCCGCCGGCATGCTTTTATCCATTCGGTAGCCGTAAACCTCGCCCGAACCGATCGGCCAACACCACATATTCACCTGGCTTTTGCCGTTGATATCGCGAAGATAAACGCCCGAATCGCTGTCGGGAAGAGCGAGTTTGAGCTCTTTACCGTCGACTCCTCGAGCGTGCGTGCCGTCGGGTAAGATGTAGGCGATGTTGGGGTTGATGTAAGGCGTTTCTTTCAACCTCCAATCGAGCGAGAGGATGAAATCGCCGAACGTTCGCTTGCTGACGAGGCTTTTTTCGCCTTTGGCTTCGCTGCGTGCGTCGTAATCGATCACTCCGTCGACGATTTTCCAATGGCCGCCGTCCCCCTCGGGGATCTTCCATTCGTCGAGATTCTTGCCGTCGAAGAGCGAAACGAATCCGTCGCCTTCGCCTTTGGCCGCGACGACGCCCCGGCTCGAAGCCCAAACTCCGAGCGCGACGACCGCGGTCGCCGCCGCGATCACTAAACGTTTCATGGCATGTTCCTTTGTTTGAAGAATCATTCGGTTTGATCCGATCCGCGTCTTATTCGGCGTTCGTGGGGAGGGTCGAGCGTGTGCCGGGTCGCTCGTCGATTTCCCGCGCGGAAGGTTCGCGGTCGTCGTGGTCGCGGAGAGCCGAATCGCCGCGGGACCGAACGCGCGGAACGCATCGATCGATAGGCCACGCTATCGCCTGAAGTAGTCCGCGTCAACGTTCTTGAAAAGGGGGGGAGGATGAATCGACCCGATCCGCGTCGTCGTCGAAGCCCGCGCGGGAATCGACAGTTGAACGACGATCGCGGGTTTGATCTCCGCGGTGAAATTTCGTCGAGATTTGTACGCGAGTGCATCGACAAGCGGAGACTGTGATGTTACATTTCCAATCATATCGGCCCGCGTGCGGGATAAAGGATCGGAACGTTCGCGTACTTGAGGGATCGCTTTATGGAGATGGGACCCGCCGAGATCGTTTCCGGATTGAAGGAATTGTGCGCCTCCGAGGGCCCTCGGCTCGAGACCGAGCGAATCGTCGCGTGGATCGAGGCGAACGGCGGATTCGGCCCGGAAATCGAGCTGATCGCGTTCGCCAAAAAGATGAAAGCGCGTCAATACGCTCGTATGCTGTGTTTTGAGGACGACGAGACTGGAGAGCGATTCAAGCGGCTTTGGAGCGTCCGCGATCCCGACACGGGCAAGCGCGCTTATGTCGATATCCTCGACATGCCCGCCGACGAGCGGAAACGAATGCTCGATCAATACCGCAAGTTCCTCAAGCGGATTCAGACGGTGCGCCGAGCGATGCTCGATTACGTGGCTGGGCAGCGGTTTTTCCAGTTTTACACCGACGAGCACGAATTCGAGCCCGAGGAGATGCTTGAAACGTCTTGAAATCGACTGATTCACGATGAATCGAGAGCGGAACGAGGCTCGAGCGACGTTGCGACTTCGGACGAGCCGACCGATCGCCTTCGCTTCGTTCCTCTCGATTCCACGAACGCGTCGAATCTTCTCGGATGCGCGGAACAAATGATCAAAGGCTATCCGGAAGGAAAACCGCGACATTCGGCGGGATTCGAAGGCGAACCCGATCCGGAATGATCGATCCTTCTAGAAAGCCCCATTATGATGTTTGCGATCATTGATTGTTAAAAAAAGGCCTCGTCGCCGAAGTTTAACAATAGAGGCTCGCCGGGAGGTCGGCCCTCCTAAACGGAAAACACTTACATCTCAATATTGAACAGGTAATCGTTTTATTGGCGAATCGGCTCTGAAACCGATCTAATTGAGCCGATCAGGTCTCGATCGCTTTTCCGGATCGCCCGCGAGCCACTCCTAAGCCGAGGGGGAGCGAACGACCTAACGCGATGAAGCCGCGATCACGCCGACCCGACGCTCTCGCGAGGAAAATCTGTTCATTTCAATAGATCTTTTGATTGATCATTTTATTGGAACCTCGTTTGCGTGTACGGTGCGTTGGTATCACACAACATCCGTTCTCTCGAAGGAGCGCGCACGTCGAATGCCGACTCGAGACGATGACTCTTGAGGTTCGTCCGCTGAGGTAACTTGATCGTGAACGATCGTTGCGATTGCGGCCGTTCGACACGCCTCCGTCGATATCGTTTATTCGAGGTATTCGAAACACGAACACCCGACCATTTATTGGGTCGGGCGTTCACGTTCGATGCTTCGCGATGATTCGGATCGATTGAGGCCGAACGAATGATCGGCCGTCGGCGCGCCTCGACGACTTAAAGTATCCGTTAAGCCGCGACGATTCGCCGCGGAGCGATGCGCTTGAGGCGGCGCCGCGTCACTTCAGCCCCGCTCCACCCAAATGTTTGGTTTTGCTCGGGTTACGGCCTTGTCGCTTGGGTCTGCGGCCCTTCGCGATCGGCGAGCTATCGGCCCGCTTGCGCCATTTGTAACTTTTACGATGCTTTGTTTTGACTTTCATGATCGAACCCGTAACGGGAATGGATTGACGTTTAGACGCGTATTATGACGTCGCCGAGCTCGAGATTCAAGAGGATCTCTCGACCCGCCGAACGTCCGAACGGAGCCGAACCGGCGCATTCCCTTCAAAATCCTCGGAACCAATCCGAAACCCGAAGGCGACCTTGCGCCTCCATTCGTTCGTTTGAGTCTCGAATCATCGCGACGATCGAATTAAACCTTTCCATCCCGAGCGGCGACGCGTTCGTCTGACGAAATCGACCGTGATCGCCTGACAGAAATTATAAATATATATAATTATTTCGCCTAAGTCGTTCGTGAAATCCATCGGCTTAACGATTAATATTTGCTTAATATATTATTTTTTGTTTACTAGACGACGAGGACGGCGACTCTCGATCGTTTGCGCGACGCGCGACGGATCGAGCGGACGCGTCGACCGTCGGAACGGGCGTGTTCCCCCGGCGGGTCTTTGTAGAATCGACTTGAATAATCACATATCGGGACTTCGATCAATCTTAAGACTCGCGACGTTGATTCGTTTCGCCGCGGTTTTTGTGAGCTCGGGATATCGTGAGCGCCGGATATCGTGAGAGCGCGTGAGCGATCGCCGCCCCGGACGAAAAGGGGGCTTTGGAGCGATCGGCGAGGTCGGCGGCGGAGCGATTTGAGAATTCGGATGATACATTTAATAATAAGGATTGGATTGAGATCGTTGGTGTAATCGATCACAAATGCGTGTCGTGGAGCGCGGCGGCGGGCGAGCGAGGGGGGACGGCGTCGTGACGCGGCGTTGAAAATCGCGGCCCGTCGGTTCGTGTGATCATGGCGAAAAAATTATTGACTGAACATCGAATAAATCGTTAGTCTCGTTCGTCTATAGTTCGTCTTCACGAAATCGTCTCGACTCGGATCGTCTCGATTCTCCTCTTGATCCAAGAAGGTTCGATTTTCGGTTCGCGGGTGGAACGGCCGAGGAGGCCGTTTCGTTTCTCCCCCTTCTCTTCTTGAAAGTTTCGACATTATGTATTCGATCGCGCGGAAGCTCGCCCCGGCCGTGGCTGGAGCGTTCGCATTGGGTCTATTCGCGGGTTTTCATTCCACATCGTTCGGCGCGGGCGATAAAGCCGAGAAGTCGGCGAAATCGAGCGTCAAACCTTCGAAGAAGCGAGCCGGCAAGGTAAAGCCACAGGTTCCCGACGAGGAACTCCCCGAGGTCGACCTTTTGGTCGGGTTGCGCTCGGGCGAACTCGCGGTTCAAGCCGAGGGAACGGGCGACGGCAAAATGGTCGTCGCGGTAACGAATAACGGCAATAGGCGCTTGCGCGTGGTTCTTCCTCCCGGCGTCGTCGCGTCGAACGCGACCGGCCAAATGATGGGGGGCATGGGCGGCATGGGCGGCGGCATGGGCGGCGGTATGATGGGCGGCGGTATGGGCGGCGGCATGATGGGCGGCATGGGCGGCGGCATGGGCGGCGGTATGATGGGCGGAGGTATGGGCGGAGGTATGGGCGGCGGCATGGGGGGCGGCGGCATGGGAGGCGGCGGCATGGGAGGCGGCGGCATGGGAGGCGGCGGCGGAACGATGCCTCCCATGATGGGGATGATGATGCTTACGATGATCATCCGTCAGTTGGTCGGCGATCCCAATAGCTGGCGGATGGGGGGGATGATGGGGGGCGGTATGGGGGGTATGGGAGGCGGTATGGGGGGCGGCATGGGAGGCGGTATGATGGGGGGCGGCATGGGAGGCGGTATGATGGGGGGCGGCATGATGTCGGTTCCTCCGACGGGTCTTCCCTACGCGCCGATCGATCCCGGCCAAACGAGCCGATTGAACACGCGGTTGGTTAGTCTCGCGCCTCCCGATCAAGACGGGCTCGTCGTTTTCCCCGCCGAGGGCGAAAAACTCGAGCTCGGCGAGGTTTCCCAAACGCGTTTCGACGCCCGCTCGCAAGCCGCTTTACGCAGGCTCGCCGAAGACAAGGCGCCGACCGTCGTCTCTCAGCTCGTGATGTGGAACGTCGCCGGACATTTATCGTGGGAGGCGATCGCGGTTCTTTCAAAAGAATGGGCGAACGTTCATGAGATGGCGATGGCTCGCGGGTTTGTCGCTCGTCTCGACGCATCCCAGGGGGATCTCCCGCGCGATTCCAAATCGGGCGTACCCGACAAGTTCGGCTCGATTTATTTCGAGTTTGAATCGACCGACGCTTCATCGGCGGCGATCGCCAAAGAATTGCGAGATATGTTTGAAGGCAAACGCGTGTTCGGGCTCAAATCGACGACGACGGTTCCCTCTCGTCCCGCCGATCCGTCGGTGTTGTGTAAGGTTCGACTCGGGAAACGTCACGGGCGGAAGCTCGACGCGGTCGTTTCGATCTTGATCAGCGACGGCAAGGGAACGAACTGGGCGCCGGGCGGCAAGTTCACCCTCGCCGATTCCAAGCCGTCGCAAGACGAACTCAAAGCCGACGAGATCGCGACATCGATCGGCGAAGGCGTTCTCGGCCGGCTCGTTCATGTCGAATTGAAGAACGGACCCAAATATAAGGGCAAACCGACGCATCGGATTCAGATTCTCAACGCTTCGCCGCTGATTTTGAACGGATTGGCGATCGGCGGGGTCGACGCCAAAGATCAACACCCGAGCGTATTGTCGGGAGTCTGCATCGGGCCCAGGCGCGGAATCTCGGTTCCCGCGACGGCTCAAATCGTCGAATCGCTCGGCCTCAAAAACGGCGTCCGCGTCCTCGCGGTCGACCTGAGCGGTTTATAATCGCAGAGTAAAGAACCTGTCGGATACAACCTTCCCCCGCGATCGCCTCGAGGCTTAAACCTCGGGGCGATCTTTTTTTGAATCGAGTCTCCACAAATCAATATCATATCTTTTTCATATTATATATTTCGCCGATAACAATAAAATCTTTGCATGTTTACGCGTTTGATTGAATCGGGTCGATCCGAATCGCGGGTCTTGTTCGGCGCGGCGGGTTTAACGAAGATATGGGCTCGTTCGTTCCTTCCCGGCAATCGAGTAATGAACATCGATGTATTGGATTCAAAATTACGATCCGCTTCATTGGCGGTTCGGGTCGACGGCGCTCGCGGCGCTTCCCGTGCTGACATTATTGGGTTTATTGGCGAGCGGTCGCGTTCCCGCGTGGCTGGCGGCGACGGGCGGGTTTCTCGCGGCGTTCACGGTCGCGGTGCTTGGATTTGGGATGCCGTTCGTTCCCGCGGTGATGAGCGGGGTGTGCGGGATCGTGTTCGCGATCTTCCAGATCATCTGGTTGATCGTCGCCGCGGTCTTTCTTTATCAGATTGTCGTCGACACGGGTCGATTCGACGTGATGAAGGCTTCGATCGCGGGGCTTTCGGCGGATCGAAGGGTTCAGGTGGTGTTGGTCGCGTTCTGTTTCGGCGCGTTCATCGAGGGCGCCGCGGGTTTCGGCGCTCCGGTGGCGATATCGGCTGCGTTTCTGGTGGGGCTCGGCTTTCAACCGTTTCAGGCGGCTCTGCTTTGCCTGATCGCCAACACCGCCCCCGTCGCGTGGGGGTCGATCGGCACTCCGATCCGAACGCTCGCCAAATTGACAAAGATCGACGTCGAATTGTTAAGCGCGACGACGGGTCGAATCTTACCTCCATTATCTTTAATCATACCCGCATGGCTTGTTATAACTCTCGCGGGAGTCGAGGGGGCGTCGGCTGTTTGGCCGATTCTCGTGGTCGTCGGGGGAACGTTCGCGCTCACGCAATTCGCCTGGTCGAATTATGTCGGATTCGAACTCGTCGATATCGCCGCTTCGGTCGCGAGCCTCGTCGCGGGGATCGTGCTGCTCAAATTTTGGCGACCGCGCGAAGTCTGGCGTTTTCCCGGTGAAGACGCGGTTTTGGAAGCCGCGATTGATAAAGATGTTCACGCGCAATGCGGTCTTCAATCGCCTCCGCTTCGCGAGGTCGGTTCGGTCCATCTTGAGCGCGGGGGATCGGCTCGATTAACGCCGGGGGCGATCGCGCGGGCGTGGTCGCCGTTCGGCGTGTTGACGCTCACTGTGCTGATTTGGGGAACGCCCGCGATCAAGGAACTCGGTATCAAGGGGGTTAAGCCCTGGCTCGACGAACGAACTTCGTGGAAGCCCGCGGCGCCTTCGTTGCATTTGAAGGTTGTCAAAGGAGTCGAGGCGGGAGGCCCCGCGAATCCGACCCCGGAGACCGCCGAGACCGCGACGATCGATATCACGCCGATTTCCTCGACAGGGACGGCGATCTTCATCGCCGCGGTGGTGAGCGGTTCGATTCTGGGAGTGCGTCCCGGTCGGATGGCTCTGACGTTCGCCGCGACGGTGCGTCGGCTCATTCCGGCGATCGGCGCGATCGCGGCGATGCTTGCGCTCGGATTTGTCACCAAGTATTCGGGGATGGACGCGGTGTTGGGACTTGCCTTTACACGCGTGGGACGAGATCTGTACCCGATCTTCGGCACGCTTTTGGGTTGGCTTGGGGTGGCGCTGACGGGATCGGACACGTCGAGTAACGTTTTATTCGGCAATTTGCAGGTTGTGACGGCGAAGGCGCTGGCGTTGAGCCCGATTTTGATGGCCTCGGCGAATTCGGCGGGGGGGGTGATGGGTAAAATGATCGACGCGCAATCAATCGTTGTCGCGGCGGCGGCGACGGGGGAGCACGGGCACGAGGGGAAGCTGTTGCGGGTGGTGTTTCGTCACAGTTTGGCGCTCGCTTTATTGGTGGGGTTGATCGTCTGGATCGAGGCGCGGATTTAACATATCGGTTGATCGACGAGAGTCGGTTGGAATCGTCGGATCGGTGGGAATGGTTGCGAATGAAACGGCGCGACGCCGGTTTTGATTCCGGCGTCGTGCGTGGGAACTTGATAGAATGGTGCGGTGGGGCCTTCGGGGTCCAGGAACGTCCCGTTTCCTGGCCTTACCGCTCCGCTCTAGCGAATCAGGCGTCGCAGGCCCAATCGCCACGATCGATTCCGGCGTCGGGCTGCTCGCGATCGAGCGATGTTCCCGAGTCGGGAGCTTCCGACTGATCGGTATGGTAGCCGCGGTCGGGGGCTTCGGCGTGGCGGACGGGTCGGCCGGAAGGGATTAAAGACTTGGTTTCGTGGGGAAATTCCGAACGAAACGGAAGAATGGTCGGAGGGATACGTGTTAAAAGCGACATGGCTAACCTCCCCGCGCATCGCGGGAGAAAACTGGGAAGGGCTTCGCGATATCCGCGTGCTAGGCGGCGTTTCGCAATCCTCCCCGCGACCGACCGTTTTCACTCGGCCGATCGCGCGTCCCAATCGACAGGATCGAGCGCCGAGCCTTCTCATCCCGCGTCCCGACGCGATTCGCGTGATTACGGGTTCGCGATCTGATGACTCATATAAGATCTTAACAGATCGGCTCGTCTCGAGCCAGTGTTTCGGCGAATTCGCGTCCATTATTTCCGCCGCCGTCGTCATTCCTCATTCAATTTTCCTTTTCGAGGGTCGGCTCGATGCGTCTCGGCATCATTTCGGACACGCACGATCAGTATCGAAGGACCGCCGCGGCGGTCGCTCTACTCGCTGGTTACGGCGCCGAGACGATCATTCATTGCGGCGATCTCACTCAACCCGATATCATCGCGACGTTCGCGGGCATACCGACGTTTTTCGTTTTCGGTAATAATGATTTTGAAGAAGAAGCGATCCGCGAGGCGATCCAAGAAATCGACGGAACGTGCCTCGAATACGGCGGTTTAATCACGCTCGACGGCAAACGCATCGGCGTCACTCACGGTCATCTGGCGCGCGAATACCGGCGTCTCATCGGCGAAAAACCCGATTATTTGTTTTACGGCCATACGCATGTCGCGTTCGACGACGGCGAGGAATCGACCCGTCGAATCAACCCCGGAGCGCTCCATCGTTCGCGACAATGGACCGTCGCGATCCTCGATTTATCCAGCAATCGACTCGAATTCATCGAGGTCTCCTAAACCAAACCGGCGAAGCCGAAATCTTCACCCGCCCGGAGCGAATGCGAGTGCATTTGGAGACGATCCGGTATTTCTCCGCCGGACGTTCTTGGTTGGATTACGCCGATTTGAAGCCCGAAACATCAGCCGGATCGGCATGTTTGATAACTGATAATATTTTCTGACTCTTTTTTTGGGAGGGGAAACCTCCCGGCGTTCCTCTTTAGAAAAACCCTCTGAAATCGGCGGTTTTTCTCGCTTCAAGTATAAAATATATCAAAACGACTCACCAGGAAGCTCGCTCCACCGATATCCGATTCCGCCGCGAATACCGACGAAATCGCCGATTTCATTCCGGATAGACTTTTACTGATAGTTTAATAATCGAAATTTATGCATAATATAATTAACGACGAAGGGGCGACGAAAGAGGACGAAACGCCATCAGGCATCATCATTTATTTACGCCATTAAATCGGCTATCGGTTCACCCTCGGCGATTCTGAGGGGGCGGTTTTGCAGGTCTCGAAGCCAAGCGTGGTGATCGACCCCGAGCGCGTGATAAAGCGTGGCGATGAGATCCGCCGGGGTCGCGGGGTCGCGCGTCGCCGACGCTCCAATCCGGTCCGACGCGCCGTGCACGTAACCGCCGCGAACTCCCCCGCCAGCCAGGATCGCGCTGAAACATCGCGGCCAGTGGTCGCGTCCGCCGTCCTTGTTGAACCTCGGCGTGCGGCCGAATTCTCCCATCAAAACGACAAGAGTCTCATCCAGTAGACCGCGATCCGATAAATCCTCGATCAACGAGCCGAACGCCGCGTCGGTCGGCGGAAAGAGGTCGGATTTACAAAACGACAAATGATTACGGTGAGTGTCGTACCCCTGTCCTCCCGGGCCGTCGTCGTGCCGAACCCAGTTCACATGTACGAGCCGAACGCCCGATTCAATCAGCCTCCGCGCGAGCAGAGTCGATTGACCGAAAATCGTCCGACCGTATCGGTCGTGGGTCGCGGACGATTCGGCGGATAAATCCAACGCTTTTTGAACACGACTGGAGGTGATCAAATCAAACGCGCGAGCCTGCGCCGAATCGAGCGTGACGGCGGAGGGAGAATCGGCGAGCGCCTTGGAACACGCGTCGAGCGCGGCGAGCAGGCCGCGTCGATCCGCCAACCTCTCGACTCCCACCCCCTCGGGAAGCGACAAGGCGCCGACATGAAACCGTGCGTGAATCGGATCGCCGACGATCCGCCACGGATCGTAAGCCGGGCCGAGGAATCCCGCGAACTGGCCGGGGCGCTCGACGCCGATCGGCGAGATCGCCTCGGGAACGAGAACGAACGGAGGCATCCCGCCGATCGATCCCCTGAACTTGGCGACGACCGACCCCGGATGAGGACGATCGACACGGTTCATCGTCACGTCGGCGCCGCCGCGACGGCCGATCGGCGAACCGATCATCATCCAGTAAGCCGCGGTCGGATGATCGGCGTCTTCATGACAAAGTGAACGAATAATTGAATATTTGTCTGATAGTCGAGCCGTCCTCGGCAAGCCTTCGGAGATCAGGACCCCGGGCGTGCTCGTCGCGATCGGGCGGAACGTTCCGCGAATCTCCTCGGGCGCGTCGGGTTTGAGATCCCACATGTCGAGCTGAGACGGCCCGCCGTTCAAAAAGAGGATGATCGCGGCTTTGGCCTTACCCGCTCGAATCGGATCTCCCTGGCTCGATCGAGCCGAATCGGCGGCGATCAAACCCGGAAGACTCAACCCCCCGAGGCCGATCCCTCCGATCCTGATCCAGTCGCGCCGGGTTATCCGAGACGACAATGGGAAAAGCGATTCGCCGAGGGAATCGTTGCGATTCGAATCGTACGCGGCGAAGGTACGCGGCATGGCGGGCGCGCCTCGGCGAATTACGGGCGGGATTTCAAACCGACCTCAAAATATAACGCGCGTTCAAGAAGCGATCAACGACGCCGTTTCCGGAGAGCCGAGGCTAAAAAAAATCTTGTCTTTATATTAAATATTTTAATTTATTAGCAAACCAGCATACGCCAAGGTTCGCGGAATTCGAACGTCGCGATCACGACACGCACGCACGATCGGCTTGAGAATGGGTCGATGCACATTTTTACGCCGATCGTTTATCCCGTCGGCATTTTCAATCGAGCCGCGCCGAACCTCGATTCGTCGAAGAAATCGCGATCCCGACGAAACGCCGACGTTCTCGGATCAAAAGCGTCGTTCACCCGCTCGGCGGAAACTCGCCTTCACGCCGGACGGGTGGAAATCAACAAAAACAATCTTTAACTTAAGTGTTGAATATCAACAATTATCAGAAACTCCGGAGCCTCGAATTCGCGGCCGTCGGCGCCGCGAACGCGTCGCATGGAACTTTTCTCCGGTTTAATGCGACGATCGGTCGGCGATCGAAACCTTGCGATCCCATAAAATCCAACATAAGTGGAATTCCGTATCGGCCAAACGAGCGTATCGTTATCGACGCTCTCGGATTCTTGACGTCGCGGTCGGGGCGGGGGAGTCGCCGTGAAGATCGACCCGATTTCAGGATTCATTTAATATGATATATAAGATTTAAAGCGATTCTTTGCTCGCCGAGGTTCGATCGATCGGATCGCCCGACCTCTTGCCGCGCGACGCCGAACTTGTACGATGAATCCGATTTCCAAAAATGATCCGAAAGTCGCGATTCACTCCCGGGGCGCCTAAGCATGAAGAAATCGGCAATTTTTGTGTTCGTCGTCCTCGCCGTTCCGGCGATGATACCGCGTGCGTTTTGCCAGGACGCTCCGCGCGGTTACGCCGAGGCTCGCGACTACTCGAGATGGGAGAAGGAGGTCGCGGCGTACGAGGCGGCCGATCGGCTCAACCCTCCTCCCAAGCGGGGAATCCTTTTCATCGGTTCCTCGACAATCAGGCTCTGGAAGACGCTCGCCGAAGACTTCCCCGATCACAAGGTGATTAATCGAGGTTTCGGCGGGACGGAGATCGTCGATTCCACCCACTTCGCCGATCGCCTGATCTTCCCTCACGAACCCAAACAAATCTTCCTGAGGGCCGGAGGGAACGACATTCACAACGGTCGGACGCCTAAGCAAGTCGCCGCCGATTTCGCCGATTTCGTCCGCGTCGTCCACGCGAAATTGCCCAAAACCGAAATCATTTACATCGGCGTGAGCCCGGCGCCTTCGCGATGGGGCGAATCGGATAAGTATCGCGAATTGAATCGGCTTATTCGCGAGATGTCTCTCGATCTGCCTCGTGTCGGCTTCGTCGAAACGTTCGACATGGTTTTAGGGCCCGGTGGAAGCGCCAGGAGCGAGCTTTTCGTCAAAGACGGCCTCCATTTCTCGGCCGAGGGATACCGTCTCCAAACCGAACGAGTTAGGCCGTTCCTCGCGTGGTAGCCGCTTAAATATCCATATATCGACGTTGTGATCGAAACGGCTTCGGGGTGAAGACACCCCGCGATTGATCGGAGACCGATCTTGCAGGATCCATCAGTCGACGATCGACACGATCTGAGCCGCTTTTTAAACGCACAAGAGGCCGTTTACGACCGAGCGCTCGCCGAGATCAAGCGCGGCCGCAAGTCATCGCACTGGATGTGGTTTATCTTCCCACAGTTTGAGGGCTTGGGATTCAGCTCGACCTCGCGTCGATATTCGATCAAATCGATCGACGAGGCCCAAGCTTATCTCAATCACCCCGTGCTCGGGAAACGCCTGATCGCTTGCGCCGAGGCTGTTTTGGGCGTCGACGGTCGATCGGCTTTCGCGATTTTCGGCTCTCCCGACGACATGAAGCTCAAATCCTCCGCCACTTTATTCGAAAAAGTATCTCCGCCCGATTCGGTCTTCTCCCGGTTGCTCGACAAATATTACAACGGCGAACGCGACGAAAAGACGCTCGCGTTGATCGTGAAGTCGTCGAATGCCTGAACGGGGGAAAACGGCTATTCGCGTCTATAATTATTTAGAATATTGATTTATCGATAAGAACTGCGAGAACGCCTCGTTCCGGAAAACGCCCCATCGACAAAAAATTTATCACCGCGGGGTTCATCCGGACATCACGAGGTTTACCGTCTCGTATTTGAGTCTTCGTCCGCCGCTTCCACGCGCCGTGCGCGCATCTTTGAAGCGGAGGGTTTTGAAATTATACCAACCCCCCGCGCAAGCGAGGGCTTAATCAAATGATCGATTTAATGTTTTCATATTATTATAACAAGATGCTCGCTCGCGTGTCGGGTTGGTGTGATTGCGGCTCGGCGGCGTTAGGAGCGATCGAAGCGTCGTTTGAGATCTCCGGAGGCGTTTTCGAATCCCGGATTCGATTCCGATCGAGAATCCCGGTCGAATTCAAGACGCCGCGAACGAAAATGGCGAATGTCGCTCCAATCGATCAATCGAGTATTTTCCAGACTCAGCGCCGACACGCGCCGCGGATCATGCTACGATGAATTGATAGGCTTGGAATTTCCCGCCACGGCGATCAAGCGAGGGGACGAAACGATGGCGAAACGGACGATCTGGTTGTCGCTGCTCCTGGGAACGACTTCGATTTTGCTCGCCGTGCGCGGCGACGACAAGGAAACGCCGTCGGCGTTCGCCGCGTTCGAGTACCTGATCGGATCGTGGAAAGGAACGGGAATCCCGACCGCGAATCGCTTGAAAGGCTGGCCCGAAAAACATCAATGGGCTTGGAAATTCCAGAAAGGCGTTCCCGTCGGGATGACCGTGACGATCGAAGGAGGAAAGACCCTCAAATCGGGTCGCCTCGGCTACGACGATTCGACCAAAACGTACCGACTCGACGGCGAGGATCCCTCGGGCAAGAGCGTCTCGTTCGTGGGCAAAATCAACGCGAACGGCAAGTTGCTGACTCTCGACCAGGTCGGCGGAGCGACCGACGCTCCGAAAGATCGCATCTCCATTATGCTTAATGATAACAAGATTCGTTACTCGGTTTGGCTCGATCAAAAAGACGCGGGAGCGCCGCAATACAAGCGCGTGATCGACTCGGGCCTGACAAAAGAGGGAGAGGCGTTCGCCGCGGGGAGCTCGGCGGCCGATCTTCCCAAGTGCATCGTCACCGGGGGCGCCGCGGCGCTGAGCGTCAGCTATCAGGGCAAAACGTATCCGCTCTGTTGCACGGGATGCCGCGACGAATTCAATGATAACCCCGAAAAATATGTGAAAAAGTTTGCGATGCGAGCGCAGACCGAGGCTTCGAAGGGGGGCGCGGCGAAATCGGTCGGTGCTTCGTCGGCGCCCGACGACGGCACGTTCTCGGGACTCGTCGACGAGGAAAAACCGGCGAAATCGAAGGCCGCGGGCGCATCGAAAAAAGGGACGCCGAAAACTTCGACCAAGAGCGCCGAGAACTCCAAAGCCTCGAACAAGGCGGAAGAAACCGCCGAAGCCGAGAGCGACGATTCGAGCTCGACCAAGGCCGAAAAAACCAAGAAGGGGGCTCCGGCGAAAGACGCGGCGTCGAAGGCTGCTTCTTATCTGAGAATCGCGCAATCGCTCGAAAAATCGGGGAAATCGGCGGCGGCGCTCGGGTATTATAAACGCATCGTTAAAGAATACGGCGACACCCCTCAGGCCAAAACCGCCAAGGCGCGGATCAAAGCGCTCGGCGACGAATGACGCACGAAAGCGAAGCGAGACGATCGAAACCCCGAAGCGAAGGGTTTCGATCGACTCCGTCGCTTGAACAGATCGAACTGTAATCGCAAATATTCATGCGGATAAGAATTCATCGAGCCGATCGGAAGCGGGTGTTAGCGGCCCGCATGCGGAGGATTTATGTAATGACTTGCGAAACCCTATCGACTCGATTTTAACGGATTCGCCGTCAATTTACCAATAAAACTACTATATGTTAAGAATCTAGATGTCGGTTCTTTCTGTTTGGTCGGGCGAACCTCCCGGTGAGTCTCTTATCGAAATCTCCGGCGACGACGACGGTTTTCCGGTCAATAATCGCAAACATCATTATGCGGCTCACCAGGAGGTTCGCCCTCCCAAATTACGGCTTCGCCCTCAAATGCAGCCGAATTCCCAGGTTTCTTTTGCGATCGCCTCATATCGAAATCTCCGGCGACGAGGCCGTTTTTTCGGTCAATAATCGTAAACATCATAATGCGGCTTACCAGGAGGTTCGCCCTCCCAAATTACCGCGCCCTGCCAAATTATGATAATACGGCTCACCAGGAGGTTCGCCCTCCCAAATTACCGCGCCCTGACAAATTATGATAATGCGGCTCACCAGGAGGTTCGCCTGCCCAATTTCGGCTTCGACCTGCTGAATTCGGTTCGATTTTACAGGTTCTGGCGCCGATTTAAAAATAAGGACAACACATCTAGATATCGATTTATTCTTTTTGGATGGGCGAACCTCCCGGTGAGCCTCTTATCGAAATCTCCGGCAAAAAGGTCGCTTTTTGGTCAATAATCGTAAACATCATAATGCGGCTCACCAGGAGGTTCGCCCTCCCGTTTTGTCGTTCGCCGTCCAATCCCTTCAAATATCCGGGTTACTTTCCGGATAGCGTCTCAATCGGCTCTCAAATGATCGACAGACAATCGACAAGGTTGCTTTCGATTCGTCGATCACGGAGGCCGGATACAACGGCGTTTCACGCATAGTATTTTTTATATATTATTTTATTTTTTATAATAAAGAGGCAAATCGTTCCGCAAAACGCGAGGAACGCGAGATAGACGAGAGCCGAGCCCGCGAGGCGGCTTTCGACCCCGGTGTGGAGCAATTCCCAGATGCGTTTGGCGAGCGTCGTATAACCGGGAACCTCAACGAGGTGCGAAGCGGGGAGCTCGCCGAGCGAAACGATGAACGCGACACACCACGCGAGGGCGATCGATCCCCGCGTCAAGGGTATTGCGATCCGCCACACGCTCTCGACGGATCCCAATCCGCTCACTCGGGCGACGTCGAAATACGCCTCGGGAAGCCCGCGAACCGCGGGCCAAAGCGTGAGGAACGCGTAGGGAAACGACCGCGCCGCGTACGCCAGAATCATAATTACAGGATTATCATATATCAATGCAATATCGCGATAAGCGACGACGATCGCCGATCCCGCGACCGGCCCCGGCGCGGCGAACGCGAGCGCGAGCGAAACCGCGGCGCCGATCCGCCAAAACCGCGACGATCGGCTTCCCCACGCGATCGCCCACGCGACGACGACCGCGATCGCGGCGCCCGAACCGCAAAGAACGACGCTCGTCTTCAAAGGATCGATCATATCTCCGTTCGAGTCTTTGATTGTTTGAACGAATCCTTCAACCGACCAATGAGGGGCGATTCCCGCGGCGGCGTTTCCGCCGACCCTCCCGGCGCGCCAAACGAGCGTTCCGATCGGAACCGCGGTCAAAAACAAAACGACGAACGCCGCGATCAGTCCGACCGGGAAGCGCCAAGCGCCGAGCCGCCACGTGCGAGCCGATCGATCGACCGAGGGTAATCGTTCGGGTTCGGCGGCGAGTACGCGCCGACCGCCCAAAAAGATCAAAATTCCTAAACATAAAAAAGGAGGAAGCGAAACCGAGGCCGCGGCGGCGTCGTCTCCCATTTGAAATTGAAGATACGATTCCTCGGCATAGGTGCGGATCGAAAGGAGATCGGTTACGGTCATATCCCCCGCGACGAGCACAGCGACCGCGAGCGCCGCCGCGGCGAGCGCGGAGGCTGCGCGACGGAGAGTGACGGCGAAGGCGACCGAAAGACCGGGACGGTCGAGCAGCGCGAGTTCTTCGAGTTCGCGCTCGACCGAGCGAAATCCGAGCCCCGCGATCACGACGATCCACGGAATCGCCGCGGTCGCGTGAACGATCGCGGCGCCCCAAAGCCCGGTAAGGATCGGCCTTGAACCGATCGCCTGCGCCCGCCCGACGTTGCCGAACGCGCCCAGCCAAGCCGTCGCGTGGAGCGGAGTCGGAATAAAAGCGTCTAAAATCAATAGCGCGATCAAATAACGAGTTCCGAACGCATCGGTTCGGTAAAGCGCGAACGCGAGCGCGACGCCGATCGGAACGGCGATCAGCTCGACGAGACCGACGAGTTCGATCGTCGTTCGACCCAATCCGATCGGCCTAGTCCACGCTTGCCGGCTCATTCCCGGAACGGGCGCCGAATCGGGATCGATCGCGGCGTGAGGAGCGATGAACGACCAACGGATCGACGCGATCGCAGGCCAGTATAAGATCACGAATAATGCGACGACGACCGCGATCGAAGCGCCGAATTTGATCGCGGAGTCGCGGTTCATCCCCGCAACCCCGCGTCGCGCATCAGGCGAGCGGTCGATTGATACGCCTCGGTCACCCATTCGACGATCCGATCGGGCTCGGGCGAATATTCGAGTTCGACCGAAATCGCCGCGTCGGGGATATCGAGCCGTTTAATCGCGCTAAGATATCCGGAAAAGTCGACGACTCCGCGTCCCGGCGGCAAATCGCCGTGAACTTTACCGTCGCAATCTGAAATATGCACATGGGCGACTTTACCGTGAAGTCGATCGATCGCCTCGGCGGATTCTCCTGCGAGCGCCAGATGCGAGACGTCGAGATTCGCCTTCACCGACTTCAGATCGACGTCGTCAAGGAATTTTTTCATACGATCGATATTATTGAGGAGCGAGAGCTCGAACGGTTCGAGTTCGAGAGCGATTTCGAGGCCGAGCGTTTCGGCGTAATAGCCGAGCGCGCGAACCTCCTCGACTCCCCAATTCCATTGATCGCTCGGCGGAATCACCTCTTTGCGCCAGATGTATTCGCCGAGAACGAGCAGCACGTTCCGCGCCTCGAATTCATACGCCATTTCGAGATACGCGCGAACGCGATCGACATGAAAACGACGGACGCTGGGATTGAAATCGACGAGCCCGAGCGCCACACACGCCACGCTTACGATCGGCAATCCGGCGCGGCGGCATTCGTCGCGAATCAACTTGCGTTCGCGAACGTCGATATCGAGCGGATCGGCGAAGATATCGATCGAATCGAAGCCGATCGAACGCGTGAGCTCGATCCCGCGCGCCGTCTCGCCCCCCGTTTGAGCCCACGCCGAATTGATCAAGCCGAGTTTCATATGCGATTACTCTCACCATTAAGATATTCACGGAATTCAGGCATATCGATTACGCGATGCGATTGCGCCGCCTCGAGCACGGCCTCGCACGCGGCGATCGTCCCGAGGTTGTCGGCGCCCGAGATATCGGGCTCGGTTTCGTTCTCGATCGCGTGGAGCAGCCCTCCCATCGTTCCGGCGAACGCCTCGGGAAACCAGGCCTCGTTCCAACGGGGACGACGCCAAACCCCCGGAGACGTGTCGTCGATCGAGGTGAAGTCGATCGTGCTCGGCGCGTGTTCGGGCCATTTGGGCCAGCCGATCGTCCCCAAAGCCGCGCCCCGGGTCCCCTCGAAACGCCACCGAACCGAAAGATCGGCGCCCGCCCCCTCGCGCGCCGGGCCCGCCCAAACGTCGTCCCAGGCCGACGCCCTCGATCCATCTATAAATTCAAAAATGTACAAATTGATCCCGTCGAGATGATCGAATCGCGTGCGAGGATCGGGTCGCGCGCTCGCCAAAACCCGTATCGGATCGCCCAACCAATACCGGAACGTGTCGATATGATGAATGCTCATCACAAACGACGACAGCGATCGACCGTCGCGCGCCCACGGCATCCAGTGAGGGATCGCGCGGAGCTCGATCGTCGCCAACACCGGCTCGCCCAAAACCCCGAGATCGAGCAGCGTTTTAAGTGCGCGAATCGATTGATCGTAACGCATGTTCTGATTCACCTGCAGCGCGATCCCGGCGCGAGCGCACGTGTCGACGATCCGTCGCGCTTCACGATACGACATCGCGAGCGGCTTTTGCGCCAAGATCCCGCGCACGCGACGCCGATGCGCCGCAATCCGTTCGATCACGCCGGGTTGCTCGCCGGGAGGAACCGCGACGTCGACGATCTCAATCGATTCATCGTCGAGCATCTCTTCAATCGATTGATAAACGCGCCGAACGCCGCGCGCGGTCGCGACCTCGCGAGCCCGCTCGATTGTTCGAGAAGTGATCGCATGAACGTGAAAGCCCGCTTGTTGATACGCGGGGATATGGCAATCGCGGGTGATGAAACCCGCGCCGACGATCCCGATCCCCCTCTTCATGTTTTTGGGGGGATCGGGCGTCGGTTTGAGATCGACGCGTTCAAGATCGATCGCCATCGCGTTCTCCCGTCTCACTTCGGCTTAACTCGCCGCGGCGGCGGCGAATCGATCCGATCGATTCATGTCCAAATCTTGCCACGCCGATTTCTTCGGGTTAAACGTCGCAAAGCGCGACCGCCTGTTCGAGCCCGGCGAGAGGATCGCGGGTGGGGATGAACTCTTGTCCCACATATCCCTTGTAGCCGATTTCGATCAGCGCCTCCATGATCGGCTTGTAAGCGATCTCTTGTTTGTCGTCGAGTTCGCCCCGCCCCGGATTCCCCGCGGTGTGAACGTGGCCGATCACCTCGCGATGTTCGCGGAGCCTGCGGATGATGTCGCCGTCCATGATCTGCGCGTGATAAATATCGAACAACAGCTTCAGATGCGGCGAACCGACGCGTTTGATAATATCGACACAATAATCGATGTGATCGCCCTGATATCCCGGATGTCCCTTCATCGGGTGCGATCGATCGCGGGTGTTGAGCATCTCGAGGCACAACACGACGTTCTTCTTCTCGGCGTGGCCGACGATCTTCTTGTACGCTTCGACGCAGTTCGCCGCGCCGACTTCGGCTGGAATCCCCTCGCTCATCCCCGTGAAGCAGATGACGCTGGGAAAGCCGAATTGGGAACACGCGTCGATCGAATCGCGCGTCGCCTTAAAAACTTGATCATGATATTTGGGGTTATTGAACCCTTTGACGAACGGCGGATCGGGCGCCATGTCGATCGTGCCGATCGCGCACTTGAGCCCGTGTTGTTTGAGAAGCGGGAAATATTTGGGAGGGATCAACTCGATGCTTTCGCAGCCGAGCTTTTTGGCGACCTGGATCATCTCTTCGACGTTCCAGTATTTTTCGAAACACCAATGAACGAGCGATTGCTTGATTCGGCCGTTCTTGATCACTGTGCCGGACGCCGCCGCGGCTCGCGCGTCGCCGAGATCGACGCCCGTTTCATGAAGCGCCGCGAGCCCGACCGCGGCCGCCCCCGCCGTTTTCATCCACGTTCGCCGATCGGTCGACGACGATCGCCCCGGCGCGCGTTGTTCCTCGTTCATCTCGACGCCCTCAAACCGTTAAGGATAAGAAGTCTTTCGCCGATCCTCGGCACGCGAAAGTTCGCGGCGAGCCCGCTCGGCGACCCGCCTTCGACTTTACTCCCCCCGCTCGATTCGCGAAAGAACCGACCGCTCGGCGGACGCCGAAAACCGAAGAGCGCCGAGCCGCGACGCGCCGAAGATCAAAAATTTGAATAAGTAAGTAAATTTATGATATATATTTATCAATTGATTAAATTGACCTTACGGAAGCGTTTCGGACCGCTCGACGAGATCGGATGGAGGTTTTAAGATGAATTCGAGGCTTTTCATTCGGCGTCAGAGATCCCAAAGCGTCGGCGACGGAGAGTCGGCCGATGGCGATCGTTTTCACCAGGAAAAATCGGCGAATCGGCCTTGTCGTGTTTTTGGGATTGGGGTATCTAGTTCATCGCACGTCGTGACGGCGCTTCTCGCGTCGTCTCGCAAGGAACGGTTTCGTGGCGCTTTTTGGATGGAATACCGCTCGGAAATGGTTGCGAGCGGGATCGGGTTTCATCGCCGGAGCGACTCGCGGCGATCGCAAGACGCGTTTGGTCGCGATCGGTCTGATCGCGGCGATCGGATTCGTCTTTGTCGTCGCGATTCGATTGGCGCCCGATCCATCGGGACGCGGCACGCATGTTCAACTCGGCCTAGCCCCGTGCGCCTTTTTGAGGCTGACGGGAGAGCCGTGCCCGACCTGCGGGATGACGACGGCGATCTGTCGGCTCGTTCGCGGTGATCTTCGAGGTTCGCTCGAAGCCAACGCCGCGGGAGTCGCGTTCGCTTTGGCGTGCGTGGGAATGTTTCCCTCGCTCGTCGTTACGGCGGTTCGCGGCCGATCCTGGCCGACGCGAACGCTTCGCGTCCCCTTGCTCGGCGTCGTCACGGTCGTCGCCGCGCTGAGCGTGATGAATTGGACATATCGCCGGATTTTCGGAGGACGTCATGAAGATCCCTCGGCCGTCGTCTCGAGCGCGCTACACCGCGCTTTCAATCGCGCTCGCGACTCTCAGTCTTATTTCAATCGCCGGATGCGACCCGCGCACCCTTTTCTTCTTCCTTCAAGGCGAGGATCCGTCGACGCCCCCGCCGTGCCGGACGAGCTTCAAAGGGAAGAAGGTCGTGATCGTCGCCAACGCCTCACCGACGTCGCTCGGTGAAACGCCGAACCTCGGCCGCGACGTCTCCAAAGGCCTCGCCGCGATCCTCAAAGAAAAAATCCCTAAAATTGAAATTGTGCCGATTTCAAAAGTATCCACATGGGTTGAAGGACATCCGTCGTGGACGAAGCACTCCGAACTCGCCGAGACGTTCGACGCCGAATATGTGATCTTTCTTGAGATCGAATCGTTCAAGGTGACCGATCCGTCGAGCCCGCAGATGCTGCACGGAGATTCGAGGATCCATGTCGTCGTCACCGAATGGGCTCATCCCAAAGACGACAAAGGCAAACCGATGAAGGATCAACCCAAAGAGGAGAATGAGGTCTTCGATAATTATGTCGAGCCTTCGTTCCCCAAGACGGGTCCAATCCCGATGGATACCGCCAACGGACGATCGAAATTCCTGAAGGGATATATCGAACTCGTCGCCACGGAAGTCGCTTATCTGTTCGTCAATCGACCGATGGGCGAAGACATCCAGGGGAACAAGTTCTGATCGATCCGTCGATCGCGACCGAACCGATATTAAGCGAAGCCTCGTGCGAGCGGGCTTCGCTTCTTTTATTTTCGGCGAACACTTTGAGCCATACTAAATAACATAAACTCAGATATAAATCACTTCGCCTTTTTCGTCATCGCCGCTCCTCCCTGGGGCGGGGCGCCGGCGGGATCTTGATCAAGATGTGAATCACTTCGCCTTTTTCGTCGTCGCCGCTCCTCTCTGGGGCGGAGCGCCGGCGGGATCTTGATCAAGATGTGAATCACTTCGCCTTTTTCGTCGTCGCCGCTCCTCCCTGGGGCGGGGCGTCGGCGGGATCTTGATCAAGATGTGAATCACTTCGCCTTTTTCGTCGTCGTCGCTCCTCCCTGGGGCGGGGCGTCGGCGGGATCTTGATCGGCGGGGTCTCGCGTCGTTCCCGAAAACTTATTGACCGCGACGCGATTCCTGCCCGCGGGACGATCGCCGAGAACGCGATCGTTATTCGCCCGCGGCCGAGCCCCCTTCGCGTCGTCGGGGTTCATCCCTCCCGCCGCAGCGCCTTCGGGCTTAAGCGGCTCGGATTCGGCGGAGGGATCGGCGACGCCCCCGGGATTTTCATACAGCGGCAAATATCGATAATAAACTTCAAGCGTTAGTAGCGAAAGCGAGGTCACGTACATCCGGCCGATGCGCCGTCCCCAACGATCGGGCGTCGGAAACATCGGATCCCAACTCCCCCGGTCGCATCCCCGCCCCGTGATCTGCGTGTTGACGAGCGTATCGCGGATAAACGTATTCCACTGGTTCCAATCTTCACCTCCCATATTGTGCAACATTTGTGTCGCATAATACCAATAATACATGTTGCGATCTTGTGATTCGCGCAGGTGCGCGACGACGAGCGACGCTCCTTTGACGAGCGAAGGATTGTCGCGGCTCCAGCCGAAATACTGCCTGCCCAAAAGCGCCTCGGCGGTCATCACAGGGTCGGCGGAGCGTCCCGGACGATACGCGTACGTCACGCCCATATCGTCCGCCGCGGCGAAATCGAGATACTTGCGCGCTCCCGCGATCGTCGTTTTGGGAACGGCCAGCCGAGCGAGCGCTCCGCTCCGAAGCGCAAACATCTGCCAACCGAAAACCGAGGTGTCGCCGGGCATTCCCGGAGAATAACGCCAGCCCCCGTCGTCAAGATTCTGCGACCGCGCGATAAAATCGATACCCCGCTGCGCCGGCTTCTTAAGCTGAGGATCTCCCGTCAATCCATAAGCCTCGCACAAAGTGATCGTCGCGATCGCGTGGCTGTACATCCCCGAGATGCTCATACCGCCGGTGAATAATTGACCCGTTGAATCTTGATATTTGATCAATCGGCTCAATCCTTTACGCATCGTCGCGGTATATCGATCTTTAACCAAATGCGTGTGCCCCGCGGCCAAGAAAGGCAAAAGCGCCAGCCCCGTCGCAGCGGTATCCGATTCCGCCGCGGGACGCTCAGGACATCCGCCTCCTTTGCACTCGGGCGAAGTATCGAGCCCCCACCCGCCGTCGCGTCGTTGATGCCGAGCAATCCAATCGAGCCCGAGTTCAACGGCCTTCTCGGATTCAACCGTCCCGCCTTGGCTCCGCAAGAGCTTCGCCTTCATATCGGCGCCTCGCCCCTTGAACGGCGTCGCGGGACCGACGGCGATCGCGATCTCGTCGCTCAGCGCCACACCCCCCGAGCCCGTTCCGCGCCCTTTGCCGATATCGATCGCTCCCGATTTGCCGCGCCCGCGCGATCGCGCCGCGCCGGATCCCTTCCCGGCCGCGGCGTCGCGACCTTCGCCCGCCGAAGAATCGTCCCCTCCGCCCAAGATGCCACGCACCCCTGAAAATCCAGGATTGATCTCGGTTCGGATCGGCATGCGATCGAGCGAACTCGGTGGTTCGATCCGAATATCGGCGGCGATCGGACGATCCTCAATCTCACCCAGGTGAACCTCGGTCGAATTCGGGTCCTTACCGATCGAAATCGCATCCCTTGATCGCGTTTGCGTGAACGGATCGCCGGCGTGATCCGAGGGAACCAAACTCGTCACGTCGTCGCGAAGTTGTCCGATCGCCCGCGATTCGAGGACCGTTTCGCCGACACGACGACCGTTCGCCGAAAAAATCAAAGCGAGTACGATCAGCATCAAAACGTGGATCGCGACGCTCACTCCCCACGTTTCCAACCGCCTGCGCCACGATACGCGCTCGCGAACGGGAGAAAGCAGTAAAACCGGCATCGTCCGCCGCGGAGCGACTCGGGGAACGGAAATCGGCTCAACGGTTTTCATAAATGAGCATCCGAGCGGAGATGGTCGCGAATCATGACCTGCGACTCAAAAGATCGAGAGGGCGAACGACTATTATGATAGGAGTTCGCGCGTCTAAAGGCAAGCCGACCGAGCCTTGGCGTCGTTACCCGCGGCCGACCTTCACGCCCAAACCGAAAAGATTCCCTAAAAACAGGATCACCGTTCCAAAACGAACATCCATGTAAGAGACAGTATCGTAAAAGAGCGTCGCGAAGCGCATCCGCGGGTTCGATTTTTCGATCGATCGTCTCGATTCCAAAAATCCACATCACTTCATAACAAAGCGATGCGCTCGCGAAGCGATCGTCGCGGCGAGCGATCGCGTCGATCAAACCCCCGATGCGCGGCGACGCGGCGCCGATCGATCGCAATCGCTCGACGCTCGCTCGTCGGCGCGATCGATCATTTGCCGGCTTCGACGATGTAAGAATCGAACACGCGCACTTTGGCGAAGTTCGCCTTGTTCTCATCGACGAACTTCAAATGACGCGGATTCTTGAGGTATTTCCCCTCGGCTTCCTTGCTCTCGAACACCGCGTGCAAAGCGACGTCGTAATCGCGATCGTTCACCGCGGGCTCGATCGTCTCGTCGGTCAGCGTTCCAACCGAAAAATAGACCGTCCCCTCATGATTCGACAAATACTTAAGACACGACGCGACAAACTTATCGCGCGATTCCTCGGACCTGTCCTTGAGCTTGAAAAACACCATGTGCGCCAGCTTGGCGCCGTGCTCGCCGCGGGTCGAGGCGATCGCCCCCAAAACCGCGACCCCCACGAAACAGAGCGCGGATACCGTCAAAACAATCTTCATCACGCGTGCTCCCTGATTCCTACCGAATGGAAACGATTCACGACCGAACATCTTCGCCGGCGGTCGGCCGATCCGCAAGTCGCGGGTCGCATTTAAGACGCACGCCGAGCCGAGAATCCGGTATTTATACCATAAAGATTCTTATCCCTATGGAAAAACACGAACATTGATTCGAGAAGGGCGATCGCGGTCGTGATAAACGCGTTGCGTCGCCCTATGAAAATCGCCGGCGCGGGCGTGATAAATATCGACGAACGTCTGTGGATTACGATCGACGAGCGGGAACCAACTTCCCTGGATCTGAATCATCAATCGATGCCCGCGCAAAAACGTGTGATAAACGTCTTGCATGTCAAAGCGAACGCGAGTCGGTCGGTTCGGCTCGAACGGTTTGGGGTTTTCCAGGCTCTCGCGAAATTTACCCCGCATCACGTCGCCGCGAACGAGGCGTTGATAACCCGCGAGGCGATCGAGCGGAGCGTGTGACGGATCGCGTCCGGGAACGGCCGGAGCACGATCGGGCGAGGGCCGGTCGCGTGCGGCGTCGGAGGCTTTGCGATCGAGTCGATCGGGATATTCGTCGATCACCTTCACCACCCAGTCCGAATCGGTCCCCGAGGTGGAAACATACAAGTCGACCTCGATCGGTCCGGCGATCGTCAGATCATTTTCAAGCGGCGCCGAGCGATAAGAAACGACGTCGGCTCGCCCCGCGACGAATCGCTGATCCTCGATCATGAAACTCGCGGGATAATCGATCGAGATTTTCGACGTGTACGGGACTGGGTCGGCGGGATCGCTCACGAATTCGTCGAACGACATCGCGCGACTGCGCGGTTCTTCAAATCCGAGCGTCCCAGCCGAACCCGGGTACAACGAACGACGACGAGCGGTCCGCGGCGGCCACGCGTCGAGTTCTCTCCACGCGTTCCGCCCCGTCTCAAAAACGATCGCCTTGGCGGGATTCCATGATCCTCGATTCTTCAGATGCTTTTCAAAAAAAGGAAACTCGATTTCGGTTTGATAATATCGCGAAGTCGACGACCCGAACAAAATCGGCCCGAGCGACGAGCCGCCGTCGGGGTCGTTCCAGGCGCCGTGCGCCCAGGGCCCCATCGCCAGCACGTTCTCGGTTCCAGGGCTCGTCACTTCGATCCGCTGAAAAACATGAAGCGATCCGTACAAATCCTCGGCGTCGTACCAGCCCCCCACGGTCAACACGGGCGATTTCACGCGATCGATATGCCGCGAAAGATCGCGCCGCTTCCAAAATAAATCGTAGGTTCCATGATTCATCACATCATTCCAAAACTTATGTTTGCCGTGAAAGTATAATTCGTTCGCTCGCGCGATCGGCCCGAGGTCGAGAAAAAACCGATACGCGTCGTCGGTCCCGTGATGGAACGCGGGATTCGATTCGGTCGTCGGCCCCGACCTTGGAATTCCAAAAACCGCGTCGAAATTGAACTCTTGCTGAAGAAAGAGCGCTCCGTTGTGATGCGTGTCGTCGCCGACGAACCAGTCGACGATCGGCGCCTGAGGCGAAACCGCGGCGATCGCGGGATGCGCCTCGACGAGAGCCGCGGCCGCGTAAAACCCTGGATACGAGATCCCCCAAAGGCCGACCTTGCCGTTCGAGTTCGGCGTCGTTTTGATCAGCCAATCGACCGTATCGTAAGCGTCGGTCGATTCGTCGATCGCGCGAGCGTCGCGCCGATCGATAAGACACGGACGAACGTCCTCGAACTCCCCCTCCGACATGTAACATCCGCGTACATCTTGATAGACGAAGATATACCCGGATTCCTCGAACAAACGCGACGGACCGAGCGCCTCGCGATAAGCGTCCGCGCCGTAGGGGCCGATTCCGTACGGAGTCCGTTCGAGCAGAATCGGATATTTTTTCGAGCCGTCGCGCGGAGCGTAAACGATTGTGAACAACTTCACACCGTCGCGCATCGGAATCCGATATTCCTTCTTCTCATACCGCGACCGCACGCGATCGACGTCCACCGCGGCTCGACCGGGAGACGGGCGAGACAACGTCAAAACGATCAAACATGCGGTTATAAAAGGATAGGTTGTCGCCGTTCGTCGATCGAAGCGCATGAGGCCGAAACCCTATTTCCGGATTGAAATCGAACGGCTGATAACGAATCGAAGCGCGTTTGGCATGAAAAGATCGGGAGCGCGGAATCTCTCCGCGCTCCGGTAAGTTCATGTTTAATCAAGCGAGACGGTGACGGTTTTGCTCTCGGTGTAAACGTCGAGAGCCTTCTGGCCGAGTTCGCGGCCGATTCCGCTCTGTTTGAACCCGCCGAAAGGCGCCGCGGCGTCGAAAACGTCGTAACAGTTCACCCAAACCGTTCCCGCTCGAACCCGGTCGGCGATCGCGTGCGCCTTGCCGATATCGCGGGTCCAAACCGCCGCGGCGAGGCCGTAATCGGTCGCGTTGGCTCGCTCGACGACCTCGTCGATCTCGCGGAATTTGATCACCGAAAGCACAGGCCCGAAAATCTCGTCGCGCGCGATCGCCATCCGGTCGGTCACGTCGTCGAACACCGTCGGAGCGACGAAATAGCCCCGTTCGCCCACCCGCGATCCCCCCGCGACGCACTTCGCTCCCTCGTTCCGACCCTTCTCAATGTAAGACATGATCTTATCAAATTGAGCTTGATCGACTTGAGGCCCCTGATCGGTGTCGGATTCGAACGGATCGCCCACTTTCCGCTTTTTCACCTTGTCCACAAGACGCTCGACGAACTCGGCGTGCGCGCTTTCCTGCACGAACAAGCGACTGCCGGCGCAGCAGCATTGCCCCTGATTGAGGAACAGACCCAGCACCGCGCCGTCGACCGCTTTATCAAGATCGGCGTCGGCGAAGACGATGTTCGGGCTCTTTCCGCCGAGCTCGAACGTGATCCTTTTGAGAGTCTCGGCGGCGTTCCGCATGATGATCTTGGCGGTCCGACCCTCGCCCGTGAAAGCGATTTTATCGACGCCGGGATGATTGACGAGCGCCGCGCCCGCGGTCTCTCCGTAACCGGGAACGATGTTGACGACCCCCGCGGGATAACCCGCTTCAAGAGCCAATTCGCCGAGCCGAAGAGCCGTGAGCGGCGTTTGTTCGGCGGGTTTGAGCACGACGGTACAACCCGCGGCGAGAGCCGGCGCCCACTTCCACGCGACCATCAGCATCGGGAAATTCCAGGGGATAATCTGCCCGGCGACGCCGACGGGTTCGAGCTTGGTGTAGCAGAAATAATCGCCGCGAATCGGGATCGTTTGGCCGTGGATTTTATCGGCCCAGCCCGCGAAATATCGAAAGCAATCGATCACGAGCGGCAGATCGGCGTTGCGGCTTTCGCGAAGGGGTTTGCCGTTATCGAGCGTTTCAAGCTCGGCGAGTTCGTCGATATGGCTTTCGATCAGATCGGCGAGTTTATTCATAAGCCGACCTCGATCGCGAGCGTCGGTTTTGCGCCAGGGACCCGAATCGAACGCCTTTCGCGCCGCCTTGACCGCGGCGTCGATATCGGCGGCGTCCCCCTCGGCGACCTCGGCGATCACCTCCTCGGTCGCTGGATTGATCGTCGCGAACGTTTTGCCGCTCGCGCTCGAACGCCACTTACCGTCGATCAGCATTTGGGTTTGATGCGTTTTCGGGGTCGCGCGTCGCGGTTTGGTCGCGGTCGCCATTTCAAGCCTCCTTGTGGAATCGTCGGTCGGAGAAGGTAAACCTCGTTCCTCGAAAGTTTATCCTAGCCCCGATCGGATCGAGAGACAATCGGCGGGGGGCCGAGATTGATCACCTAAATTACAAATCTACTGTATCAATCATATATTGAATATTTATTTGTCGTCAAAGCGAAATGAAGATGTTCCCGGTTCTCTCATTTCCATTAAGTCGCTTATTGATCTTCCCGTCTCGCCGTCGGATAATGCCTCGGGCTCGGACCGATAAGCCGATCTCCTTTTCTGCGAGCGTTCAATTAGTCGTGAAAAAAGCGATCAATTCATCCGATATTCGGTGATCCTAATGATCAAGTGTCTCGATTCGTTCTTAATCGACTCGCTTTACTCGAATGAAGAAATTTATCGATCTTTGGAAGTCGGTAACGCCGGAGGTATTCGTATAAAAACTTCGGCCGACGGAAAAACTCGGAGAATCGTCGTCATGACATCCCTCCCTGACGCGAAAGCTCTCGCCGAAAATCCGTATCACGATCGCGTGGAGGGGAACATCTTGGTGTATACGGCGGCGGGTCGAATGGGCGATCAGGAAATTTCGGGTCGTAACGCCGCCATCCCTCGACAATCGACAGAATTCTTCCCCATCTGGGCGTTTCAGTTGCAATCCGGCCGACGTGATCGCACCTCGGGACCAAAACGATGGAAGTTCCTCGGTTTACTGCAACATATACGTTCTTACGCCGAAATACAGATCGACGCTTCCGGTTCGAAGCGTTCCGCGTTCGTCTTCGAACTCTATATTCATGATCAACAAAAAGAGATCGCAGTGGCGTTTGACAGAGAGACGATTGCTATGTTGTTTAATAATCACAGTATTGAAGAACGCATTGAAATCGCCGATCGACAGATTGAACTCACGGAACCTCCGATCGTCGGCGATCGTCTCGATGATTCGGCGGAACTTGAACAGGTGCGAAGTCTTCTTCTCAAACAAGACCCCAAGCAATTCGAGAACACGATCAGCGAATTGCTATTGCGTACGGGTTTTAATGATGTAAAGGTAACTCGATATAGCCAGGACGGCGGAATCGATATTAACGCACGCCCAGGTTTGGCTTCTTGGCCGATGCGACACATATTGGTTCAGATTCAAGCCAAGCGCTGGCTGCACACTGTCGGCAGGCGTGAAGTCGCGGAGCTTCGAGGTAGTATTCTCCCGAATTCAATCGGATGCATCGTCACGACGAGTTATTACTCGCACGCCGCCGTCGCCGAGGCTTCGAGCCACGGAAAAGTTCCAATCGCGCTGATCAACGGTCGTGAATTGGCGTCTCTAATCAGACGATATGGAATGAACAACTGAATATTAAACAGCAACATGTCTTCACGGAAAATCCCTCCGTCGTTCGTCCCCCATTCCCGAACTTCGCGCCCAAATCGTTCGCCAAGCCGATTCATCGCTTCGCGCCAGGAGCTCGGAAATCTTAATCCGAAGCCAATTCGACCCGTCGAGATCGTCCAAAATCGATCGAGGCGCGGGCAAAGCCTCGATCAACTCGACCGCGCGACGCGGATCAACCATCGCCTCGGCCATATAATACGGAATACCCAATTCCTCACTCGAATTCGCCCCCGATCGTAACGCGTAACGATCGAGCAACTCGCGCGCGACCTCGCGATCGTATCGCGCTAACAATAACGGCTTAAAAACACCTGGATCATTCAATAAATCGCGCGGATCGTTGTCCGGTTTGTTGACCGAGACGGACCGCCAAAAAATCTCGGGTACATAAGCGGGATCGAACTCCTCGACGGTGGGCAATATCATCGCGCAATCAATATTGATGGATCGCTTATCCTTTATCCCCAAATCGATATCGCGAACCGCCGCCGAAAACGATTTCGCGGCGGCCTTCGGGTCCGTTTTCGACAAACCTCGAGCGATAAAGACTCGAGCGATCGCACGCTGCGTCGGATGATCGATCCCCGCGGCCAGACGTTCACAAACGTCGAGACGATCCCCCGCCCGACGCACCGCGAATCTTCGCGAGATTTGATCGCGAACGACCGAATCGTCGACCTTCGCGAGCGTTTCCTCGGCTCGATCGGGATTCGTCATCACCGCGTGATACAAAACATTGAGCGACGATTGTTTTCGTTTTATAAAAGTTGGAACCGACGAGACGATCTTCATCGCCGCGGGATAATCGATCGAAGCGAGCCGAGCCGCGAACAATCCGGCCGATAAATCGAGGTTTTCCGGAAGCCGTTCGGCGATCGCTCGACCTTCCTCAAACAACGGTCGTGCTCGCTCGATCTCGCCCGCCTCGACAAGCCGTTCGGCGATATCCCCCAGCAAGACACACCGAATTTGAGGTTTCGTCGCGGCCCGCGCCTCGACGATCGCTCGATCGAATAACGCGCGACGATCGGCGCGACGATCGGCGGAAATCGCGTCGATCAAATCGAGCAAAGCGCTCGCTCGGCCGTCGGCGTCCGAGATCGTCTCGACAACCGTCGTCGCCTCGGCGAGGTCGGTCTCGGCGAGCTTGAGCCCGGTTCTGGAAAGCAAATAATCGCGGTCGCGGCGATCAAAGCCGGGGCGCTCGATCTCGATCAACACCTCGGCGGGATCAATCTGTATCAGCGAAAATAATATCCATCGCTTGTAACTACTGGAAACCGATTGTTTTTTCATGTCTTGCAAACAGGGATCGAGCAATCGCCGCGCGAGCCTTTTCCGTTCGTCGTCGCCGAGCGTACGCCTGATCGTCGGCATCGAAGCGAGGGGAGGCTCCGTTGTTTTTACCAGCGCTATTTTAATATTCTGATCATTTTTATGATACAATCCGCCAAAAAATCGGAAACGATCGTGTCGAACAAAAAGGAAGAAAGCGCCCGAGCGCAAACCTTCGAGGCGGAACGAACCGTCGGCTGCGGTGCGAGTCGCCGTGTCATACGGACCGTCGCACGTCTGGAACACCTCGGCGTCCGCGACGGGGTTTCCTCGAACGTCAAATACCTTGCCGGATATCGATCTCAACCCGCCGATCTTGATCGGCGGAAGCTCGATCGTTCGATCTCCCGGCTTATCGGGCTTGATCCAATTCGAGAGAAACGCGTCGGTCGTTCCCTCGGCCTGGATAAAAACTCGATATTCATGATTAAGTAATAGAACCGCCGGCGTTTTGAACTTGCCGTCGGCGCCCGTTTTGATCGGTCCCGAGGCGAAACGCACCGGCGCGGGTTTCGAATTCTCGTCGCGCGCCCAGATCGACACGATTCGACCCGCGAGCGGCGATCCCGCCTGATCAAACACCGATCCCGCAAGCGATCCCGCGGGTTCAAGCTTCCATTCAAAAACCGCCGTTTTCGACGGAAAATTCGTGAGGTTCAGAATCTGACAAGCCGTGAGACTCGAATCGATCGTCGCCGCATGGATCGAATGCGAAGGAGGGGGGTCGAAAACCTCGGCCTTGCCTTCGGCGTTCGTCGTAACCGTAATCGATTCCGCGAGTTCATCGGGGATTCGTTCGAAAAATCCACCTCCAAGAGCCGAACCGATCGAGACGAATCGGGGAGCGATCCTCGCCCCGACGATCGGCTTATCGCCTGGACCTCTGACGACGAACGTTCTGCCGCGTCTCCGCTCGAGAACCAATTCCAATTTCGGAATCTTCGAGGTCGGCCAAACGTAAACGCCCGTGAATCCCTTGGCGCGATCATACGCCCAAATCTTGATTCCTTGTTTCAAGTTCGCGTCGGCGATTTCGGCGGGGAGATCGAATGAAAACGCTCCCTTGTCGTCGGTTTTCGTCCGAGCGACGACGGGCGTGGAACCCTCGACGTTCATCCCGACGGAAAGAAAAACGCCCGCGCCCGCGATCGGCTTCCCCTCGCCGTCGACGACGTTCCCCGCCGGTCGAGTTTCTCCGCCAAGATTCGCTTGCGCGATCACAAGCGCTATTCCGATGACGATCGTCATCATAGCGACCTCCGAACCGTCGTCGATCGATGTATTCGACAATTCATGAAGCCTACTCGAGCGACCGCAATCAAGCAAGCTCCCGCATTCCTCGATCGTTCAACCTCGTTTCCTCGCGAGAAATCTCGAATCAGGAACAACGGGATCGCTTATTGAAGATCTGTAAATCCGAGTGTTCGTAAAACATACCGAGGATCGGCGAGCGATTCCAGAACGGGAGCTCCCGGCGGGCGATCCTCGGCGGCGATTCGATCTCCGACCAAATAGCAGGTCATTCCCGCGGCGGTCGCCGATTCGTATCCCGTGATCGAATCTTCGATCGCCGCGGCGCGAAACGACGCGACTCCCAGGCTGCTGAGCGCCAGTCGGTAACAATCGGGCGCGGGCTTGGGACGTTTCACATCGTCTTTGGCGACGATCATCAGGAACGCGTCGAGAATCCCCGCGGTGCGGAGCGCGGTTTCCACATTCTCTCGCCACGTACCCGTGACGACCGCGAGGGGAATGATGTCGTAAAGCGCCCGAACGATTTCGACGACTCCCGGAAAGATGCGGGGGTCGCGGGAAAGCGCCTCGATCGTCCGCCGCTGTTTCCGCGCCGTCCATCCTTCAATATCGCCGTCGGTCACCCCGCGCGACGCCAAAAACTCGGCGAAAAACACGCGGTCGTCGATCGAAGCCGCGGGCGAACAATCAATGTCGTCGAGTTCCCAGCCGATCTCGCCGAGAGTCTCCTCCCACGCCGCGATGTGAATGTTTTCGGTGTCGGCGATCACGCCGTCGAAGTCGAAAAACACAGCGTCGGGAGGGGCGCTGCGCGCCGGTCGAAAACGATCGAAACCCAGGCTCGTCGGATTGTCCGCCATCGAATCCACCCGCTCGACACCGACCCGCCGCCCGCGCGTCAAACCGTTGACTTCGACCCCCGGCGTTCGTATTTTCGCCCAGTATGGAAGCCCGACCGCGCCGAGGCAAGACGAACGACGTCGCGCGGCTCGTTTTGATTTCTAACCGATCTCAATATGTTCACGAGGAGAGCACGATGGCGCGACCCGTCACTTTGTTCACGGGCCAATGGGCGGATATGACGCTCGAAGATATATGCAAAAAAGCGAGCGCCTGGGGTTACGACGGGATCGAGCTCCCGTGCTGGGGGGATCACTTCAACGTTCAGCAGGCGCTCAAGGATGATAATTACTGCAAAAACAGGATCGCGCTCCTCGCCAAGTACGGGCTCAAGTGCTGGGCGATCTCGAATCACCTGACGGGCCAGCTCGTCCTCGACGTTCTCGACGCCCGCACCGACGATTGGGTTCCCGATGCGATCCGCGGCGACTCCGAGAAAAAACGCGCCTGGGCGATTCAGGAGATGAAAGACACCGCCCGCGCCGCCCAAAAATTGGGGGTCAAGGTCGTCAACGGCTTCACGGGTTCGTCGATCTGGCACTTGCTCTATTCGTTCCCTCCCGTTCCCGATTCGTGGATCGACGACGGCTACAAACTCCTCGCCGAACGCTGGAATCCGATTTTAGACGTCTTTAAAGAATGCGGAGTTAAGTTCGCGCTCGAAGTTCATCCCACCGAAATCGCCTTCGATCTCCACTCGGCGCAACGGGCGCTCGACGCGCTCGGTCGCCGTCCCGAATTCGGCTTTAACTTCGACCCGTCGCACTTGCATTGGCAAATGGTCGATTCGGTCGAGTTCATCCGCGCCTTTCCCGATCGGATCTACCACGTCCACGTGAAAGACGCGGCCCGCACGCTCGACGGCCGTTCAGGCATCCTCGCCTCGCATCTCAATTTCGGCGATCCCAGAAGGGGTTGGGATTTCCGCTCGCCGGGACGCGGCCAGGTCGATTTCGAGTCGATCGCAAGGGCTCTCAACGTCATCGGCTACGACGGACCGCTCTCGGTCGAATGGGAAGACTCGGGGATGGATCGCGAATACGGCGCCGCCGAGGCCGCCAAATTCACCCGGGAGAAAATCGATTTCAAGGCTTCGGGTCGCGGTTTCGATTCGGCGTTCGCCGAAGCCCAAGCCAAGAAATAACGAAATATTGAGTCTTTAAACGCAAGCGAACGTCGATCCGGCGATATGATCGACGTTCGCTCATTTTAAGATTCTAGGATGCAATATTTTCGCGATTACACCGGGTTTCGAGGAAGGGCGACGAGCTCGAAAGATCTGATGCGTTCACAAACTTCGTCGGGGCCGATCGCGTCGAGCCGTTTTCCCTCGGCGTGCCACGCTCCGCCGCGGAATTCGAACACCGCGGTGGCGCGGCGCGATCGCGTCTCTCCCGGTCGCGGCCGAAACCGAACGCCGATCAACGCGGTGAGGCGGCGCGACGAACGATTCCGCGCCCAGACGACGGCGTCTTCCCAGGTCGCGTCTTCCCATAGCCTTCGCTCGGCGGGAGAATCGGCGCCGATGCGTGTGACGAAACACGCTTCAAGACGCTCTCTCCGCATGCGGAACAAGCCGCGGGCGCGATCGAACCGGGCTCGGGCCGAGAGTTCGAGAAACGGCCGCACCACGACGATCCATCCCAGGCCGAACGCGGCGAGCAAGACGCCGACCCAAACGATCCACCACATGCCCTCGCCTCCTCGTCATGGATGATCGATCACGTTCCCCGATGTCGAATTTATAGCGCCCAAACGCCTCCGAACAAGAGGCCGACGCAACGTCTATCAGCTATTCGTACCGAGCCGATTCCGTTCTTGAGCCGAAGCCACATGAAACCGAGCGCAACGCGATCGCAAGCCAAATCCAAGGATCAATCGCCAAGGTCGAAACCGAAAGCGATCAGGCCCGCCGAACCGACCGATCCCTCCCGATCAAAACCTCAAGCGATCGATCGCATCGAACAACATAAGACATGCGATCGCTTATTCGGCGCGCACATGTCGATCGCCGGAGGGCATGTGAACGCGGCGCTCACCGCGGCTCGCGTCGGCTTTCGGACCGTTCAGCTCTTCACCAAGAACAACAACCAGTGGAACGCGCCTCCGCTCGATCCCGAGGGAATCAAGGCGTTTCGCGACGCGCTCGAAACGAACGAAATCGTTCGACCGACGGCTCATGATTCGTACCTGATCAACCTCGCGAGCCCCGACGACACCCTCTGGCGAAAATCGATCGACGCTCTCGTCGTCGAGGTTGAACGGTGCGATCAACTCGGGATCGTCGATCTCGTCGTCCATCCAGGCTCGCATATCGATTCGGGAGAAGAAGCCGGTTTGATTCGGGTCGCACGCGGACTCGACGAAGTTCATGATCGCACGAAGAAATCTTCAGTCTTTATCGATCTCGAATCGACCGCGGGGCAGGGGAGCGGCCTGGGTTATCGGCTCGAGCATCTGGGTTCGATCGTCGATCGCGTGAAGCGTCCCGATCGGCTCGGCGTCTGTCTCGATTCGTGCCATCTCTTCGCCGCGGGCTATCCGCTCGCCGAAGTCGACGATTACAATAAGATGATCGACGATCTGGAACGAAGCGTCGGGTTAAACCGCGTTCGCGTATGGCATTTGAACGACAGCCTCAAAGCTCTGGGAAGCCGAGTCGATCGACACGCCGGAATCGGACTCGGCATGATGGGGCTCGAACCGTTTCGAAACATCGTCAACGACCCGCGCTTCGACTCGATCCCGCTGATCCTCGAAACGCCCAAAGGAGTCGACGCGACGGGAGAAGATCTCGACGCCGTCAATTTTCGAACGCTCCGTTCGCTTCTGGTCGACAAGCGAAAGCTTGTGTCATAATATAAGAGAATAAATCGGTTTAGGAATCGGAGGGAGAAGGGATCTCATGGCTGAAATCCAGAACAACGGAGCGGCGCGGACCGAACCGATCTTGCCGCGCGTGACGATCGAGCCCGGCTTGTTCATCAATCGCGAGCTAAGCTGGCTGAGCTTCAACGAACGCGTGCTCGAAGAAGCTCGAGACCCGACGAACCCCCTCCTCGAACGGCTCCGCTTCGTCGCGATCTCGGCGTCGAACCTCGACGAATTCTTCGAAGTTCGCGTCGCCGGGTTGCAAGCGCAATTGTATGATAATCTTGAACCGCAAGATCTCCCTCCCGACGGCCTCGGCCCCGTGGCGCAATTGACCGAAATCGCTCGCAGGGCCCGCGAACACGTCGCCCGGCAATACGCCGTCTGGAACGGCGAGATCAAACCCAAACTCGCCGATCACGGAATCGTGATCCTCGATTCCGAATCGATCGTCGGACTTCGATCCGAATTTCTCAATAAATACTTTGACGAACAAGTTTTCCCGGTCCTCACCCCGCTCGCGATCGACCCCGCGCATCCGTTCCCGCACCTTCATAACAAAAGCCTGAATATTATATTACGTATTGAACCGATCGACCAGGACCCGATCCGTCAGTTGTACGCGGTGCTTCAGGTTCCGGCGGTCCTCAATCGTCTGGTTCCGCTCCCCGACGAGGGAGACGGGGTTCATCGTTTTGTGCTGCTCGAAGACGTCGTGGGGCCTCGGCTCGCATCGCTTTTCGGCGGATTCAGGGTCGTCGACTGGGTGCCGTTCCGAGTCACTCGCAACAGCGATCTGACGATTCAGGAAACCGAGGTGAAGGCGAGCCTGCTGTCGACGATTCAAGAGACGCTCCGGCAACGAAAATGGGGCGCCGCGGTCCGCCTCGAAATCGCCGAACGCACCGACGACGGCTTTCTTGAACAACTTCAAACCGCTCCCGCGCTCGATCTCGACGATCGCGACGTTTACAAAGTTCCCGGCCCGATCGACCTCTCGGCGCTCTCGGCTCTGTACAAAATCGACGGCTTTCGCGATCTCAAAGACGTTCCCTTCGAACCCCAAATGCCCGCGGCTCTCGCCAATCGCGCCAATATCTTCTCGGTCTTGCGCGAACAAGATCTGCTCGTTCATCACCCTTACGAATCCTTCGGCGCGGTCGTTCAATTCATCGAACAAGCCGCCGAAGATCCCCAGGTTCTCGCGATCAAAATCACCCTCTATCGCACGTCGGAAGATAATCGCATCATTATGGCTTTAACGCGCGCCGCCGAGAACGGCAAGCAGGTGACCGCGCTCGTCGAACTTCAGGCGCGGCTCGACGAGGAGAACAACATCGTCAAGGCGCGCGTGCTGCAAAAAGCCGGAGTGCACGTGGTATACGGCATGGTGGGGCTCAAAACGCACTGCAAGGCGGCTCTCGTCGTCCGTCGCGAAACCGACGGCATCCGCCGTTACGTCCATTTGGCGACGGGTAATTATAATACGATCACCGCACGCATTTATACCGATTTATGTTTGATGACGAGTCGACCCGAATTCGGCGAAGACGCGACGGCGCTGTTCAATTTGTTGACTGGGTATTCGCAGGGAAGGTCGTGGAATAAGCTCGTCGTGGCGCCGCTCGATCTCGCCGACCGCGTTCTCGAATTGATCGATCGCGAGCGCCGCAACGCCGCCAAGGGGCTTCCGGCGCGAATCATCGCAAAGATCAACGCGCTCGTCGATCCCTTCGCGATCGAGGCGCTTTACAACGCGAGCCGCGCGGGGGTGCGCGTCGACCTGATCGTCCGCGGCATCTGCTGCCTCAGGCCCGGAATCCCCGGAGTTAGTGAAAATATTCAAGTGATCAGCATCGTCGATAAGTATCTGGAACACTCGCGCATCATGTACTTTCAAAACAACGACGATCCCGAGGTTTTCCTTTCGTCGGCGGACTGGATGCCGCGGAATTTCCGCCGCCGCGTCGAAATCCTCTTCCCGATCGAAGATTCGAGACTCAAAAACCGAATCATCGAGGGAATCCTCGGCGTCACGCTTTCAGACAACGTCAAGGCGCGCAAACTTCAGCCCGACGGCTCTTACGTGCGGGTCGTACCCAACCCCGGTGAACCTCTCGTTCGCTGCCAGGTCGAATTTCAGAACATGGCCAAAGAGCTTTCGTCGACGGTCGATCTCCCCATTCGACCCGCTCCCGCGCCCGCCTCGCTTACCAACGCTCGCTTTTAAGCGTCGACATCATCATGCAATTATGCTTTTATGCGTTCACTCGGCTCAATCGCCGTCGGGATCAAAATATCGATCAAAGTGAATAAATAGCACGCGCGAATATCGGAACACCGCGGGTCCGAGCGGAACGAACGCCGCCCACGCCGCGAGCAAAATCCAATGAAGCGGCCATTTGGGGACGATCAGCAATTTACCGATCAGTACGCCGACCGCGATGATCGGCATGCCGATCGCATAACTGAAATACATGGCACCCGTGAAATAACCGGGACCGCGTTCGAATTTGTAGCCGCACACGGGGCATCGTTCATTCATCTGGAACCTGCCGCGGAAAACGCGCCCCTCGCCGCATTCCGAACACTTCTGCTCAAAAATCGTCCGAAGATGAAACCTTCGAGGTTGTACAGCGCTCATCATTTTCGATCCCCTCCCGCGTTCCATCATCGTCGAAACCGAGCCGGCGAACCAGACCTCCTCGATTTCACGCCGCGCTCAAAATAATTTCCAATTCAGATCATATTATTATTCATAAAATATTATTATGTATAACTTCAAAGCGATAAGAGGAGACGTTCGCGGGTTTTCTTTGCGATCCGAGCGAAGAAAAGATCTCGAACGTCTCGATTTGAATTATGGGCGTCATTGCTTCAGCAGCGTGGCGACCGAGATATGCGGCCAGAAAAGATCCTTGAAAAAGAGAATCACGGTCTGGGTGTATTGCAGTTGAAGAAAGTCTTGTCCGGGATCGCCGTCGGGTCGAATCGTTTCGATCCAGAAGGTCGAGTCGATCCGTGTCACCTTGGCGTTTTTGTCGACGAATGGAATGTTGCAGATACCCGTGGGGTTTGACGCCGAGACGTCGAGCACATCGGTGTTGACGATGTTTTGCCCGACGATCGCTCGCTCGAGCGCGAGATTGGGATTCCGCAAAAAGGGCTGAGCGAAACCTGGAGGCGAAACCGCGGAGTTGAATGGAAAAAAATATATGGGATCATTCACACGAGTGCCTTTCGAATCGAACGGGGTCGAGTCGATCGGCTTAAACGTCGGCGCCCCCGGGAACGGATCTTTTCGTTCGCCCTGCGCCGCGAACGAAGTTCCGTGGGGAATCGCTCCCTGACGAACGACCGTCGGCTTTTGAGCGGGAACCGTGGTTTGAAGAACGTTGAGCCAGAGCCCGGGTTCGATGTGCAACGGCTCGTTCGTCAGATTGTCTGAGATCCGTTGCAAATAAGTGACGCCGAAAAGGTTGATATCCTTTTGATCCGTGGAACCGCGATTCGGGATCGGCCCGCCGATCCGATGAAATTCAAGAACTTCTCGCGTTCCGTTGAGTTTCAGTCGGAAAGTTTGAGGACCGTCGGGATTGTCGAAATCGGGAAGTGAAATCAGGTTGAATCCGCATCCAACCCACACTCCGTCGAGTTCTCGCAACGGGCCAAGTTGTTCATTTTGGAGCTTCATCGGCGCCGATCGACGAAGTTGCGGCTTGTGACCGTCGGCTCGATTTTTATCGACGATTTGGACGGGGGGATTCGGTTTCGGGTCTTGCTCGCCGGCGAGTCCTTCGCCGCCGACGAACGCCAATCCACACGCCCCGGCCCCCGCGACGCCGAGGAAATCGCGTCGACTTCCTCGCCGATTCTCATCGCTCTGTAACCGGCTCATCGATCGCCTCTTTCTCTTTAGATCGAATGGATCGACATGACGAACGGACGTTGATTATTCGAGAACGGTTCAGTGAATACAAACCATCTCGATGCACGACACTTCTAATTTTAACAAAGGATCTATGTTTCGTCAATCCGATCGATCTGATAGCGAATGGAACCGAAATCGACGAGCGACGAAACGCGATTTTTATCCGGCTCGATCTGATTTGCATCGGGTCGCCGATTCGTCGCGCTTCCGGCTTGCCGGAGGTCGTTACAATTGTTTTTAGAATTATATAAAGATATTTACTTTAAAGTCCGAGCGAGGAATTCTCCTCCGAAGCGATTTCCTTTTATCGTGGCGTCATGGAGAGCGAGTTCGAGCCCCGCGTTCGGGCTCAGGCCGAGGGGTTTGAAGCCGAGCGAACGCCCCGGCTTACAGAAAAAACTCTTATAAATAATTAAATTTAATATAATATTTATAATTATTTTTTTCTAAGCGTTATGAACGAGTAACGCCGTAGGTCGCTATCTACTCGCCGCTTCGCCGAACCCCCTTGACGAACCAAAGCCATGTGCTAAAATGTATAGTCGACGGTCGTTTCGACCGCCGAGGGAGGGTTTTCGGATGAAGGAAGCTTTGGTTCTCTTCGGCGCCATGACGCTTTGGTTCGTGGTGTCGAAATGGGTGCTACCCCGTATGGGCGTACCGACTTGAATGGCGAACACCTGCGCGGCGTCGCCGCGCGTCGAAGAACGTTCCGATTCGTCACATGGTTCTAATCCGATGCGATGGGATGACGACGACGATTGGATCTCAAAGCCCGGCTCGCAATCGATCGAGGCTCAAAACTCGTCGAAGAAGACGAACGATCGCGAGTCGATCGTCCCCTGAATCACGGATCGCATTCCTTGGAACGGATTCGAGACCCGCAAGGCCTCGAATCCGTTCAATCATGGGCGTGCAGTCGAACGCTCGGCGCGTAAACGAATTCAAACAAATCGACAAATTATATTAAAACAATCTCACAGATAATATCAATCGCTTTCCTTTAAACGGATTCGGATTCCGCGAGGTTTCAAATCCGTTCACTCCTCGACTCCGAGTCGAACGCTCGGAGCGTAAACGACATCAAGCTTATCGATATGCTCAAGCGCGGCGACGACGCCCGCCTCGGTCGCCTGGTGCGTCATGATGACGAGCGGCACGGGAGATCCGGGGCCGTCGTTCTCTCCAGGATCGTGCTGAATCACGCTCGCGATGCTGATCGCGTAATCGCCGAGAACGCGGGCCAGGCTCGCCAGCACGCCGGGACGGTCGGCGATCGTGAACCTTAAATAATAACGGCTCCGAACCTCGTCGGACCGCGCCTGCCGATGCGAAGGCGCACATCGATCATTCGACCATAAATTCAGAATGTTTGATGTTAACTCGGCGCGACCGACGACGACATCGATCAGATCGCCGACGACCGCCGACGCCGTCGGAAGCATCCCCGCTCCTCGGCCGTAAAACAGCGTTTCGCCGACCGCGTCGCCGAATACGCGGATCGCGTTAAAGGCGCCGCCGACCTCCGCGAGCGGCGTTCCACGACGTACCAGCGTCGGCGCCACCCGCAACGCAAGCCCCGCGGTCGAAAGCCTGGCCAACGCCAGCAGCTTAACCGTATAGCCGAGCTCCCCCGCGTAACGAACGTCCGCCGCCTGCAACTTGTCGATCCCGCCCCGCGGAATTTGATCGATCGTCACGTTCACGCCGAAAGCCAATTGAGCCAAAATCGCCAGCTTATGCGCCGTGTCGGTTCCGTCGACGTCGAGCGTCGGATCGGCCTCTGCGTATCCTCGCGCCTGCGCCTCGGAAAGCGCCGCGGAATACGTAAGACCTCCCTGATCCATCGATGTTAGAATAAAATTACATGTTCCATTAAGGATCGCCGAGATCGAACGGATCTCGTTCGCGGCGAGCGCGACGCCGAGCGCCTGGATGATCGGAATCCCGCCGCCGACCGCGCCTTCAAACGCGACGGCGCGGCCGAACCGCCGCGCCTGATCGAAGATGAGCCCGCCGTGCTCGGCGAGGACCGCCTTGTTCGCGGTGACGACGTGTTTCCCCGCCGAGAGCGCCGCGAGGATCCATTCGAGTGCGCGATCGGTGCCTCCGATCGTCTCGATGATCACTTCGATCTCGGGATCGTCGATCAACCGATGTGGATCGGTCGTGAGAAGGTCGCTCACCCCTTCGACGGTTCGCTGTTTGGTGCGGTCGCGAACGAGAATTCCTTTCAGTTCGATCCGTTTGCCTGCGCGACGCGCGATGCGATCGGCCTCGCCCAATAAGAGCCGAGCGACGCCGCCGCCGACCGTCCCCAATCCCATCAACCCGACCGCCACGCGTCGCATCGGCAAGAAGCCCCTCAAGAACCCGAAGTCGTCTTCGTTGAAAAAAACACGCTCACAAAACCTCGCACGATCACGCCTTATCGGTTTCCGATCGGGAGCGTTTCATCCCGTCGGCGATCAATCGGCGACGCCTCGCTTACAATCGTTCTTCTCGCGCCGAACCCGACTCGCGAGAGTTATCAATCGTATCCATGTTCGTCTTTTAAACAAGCCGAATCGGTCGAGCGTTCGAACTCGGCCGACGGCTAGGGAACCTTTTTATCTCGATGTCGCGGGTCGGGTCGATGCGAATCGAGCGGTGTTTCAAGCGATTTGATCGTCTCGCGCCATTCGATCTCGAGCGATTCAAGATCATCGCCGAACGCGGCCTTGAACGCCTCGACATAGCGTTCGGCGGACGCCGCGCGCTCCCCCTCGAATTCGGTTTCGCCGCGCAGGCGATCAAGAAACGCGATGAACTCGCGGGGCCTTTTTTGCCTCAAAAAGTAAACAAGAGCCCAAGCCTGCGCATAAGCATTCGATTGATATCCATGACCGAACCCCTGATCGGCGATCAGCGGCGCGAGCCTGGGAAACGGCTTTTGCGATCGATAAACCGGCAATCGTGTATCGTGCACGCGGCCGACTCCCGCCCATCGTCCGCCGCGAACGACCTCGAACTGCATCGCGAGCCCCTCCTGAAGCCAGATCGGAGTTAAGCCCCGGCCCGGAAGTCCGCCGCTTACCGCGACGAGCTGGTGGATCAACTCGTGCGCCGCGTTCCCCATATCGACGGATCGATTACTAAGATCGTTGAGCATAATTTGACGGTTAAGGTCGCGTTCGAGCCGATCGCGCAGTTCGATCGCGGCTCGCCGATCGAGCGTTCGCATCGATTCGCCCGCGATCTTGGCGCGCAGGCGACCGTTCGCGGGAAGCTTGTGGATCGCTTCGTCCAATCGCTCGACCTCGGTTCGTTCGCGGTCGATCGCCGCCCGCTCGCGACGACTCTCGTCCGAATCTTGGCCGCTATAACTAAATGAAACCCGACGAATGGGATGATAATGTCCTTGCGTCGTCGCGATCGCGTCGCCTTCGTCGTGGAGGAACGCGAGATAATCCGAGCGGTTCGCGAACGCGACCGAAACGAGCTTGGATCGCGGCGCGCGAAGATCGATTCCCCACGCCGACAACACCAAATAATATGTGGTGAAGACGCGATCGAGCAGGTCGACGCGTTCGGCGGCGGCTTTCGCATCAAGTTGGTGTAATAAAACGATAAACCGACCTTTTGATATCCGGGCCGGCGGACCCGGCAGGATCGCGGCGAGTTCGGCGGTATCGGGGTCGATCGCCGCGGCGCGTTTCGCCTTGTCGAGCGTCGCGAGCATGCGCGACGTCGGCGAACTTTGAGGATCGTCGGCGGCGATCGCTCGCAAGAGCGGCTCGGCCTCGATCGCGAAGCCGTTTTCAACGCCGAACCACGCGGTTTCAAATCGTTCTTGAGTCGACATTTTTTTATTTTTCAAGGCGCGCTCGAGACGATCGTTCCAATCCGCTTCGACCGTTCCTCCGGGTATGATCGCGCTGAAATCGGCTTTGTTGAAAACGATCTCTCCCGTCGGCGCCGAAACGAACACGCGCGATCCCTCCACGCGAGCGGGGAGGATCGCCTCTCCGCCGCGGCTGAAGTATAAATATTCGCCGTGCGCCGCCGAAACATGATATAATGATCCCAAAGTTAAATGGATTAGATAGAATATTTTTTTAAACAAGTTTATAACCTTTAGCCGGGAATCGGCGAACGACTTTATGCGAACGATTCGCTTCGGCCCGGGCGAAGTTCGCGTCGATCATCCGCCGATCTTTGAATCGATTCGGTTCGACTTCGATCGATCATCCGCGAGCGCTCAGTCCTTTCGAGGTTTTGGGCTTGGCGAAATACGCGAGATCGGCCGCCACGGCGCGCGCCGAGGGGTATCGATCCGCGGGACGCTTGGCCATCAGCTTGGCGATGAGCGCCGCGAGCCCCGCCGGAACTCCGCCGACCAGACGCTCGAGCGGTTCGGGGTTATCAAGATGGTGTTTATATATCTTATTGAGCGCGTCGCCGCCGTCGAACGGCGCGCGCCCCGAAAGCGCGAAATAAAACGTACAACCCAGGCTGTAAAGATCGGATCGTGCGTCGACCGCGGAGGGATTGTCGGCCTGTTCGGGGCTCACATAATCGGCTGTGCCGATCAATCCGTCGGGGTCGCTCGATCTCGCCTTGCCGGTTTCCTCGATCGAAATCGCCAGCCCGAGGTCGAGAACGCGAACGTCTCCTTCGGGGGTGATCATAATATTGGAAGGTTTGATATCACGATGAATAATCCCCGCCTCGTGGATCGCGATCACTCCGTCGACGATCTTCTGAAAGATCGGCGCGGCCTCGGCGACCGCGAGCGGACGGCCGGGATGAATTTTCACCAGATCGTAGAGACTCGATCCCGGGATATATTCCATTATGATATAAAGAACATTACCGGCAGAGCCGAGATCGATCGCCGCGGCGACGTTGCCGTGTTTGATCCGCGTCGAGAAGGCGATCTCGCGGCGAAAGGTCTCGACGAGCCTGTTGCGATCGGCGCCCGATTGAGGCGGAAGAACCTTGATCGCGAACCGTCGGCGATCGTCGGCGCGCTCGGCGAGGTAAACCTTCGACGATCCTCCTTTGCCGATCGGTTCGAGGATCCGATATCCGCCGAGAATAAAGCCTTTCGTCACCCCCGCGAGCAATTTCCGCGATTGATACGAAGTTAAAAAACCGCCCGCGACAAGGCGATCGGCGACGACCTGCGCGGCTTCGCTCGACTCGGGATCGGCGATCTCGCGCGCCGCGGGCCCGATCGCCGCGGGATCGACCAGGCCGCTTTTGATCAGATCCGAGACGAACTGAGCGAGCCGGGGCATCGACTTATCCTTATCGCCTTGCCGCCGAGCGGCGGCCGATCGAAACGCGCGACCGTCCTCGAAACCGCGGATCAAACGCCGCCTTCAACCACGTGGATAACAATGCACGTGATGTTGTCTTTGGAAAAATTCCGCCGCGCCAGTTCAATCAGTTCGTCGGCGGATTTCTGAGGATCGTCGATCGACGCGAGCGTCTCGGCGATGTGCTCGTCGCGCACCACCCCCGTCAGTCCGTCGGACGCGAGCAAAAAACGATCGCCCACCTGAATGTCGAGAACCTGCACGTTCTCGGGTCCCGTGCGGGCGTCTTTACTTCCTAAATATAAATAAAGTACATGCTTGAAACGATGATTCTCAACCTCCGCCGCCGAGATCGTACCCGCGTCGAGAAGCGCGTCGGCGAGCGAATGATCCTTCGTCAACTGCTTAAATTCGTTCCCCCGCAGCCGATACGCCCGCGAGTCGCCGATCCCCGCGATATACGCCCGATCCGACCGAAACAAACAAAGGACGACGGTCGTCCCCATATTGGTGTATTCGGTTTCAATATGTGAAAGAGCGAGAATATGCTTGTTCGCCTCGGCCATCGAGTCTCTCACCGCGGCGACGACGTCGATCTCTTCGGATTCGCCCCGGGAGCTCAGTCTCCGGCCGATCTCCTGAGGAATTATCTCGACCGCCATCTTGCTCGCCTGCTCCCCCGCGAGCTGACCTCCCATCCCGTCGGCCACAATGAAAAGCTCGCATCCCGATTCGTTAACCTCGGGTTGATAATCGATCGTCGTCGTCGTACCCCTCCCGTTCCCCCCCCCGCCGTTGACGCCGCGAATCGATCTAGCAATCGGGATATGATAATTATCTTCGTTATGTTCGCGCACGTCGCCCACTATAGACATATAACCGAACTTTAGTTTCCAACTCTTCGCTCCGGGCGGAGGAGATTCCGCGGACGCGACCGACGCCGCCGGCGACGAAGGCGCGGCGTCGCGCTTTCGCCAAAACTTTCTCCAGAATCCCCATAAACTTGAAGACACGGAACACCTCGTCCGCCGATCGACGGACATTGCTAGTTAAACGCCCGCCGACGCGGACGGCCTGGCGTCTTTAGGACTCGCCCACCGCATTAAATCGTCAACCCCCACCGCGCGATACGTCAGAAACACCTCGCCCGCCTCGAATCCCGCCGTATGTCCGTGATACCGATTCATCGATTCCACCGCGCGAAACACCCCGGCCTTGGAAGGCGGAAACTGCGTCTGATACCGACCGATCGCCGCCAACTTCACCGCCAACGTCGATCCTATATCCGCCACAATACAACCCGCCGATTCCGGATCCCGCATCCCATGAAACGAAATCGGAAAACCAAGCTGATTACTAATCGAATGTACCGGTAAACCGTCGAAATATTCGTCCCACTTGCTTAGCCTACTATAAAATACCGCGGCGTCCGTGATCAGCATCGCCTGATAATGATCGGGCGATGCGAGCACCGTTTTTCCCGCGAATCCGAGCACAACCTTGGGACGATGACGACGAAACACCGTCGCAAGCGCCACCCTCTCTTCAAATCCATCGAATAACCGACGATTCGGCAGGTTGAGATTAATCCGCACCAACGCGCCCAAATCAACCGCCGCCAACCGCGATTCCTCGAGCCGAACGTCGGGGCCGGGCGACGCGGGAGTCGGCTCGCCGTCGGTTAAATCGACGATCCCAATCCGGTAACCAATCCCCGCCAAACGAGCCAGCGTTCCACCGCAAGCGATTTCGACGTCGTCGGGATGAGCGCCGACCGCGATCAGGTCGAGCTCGATATCCTTATGTCCCACGATCCACATCGCCATTCTTCCCTCGTCCGCCGATCGTCTCGCGAGCAATTATTGAGTTTACCTACAGCGGTTTCAATCGGCAAATCGATCGCCCGCACAAGATCGAAAAACCCGCTTCCATCGCGAACTCGATCGCGACCAACCGTCTCTTATCCCCCGGGGCGATCGCGATACCCGAATTTCGCGCCGATATCGCCGCGCCTGAAACACAACGCCCATGCTGACCAAAAATATGTTAATCGGTCGGCGGCGGATTCTTAATCACGGCGAGCAGAAAAGTCGGGTTCACAGCCTCGAATCGGACGCGATCCATCTGCTCGATCCCCCGCGAAATCGCCACGTTCCAAACGTCGACACGCCCCGCGAGCTCCTTCAACGTCGCGATCGAAGCCGCCAATCCGTCGATCGTCGCAACGTTAACAGCAAGCTTGCCGCCGGGATTCAAGCGATCGAAAGTCGCTCGCAAAACCGCGTCGACCCGGCGACCCGTGCCGCCGACAAAAATCGCGTCGGGATCGGGCAAGCCCGCGAGAGCCTCGGGCGCCCTCCCCGCGATCGGCCGAACGTTCGGCACGCCGAACGCCTCGGCGTTCGCCTGAATCAACGCCAAATCGCCGGGCTCGGGCTCGATCGCGTAAACCATCCCCTGATTCGCCAACTGCGCCGCCTCGATCGCGACCGACCCCGAACCCGCGCCGACGTCCCAAACGACGCTCGTCGGCCTAATATCCAATTGCGAAAGCGCGATTGCGCGTACCTCGGCCTGGGTGATCAACCCCCGTTTGGGCTTGCTCTGCGCGAAAACGTCGTCGGGATTCCCGAATAATCGATACCGGCCGACGCGACCGGCGCGATCGGGACGATTCGGCTTCCGAACCAATATCATCACATTCAAAGGTGCGAAATCAAGCCCGGCGATCTCGCCGAGCTCCCCCTGCGTCACTCGCTCGTCGGGAGAGCCCAAATTCTCGCACACATAACCGCGAAAATAATCGATCCCGCGATCAAGCAGGGCGCGAGCCACGACCGCGGGCGAACATTCATCACTTGAAAACATGCCGACTTTTTCTGCCGTGCGGATTCGATCGACGACGGTTTCGAGCGGTCGACCCGCGAGGTTCGTCAGATACGCGTCTTCCCAGCTCTCTTTGATCCGCGCGAACGCGAGCTGCATGCTGCTGACATGCGGCACGACCTCGAACCGATCCTTCCCCAGTCGGTCGCACAAATATCGAGCGACGCCGTAAAACAGCGGATCGCCCCCCGTCACCAGCACCGGTCGACGCGATCGTTCGATCTCCAAAACCTGCTTCACCGCGTCGCGCATCTCGGCGGCGAGCGCCACCTTCTTGCCCGGAAGCGAGCCCAGCAACTCGAGCGTTCCCGCCGAAGCCAGTAAAACATCGGCCTCGGCCAAGATCCGCCGCGCCGATTCGGTCAGACCCGCGAGCCCGTCGTCGCCGATCCCCACGATCCGGATGATCGATCGCTCTTCGCTCAAGTGCGTATTCCTCAATGTATCTTGCTCTTCGCCGCGGGAACGAACGCCCGACCCGCGCCGATCGAACGACCATAAGATCGTAACCGAACCGATCCGTGCGATCCGCCTTCAAGGCGACTCGACTCGGGAAAATCAAGATCGATAATCGTTCTTATTTCCATTTGAGCGGACGATATTTCGGCGCCTCGATCCGTCGCCTCGTCTCGCCGCCGAGCGACCACAAGATCGTGAAACCGATCATCATCGCCGTGATCGCCGTCATAATCCAATTGATCGCCATCGGAATCAATCCTTCTCGATCGGTTGAAAAAGCGTTCGAACATAACGCGCGAGCAAAGCACGATCTTCCGCTTTAAGTTTATCCCGCCAAGTCGGCATCGCCGTCCCCGGTACGCCTCGCTCGATCGCCCCCTCGGCGTATCCGAGCGTCGGCTCGATCCGATGGAAATTCGAAGGCGCCGGCGCCAGGTTCGTCGCCGATATCCCGTCGCCCGCGCCCTCTTTACCATGACACACCACGCAATTCGCCGCGAACAACCCCCGCGCCCTCGCGACCTCGTCGACTCGTAACGGAGAGTCTTTTTGTTCAGATTTTTGATTATATAAAGATCCAACAAACGCGGTCAGTCCGCGAAGTTCCTCGCTCGGAAGTTCGTTCCAAGCCGGCATCGACGAACCCCTCGAACCGTTCCATAAAACCTCGCCGATCGTTCGATCGGAAAAACGCGCCGAAGTTAAATCGCGCGGCCGCGGCAAGAGCGCGACCGCGGCGGGACCGTCGCCCCGGCCTCGCTCTCCGTGGCAGCCCGCGCAATTCCGCTCGAACGATTCGGCGCCCGATCGAGCGAATCGCTCACGTTCGCTCGCTTCAAGCCCTCGAGTCGAAAAAACCGGCGCCGCGCCGATCGACCGCGGAATCGCGCAATCGCAAAACATCCCCTTCCGCTTCTCGTCGTTCGGGTCGACTCCAGGAAGAGGCTGAGGCCCAGTCAAACCCGCGAGATGAGCCTCGCGACCAAGCGATTCGAGATACGCCGCCAAATCGTACGCTTCGCGCCGCGGCGCACTCGGCGATCCATCAAAAAGATTCCGATATCCCGGCATCGGCGATTCGGGAACAACGTAACGCGGATTCCACAGATGCACCAAATGCCAATCAAGCGATCTTTTGCCGTGTTCACGCGCCAGATCGGGGCCGACTCGCCTCGTACCCCACAATTGAGGCGAATCCTGTTCCGCCTCCCAAGCCCTGGTCGCGATTCCAAACCGACGGACGTCGTCTTCGACGAACCGAACGAACTGCGAATGACAATTCACACAACCTTCGCGTATGTAAACGGCGCGACCTCGAGCCTCCGCCGCCGAAAGCCCCCGCCCGCCGATCGGCCGCGATCGAGCGATCTCGTCCGCCAATCTTCGATTGGGTAAAACCGCCAAAACCAAAAACGAAAGCGCGAAAAACGCCAAACCCGCGATACTAATAACTACATAAGAATGCGTGAGGATTTTTAAACCCCGCGGAACGTCCGATTCGGTTTCGGACTCGTCCTCGCCTACGATAGCCGCCACGGCCTCGTCGGAGCTCGGTTCGTTCTCGACGGCGGATTCGGCCTCCACCCTCGCGCCCGTCGTCATGCTTAACGCGACCGCGACGAACGCCAAAATGATCGCTCCTCCCGAGAACGACCGAACGATCCAATAAGGTCGCGACGCGCGAACAGAATCGATCCACGGAGCGTGCGACGACCACGATTGCGCCTGAACGAGCCCCGCGATCGTCAGGTCAAGGAACATCGTCGCGAGCCCGATCGCGAGCAGCCAAAACGCCCAATCAGCCGCGCGAGGATTGTATCGCGAACCCGCCAATCGCTTCCAAACGAACAACATCCCGCCGATCGCGATGAACGAAGCAAAACCGATTAAAGCCAGATGCGCATGAGCGATCACCCAATCGCTAAAATGAACAAATCGGTTCACAGGCATAAGCGCCTGGAGCGAACCCTGAAGACTGACGATCAAATAACAGACGACTCCGACCCACACGAACCGGAGCGGAGCGTCCGAAGCGACCTTCGCCGCCGAACCTCGCAACGAGAGAAGCTGATTGGCGACCACCAAAATCACGTCCATCCCCAGGTAAACCGAAGCGACGATCGCCCCCTTCTGCGCCTCCATCGGAATCGAAGAAAAAATATAATGATGCGTTCCGTTAAGCGGGTAAACCAAAAACAGCAGCCAAAAACCGATCATCGAGAGAAAATGACTAAAAATAGGCTTGCGCGTCGAGATCGGAATCACCAAATACGCGATCGCGAGCGCGAGCGGAGTGACGTACAAGCCGATCGCATCGTGAATCCAAAGCCCGCTGAACGCCGCGCCCCGAGCACCTGGAACGACCTCGGGAACAAAATTGCCCACCGGATACGCGAGACTCGTGAAAATCAACCCTCCCATGATATACCAACCGGATACATATAAATGGGAGATTTTTGATCGAAGCAGCGGGACGACGAATTGAACGCACGCGAACACAAACGCGACGATCACCGCGGCGTCGACGGGAATCGGAAACTCGGCCCATTCGAGCGGTTGACTGATCCCCATCTGAACAAGAGCCCAGCCCGGCAAAACCACCAGGAAATTCCAGACGAAAAAGATCGCGTATCCGAGCGATCGGCTCGTCACATTCCGTTCGGCGAGCCGCGGAACGGCATAATATAAAAACATCAAAAAAGCATTACCCAACCAGCCGAAGAAAACTCCCTGCGTGTGCGCGTATCGTAACCGTCCCCACGTAAGCCACGACTCGCCCCCGAGCCAATCGGGAACGTGAAACTTGATCGCGATCATCAGCCCCAAAAAAGTCGTGTAGCCGACCGCCAGGAGCGCCGCGATCGCGTGGGCGCGGATCAAACGCGTTTCGGTGCGAACGTTCATCGATCACCTCGATCGGCCTGAACCGATACCAGATACGCGACAATCTTACGCTCGTCCTCGGGTTCAATCGGCGCGCCGTAGGTCGCGACCATCTTATTCACGACCTCGAGCCATTTCGCCTCCGATATCGTCGGCTGTCCAAATATCAATCGCGGCGAATGACAAATCACGCAAGAAGTTTGAAAAACGACGCGATTCGGCCCGTCCGGTATGTGAACCTCTTCATAAGGTAATAAAACGTTCGTCGCGACGATCTCGGGAACGTTCGGCGTCGACGAATCCCAATAATCCCGCACCCCCAGATACGAGACCCACGCCGACAGAATCCCCAGCGCCCCGGTCGCGACGAGCGGAAATCCGCCGGCGTTCCTCATTCGTTCTTTCATTCTTAAATCCTTGAGCAAATTACACGACGACGACCGCGAGCGATTCGATCACGTTACGCATAAATCCTCCGCGATTCCAGATCGGATCGGCGGTTTGCGTCTCGTCGCTCCGATTCGTCGCGCGGACCAGCAATTTACGCTCTCCCGCCTCCGTCGGCGTCCATTCGAGTTTCCAGCGGCGGAACGAGAACCGTCCGTGATCCTCTCCCAACATCGTTTCACGCCACGTGCGACCGTCGTCAAACGAAACCTCCACCCGTTTGATCCCGCTCCCGCCGTCGAACGCGATTCCCGATAATGTAATCGGTGTCCCCGAAACGACGATCGATCCGCGATCGGGTGAAGTAAAGAACGATCGAACATTCAAACGATTGATCGGTTCAATTTTGGCGTCGAGTCGATCGGGCGATTCGTTCGCGCGCGGGTTCGCCGGAATCTTATAAGCCTTCGCCATCCAATAGCCGTCATATGATTTATCCCAAACTTCAATTTTTGTTAGCGCCTTAACCCAATACGTGGCGTACCAGCCGGGTACAACGAGCCTGGCGGGAAAACCGTTGAGCGCCGGAAGCGGCTCGCCGTTCATCTCAAAAGCGACGAGCGGCTCGGCCTCGAGCGCATGATCCGCCTTGAGCGATTTGAGAAAATCGGGCACGCCGGGCAACGGCCCCTCGTCGAGCCCGTCGAAAACGACGTCGACCGCGCCCGCTTTCAAACCCGCTCGCTTAAGCAAATCCCTGAGACGAACGCCCGTCCATTTGGCGTTTCCCATCGCGCCGTTCCTCCACTGCGCCCCCGTAACCCTCGGCTGAAACAGCGAACGAGAATTCCCCGAACATTGGTTGACCGCGGCGATCGTCGTCCGATCCATCTTTTTGAGATCGTCGATCGAAAGCTCGAGCGGCCTTTCCACGTTCCCGCCGATCCTCAGCCGCCAGCTCGCAAGATCGATCGACGTCGGAAACGCTTGTAAATGCCAGCGCACGTAAAACGCGTGATTGGGCGTGAAATCCTCGCGATAAAATCGCCACGGAGTTTCCAGGCACGGTGGACGATCGTTGATCACCCGCATCTCGACCTTGCCGGGAAAACGCACCGTCGGCTCGGGATCGACCCCCGAGCCAGACTCTCGCACGCCGCATCCCACGAAGCCGGGCGCGAATCCCGCCGCCGCGGCCGCCGCCGTCGCACGAATCCAATCTCGTCTATTCATAACAACACTCCATTATCTTATATCGGTCGAAGCCGACCTTTCCGCTCGAATTTCAGCCCGACGGATCGAATTCCCACATCAAGCCGAAACGATCAAGTTCCCGCCCCGTCATTCGGGCAAAACGTAAGGCGCTCGGTACGTGTAGCTAAGATGTTTATTCGCCGCCTCGAGATTCGTAAACCTTTCCGCTTTGGCGTCCCATTCGAGAAGTGCGTTCATTTTGAGCGCAATATTGCCGATGAGCGCCGCGTTCGTCGATCGCCGCCCCGTCTCGATATCGCAATGACAACGTTCTCGGCTCTTCACGCAATCGAGGAAATTACGCGCGTGAAGCGTCGTCGCGTCGGGGGAATTCTTCTCGACCCCTTCAATCACGGGCTTCGCTCCAGCCCTATGACCGCGCTCGAGCGAACGATCGAGCGGCGAGAGCGCGGGAACCTCGTTCGCCGAAAGCGCCTCCGGAACGACCTGATAGCCGCCGTTCGTCACATAAAGCGTCCCTTTCGTTCCGCGAAATTCAATCTCGCCGTGTTTCGCTCCCGGCGCGGCGGCATTTGTGTTGATCTGTGTAAATGTAACGAGCGTATCGTCGGGATACCGCCAGATCACTTCAAGCGTATCGGGAATCTCGCGATTATCCTGAATCGCGAACTTCCCTCCCATCGCCGCGACCGCCGTAGGCGCATCGCGTCCCAACGCCCAATGAATCATATCCAAATAATGAACCCCAAAATTCGTCAACTGCCCGCCCGAGTAATCGTAAAACCAGCGAAACCGATAAAACGTGCGATTCTTGTTGTAACGTTTCAGCGGCGCGGGCCCGAGCCAACGATCCCAATCGAAACCCGCGGGAGGATCGCCGTCGGCGGACGAACCGATCCCCTTGGGCCATTCGTTACGCAGGTGAAACGCTCGAACGAACGTCACGCGACCGATCCCTCCCGAACGAACGATCTCGGCCGCTTCCTTATGATACGGCGACGACCTCCGCATAATCCCCACCTGCGTCACGCGATCGTACCGCCGCGCCGCTTCAGCCATCCTTCGCCCCTCCGCGACCGTCAAAGAGAGCGGCTTCTCCACATATACATCTTTGCCGGATTGAAACGCGTGAATCGTTTGAAGAGCGTGCCAGTGATCGGGCGTCGCGACGACGACCGCGTCGACCTCCTTAAGATCGAGCAGCTTGCGATAATCGTGGAACCGTTGAGGTTCGCCGCCGATCTTTCGGCTCGCGGCGTCGAGATACGGCTCGTGAAGATCGCTGATCGCGATGATCTCGCAATCCTTATGGCGCAAAAAAGCGTCGATCACCTGATCGCCGCGATTCCCCACTCCGATCACGCCGAGACGTACGCGATCCGCCGCCCCCATCACACGACCCGAGGCGAACACCGACGCCGCGATCCCTCCCAATCCCGTCATCGCCGATCGCCTGGCGAACTCTCGTCGATCGATTCCCGACATGATCAAGACTCCCAAAACGCGGTCGCTTTCCAGATTCCGAATCCCAGTTTACACCACGCGCCGAGGTTTCGACACAACGCGAATCGGTCTCGCCGGCTCGGATCGAGTACAACCCGTGGACCGTTTAAACGAATTCCGTTTAACTCCGATTTTGATCCACGGAACCGACATCCGCATTTAATATCATGTCAACATTTATAATTTGAATGACGAACCTTCCGAGCCCCTTTTTAAACGTCCGATCAAGCGCTTTTCCACAACTTAAAGATTTGTATTGATTTACATTAATAACAATTATATTAATTAGCCCGCCTGAACATATACCGTGAAACCCCGTCGAATGCGCGGAATTCCAACCGGATCGACTCCGCGCGCCGCATCTTCGAGACTTGATTCATTCCTGGACGTCCGACTTCTGAAACCGCTCCGCCGACGCCGCGATCGACCGCGCCATCCCGTCGAAAATCACGCGATGAATCGGATAAAGAACGTACCAGTACAATCGTCCCCAGAACGGCGACGGCCTAAAATAAGCCGTTTGGACAAGAACCGATCGCTCGCCTCTTTCGCCCGCGGGTTCGGCGACGAACTCGAGCCAGGCATCGCCGGGAACTTTCATCTCGGCGTGCAACAACAAACGACGACCGGGAACGAAATCCTCGACCCGCCAAAAATCGATCGCGTCGCCTACGTATACGTTCTCTGGATCGCGGCGACCGCGCCTCAATCCCACCCCGCCGATCAGCCGATCCATCCAGCCTCGAATCTTCCAGAGCGCGTCGGCGAAGTACCAGCCGACCTCGCCGCCGACCCTTCGAACGCGATCGAAAAGCGCCTCGCTCGAAGCCGAGCATCCGACTTCAAGGCGATCGTGAATCGGAAATTCGGCGGGATCGAACCGAATCGGTCGACGATCGACGCTCCGTAAACTCGCGTTCGTCCACCGCGTTTCAACCCGACGCTGCAAAACCCTGTCGAGCGCCGCGATCACCGCCTCCTCGAAGCCGAATCGTTCCAAAGGAACCAGCGTGAGAATACGATCATCCTCACAGATCGTCTCCGATCGCAATCCCTCGATCAGAGGAAACGCGATCGAAGCGGGGACGGGAGTCACCATGTTCGCCCAGTAAGCCGATAATCGCGGGGTCAACACCGGCACCACCAAAATCCACCGCCGCAATCCCAGAATCTTGGCAAATCGCGTCATCATGTCTTTGTATGTAAGGATATCGGGACCGCCGATATCGAGGACGAGTCCCGAGGTCGCGGGATTTTCCAGACAACCGACCAGATACAAAAGCACGTCTCGAATCGCGATCGGTTGGGTTCGATTATTCACCCACCGCGGACAGATCATCGCCGGGAGCCGAAGAACGAGCGCCCTCAACATCTCGAACGAGGCGCTTCCCGAGCCGATAATCATCGCGGCGCGAAGCTCGGTCGTCGGAACAGCCCCGCGGCGCAGCTCGTCGCCGACCTCGTGCCGACTCGATAAATGCTTAGACAATTGTTCGTTTCGATTCCCGAGCCCTCCCAGATAGACGATCCGTTCGAGCCCCGCCGAAGCCGCGGCCTCGGCGAAGTTGCGCGCCGAGCGGAGATCGAACTCGCGAAACGATTTCTCTCCCCCTCCCATCGAATGAACCAGGTAATACGCGAAACGGCATCCCTCGAGCGCCGGCTTAAGCGATTCGGCTTCGAGGAGATCCCCCGCGACAATCTCGACGCGGTCCGCCCAGCTTCGTCCCCGCAGACGATTCGGATCGCGCGCCAGGCATCGAACGCGATAACCTTTCTCCAACAGCCGCGGAACGAGCCGACCGCCGATGTAGCCCGTCGCCCCAGTCGTCAATATCAAGTCATTTTTCATATAATATGAATTTCTATTACATAATCATAAAAGTGGATTGAACCGATTAAAAGGACGCGCCGCGCGACCGTATCCCTATAAAAGAACCGCGGGTCGCGGTCGATCCCTTTGATGTTCTTTTATAAGCTCGGCGACGAACGGCAAGGAGTCGATAAGAATCGAACGGCGGACCGTGCCAACCGGGAACGGAAGATCACGCTCCTCGAGCTTCGTCGGGATTGTTAATCGCGACGGATTTCGGGATAATAATCGACAAGAAACGTTCCTTGGAGGAATTGAGACATGTCGACGGCCTCGACGACGACCGAACCTCTGCTTACCGCCGAGCAATACGCCGAGCTTGCCGATTCGGGGCGCCTCGACGAACTGGTTCGAGGGAGGATCGTTCCCGTGTCTCGACCAAGCGTACGTCACGGCCAGATCTATTTCGAAGCGGGATTGATTCTCGCCGAATTCGTTAAAAAGAACAATCTTGGACATCTTGTATCCAATGACGCCGCGATCGTCACCGAACGCGATCCCGACACTGTTCGAGGCGCCGATATCGCATTCTACAGCTACAACAAGTTCCCCAATGGCCCTTTGCCTTCCGAAGTGAGAAACGAGGTTCCCGACCTCATCGTCGAGGTCCGTTCACCTTCCGATCGTTGGCCGATGATACTCGCCAAAGCCGCCGAATACCTCGCCGCGGGGGTGTCCGTCGTCGTCATCCTCGACGACGAACGACGATCCGCTAACGTCATCTCCGCCGACGGCTCGACGCGTATGCTCGCGGCCGACGACGAACTCGCGATCACCGAGATCCTCGGCTATTTTCATGTTCCCGTTCGAAGATTCTTTGAATAACAAAAAGAATTAGACCTCTTATATAATTTTTAGACGAGGAATGATAAAATGTCGACTGCCTCGACGACGACCGAACCTCGGCTTACCGCCGAGCAATACGCCGAGCTTGCCGATTCGGGGCGCCTCGACGAACTGGTTCGAGGGAGGATCGTTCCCGTGCCGCCGCCCAATCGTCTTCATGGAAAAATATGCGCCAAACTCGCGCGAATCCTGGGGAATTATATTGAAAATCATGATCTCGGACATATCATGATTAACGATGCGGGCGTGATCACCCAACGCGATCCCGATACCGTTCGGGGTCCCGATCTCGCGTTTTATAGCTACGCCAAACTCCCGAAAAACGCGATCCTCTCGAATTACGGCCCCGAGGTTCCCGATCTTATCGTCGAGGTCCGTTCACCCTCCGAACGTTGGCCCATGATACTCGCCAAAGCCGCCGAATACCTCGCCGCGGGGGTTTCCGTCGTCGTCATCCTCGACGACGAACGACGAACCGCGAACGTCATCTCCGCCGACGGCTCGACGCGTATGCTCGCGGCCAACGACGAACTCGCGATCCCCGAGATCCTCGGCGATTTTCGTGTCCTGATTCGTCAATTCTTTGAATAGTATACATAATTCATAGCATAGCCATCGAGTGTTTGGTTTAAGAGGCTATCCGAAAAGCTCTCGACGCCCTATTGGATCTATTTGACCGGTTTCGGCGCCAACTTACAGTCGAAATCACTACATGCTTAAATCCAGATATCGGTTCTTTCCATCTGGGAGGGCGAACCTCCCGGTGAGCCTCTTTTGGTAAACTCCGGCGAAGAGGTTGTTTTTTCAGTCAATAATCATAAACATCATAATACGGCTCACCAGGAGGTTCGCCCTCCCATTTTCGGGTTTTGCTGATAAAATCCGCGACATATGGGGCTTCCTTTACGGATAGCTTTTAAGTAAGAGGCTATCCGAAATGCTCTCGACACCCTATCGGCTCTATTTGACCGGTCTCGGCGCCATTTTACAGATGAAACCACTACATGTTAAATATCCAGATATCGGTTTTTTCTATCTGGGAGGGCGAACCTCCCGGTGAGCCTCTTTTCGTAAACTCCGGCGAAGAGGTTGTTTTTTCAGTCAATAATCATAAACATCATAATGCGGCTCACCAGGAGGTTCGCCCCCCCATTTTCGGGTTTCGCTGATAAAACCCGCGGCATATGTGGCTTCCTTTACGGATAGCATCTAAGTAAGAGGCTATCCGAAAAGCTCTCGACGCCCTAATGGATCTATTCGACCGGTCTCGGCAACATTTTACAGATAAAACCACTACATGTTAAATATCCAGATATCGGTTTTTTCTATCTGGGAGGGCGAACCTCCCGGTGAGCCTCTTTTGGTAAACTCCGGCGAAGAGGTTGTTTTTTCAGTCAATAATCATAAACATCATAATAC
>JAJYWB010000103.1 GCA_021791715.1 Planctomycetota bacterium | reverse complement strand
GATCTGTTGCCGGACCGATGGGGTAAGAGTCATCCTGAGCACGTGCTCACACACCGATTGGAAGAATCGCGCGAGAAGGCACGACGTCGCGACGCGAAGCGAGCCGGTCGACTCGAATAAAAGGGATAGGATCGAACGGAATCGTAAACGCCGGCGGAAGAGAAATTGGATCATCGTCGCGATCGAGCGTTTGAACGTTCGAGTGGGCTAAAGTGCGCGCGGATTCGCGAGACGGTTCGTTGGAGGATCGATCACGTTCGACCCGTGACGTCACGGCGTCGCGGTTCGCGGTTCGCGGTTCGCGCGCGTGCTGCGCCTGGGTTCCCGACGTCCGGCGACCGGGGGCTGGTAATCCCGAGCGCTTACTTGGCGAAAGACACGCTAAAAGTTGGGTGTCTGGTTTCTGAGGAACGATTTGGACACGCCAAAAGTTGGGTGTCTGGGTTTTGGTCTGGGTTTTGGGAGGCTCTGGGTTTGCGGATGAACATGTCACTGTTCTTGCGTGCGAATGAGGCCGGCTAGATTCGCACGTCTTCTGGTTCCGCGTGAGCAGGGTATTCCGTCTCATTTCTCGTAATTTCCGTCGGTCCGCATCCTTATTAAAAAGACATGTGTTATTTCTTTGTTTTATTTCGGCCGGTCAAATTTTGGGTGTCTAGTTTTGGAGAGGGGGCTATTCGGCCGGTCAAATTTTGGGTGTCTGGTTCTGGGGGTTGAATTTTGGGTGTCTGGTTCTGGGGGCTGGGATGTTGGGTGTCTGGTTCTGGGATGGGTGTCTGGTTCTGGGATTCTTGGGTGTCTGGTTCTGGGATTCGGTCAAATTTTGGGTTTCTGGTTCTGGGGGGTTCTGGTTCTGGGGGTTGGGGGTTCTGGTTCTGGGGGTTTTGGAGGGCTCGCCCAGATCCCAGATCCCCGCCGCGGCGGATAGGCAAGCGACCGCTTTTTCGGTATCATAACGATATCGAGGTTGAACCCGTCCCTAATAGGCGGTGTCTCGCCTTCAATGAACTTCCGATTCGCACGCGAGGCTTTGACCGATTCTCGAAGCAGGATTCGCCGCGATCGGTAAGGCCGATCGACCTTTTTTCTCGGAACCCGCGCATGACGGCAGAGCGACCTAGCCCTCGAATACCGCTTTCTCCACCCTCCGTCAAACATCCCACGTCCGCGACCCGATCGCCCAAAGCCGACGCCGTCCCCCGCGAAAGCGAACGCGACGCGCAAGACGCGGTTCCCGCGGGAGCGGTCGATCGAGCCCACCCCGAGCGGGTCGAACGCGCCAAAGAGCTCTCGATCCTTTGCGCGCAGATCGCCGCCGATAATCGAGCGCGCGATATCCTCGTTCTCGACCTGCGATCGGTCAGCTCGATCGTCGATTTCTTCGTCGTCGCGACCGTCGCGGCCCGCAGGCAGGGGAACGCGATCGCGATCGAAATCGATCAAGAAATGAAAAAGCGTAAAGAAATCAAACTCGGAATCGAGGGGATCGAAGAAGGTAGTTGGGTGCTTATGGATTACGGCGATTTTGTCGTTCATCTTTTTACCGAAGAGATGCGAAAATATTATGAAATCGAAGGAGTATGGGGCGACGCTCCGCGGCTTCCGCTCGAACTTAAAGGTCCGATCGGCGTCTGACGGGGGAATCTCGCCGCGATGAACATCCTCGCCTGGATCCGCTCCGCGTTTTTTCAAGCGGCGCCCGACGATACCGACGCGTCGGCTTTCGCGTCGGCGGTGAAGCCGATCTCGGACCCCAAATTCGGCGATTATCAAGCGAACGGTTGCATGGCGGTCGCCAAAAAGCGGGGGGCGAATCCGCGCGAGGTCGCCGCCGAGGTCGTTCGCAAGGTCGATCTTTCCCCCTGGGCGAACGAGCCCGAGATCGCCGGCCCGGGTTTTATCAATATTCGATTGCGCGACGATCGGCTCGCCGAATATCTCGTCGAGTTGTCGGCCGACGATCGTCTGGGGATCGAGCCCGCCGAGCGTCCCAAGACGGTCGTGATCGATTATTCGTCTCCCAACGTCGCCAAGCCGATGCACGTCGGCCACGTCCGTTCGACGGTGATCGGCGAATGTTTGGCGCGGATATATGAAACGCTAGGACATCACGTTATTCGTGATAATCATTTGGGCGATTGGGGCGCTCAATTCGGTATGATTTTATGGGGTTGGAAGAACGAGCGCGACGAGCGAGCATTCGACGCCGACCCGGTTCGCGAGCTTGCGCGGCTTTATAAGCTGGCGCAGGCGCGGATCAAGCCGGGCGAGACGCTCTCGGATCGCTATAAAAAGGTTTTTGAGTTCGAGAAGGAAGGCAAGTTCGCCGAGGCCGAGGCGCTTTTCGCGAAGCTTTCGGCCGATTCGAAGGCGACCCGCGACGAGGTCGATCGCGTGATCGCCGAATCGCGCGCGATCGCCGAGGCGTGCCGAGCCGAGACGGCGAAGCTGCACGCGGGCGATCCCGAAAATCGCGCGCTTTGGGAACGCTTTATGCCTTATTGTTTGGGGGCTCTGCAAACGATTTACGATCGTCTGAGTGTTCGATTCGACGTGCAGCTCGGCGAGAGTTTTTACGATTCGATGCTGGCCGAGACGGTCGAAAAGCTGGAAAAGGTTGGAATCGCGCGAGAAAGCGAGGGGGCGAAGGTCGTTTTCACGCGGGAGAACGGCGCGCCGATGATCGTTCAAAAATCGGACGGCGCTTTCACGTATGCGACGACCGATCTGGCGACGCTGAAATATCGGTATGAAACGTGGCGACCCGATCTCGTTTTATATGTCGTCGATCATCGCCAGTCGGATCATTTCAAGCAGCTTTTCGCGGTCGCCGCGGCGGCGGGGTACGGCGAGACCGACCCGCGCCATGTGGCGTTCGGTACGATCCTCGGCGCCGACAAAAAGCCGTATAAAACGCGCGACGGCGACGTCGTCGGGCTTGAATCGCTGCTCGACGAGGCGGTCGCGAGGGCTCGCGCCGTCGTCGATCGGAACAGCCCCGAACTTTCGGAGGAGGAACGGGGAAAAGTCGCCGAGGTCGTCGGTTTGGGGGCGATCAAATACGCCGATCTTTCGCAAAATCGCTTAAGCGATTATGTGTTTGATTGGGACAAGATGCTGGCGATGAACGGCAACACCGGAGCGTATCTTCAATATGCTTACGCTCGAATTCAAAGCATTTTTCGAAAAGGGGAGATCGACGTTGCGAGCCTGCGGAGACGAGTTCCCGCGGTCGCGCTCGGTTCGGCGTCTGAGCGAGCGCTCGCGGTCGCGATCGTTCGCCTGCCCGAAACTCTCGAACTCGCGGCGAACGATCTGAAACCGAACGTTTTAACCGATTATTTATTTGATTTAGCGAATCGTTTCAGCACGTTTTATGATGATTGTCCGGTTCTGAAGGCCGAGCCCGAAAATCGCGATTCAAGACTGGCGCTGTGCGACCTGACGGCGCGGATTCTTAAGCTCGGTCTTCGGGTTCTGGGGATCGAGACTCGCGACCGGATGTGATCGCAAGCCTCGCTCGCGCGGCGACGACCGAACGAGGCGCTTGCGGTTCGACGACGCGCTTCGCTCGCTCAAGGCTATACGTCATCTATTAATAATCTTTAGGTTTAAGCATTCGACCGGCGAATCGGATTGAAACGACGATCCAACGTTCGGCGGGGTCGGGTGCGATCTCGGCCTCGAAAGCTCGTCCCTGGATCAGATCGACGTCGAGCGAATCGTCGGCGAGGAGGGTTTCGTAGGGGATGAAGAATTTCCGAGGTTGTCCCGCGCCCACTCCTTGAGCTTTGACGAGCATTTCGATTCGGCCCGAGTCTTCGTCTTGCTCGACGAGTTCGGCGGATTGAACGATTCCATGAACGATCATGTTATCGGCCTCTAATGGAAGGATTGTACGCGCACAGTTTACCCGATTGGTTTGATCGGAGGGATCGGCGGAGTCAAGGGATTTCGATGCGCCTCGTCATTTGCATCCCGCCGATTTTCGTCCACAATTACTCAAGAGAAGGCGTGTCTCGAACCGACGACGACGGGCCGCCGATTCGACGTTGAACGCGACCGACAACCGATCGCTCTTTGTGACGATCCAGACTTTGACGAAAAACACCTACGGGCGCCATCGTTCCATGCGACTCCAAGCACCGATTGTACTGGCTCACGGCCTTTTCGGGTTCACCAGAATCGGCGTCGGCCCGTATACGCTGGTTTGGTATTTTCGCGATATCCCCCGGTATTTGGCGTCGCTGGGCCATCGCGTGCTGGTGACGCGAGTGCACCCGACCGCCGGGATTGAGTTGCGTGCGGGAAGGCTTGCGAGGCGGATCGAGACGGCGTTCGGCGACGAACCCGTGCACATCGTGGCGCACAGCATGGGAGGGCTCGACGCGCGTCTTCTGCTAACCGACCGCACGTGGGCGAGGCGTGTCTTAAGCCTGACGACGATCGCGACCCCGCATCTCGGCACGGCGCTCGCCGATATCGCAAAAGGAAAGCTGGGCTGGGTTTATCGCGTCCTCGACGCGTTGGGGCTCAATCACAACGGGTTTATCGACGTCACTCGCCGCAAGGCGCGCGCGTTTCATCGATCGACCCCCAAACCCGACGGGGTCGCTTGCTTCTCGATCGCGGGAGATCCTTCATTCGACGACGTCTCGTGGCCGCTTCAACATCTTTACGAAACGCTTTGGAACGTCGAGGGTCCGAACGACGGTCTTGTATCTGTCGATTCGGCTTATGCGTTTGGCGAGCGTTTACCGTTCTGGCCGATCGATCACCTGGCGCAGATGAATTGGATGTTCCCCGGCCGCCGTTCGCTCCGCGCCGAGTTCCCTCTGGTGCATCACCTTTACAGCGAGGTTTTACAGAATTTGGCGCGGCGCGGCTTCGCGGTCGCGGACGATTCGGCTCGGTTCCTCCGCCCCCGATTCGACGCGAACGCGCCTAAATTCGATGATTTTCTGATCGACTCGTATGAAGATCCGGTATTGGATGTATCTCGTACGATTCGGCTCGACCGCGACTCAAACCGGATCGGATCGACCCGGTTCGGGGTGAGAGTCGAGAGAATCGGTTCCAGCCTGCTTTGGCGGCCTTGCGGTGAGATCGAGAAGAACGGCGACCGTCATGTCTCCCAACACGTTGGAAACTGTGCGACAACGGTCGAGGAACCAATCGATCGTCAGAAGCAGGGGAATTTTATCGGGCGGGAGGTTGACCGCGGCGAAGATCAGCGGCAGCGTGACGAAACTTCCCGAAGGGATTCCGCCGGCGCCGACGCTTGCGATCAAAGTTGTAATCATAATGAGGATTTGATCGAGAGTCGTGAGTGGGAAATCGAGAGCCTGCGCCAGGAAGAGGACCGCGGAGGCCTGATACAAAGCGGTGCCGTCGTTGTTGAAGTTGGTGCCGACGCAGGCGGCGAGCCTGCTTGAGGCGCGGGAGACTCCGAGCTTGTTTTCAAGCGATCCGAGCGTGACGGGGATCGTCGCAGCGGTGCTCGACGAACTGAACGCCGTCGCGCACACGTTCGCCGACGCCTTCAAAAAGCGGAGCGGCGAGACGCGCGCGAACACGCTCGTCAATACCAGATACCAAGAGATTTGACACGCCAGACCGATCAGTACGACGACGATGAACCATCCGAGCGAGCGAAACACGCGAAAGCCGTCCTGGCCGACGGATGTCGCAACGACCCCGAGCACGGCGAGCGGAACGATCGCGACGATCCAAAGCAATACTTTCATCAATAAATGAAAGGAGATATCGAGAAGATCGATGATCGTTTTGAAGGAATTTCCTCCTTGGATTCGTTCGGCGTCGCGGATGCGGGCCAGGCCGATTCCGAGAGCGAGCGTGATCAGCACGAGCTGCGCGAGGTTGTTTTTGGAGAAGGCTTCGCCGATGCTCGACGGAACGAGTTCGACGATCAGATCGACGACCGATTTGCGCGCGGGCTGAGCGATCGGATGCGCCGGATCGATCAGCTCGGCGCCCTGGCCGGGCTTGATCGTATTACAAAGAGTTAATCCAATGATCATAGCGATGAGTGTATTGGCGAGATAATAGCTCATCATCCGCGCCGCCTGGCGACCGTGAAGTTCGTTCGCGACGATCGCGTTCAAGATCGCCATGACGACGAGGGGCGTGCCGATCGCCTTGATCGCGTTGAGGATGATTCGCGTGGGGATCTCGAACGGAGCGGCGCGGGGACCGAGCCATAAGCCGATGGGAATCCCGATCGCGGCGGCGGCGACGACCCACGCGTAAAGCGGCAATCCCAAAACGCCGATCTCGACGTCTTCCCCGCCGCTTTCGACCGGGGCCGAATCGCTTGCATCGTCGTTCAAGTTCATGTAGATACTCCTGATCGTTGGATTTCGGCCCCGAACAATCACACCTTTATACATGAACGAACGGGCGATCGGAAGCCGCGGATCTTCTCGATTCGATTGGCGAGCGACGACCTAAATCTGGTATGATGAAGGTACAACATGGACGATCGGTCGGCCGGTCGACCCTAAGCCGAAAGGTTGAGCGATGCCTTCTCCATTTCCTGGAATGAATCCGTATCTTGAAACGATATGGCATGATTTTCATGAGCGATACATCCCCGCGGCGGCCGCGTTTTTGACGCCTCAGGTTCGCCCCAAATACTTCGTAACTATTGATGATAATTTGTATTTGCACGAATTGACGACGAGCGACGAATTCCGTCTCGGCCGCCCGGATTTGGCGGTCGTTCGCGGCGAACGGGTTGCGCCGGGGGGCTCGACCTCGGCGATTCTCGAGGCTCCGGCGCACGTTCTTTTACCCGAATCGGACATCGAACACTTGTCATATCTTAAGATCGTTGATCGACAGAGCCGAGACGTCGTGACGGTGATCGAGCTGTTAAGTCCTGCGAATAAAAACGCGGGCGCGAATCGATTGCAATATTTAGCGAAACGAGCGGCGATCCTGGAAAGCGACGCGCATTTCATTGAGATCGACCTCTTATTGAGCGGACTTCCGGCGCCGGTCGGGGGTCGTCCCGAATGTCTTTATTCCGTGCTTGTGAGTCGCGTGGAGAGTCGCCCGAGCGCCGAGTTTTGGCCGTTCGGCTTGCGAGATCGGATGCCGACGATTCCGGTACCGCTCGGTCGAGACGAGAAAGACGCGGTTCTCGATCTTCGCGCCGTGCTCGATCGCGTTTATGACGAATCGGCGTATGAAGATTATCTTTACTTTGGCGAACATCAACTTCGGTTATCGGCCGACGACGTGAGATGGGCGCGGTCGATCGCTAATCGGAATCGATGCGGGATCGATGTTTAACGATGAATAGAGTCTTCGTCCGTATCTTGTGCGCGCCGTGCGCGCATCTTTAGGGCGATCGGAAGTGGAGATCATACTAGCCCGAAGCGCAAACGAGGGTCCGATCAAATGATCAATTAAAAGTTTTCACTATATAATCAGAATCCCCTCGCTCGCGCGTCGGGTTGGTATGATTGCGGCTCCGCCGCGTTAGGCGATTCGGTTCTCACCTCGATTCGATCCTGGTTCAATGACGCGGGTTCGACGTTCCAATCATCGCCTTATCAGGATATTCCATGATTGATAATCATCGAGTTTCATTCTCGGTCGGCGATCCGACCGATTTTGAGTCGACGTCCGGTTCTTTCTCGCGCCCCGCGCAACCTATGCGAGAAAAGGATTTGAAGATTATAATAATCGTCATTTCACACGATTAATCGATCATATAATCAATCTAGATTTTCGATCACATAATTCAAATCCTCTCTCTCACGCTTCGGGACGGTAAGGTCGCGGCTCGGCCGCTTTAGGATCGGTCATGAAATCCCACTGAATTCGCGGAATTCATTTCGGATGAACTCTGAGCGAGATCGCGGCGATTTCGACCGAACCCGGCGATTCTCCCGGGTCGATTCGCAAGCCCGCGAGAGGCTCTTCGGGTTCGATTGTGATCACATAATCTTTCCAAGATTCGCCCGAAGCGTCGAAGTTCGAACGCCGCGAACGAAGCTCGTCGAGAACGGGATGAGACTTCGAGTTCCAAAAAACCTGGACGGGTATCGGCGCCGAGCAGCGCGCCCGGATCAAAACGTCGACGCGACCGGGAGGGGCGTCGACTCGAGCGAACATCATTGGATCTTTTCCCCAACTCTCGGCCTTGAGCGCGCCGCGCCTTGTCGACAAAACGCAATCGCCCCGCGCCGTCCAACCCTCGGTCTCGAAATCAAAATTCCAAGATTTAATGATGTTGCTTTCGCACTGTTCGATTCGCATCCGGGTTTCGGGATCGGAGGGATCGAGAGCGAGGGCTTTTTCAAAATCGGCGCGGGCCGGGCCGATACGACCCGAACGAGCCAGCGCGACGCCTCGAGCGAAATACGCGCCGAACGCGGGTCGTTCGTTGATCTCATTGGTGAACGCCTCGATCGTTTCGCGATCGTACCAAATCTCGGGAGCCGCTCGATCGAACCCCTCGCGCGCGCGATCGAGCGCGCTCCGTTCGTCGTCGTGACGACCGACCGCGTGATAAGCTAAAGATAAAAGTACATATGTGTTAATTTGGCTTCCAAGATCGAGAGAGGCGGCTTTTTCGAGGGCTCGGATCGCGGCTTGGGGATCGTTTGAATGCAATTTCGCGGCGCCGAGCGCCGTCCAACCGCCGACGCCGCGGGTCGTCTCGCGTCCCTCGATCGATTTCAGCGCGAACGCGATTCGGTTTGAAGGTTTCGAGGCGTCGGTTACGGTCGATCCGCTCGTTTCTTGATTTCGGTTTCGAGATAAAAGAAAACGCGCGTAATCAATCGCGTCTACATCGTTTGATTCATTTGAAGCAATAATTTTTTCATATACCGACGCGAGTCGACGTTCCAGCTCTTGAATCTCGTTCGAATCGCCGCCCGACGATTTGACGACGGGGATCTTGGCTTCGACGAGCCGCGCGACGCGGCGGTCTCGCTCGATCGAATTCGACGCGTCGCTCGACGATTGATTCGTCAGTTCGATCGCCTCGTCGAGCGTTCCGGCTTCGGCGAGCGCCGCGGCGATCTCGCCGACGTCGTTCGACGCGCGAACGAAGATCCCGGCGCCGGGTCGAGCGAACTCGCTCGCGTAACGCTCGGGGGAATCGACCCGCGCCACGATCGTCGTCCAACCGCGACGAACCTCGAGCAAATGACGCTTCCTCGAACGATCGAATTCTTTGCCGTCGACCGCGATCGAAGCCGCGATCGGACCATCCAATATTAATGATATCCTTTGGTTTTGATTACTGTATAATCTCGCGTACAATCGCGGCGGATCGGGAGCGAGCGGGACGAAGCCGGTCGAATCGCACGCCGAGCGATACCAGACGGGTCGTTCGGGGCGAACCGAGGCGGCTTGGAGGGACCGCGGCGAATCGGCGAACGGATCGTGGAGGTCGGCGTGACGATCGAGCGGATTGTTTTTCACGCTCCACCAGCCCGTGATCAAGCAACGCGGATTCGTTTTCGCCTCGGTGGATTCCGCATACGCCTGATCGATCATGGCGGCGGCTTCGTTCCACCGTTCGGCGTGCGCGAGCGCCAGGCCTCGGGCGAGGATCGCCGGGCGATCCGCCGGGTTCGCGGCGATTTTCCGTTCGAGAACGGGGAGGAGTTGAGGGGCGTTTTCGAAGAGGTATCCCGCGGTCGCGTCGCGGATCACGATCGAGAGGTCGTCCCCCGCGGATACGAGCTTGGTTCCGTCGGGACTCCACGCGACCGATTCGACGCTCGCGGTGTGTTCGCGGAGAGTGAGCGTCATGCTTCCGCTCGTCGTATCCCAGAGCCGAACCGCGAAGTCTTGGCTCGCGGTCGCCAGTCGTTTGCCGTCGGGGCTCCAAGCGATCGCGGTGGCGTTCTCGTTATGACCGATTAACGAATAAAGCGACGAGCCTGTCTCGGGGTTCCAGACGTCGACGATATTAAAAGATCGTGTTGCGATCATACGACCGTCGGGGCTCCAGACGACGATGCGATTGAATTGTCCGCCGTAGGGCCATGAGACGATCGATCGCCCCGTCGCGGCGTCGGCGATATTGATTCGATAAAGTTCTCCGATCGCGATCCGATCGCCCGAGGGGCTCCAGTCGAAGCCGAAACCCGCGAATTCGCGTTCGAGACGGCGGGATGCGACGTCCCAGACGCGCACTTTGCCGTCTTCGGCGCCGACCGCGAGCTTCGATCCCGCTCGATTGAAGGCGATCGACCGCGCCTCGCGTCCGCCGCCGGGGAAGGTCGCGATCTCGCTCCCTGTCTTCACATTCCAGATCCTGATCGCCCCCAAAAAATCGCCGCACGCGATCGACTCGCCGTCGGGATGAAAACAAACCGATGCGATTATATTACGATCAACATGAAATGTGCGAGTATTTTTGAGTGTTTCGGCGTTCCATATTTTCACCGAGCCGTCGTTGGAGGCGGTGGCGAATTGTTTTCCCGAAGCGTCGAATCGGATCATGCGAATCGTTTTTTGGTGAGCCTCGGGGACGACGAAGGCGTCGGCGGGTCGGTCGACCGGGGCGATTCGGACGACGGCGTTTTCGCCGCCGGTCGCCGCGGCGATTCGAGAACCGTCGGGGCTCCACGCGATCGACTTGATTTCGTCGAGGAAGCCGCGGAGTGCGAATCGTTTTACCAATCGATCAGGGTCCCAGAGCCCGACGGTTCGATCGCGCCCTCCCGTCGCGAGGGTTTTGCCGTCGGGGCTCCATGCCATCGTGTTGAGCGTGTGAAACGACCAGCTCGATCGCGCGATCAAGGTTCCCTTGGCGGCGTCGCGGATCGTGATCCCTCGATCGGTGCTTGCGATCGCGATTCGCGTTCCGTCGGGAGAATAGCGGATCCGCCGAGTGAGAGCGGGATCGTCGTATTGACGAAAAACTCTTTCATAAGTTTTCGCATCCCAGCACGTTGTCGATCCGTCGGTTCCCGCGGCGCACAATCGAGAGCCGTCGGGCGAGAACGCGATCGAGAGATACGCCTCGGAATCTCCATGGATCGTCGCGACGAGCGAGCCGTCCGAGGTATCCCATATTTTGATTTTAGAATCCCATCCGACCGCGGCGATTCGAGTTCCGTCGGCATCCCACGCGATCTCGTCGACTTCGAGTTCGAACGCTCGAAGAGTACGAAGGAGCGCGGCGGTTTTTCCGTCCCAGAACCGCACCGTGCCGTCGCGGTGCCCCGAGGCGAAGCGGTTTCGCGCGGGATCCCAAGCGATCGTTTTGGTTTCGTCAGGCGCGGCCACGACACGGGTCGTCGCGCCCGACGCCGAGTTGATCAGCCGGATCGAAGCGTCTTTCCCGGCCGACGCGATCGTCCTCCCGTCGCGGCTCCAGGCGATCGTGAGGATCTCTTTCGCATGGCTCCGAGCCTCGATCGCCGCTTGATCCAATAGAGTATGAAAATAATACCATTCCCATGCTCGTGGATCGGATTCGACGTTGAGTCCGCGCCAGTCGCGGAGCAGGAGGTCGAGCTGGTTATCGCCGCGGGGCGAGGCGAGCGACGAGCCGATCAAATTGAAGCGTGCGAAATACAATTCGCGTAACGATCGTTGACGTTCGTGTTCGGCGATTCGACGCGCCCGCTCGGCGTCGTCGCCGGCGCGTTGCGCCTTGATTCGTTCGGCTTCTTTTTCTCCGGCGAGTTTCCGTTCGCGCTCGACGAGCCTGCCGCGTTCGTCGGCGAGCCTGCCGAACCGAGTCGCGGCGATCGTCGCGACGACCGCGGCGGTCGCCAACAGTAAGAAGATCACCGCGAGCGACGCTGAAATCGCGGGATTCCGCCGAGCCCATCGATAAAACCGTTCGGCGATCGACGCTCGCCGCGCCTCGATCGACTCGTCGTTGATAAATCGATTCAAATCGTCGGCGAGTTTTTGCGCCGAAGCGTATCGATGTTTCGGCTCGCGCTCGATCGCCTTGCCGACGATCGTCGCGAGATCGCGCGGAATTCCAGGACGCGCTTTGGCGATCGGCGGGGGCGCCTCGGTCGTCACCCGTTTGATCAACGCGCGCCGATCCGAATCTCCATAAGCGGGTCTTAGCGCCAGCATTTCATAAAGCGTGATGCCGAGCGAGTAAACGTCTCCGGTCTCGTCGTGTTTTCCCTCGAAAGCCTCGGGCGGGAGGTAGCGAATCGTGCCGACGACGTCTCCCGAACCCGTCAGATCGAGGTCGTCGTCGATTTTCGCCAAGCCGAAATCGGTCACCCAAACCGTTCCCTGCTCGTCGAGGAGCAAATTCGAAGGCTTGATGTCGCGATGAAGCACCTTGTGCCGGTGCGCGTAATCAATCGCTTCGGCGGCTTGCGCGCCGATGCGAGCGACTTCTTTCCAGTAACTCGACGCGATCGTTCGTTCGGGTTTCGACCCGATCGAACCTGGAGCGATCGTCGCGACCGACGATCCGACGACGAACGTCTCGGTCGGGGCGTCGGCGGCCGGACGAGAGGCGAACAAGCGCGAAGTTGAATGAAAAATCTTCGGATTTTCAAATATCGTGGTTTCAGCGATGAACGCTTTTTCTTCTTTTATGGGTTCGCTTGCGGAGATCGATCGTTCGGGATCGGAGAAAGCCTCCTCGACGATCGGTCGTGAGACGTCCTTCGGCTCGTTCGATTCGGTCTCCTCGGCGTTTTTGAGCGAATCCAGGGCGCGACGGATCTCGATCGGCCCGCGCCCCGTGACTCGCATCCGATTAAGTTCCGCGATCAGCTCGTTGAGCCCGACTCCCTCGATATACTGCATCACATAAAAAGGTATTGTTCCACGAGTGCCGACGCCGAAAACGGGGACGATGTTCGTATGATGAAGCCGCGCCGCGGCTTTCGCCTCACGCTCGAAACGTTGCGTTTTACCCCGATCGCGAACGTGCTCTTGAAACAACGCTTTGAGCGCCACTCGACGACCAAGCGAGATTTGCACCGCCTCGTAAACGATCCCCATCGCGCCCCGGCCGATCTCTCGGATCACACGAAAATCGCCGCCGCCGGCCGAGGCGACTTCCTCAACGTCGTCCCGAGAAGCGGAATCGAGATAACACTCGAGCGAGACATCCTCCATCAAAGCCATCGCAGGAAACAAATCGAGGATCTGCTCGGCCAATTCGGGATATCGCTCGGTATATTCCTCAATCGTCGGGTGCGAACCGTTACGCAGCCGCTCGAGATATTCCTCGATCAGATCGTATGCGTCAATTTTGTTCGATTCCAATCCGCTCATATCAAAACTATAAATTTATTGATATATTTAGCGATCCCGCTCCGATTCTCGTCGCTCTGAAGCGATCGAGCGATCGCGACCTCGATCGCCGGAAAAGCGACTACATCTTTCAGAATACACTCCGACCCCCGGGAACGAAACGGATTTCGATCGTTTTTTGGCGTGAAACCCCGGGTCAAAAAAAACAAGCCGGCATGATCAAGCCGGCTTGGATGAGAACGATTTGTCATTTTGAGGAATGAGTCGAACGCGATCACCGCGTCGACGACGAAGCCGCCGGCGCCGCGGGCTTATCGACGCCGCGGGCGATTCGACCCAGCAACCCCCCGGCCCCGCTGCTACCCCATCGCGCCTGGGGATCGAAAGCGGTCGCGGTGTCGAGATCGGTCGGATTCGGCTTCACCTGCGTGAAAACATAACGTTCGAGCAGGCGTCCCTTGGGATCGGTCGCCTCGACGATCGCGGGAAGCCCCGTCGAGCGATCGAACGCGACGACCCATTTATCTCCGGTCGGAGTCGTACGAGCGATCAGATCGCAACGGCCGTTATATCCCTCGGGGACGCTCGTCCCCTCGTATTTCAGCTCGCCGAGATCGTTGTTCGGATCGTGCTGTCTTTCAAGCGCGAGTTCGACCTTCTCGACGATCGTATCCAAACCCGCCTCGGTAATCGGATGCCGGCTGTTCTTCGAGGCGAGCGATCCGGCGGGGTCGATCGCCAACTTTTGCCCCAAAATACCCATGTCCGACATATTGACGTGCATCAGTTGATCAGGTCCTTGAGAATCGTAGATGACCTCGCGACCTTGATGCGGTCCGTCGGGCCAATTGAGCCGAACGGCCTTGGGTTCTCGGCGCACGCTCAAGATCAGTTTTTCAGGCTCTCTCAGGGTGTCGCCGATGCGCTCTTGTCCCACCATCGCGAGTTGATAGGTGGCCATCGAATCGAGCCGAGTTCGGGCGCGATTGAGGATCGAGTCGATCGTCTCGAAATCGGCCTTGAGACGCTCGGACGAAGAGAGCGCTTCGCCGCCGTTCTGGGTCGCGAGGGCCGAAGCGACTCCGCCGCTGAACTCCCCGGCGGTGGGATTGATCACGCGGGTTCCTCGGACACGCTCGAGACGATCGGCGACGGGCGCGTCGGCGTTTCGCCTGGCTTGATCGGCGACGGGCGCGTCGGCGTTTCGCCTGGCTCGATCGGCGGCCGCGAGCGAAGCTTCGCGTTCAGGAGGCGCGGTCGCCTCGGGAGGCTCGCCGCTTCGTCCCGCTCGTCTGCGATCAACCAGGCGAGGCCGGCCTTGAAGATCGTCGAGTTCCAACGGCGAGGGCTTTTCAAGCACGACTCCCGTGCCGTCCGTAGGAGGACGATTGTCCGCTGAGGTTTCGGGGTCTTTACTTCGAGCCAATTGCGCTTTTCGCTCACGCCGTTCTTGATCTTTTTTTTCCAGCGCCAGCCGACGTTCGCGGTCTTCGTAATCTTTCGATCGGTACGCGGCCAAACCGCGGCTGTACCAGTTGGGATCGTCTTCAGAAGGCTGGGCGCCGAGCGCGTTTTTGTTGTTCCCAGTAAGGCGCCTAACGACCGGCGTCTCCTGGAGCGTTTCCAGTGACGAGCAGCCCTGACTCAACACGCAGACCGTCCCCAGGACGATCGCGGGTCCCATCCTATGCCACGCCTCGGCGATCCTTGCCGTATCCATAACGCCCTTCTCCCCTGATGGGCGACCCGATCTTTTCCGTTATTGCTCGCAGCCTCGACCCGGGCCGATTCTTGACGATCCTTCACGCTCTCGATATCGCTCGATCCAAGAGCTTTTCTCGCCGTGAGAATCGACTTAAAACCGCGGCTGTTCCTATTATTTCGACGATTCGGTCGCTCGACGCCAACCTCGATCGCGCGAAATCGATCACGACCGATATCGGCGGTTTATGCGCGCCGTTTGGGTTGAGTTTAAGGGTTCCAAAGATGATCGAATCGAACCGAACCCGAACAACCTCATCGAGAAGTTCGGAGCCGATGATTCGATGTCTAGAATCGCGCGAAAGCCCCAAAAGAAGGCCGGTTTCGCCGAAGAACGGGTTTTCATACGCTCTCTTGAGCGATTCGACAAGAGCAATCCGCGGCGCAAATCGACGGTCGACCGCGGGGCGGAGCGTCTCAGGAATGAGCCGCCGAGGGCTGAACAAGTGACGAAACTCGGATCTCCGAACAAGGGACGAAACTCGCGGGGCGAAACGACCGAATTCGACGGGAGATTCCCGCGACACTCCGAACCGATATGCGAGCGAATTAAGACCGAGCGGATGAACACGGCGCGAGCGTAACCTCACGCCGAAACCCAATCGCTATCGACTCCCACTTCACTCGCGTCTATAGTAGTTTCTACCTAAGTTATCACTAACTCCTCCGTCGAAGTTTCTAAACGCGTGAAGCGGCCGTTTTCAGGCGACTCGCGGAACCCTTTCGAGGTTGGGAGACTGACGTCTTATGACTCGCGCATTGCGTGACGATCTTGCGTCGCTTCGGATCGAACGACGCGACAAGCCCTCGATCGTACGTTCGAGCGGGCCAAGGCCGCGTCGAGCGGGTCGAAATTGGGCGTCGACTCTCTCCACATTCGCGACGATCGCATTCGTCGCGGGTTTGGGAATTATCGGATATGAGCAATACGATCGCTATAAGCCCGCGCCTCTCGTTGTGATCGCGCAATCGCAGCGGATGAGCAAGGCCGAGGCCGAGATGGTTCTCTCGGCGAAGGGTTACGTGAAGGCGCGCGATCAGGCTTTGATCGGAGTGAAGGCTTCCGGACGCGTGGAACAGGTTCTCGTCGACGAGGGTCAAAAAGTTAAAAAAGGGGATATGATCGCGGTTCTTGAGCACGGAGATATCGAGGCGGTGCTCGACGCTCGCCGCGCCACGCTCGAACGAACCAGGGCGCAAATCCGAGAGGCGGAGGCGACTTTGCTCGAGAAAGAACACCGCGCCGAACGCGCCCGCAAGCTGCTCGATTCCAGGCACATCTCCGCCGAGGATCTCGATCGCGATTTGACCGAACTCGAGGTGGCGCGGGCCAAGCTTTTCGCGCTCGAAGCCGATCTTAAACTGGTTGAAGCGCAAATTCGCGAATCACAAGAATCGCTAAACAACATGTTCATTCACGCACCGTTCGACGGCGTGGTGTTGTCGAAAGACGCCGACGTGGGCGAGACGATCACGCCGGGCTCGCTCGCCGACGCGGGGCGGGGTTCGGTCGCGACGATCGCCGATCTCGACCGGGTCGACATCGAGGCCGACGTGACCGAGGGGTTGTTGGGAAAACTTTCGATCGGCCAGGCGGCCGAGGCGACGGTCGACGCGGTTCCCGACCGGCGTTATCACGGCAAAATCAGCAAGGTGGTTCCTCTCGGCGATCGAACGCGGGGAACGGTGAAGGTGAAGGTGGCGATCGAAGACTGCGACGGCAGGCTCTTCCCCGATCTTGTATCGACGGTTTATTTCTTACCCGATCGAAACAAATCTCGATCTCAAAGCGATGATTTTATGATTTATATCCCCAAGTCGGCGGTCGTTTCGCGCGGCGGCGAGACGTTCGTCTGGGTTTATCGCGACGAGGGGACCGTAACCAAACGGTTCGTCGAGGTGGAACCCGCGAAAGGGGATTCGGCGCGGGTTCTTAAAGGGATCGACGCGGGGGTTTCGATCGTCGTCGATCCTCCCGCGACTCTCAAGGAAAACGATCGAGTTCGAACCCAATAATCTCCCGAATCGGGCGAACGTTCTCGAAATCTCGACGCGATCGAACGCGTCCCAAATTCGAACGGGAAGACGCGACGTATCACAAGGGGCTTATCGAAACATGTCTAAAACTCATGCGATCCAATTGAATCGGGTCGCCAAGGAATACCGCCGCGATACGTTCCGCGTCCCGGTGCTCGCCGAACTCGATCTCGACGTCGACGAGGGGGAGTTCCTGGCGCTCATGGGGCCGTCGGGTTCGGGCAAGACGACGCTGCTCAATTTGATCGCGGGGCTCGATCGACCCACGAGCGGCGAGATCTGGATCCGCGGCCAAGAGCTTTCTCAGCTTACCGATTCCGAACTCACGCGATGGCGCGCCGATAACATCGGCTTTATTTTTCAATTGTACAATCTCATACCCGTTTTAACGGCTTTTGAAAACGTCGAGCTGCCGTTGTTGTTGACGTCGCTTTCGCGCAAGCGGCGGCGCGATCAGGTGCGCACCGCGCTTCGGGTCGTCGGGCTATCGGACCGCGAGGATCATTACCCCAGGCAACTTTCAGGGGGGCAAGAGCAGCGGGTCGCGATCGCTCGCGCGATCGTCACCGATCCGTATTTGATCGTCGCCGACGAGCCGACGGGAGATCTCGATCGCGCCAGCGCCGAAGATATTCTCGACCTCCTCGAACAGCTTAACCGCGAATTCCAGAAGACGATCGTGATGGTCACGCACGATCCTCACGCCGCCGAACGAGCCGGCAGGCTGCTGAAACTCGATAAAGGACGGCTCGTCGACGACGCCTCCAAATCGCGCCTGGGGGCCGTTTCATGAAGTTCCTAGGATATGTTTTACGAAACACGGCGCGGAATCCGATCCGATCGACGCTCACGATCGCGTCGGTCGCGATCAGCTTGTTTTTGATGACGATGCTCGTGACTTATCTTGCTATCAATAACGAAGTGCGCGGAACGGTGAAAGCGTATAATCGTATTATTACGATGAGTTCGCAGGGTTTCGCCCAGCCCGTGCCGATCGCCGAGGTCGCGCGGATCGGCGCGATGGAGGGGATCGAAGCGGCGAGTCCGTTGTTATGGTACGGAGGAAAATACCAGGAAGAAACGCTCGCTTTCGCCCAGTTCGGAATCGACGGCGATACGATCTTCAAAATCTACGACGAATATTCGATCCCTCCCGATCAACTCAAAAGCTTTCAACAGGATCGCTCGGGATGCGTGATCGGCCGCAAGCTCTCGGCCGAACGGAATCTCAAAATCGGCGATCGTATACCGTTAAAAGGAGATATTTATCCGTTTGATATGAACCTGACGGTGCGGGCGATCTACGACGGACCCGAGAATCGCGATCTCCGCGCGTGCTGGTTTCATTGGGAATATCTTGAAGAGGGTTTGAAGCGCGATTTCAAAGGCAAAGGAGCCGGGAACGCGGGGGCGGTCGTCGCCAAGTGCGAAGACGGCGACTCGATTCCGTCTCTCTGCAAAAAGATCGACACGCTTTCACTTAATAGCGATTCGCCCACTCGCACCCAGAGCGAGGAGGCGTTTCTCAAGATGTTCTCGGAATTCGCCGGCGATTTAAGGGTTTTGATCCGCAACGTCGGCCTCGCCGTCGTGTTTTCTCTCCTGTGCGTCTCGGGGAACGCGATGGCGATGGCGCTGCGCGAGCGAACGCGCGAGGTCGCGGTGCTCCGAGCGATCGGTTTCGGCAAATTGTTGATTCTCTTCCTCGTCCTCGCCGAATCGGTCTTCGTCGCGGTCTTGGGAGGAGTCGTGGGGTCGATCGGATCGAAATTCCTCTTCGATTTTTTCGACGTCTCGCGCTATTCGGCGGGATTTCTTCCTTTCTTTTACGTCTCGTGGACGACCGCTCTCGCCGGGTTGGCGGTCGCCGCGACGATCGGCCTGTTAAGCGGGATCGTTCCCGCCGCCCTCGCGGTGCGCAATTCGGTGATCGACGGACTGCGCAAGGTTGTTTAACCTTATTGATATTATTATGATACCACTTAAATACAATATTCGTAATTTATGGGTTCGGCGAACGACGACTTTGATGACGATCCTGGGCACGGGGATCGTCGTCTGGTCGAGCTGCATTTTGTTCGGGCTCGTCGACGGTCTTCAGCATTCGCTCAAGGTCTCCGGCGATCCGCTCGATCTGATCATCATCCGCAAGGGGGCGACGAACGAGACGAACGGAGGGTTCGATTCGGACAAAGCCGAGGAGATCGCGACGATTCCTGGAATCGCGCGCGACCGCGACGGCAAGCTGTTGTGCGCGCTCGAGCTGCTGAACATTCCGGTCGTTCCACGAATCGACGGAACCCGCGCCAACGTGATCGTTCGCGGCGTGAGCGAAGCTTCGCGCGGGCTCAGGCCTCGATTCGAGCTCAAACAGGGCCGATATATCGAACCCGGTAAAGACGAGTGTATAGTAAGTCAAAGCATATCCAGACGTTTTCAGGGAGCTTCGCTCGGGGGTTTGTTGCGGACGGGAGAGCGCGAGGCGTACCGCGTCGTCGGGATCTTCACCGCGGGAGGAACCGCCGCCGACAGCGAGGTTTGGGTCGACCGCAAAGATCTCGAACGACACACGGCGCGGGAGGGATCGGTGTCGTGCGTGCAGCTTCGAGCCGCGTCGCCGGCCGATTTCCGATCGATCATCAATCGGATCGAAAACGACGCGCAATTTCGTCTTCAAGCCGTTCCCGAAACGACCTATTTTCTTGAGCAATCGCGTTCGAGCTTGTTTCTCAAGGTGACGGGAACGATCATCGCGGTCTTCCTGACCGTCGGTGCGATGTTCGCAGCGGCCAATACGATGTTCGCCGCGGTCAACTCGAGAATCCGCGAGATCGGCACGATGCGCGCAATCGGCTTTTCACGTATGGATATTTTGGTGAGCTTTTTGTTCGAGTCGATATTGATCTGTTTTCTCGGCGGGTTGATCGGGATCGTCGCCACATTGCCGCTGAGCGCGTTGACGTTCGGCACGAACAATTTCAACACGTTCACCGAACTGACGGTGAGCTTCCGTTTCGGCCCCGCGGTAACGCTCGTCGCGACCGCGATGACCGCGGCGATGGGGATTCTCGGCGGCCTGTTTCCGGCGATCCGCGCCGTCCGCCTCGACGTCGTGAAAGCGCTTCGTGAACTTTAAGCATGGCGGGAAAGCCATTTTTTGTGAGATAATTGATACGATTTAATCATCAAAAAACCTTAGAGTCTTCATCTTTATCTTTTGCGCGTCGTGCGCGAATCTTTTGGTCAAACGGATGTTGAAATTATAGTAACCCGACGCGCAAGCGAGGGTCCATTCAAATAATCAATCGATAATTATCATGCTGTTATCAGAAGACCCTCGCTCGCGCGTCGGGTTGGTATGATTGCGGCTCAGCCGCGTTAAACGATTCGCCTGGGAAGCGGGCGTTTCCGTGATTCGGACGTGTTCGTGGAAATTGGCGGAGCGAACCTCAAATCGGTGGCTTGATACCTTATCGAAGGGGAGATCCCAATTTGGGAGGGCGAACCTCCTGGTGAGCCAAATTATCATATCGCCTAGTTTCAACGAAAGATTTGTCCTCATATCGATTTATATGAAAAGAGGCTCACCGGGAGGTTCGCCCTCCCAATTAAGCTCAAGATGATATTAGACCGAACACTTATCGGAGGGTCGAATCTTTATCCAGGGGAGTTCCCAATTTGGGAGGGCGAACCTCCTGGTGAGCCAAATTATCATATCGCCTAGTTTCAACGAAAGATTTGTCCTCATATCGATTTATATGAAAAGAGGCTCACCGGGAGGTTCGCCCTCCCAAATAGATATAACTGATTATTTATATATT
>JAJYWB010000102.1 GCA_021791715.1 Planctomycetota bacterium | reverse complement strand
CATCTCAACCAAGATCGTTCGCTCTCGCAATTTTTCTCACTAGCTATTGACAGTAGCTCCCGGATATCGTAGATTCCAGGTATTGAAAGAGTCGTCAGGCCGATTCGACCTGAATCGATCGAATCGAGTTCGTCCGAACGCGCCAATACGATCTTAAATTGTCTTAACGCACCAAAACCGAACCGATTTACCAATAAACTCGATCAAAACCGACACTTTAACACGAAAGATGAAACATCATGAAAACCGCACAAGCCGTCCGTTTCGATAATGCGCTCACCAACTCTCCCGCGGACGATCCCAAGGATCGAGATTCCTCGGCTCACGCCGAGCAAAAACCGCTTTTGAACGCCCTATTCTCGACCGATCCCGTGATCGCGGGATTTGAAACGCTCGAGGATTGGATCGAGCACCGCGATACCGTCGTTCAAGGTTTGAATCCCGTCGGTAAGCTCGAAACGCTTCACGCAGAACGCGCCGCGATGTATTTGTGGCGGCTCGATCGCGTGATTCGGTTCGAGGTCGTCGCAACGCAATTCGATCATAATGAAGTTTTCGCCGAGTTCATCGTCGCGCTCGACAACAAGGATATCCCACGCGACCGCTCCGAGGCTGCGACGGTTGAGAAGGTTCGCAAGCCGCTCCGCGATTATCTTGATGAATATAAAAGAATAGGAGCGCAAGCGGCGAAGCTTCCCGAACTGAAAGAAGGGCTCGACAGGGTTCGCGACGCTGCGAAACGCGTAAGGGAGCGTCGGTTGTTGCCCGATCAGCCGACGGTTCAGACGATCATCAAATACGAGTCGCATCTCGATCGATGCCTGGCGCGGACGATGACCGAGTTACGTCGGTTGCAGAAAGAACGAAGGCAAGGATTGCGCCCGGTTGATGAATTCGGAGAAAACCCTTCGAGCCGGGCGATCTTCCGGGAGGGCGAACCGCCGTGTGAGCCCTTATTCAAGAATACGAATCCTCAATCATCGTCTCGATCGGCGCATCATGATCCTGAAGAAAGCATTTCGGGTCAGGCGATTTTGCGGGAGGGCGAACCGCCGTGTGAGCCCTTATTCAAGAATACGAATCCTCAATCATCGGCTCTGTCGGCGCCTCGCCGTTCCCTTGAAGACATGCCGGTATCGAAGGATCTTAATGGGAGGGCGAACCTCCCGGTGAGCCGTCTTATCGACGTCGATCAAGAAACAGACGATCCTCGGCTCGTCACGGCGTGTATCCCTCCCGATTCTTATAACAAAGGGAATCCGTTGCACCAGGATGTTCGTCGTCCCGTTTCGGATTTGTCCGAGCAAAAATCCAATATATTCGGAAACGAGTCATCAAGTTCGCCCTCGCAAGCGAGTTCGATTTCGCAACAATCGAACATTTACGAAAATGGCTCACCAGGAGGTTCGCCCTCCCATTTCGGTTCGCCCTCACAGATCGGTTCGCCCTCAAAGGCGACTTCGATATCGCAACAATCGAACACTTACGAAAATGGCTCACCAGGAGGTTCGCCCTCCCATTTAGGTTCGCCATTCCAGACAAGTTCGCCCTCACAGGCGAGTTCGCTTTCGCAACAATCGAACATTTACGAAAATGGCTCACCAGGAGGTTCGCCCTCCCATTTAGGTTCGCCATTCCAGACAAGTTCGCCCTCCCATTTCGGTTCGCCCTCACAGACAAGTTCGCCCACACGGACGGGATCGCCATTCCATGCGGCGCTCACTCCCGATCAAAAGCCGATCACCCAAGATACCGCCTTCGCGAACGTGGGCGGTCGCTCCGATCCGATCTCGCTCGAAACGCACATTCATCAACGGGAATAAAAAACCCATTATCCGTTGATTTTCAATTATTTCCGATAACGGCCGATCACGCGGGCCGAATCGGCGTAACGAAAAAGCCCGGGCGACCGTGAGATCGGGCCGGGACGCTCTTTGACAATTCGCATATTTGATCAAGCGAGCGGGGAAGTTCTCGAGAACGCCGGTCTTGGAACGATCGGCGTTCTCGAAACGTCCCCCTCGCCAGGAGTTTCGCTCCGCGCGGCGCGATTTCGGCGTGTTCCAGTTCTTGTTCAATCCAAAAGGCGACACGATAATAAGCGACGTCTCTCCACTACTGGGAAAGCCCGTATATCGATCGCGATCGGCCGAATTATTGAGGCTTAGAAATGTCATTATTTATAAGGTTCGTAAGTTGCTCGGCCGCCCTCCTGTTTGGGATTTCTCCGCTCATTCCGACTCATTCGGCGTGGGCGTGGGGACGGATTGAACATCGCGCCTCGGCGCGTGCGGCGTTCTCAAAGCTCACCCCCGCGGCGCTTTCGGCGATCCGCGATCTGCTCGAACCTGGAGAAACCCTCGCCGACGCCGCGACCTGGCCCGACGAGCATCGTTCCGAATTCCCCGAATCGGGCCCTTGGCATTACGTCAACGTGCCGATCGACGAACCCAAGTTCGATCGCCGGTTCTGTCCCCAAAAGGGATGCGTCGTCGATAAAATCGAGGAATTCCGCCGCAAACTCGCCGACGAAACACTCCCAAAAACCGAACGAAAACTCGCGCTCCGATATCTTGTGCATTTTATTCAAGACGTACACCAACCTGTCCATGTCGGTCATCGGAACGATCGCGGAGGAAACGACCTTCAGCTCCAGTTCTTCAACAATCCCACAAACTTGCATCGGATTTGGGATTATCAATTACTTGAGAAAGAAAACGACGACGAGGATCGACTGGTGAACGACTTACGAACGGCGATCGCTCGAACCGAAGCGGAACGGTGGACGGGGAAATCGGTCGACGAATGGGCGACGGAAAGCCTTTTGGCGGCGCGATCGGCTTATGAACGACCGGGATCGACCGAACGGCTGAAGGCGGGAGAAAAGCTGGGCGCGGCTTATTACGAAGCCAATCTCCCCGCGGCGAAACGAAGGCTCGCGCAAGCGACGGCTCGTGTCGTGGAAACGCTTAATCACATTTGGCCGTGATCGGATTGGTGAATCGAAGCCGACGCCGACGCCTCGACGGCGTTCCCCCCTTGATGAAAAGCGTGCTCTTCACGTCGGGGCGATTTATACAGCAGGCTGACGACGAGAATCACTCCCATTCCCGTCCAAAAGACGAGGTCCGTCATTTCTAGAGGAATCGACCTGACCCACGGAGGTATTTTTTCACGCATGACCGACGACGCGAGCGGATTTTCCGGGTGAATCGCGTTGTGCAATCCCCCGCCGATCAACTTGACTCCGATCCAGCCGACGAGCACGTAAGCCCCCGTGGCGAGTCCGGCGAAGCGATCGAGCAGTTTGATGAAAAAGCCCGCGACGACCCGCATCATCACGATTCCGAGCACCCCGCCGATATACACGACCCACAATTTGATCGAGAAAAAGCCGATCTTCGTCTCATGAAGCGTTTTCGGCAGCCCCTCGGCGAGCGCCACCGCGGCGACGATCGAATCGATCGAAAACGCGATGTCGGCGAGTTCGACCGCGATGACCGTTCCCCAAAAGCCACGATTCGATCGCGCCCGGTTCCGCTCCTCGTTCGCCGCGTGATCGCCTTCGCCGATCAAATTCGACCCGGCCAAAAATACTAAATATAAACCACCGACAACTTTGAAGATCCAGTAATCCAAAAGCGAAGCCGAGAAGACGACCGCGATCAGGCGAAACGCGAAGGCGCCGACGATGCCGTATCGGAGCGCTCGCGTTTGCAACCTGCGTGATAGATGGCGCACCATCACCGCCAACACGAGAGCGTTGTCGGCGCTCAGCAGCCCCTCGAGCAAAACGAGCGTGAAAATCGCTCCCACGATCGAAATCACGTCCGGTACGTTCAACGCGACGCTCCAATCGCCACAAGTCGTCCTGATCTTGTTCGTTCGGGTACGCCGCGGCTCGATCGCCGAGCCCTCGCGCGTTCGCGTACCCCCTCTCAATGTTAACTCGTTGTTCAACCTCGGGCAAGAGAAACGAAATCGATGCTATTTAAAGACTTTGGGATTCTTAATTCAAGTTTATGATCAAACGAGCAGAAAATCGATCGTTCGTCGGTTTTGAAGAGGTCGCGCCGACCGACTCGGCGCGACCGATCCTTTCAATTTCGCCGGCGTTTCGGCCGAATCAACCGGTGAAAACCTCGAACGTCGTCGCGAACTGATAAGGGCTTTCGAGAACTCCGCTGTATTGCGAACTCGCGTAAGTGAGCGTTCCTCCCGGCGCCTGTTGATCGCGATTGAGCGACCACATCGAGAGTTCACCCATCCCCGTTTGTTGAGCAAACGCGAGAAGCTGTTGCGCGTCGGTGAGGCCGAAGATTTCGTCCGAAACGTCGTTCACTCCGATCATCGGAGTCACTCCTATCATATTCCACAATTGCGCGCTCGAAAGCGACGAACCGTACAGCGTTTGAAGTTGGCCGTGCAGACTTGTGGCGGCGTCGATCGCGTACGTTCCCATGTTCCCCTGGGGATTCGGCGCCGCCGAATCGCCGTAATCCATCGCCATCACGTTCACCCCTGAAATCTGTACTCCGTAGTGAAGCGCCGATTGCAGCACGTAAAGGCCGTCCGAAGTGAGCCCCGTCGGCAGAGCCGGGAGCGTGAACCAGATCTGGAGCGATCGCCCCGCCGCCGCGGCCTGCCGTTGAATCGCCGCGAGCGCCTGCGAACGAAGATTGATCGACGCCTGATTCGCGACCGCCGCCCCCTCGATGTCAAAATCGATTCGCGTCACTCCATAAGTATTGATCACCGAATTATACGCGCTTTCAAGTTGCGATAAATTGGTGATCGCCTGCGCCAGTTCGGTCCCGTTCGCTCCTCCGAACGAGATCGCGACGTTCCCCCCCATGCTTCGAATTGTATCGATCTGAGACAAAAGTTGATTACTGAACGTCGAGCCGATTTCGTAGCTTGTGTATCCTCCCCACGAGGGTTGATTGTTCGAATCGGCGACGACGAACGCGAGGTTGAAATACTTGACCCCCGCGGTTTGCGCCGCGCCGACGAGGTTGTACGTGGGCCAGGCGGTCATATCCACATAAGGTGCGAACACGTGAGCCGGCCATGAGGTCGGCGGAACGACGTTGATCGAAACCGTCGCGGTCGCGGTATCGCCCGCGCCGTCGCTCACGGTATACGTAAACGAATCCGGTCCCGTGTAGTTCGTGACGGGCGTATACGTGACGATTCCGCTCGCGTTGGTCGCGATCGTCCCGTGCGTCGGGTTCGTCGTCGCCGCGAGGGTGACGGTGTATCCCGCCGAATCGGCCGCGGAGTTGAGAACGTCGATCGGAGTCGGCAGATTCTCGGTCGCGGTCGTCGTGATGTCGGAGGCGGTCAGGCTCGAGGAACTTCCCGAACCTGAAGTTGAACCCGAACCCGTTCCCGTCGATGTCGACCCTGAACCGCTCGAGCCCGAAGTTCCAGTGAGCACGTAATTCGTCGGCGTATCGACGACGTCGCCGGGATCGCCGTTGAAACCGAACGAAACCGATCCCCCCGCGGGTATCGTCGTGTCCCAGCTCGCCGGTCCGATCAAATACTGATTCCCCGATTGATTGACGACCGTCGCGTTCCAGATAGATGTAATATTATGATCAAAATTAAACGCGAGAGTCCAATTCGAGATCGGCGTCGATTGATTGTTGGTGACGACGATTTGGCCGCCGAAGCCGCTTCCCCAATCGCTCGTCACGGTGAAGGCGAACGTCGCGTTCGCGGTCGTCGAACTTCCCGATCCGGTCGACGTCGATCCCGATCCGCTTCCGGTCGAAGTCGATCCCGATCCGCTTCCGGTCGAAGTCGATCCAGATCCGCCGCCGGTCGACGTCGATCCCGATCCCCCCGAGCCGACGATCGATCCGTCGAGTTGTATGTTTGTAGGAGTCGCCGTGGAATCGGGCGCCGCGATGAAACCGAAGTTAGCCGACCCTCCCGCGGCGATCGTCGAGTCCCACGAATCGGGCACAATGACATATTGATTCCCGGTATGGCTTAGAATCGTCGCGTTCCAGATCGACGAGATGTTCGGAGCGAAATCGAACGTGAGCGACCAGCCGTCGACGGCGCTCGCTTGCGTGTTGTTGATCGTCATCTGAGCCTGGAAGCCGGTCGACCAGCTATCCGATATCGAATAAGCGATCGACGCGGTTATCGGCCCCGCCGTCGGAGTGACTCGATTCTCGAGCGTTTCCCATTGGGGGACGAGCGAACGACCGCGACGTCGGCGGGAACGAGAAGTCTTCGACAACGAAAGAAAACGCTTTGATGCGTAAATCATGTGGATGTTGATTCCGTCTCTCGTGACGCGTCCCGTCGATCCTGTTTTCGTCGGCGGATCGCGCGCACTCGGTTCGGCGAAACGACGAGGCGGACGCTCGAGCGCGACCCAAACGTTCAAACGGACGCGAGCGGAATCTCGTGACGGCCGATTCGCGGATCGGCGAAATTTCATCAATTTGATTCAAATGAGCGTCATGGACCGACATGCTTGCATCCACGCGGATTTGCCGCGCCTGGATTTGTCAGCTAAAATCGAAAACTTCGAGATCGCTCGAGATTTCGTGGAGCCGCGCGGTGAGGTACGAACGGATTTCCTCGCTCGTTTTAAGCTGAAGAACGTGATGCGCGAACCGCTCGGCCTGAGCGGTCGTCACCCGCGAGAGGAGAGCCTTGATCGTCGGCACGAACGCGGGGCTCATGCTGAAACGTCTGAGCCCCATGCCGAAAAGAACGAGCACCGACCGCGGCTGACCCGCCATTTCGCCGCACAATGTCACCTGCGTTCCCGTCCTCTTGCACGCGTCGAGCACCATGCTCAACACCCGCAAAATCGCCGGGCTCAACGGCTCGCATAAATGGGCGACCTTGGGATTGTCGCGATCCGCCGCGACCAGATATTGAATCAAATCATTCGAACCAATGGAGATAAAATCCGTTTCACGGAGGATGGCGTCGATACAAACCGCGGCCGCGGGAACCTCGACCATCACCCCCGTTTTCACGTCCTCGCCGAATTCGACCCCCTCCTTGCGGAGGTTTCGCTTCGTCTCCTCGACCAATTTATTCACGTACCGCAGTTCCTCGAGCGTCGTGATCATCGGGAAAAGCATGCTCGCCTTGCCGTGCCGACCGGCGCGGAGAATCGCCCGGATTTGCTGCTCGAACAACCGCGGATGCTCGAACGAAAGGCGAATCGATCGCCATCCCATGAACGGGTTCGCCTCGTACCGCCGTCCAAGGTACGGGACGGTTTTGTCGCCGCCGAGATCGAGCGTGCGGATCGTCGCCGATTGACCGGGAGACGCCTCTAAAACCTTTTTATAGTATTGATATTGTTCTTCTTCGTCGGGGACGTCTTGATGCGAGAGGAAGAGGAATTCGGTGCGATAAAGCCCGACTCCCGTCGAGCCCACTTTGCCCGCGGCGTAAGCGTCGGCGACGTTGTTGATGTTTGCGAGCAGTTCGACTCGCGTTCCGTCCGAGCTGATCGCGGGTTGATCGCGGTTGAGGACGAGCCGATCTTTTAGATCGAAAAACTCGCGCTGCATTTTGCGATAAGCCGCGGTCGTTTCGGAATCGGGGCGGACGAGGACGACTCCGTCGCGGCCGTCGACGATGATCGGATCGCCCGAGGCGACTTCCGAAGTGATGCTCACGACCCCCGATACCGCGGGAATCCCCCTGCTTCGAGCCAAGATCGCGGCGTGGCTCGTCCCTCCTCCCGTCTCGGTGACGATCCCCGCGATCGCGAAATCCCCCAGGCTCATCGCCTGGCTCGGTAAAATTTCGTGCGCCACCAGAATGACGGGTTCACCGTTCGCCTCGTTGAGGTCGCGCCCCGCCATCGCCGCTAAAAACGGCGAACCGTCGACGCTAAGATGCCCGACGATCCGCAGAATCACATCGCGGATATCGGCCAACCGCTCGCGAAAGAATTCTTGTTCGAGCCCCGCGAATCGACCCGCGTATTCTTGTAGAACCAGATGCAACGCCGACGTGACCGTGAGGCCGCGAGCTTCAATCAAATGCCGCACCCGATCGCGCAGCTCGGGGTCGTTGACAAGCTGAATATGGCTCTGAAAAATCTCGGCTTTGGAATCGCCCACCTCCTGGGCGACCTTTTGCACAAAGACCTTGAGTTCGGCGGCGGATTGCTCGAGCGCCGACTCGAACCGAGCGACTTCGGCGGGTATGAGCGCATGATCAGCCAGCGCCTGCGGTTCGCTCGGCCCCAGCCCCGAATCGATCCGGAAGGCGACTCCCACAACCACGCCGGGACTCACCGCGATGCCTTTATACATAAGTTTTCAGTCTAACAGTCTCTCCAGAGCCGAACAACGAGGCGGATCATGCCAACTTCGGCCGCTTCGCCGAAACGATACCATGTAAGCGCCCCTTCGCGAAACCTCCTCGTCGAAATCCAACCCCGCGATCTCGCGCTTCACACGCTAATTCCGAGATTTCGCAGGCGGATACGACAAAATCGCGGCGCCGAAAAAACGCCGACTTTCGAGCGAGAGCAAAAATCGCGCCGAAACCACCATCGGTACGGGGAACGTTCGATCGGGCGTATCTTGGCGACACACGTTTTGCGAACATTGTTTGAAGAAGGCGATGGAATCGCAAGCCGTCGATCAGCCGTCGGTCAGTCGCCGACGCGAAGACGCGCCGACGCTTGAACAAGGCTTCGATTCCGGCGATGATCGATATGAGGCTGACGATGACGAAAAACACGTTCGGCGACATATCGTGGGAGAGGATGAATCGAGCCGTGGAAAAGGTTCGTGATCGTTTAACGCGCGCCGCCTCGGCGTTGGAGCGAGCGAACATCCCCTATGCGATCGTCGGAGGAAACGCCGTCGCCGCGTGGGTTTCGCGAGTCGAAGAGGCCGCGGTTCGCAACACAAGAGATGTTGATGTATTAATCCGTCGGTCCGATCTCGACGCGGTCAAGAGCGTTCTGGCCGATTCCGGATTCGTTTATCGTCATGTTCGAGGGATCGACATGTTACTTGACGGCGCCGACGCCAAGGCTCGAGACGCGATTCGCGTCGTCTTCGCTGGCGAGAAAATTCATCCCTCCGACCTTGTCGCCGCGCCCGAAGTCCACGAGATCGAGAGGGTGAGCGGGTTCCGGTTGATCGCTCTCGACGCGCTCGTCGCGATGAAACTGACGTCTTATCGCGACAAAGATCGCATGCATTAGCGCGATCTCATCGACGTCGGCCTTATCGATCGCGATCGGCTCGGTCGCTTACCCTTCGCGCTCGCGGCCCGGCTCCGCGAGCTGCTCGATCGTCCCGAAGAATAACCATCTGCATGTATAACTGATAATAATTATCTAGATATCGGTGATTCATGCGGTTTGATTCGACGCGCGCGATCGGCCGGCTCGTTCTCGAACGCGGGGGATGCCGACGCGACAGACGACCTCGGCTTTGGGTTGTTTTTCGATCGCGTTCAATTCGTCGCGATCGTGGTCGCGATCCGATGTTGAGAATCTTGGTTCTCCGTGAACGTTCGAGGCCGAGAAGGAGTCCAAACGGTTATCGTCGCTCATCATCCGAATCGATCCTTTTGGGTGGGCGGCTGATTTTTCAGGGCTTGAATTCGGCTCGCGATCTCGCGATCCGCCGATTCCCGCCGCTTGTCGAGTGAGTTCGCGGCTCGTTATCGAACCGGGTCCCGTTTCCGATCGTGTGCGATTAGAGAACGGCGATGATTTTTCACCGTCGCGTCGCGCACGCTTTTGAGGACTGTAGGGATCTTATCGGTTCGGCGACGTTGTGAACTCAAGCCGGTCTTGTTTGCTCCGTTTTGGATCGCTAAGTTACTTAGAGAAAAGGCGCCGTCGCCAAGTGGTAAGGCAGAGGTCTGCAAAACCTCCATCGCCGGTTCAAATCCGGCCGGCGCCTCTTAAGACACGTCCCGCCAAGCCGCGACAAAATCCCCCAAAACCAGCTAAAATCGAGACTTACAACGAGAGATTCGGGCCGAATCTATTCGTTCCGATAATGCATGCACTCGACAAAAAACGACACGAAAAGACACGTCGGTTGATCTGTGAGTGGAAAATAAGTGGAACAGTCCCGGCTAATGTGTTGCCGTTTCGAGTCGATCAATACGGCGTTTACTTCGAGTCGTTTTCAGCCTCGGCCGTTCTCCGGTCGCCGAATAGTCGCCACGGAGGATCTTTATGCGATTCATCGAGCCTGAGTTACGGAGCACGCCGGCATATGTCGACGCGCCGCGACGATTCCGTCAGAACCGAAATCGATTCAAAACCGATGCGCGACACGGCCTTTCTCATTAAAACCGAGGCGTGCCGTGGCCTTCCTCAATCAAAACAATGCCTTCCGCGGGCTTCCTCATTAAAACCGAGGCGTGCCGTGGCCTTCCTCCTCGGCGCCGAAGCCGAACGGTTTGGCGGATTGGTACAAGATCCGAGCGATCGCGTTGGACCGGTTCTGATCGCGCGGCATCGCCATGATCGCCGTGTTCTCGGCAAGGATCTTGGCGGTCGCCGCGGTGATCGCCGCGCACGCCTGAGACGTTCCCGAAAGGACCGCGTAGCCCCCGGTAAAAGTCGAGAGAATCGCCACGCCTGGACCGACGATCGCGATCTGAGGACCCACGTTGGTGAAATCGGCGAGAAAATCGGCGGGATCGACGCCGAACGGCGGGGCGACTTCGACCGCCTCGACCGACGACGCGGGGAACGTGCCGATTCGCCCCATCGCCGAGATCGCGACCGACGCGCCGTCGGCGGCTGGATACTTCACGGGTCCGCGGAAATCGTCCCCCGCCGCGACGATCGGCAGCGTCCCCTCGGCGCGTGCGTCGTTGACCGCCGAAAGGAGCGCGGGATCGTTGACGGGGCCTCCCAGGCTCAGATTGATCAGGTCGCATCCGTCTTGCACGGCGCGGTCGATCGCCTTGGAGATCGCGTAATTCGAAGCCGCGTCGGAGCCCTGTGGAAAGACGCGATAACTCTTCAAAACGACGCCGGGAGCGATTCCGCGCAGCCCACGCGGAGGAGTACCGCGCGCCGCGATGATCCCGGCGACGTGCGTGCCGTGGCCGACTCCGTTATCGCCGTAAGTTTCGGGATCCTCGCCTGGAACCGTGTTCAGCCCTCCCTGAACCTCGAGGTCGGGGTGATTCAGATCGATTCCGGTGTCGATCAGGCCGACGACGACGTTCGCGCCGTCGGAGAGCGTCGCGTTCGGGAAAAAGAATCGAATCGCGTCGATATAATTGAGATCAAGCGGTTCCAAAGCGATCGTCGCCCCCGATGTGAGCGCGAACTCGCGGCGCACGTCGCTCCAGTAACCGCGTCTGGGATAAGTGTAAAGGCGGTCGAGCTCGACGCGTGAAGAACCGAGCGCGAGCGTGACGAATCCCGACGAATCGGTGACCCCCTTGGCGCCCAGTCGACCCGTGAAATCGGTGAAGGCGACGACGGTGGCGCCGGCGATCGGCTCGCCGTCGGCTTGCGAGACGACGCGGACGACGATCGCCGAGCTTCCATGCGAAGCCGCGGTGTCGATCAAAGACTGAACGCGCGGACGCGGGGCGAGAGCCGGGCGGTAATACGTCAGCGGGAGGATTCGCGGACCCGGGAAGTTTTTCCGGAATAAAAGCCGTCCTTCGGAGGTCATATCGACAAGTTTGGGTCCGTCCGGCGCGACCGAATCGATGAGCCGAAAACCTTCGGCGGGGAGCGGGAAATCCGTCGTTTCGGCGGGATTCGCCGCGGCCTGGTCGATCCAAAGCAGCGAGGCGCGCGATTCGACGTCGATCGGTCGAAAGCCGCGCGGCGGAAGAATTATATATCTTTCATACTTTGGTTCAATCGACATGATAACGCTCCGATATTTAAACCGATCGATCCGCGTCGTTCGCTTCGGCGAGAACGACCGATCGGCGATCGGCGAACCGATATTCGACCCAAGACGCGTGCATGAATGAATCGATCGAGACACGGCGACCGAGCGATTGGAGGGGACGATTCGCGTTCCGCGGCGATCGATACGACGGTTATTTTAGGTGGAAAGAAATTGTACCGCCATGGGGACGATCGTTTTTCGTGGAAAAAATCGAGCCGCTCGCCGCGAGCTTTGAAAGGGCGATTCGCTTTGTTAGGGGGAAAAGTTCGCGATTCGTTAACGCGATCGAGCGGGAGTCGTCGAGAAAGCGAAGATTCGGAAATTCTCGCGCATTGACTAATCGCCGGGGGGTGGTAGTGTAGATCATGCGCCGTCCCTTCGGCGGCTCCCTTCGCTCAATATCGCGCAGTGAGGCCAATCTGGGGCGTTGGGTCAAGGCGGGCGTAAGTTAGCGCGCGTAAGCGTTCGTCGTGTACCCGGAGCGCCTTTTATGGCCGACATCGTTATCATCAATCCCGTGTTCGAGATGTCTTACTGGGGGATGGAGCACGCTTTGCCGATTTTGGGCAAGCGGGCCAACCTGCCCGTGGCGTGTTTGCCGCTTCTCGCGGCGCTCACCCCCGAGGAGCACACCGTCACGCTGATCGACGAAAACGTCGAGCCGATCGATTTCGATCGCTGCGCGCGCGCCGATATCGTCGGCGTCACGGGGATGAGCGTTCAACGCTTCCGGATGAAGGCGATCCTCGCCGAACTCAAGAGCCGAGGGGTGTTCACCGTCGTCGGCGGCCCGCTCGTCACGGTTCATGAAGATTATTTCGACGACCTGGCCGACGTCATCTTCATCGGCGAGGCCGAGGAAACCTGGCCCCAATTTCTCGACGAATGGAAACGGGGTGAACATCAGGTTCGATATGAACAGGCTGAAAAGAGCGATATGTCGAAGGTGCCGACGCCTCGATTCGACCTGGTGAAGATGAAGCATTATCTCTTCGGCAGCGTGCAGTTCTCTCGCGGTTGCCCGTTCCAGTGCGAATTTTGCGACATCATCGTAACGTTCGGCCGCAAGCCGCGGATCAAAACGAGCGCCCAGATCATCGCCGAACTCGAGGCGATCCGAGCGCAAAAGGCGCGGATCGTCTTCATCGTCGACGACAACCTGATCGGTAATAAACGCGCAATTAAAGACGTATTGCGCGATATCATCGCTTGGCAACAGGCCGAGGGCTATCCGCTCACGTTCTTCACCGAGGCTTCGATCGACCTCGCCGACGATCAAGAGCTGATGGATATGATGGTCGACGCCAATATCCTCGCGGTGTTCGTCGGCATCGAAACCCCCAACGAGGAATCGCTCCGCGAAACCAAAAAATATCAGAACGTGCGCGAAGGCGGCACGATGATCGAGAAGGTGCACAGAATCCAAGACGCCGGCATGGAGGTTTGGTGCGGGATGATCCTCGGTTTCGACAACGACGACCCGACGATCTTCAACGCCCAGCGCGAATTTCTCACCGAGGCTCGAATCGGCGTGACGATGGTGGGGATGCTTTACGCCATTCGTAAAACGCCCCTTTACACGCGGTTGCTCGCCGAGGGAAGGCTCGACCCCGCCGACCAGCCCGAATTCGGCACCAACGTCATCCCCCTCAAAATCAGCCGCGAAGACCTCCGCGACGGCTACCTCCGCGTGATGTACGACCTTTACCAGCCCGAGGCGTATTTCAATCGAGTTGAAGATCTGTATATCAAACATAATATTCAACTGACGAAAGGTCGAACCCGCTACTGGAAGAAACACCCGATCCAACGGTTCCGCTGGAACGCGCTTTTCTTGCTGCAATCGATCGGTATTTATTTGAAAATGATGTACGGCATTCGCGACGACAAGCTCCGCCGCGAATATCGCAGGCGGATCTGGAAGATGTGGAGGGCACGCCCCGATCCCGGAATCTTGCTGATGCACGTGCTTAAATGTGCGCTTCATTATCACGCGTATCGGATGGCCGACGAGATGGTCGGCGGCAAGTCGCCGATCATGAATTCGTACTGACGTCGCGAAAAATCGAAAATCTTGTATCCGCGGGCTCGTCGTCGTGAACTAATAAGAAGAACGACGAAACGACGACGTCCGCGGAGCCTATCATGGCCGGTTCACGATATCGGGGCGCCGCGAAAGAGCTCGGTCGGCTCTTGCGATCGGGGACGGTCGCGGGACTTTCCGAAGACCTCTTGCTCGATCGATTCCTCGAAACCCGCGACGACGTCGCGTTCGAGGCGATCGTCGCGCGGCATGGACCGATGATTCTGAGCGTTTGCCGCCAAGTCCTCGCCGATCCTCACGACGTCGAAGACGCGTTCCAGGCGACGTTTCTCGTCTTCCTCCGCAAAGCCCGATCGATTCGTGATCATAAAAAACTGGCCGAATGGCTGCACGGAGTCGCGTACCGCGTGTCGGTGCGGGCGCGGGCCGACGGTTCGTTGCGCAGGGCGCGCGAAGCTCGCCGAGCGCGCGACGCGGGATTCCCGGGCGAACCGACCGAACCCCCCGTCGACGCGGGCGCTCTCGAACAGGCCGACGCGGTCCACGACGAGATACGTAAGCTCCCCGATAAATATCGCATTCCTATCATTATGTGTTATCTTGAAGGATTGACGCACGAACAGGCCGCCGAGCGGCTTTCGTGGCCGTTGGGATCGGTGAAGGGGCGATTGGCGCGGGCTCGCGATTTGTTGCGATCGCGGCTCGAGCGGCGCGGTTTCGTCGCCTCGGCCGAGCTTGCGGCGATCCGATCGGCGCGTCCGTTCGCGGTTCCCGAGGCGTTGGTTGAACTTACATTAAAGGCCGCGACGCGGTTCGCGGCGGGAGAGGCGACGGCCGTCGCCGGAACGACGATCACGATGACCGCGGGGGCGGCCGCGCTCGCGGAGGGGATTATCAAAAGCATGATCGCGACCAACATCAAGATCGCCGCGGCGGCGATTCTTTCAACGGGCCTTGTCGTCGGTTCGGCGAGCGTGATGGCGTATCAACAGGCGTCGGGAACGGCGGACGCGGCGAAATCGCAACACGGCCTCTCGAAGGCGAGCATTCCCTCGGCGGGCGTCGTGAAGGACAAACTTGGGCCGCTCGACGGCACGCCCCACGCGAAGGCGATTTCCGATCAGAACGACACTGATAAGGATCTAGAAAAAATCGATTCGATCGTATCCGAACGAATCACGTTAATGTCTAAATCGCTCAGTGAGAGAATGAAAAATAATCTTACTTCAAAGATCTGGGACCTTAATACGTATTACGATCTTTCCATGAGATTGGTCGAAGCCGAATCGCAAGGAGGCCACGATAAAGAAAAAACGATTCAAGCTTATAAAAATCACCTTGATAGAATGATGTCACTTTTCGATTACTATTATAAAAAAAATATCGAGACAGATTTTGAGTCGATGGATGACGTTTTTAACATTCTTGAATTCATCCGCGACGCCGAGATTGCGATTGAGAATTCCAAGATCGGCAACTCATCTCAGATGAATGCATCTAATCTAAATCCAAATGATAAGAAAAAACAAGATTCGACCTCTTCCGGCGCCGCGATCGACGCGAAAAAGAATGAAAAGCCTACGAAACCACCTTTCCCTTCGATGCGCGACGAACGGAAAAAGCCGATCAATAAGGCGATCTTCGCGGCGCTCGATCGTCCGATTCCGATGCCTTTTCCCAACGATACGCCGATTGAAGAGGTTTTGAATTACGTGCGGAAGGCGTCGGCGCAAGAGCCCGGAGGCAAGCCGCTCCCGATCTACGTCGATCCGAAGGGGCTGCAAGCGGCGGATAAGACGATGGCTTCCTGTGTGACGATCGATCTCGAGGGAGTTCCTCTTCGTGTCACGCTCGATTTCGTTTTGAATCAATTGGAGATGTGTTATTTTGTTAAGAGCGGGGTTATTTTCGTATCCTCCAAAGATGCGGAGGATTTATCTCGAATCGACGATCCCGACGGTCCTTACGCCGATCCCGACGAGTGATTCGAGATTCCGCCCGGTCGTTCGCTCGGAGACTCCGCGATTAGGATTCGCTATATTTAGTTGATTGTGAATCTTTGATCGGACGGGAGAACCTCCTGGCGAAAGACTTTCCGGAAAGAAAACCGCACGTTCGGTCGGATTTGAGAGCGAACTCGAAACCGGGAGGGCGAACCTCCCGGTGAGCCGCATTATGATGTTTGCGATTATTGACCAAAAAAAGGCCTTGTCGCCGCCGTTTACGAAAAACGGCTCGCCCGGAGGTTCGCCCTCTAAAATAGAAAATACCAACATCTAGATTTATAACATGTAGTTGTTTTATTGGTGAATTGGCGCCGAAACCGGTAAAATAGCCTCTTAGCCGATTCGACGATTATCTTTCATGAGAACGATCAAACGGGAGGGCGACGTCTTAATCAAATTTGTGATAAAAATACATATATTTATTAATATATCAATATATGGCTCACCGGGAGGTTCGCCCTCCCATAATCGTCGAGCCCTCCCGAATGCTCCGAGCCCTCCCGAATGCTCCGAGCCCTCTCATATACGAGGAGCCGAATTTGAAACGGCTTTCGCGAACGAGGCTCATCGGGAGGTTCGACTCGCCAAAATACAGCGGAACTCATCGCGCGTCTCGGGCGTCTATTCAACAACACGATTGTCGTGATACGATAGCGACGGTTGTCGGCCGGTTCCTCACCGATCCGTATTTCTATTCAGAGATTCTCGGAGCGGCGGCCGACGTGGGGTCGATTGAATTCTCAGCCGTCGCGGCCGCGGCGGCGAAACGGAGCGAAACACCATGATCGCGACCAACATCAAGATCGCCGCGGCGGCGATTCTTTCAACGGGCCTCGTCGTCGGTTCGGCGAGCGTCATGGCGTATCAGCAGGCGCCGGGTTCGGCGGACGCCGCGAAATCACAGGGCGCGGTCCAAAATTCGATCCCGCCGTCCGAGAAAAGCCCGAAGACCGACGAGATTACCGCGAAGTCGGACGAGCCGAAGAAGAACGATCTCGTCATCGCGGTCCGTTCGATTTATCAAACGATCCTTGACCGTCAGCAACAAGGCGTCGAAACCTCCAATCCCAATCTCCTTTATGTTTGGTCGAAAAGGATTCTTGAAGAACAATCACTCGAATCGACGGAACCGAATCAACTCGCTCATTATATCCAAGAACATGTGGATCGCATGAAATCTGTGAGTAAAGCGGTCGCCGCTCGATACGAAGTCGGCCGGGGGAAGCTGGTCGATAAGCAAACGGCCGAATTTTACGTCCTTGAGGCAGAACACTGGCTCGCGAACGCGAAGGAGGGGAAGCCGACTCCATTTGATCATCATCAGGGCAATCCTTTATCAATGAATTTCAATCCCGCGGGCGGCGGAATGATGGGGGGAATGGGACGCGGGATGATGATGAATCGAGGGGGTATGGCGGGCCCAGGCGGAATGATGATGGCCGGCGGGATGGGAGGCGGAATGGGAGGCGGAATGGGGGGCGGGATGGGCGCCGGGATAGGCGGCGGCGGGATGGGCGGACAAATGATGGGAGGCGGAATGGGCGCCGGGATGGCCGGACAAATGATGGGAGGCGGAATGGGCGCCGGGATGGCCGGCGGCGGTATGGGGGGCGGAATGATGATGGGCGGAATGACGGGGGGATCGGTCGGCGGGCCGACGCATCCGAGCCGTGAGGAAAAGCCCGAGGCGGCCGAATCCGAGATCGAGAAGGAAAAGGCGAAAGAGGCGAAGGTTCCGTCGTTTTCCGAGGAACGGGGCAAAGAGCGGAATCACAAGCTCTTCGAAAAGCTTGATATGGATATCTCGATGCCTTTTCCCAACGCGACCCCGCTCGAGAAAGTGTTAAGTTATGTCGCCAACGCGACAAAAGACAAAGAATATAAAGGAATTCCTATTTATCTCGATCCCGAAGGGCTCGCCGACGCCGAGAAGACGCCGGCTTCGACGATCGTGATCAACATCGAGGGAGTTCCGCTCCGCGCGTCGCTCGCGCTCGCGTTGCGTCAGCTTGGGCTTCGGTATTTTGTCACGTCGGGGATGATCGTCGTCACGTCGCGCGACGCGAACTGGGATGACGCCGCCGAAGACGGCCCGTTCACCGATCCGTCCGGAGAATAAGCGTTTCGATCCGATCCGGGTCGATCGAGATCGCGGTTCACGATTCAAGCGACCTCGGCTCGGTCGACCCGTCGTCAATTGAAGTAACAAAATGAACATTTTATCTAAAGTATTTGATTTACTTGAGCGTCTTTACAAAGACGATGCTCACGCGGTAGATTAAAGACGGTTGTCGGTTGAATCCTTTCCGGTTCGATTCTTAGAGAAGACATCCCAAGAGCGGCGGCCGCCGGGTCGATTCTTATTCGCGTCGGAGCGGCCGATTCGACGCGATGGAGACGAACATCATGATCGTGCGCATGTGGAAGCTCCCCCTCGCGGCGTCGGTTTTGACGGTGATCGTCGTTTCGGCGAGCGGATTCGCGCTTCAAGAAGGAGGCTCGACCGCCGAGGCAAAGCAAGCCCTGCCTAAGGATGCGACAAACGGCGAGGCGGCGCGAATCGCGACCGCGAAGTCTGATGCGACGAAGACCGAGGCGTCGAAAGACGAACCTGGAAAAGCCGATGCGAATAAGGCCGAGGCGAAAGCGTCGGGAACGGCGCCGGCGGCGTCTTCGCAACGATCGTCGATTCCGTCGATCGGCGAGATTCAGGCCGCTCGCGAAAAACTTGCTCGCGCCGCGGACAAAGTTCGTTGGATCGTCGAGAGCGGGCGTTCGTCGAAGTCGTCGGTCGGCTCGATTTACGAGTGGTCGAGAAGGGCGCTCGAATATCGTCAAAGTCTCATGCGAGATCGTGCGAGTCGGCTTGAACTTTTTCGTGAGCATTTGAAGAACATGATTGAGCTTCAGAAACGAGCGTCGGAGGGGGGCGAATCGGCCGAGATCGCCGCGGCCGATTATTTCCGCGAGGAGGCCGAGCTTTGGTTGATGGAGGCGCGGGCTTTGGGCGGGTCGATCGAGGCCGCGGGCCATGGAGGAGGATTACAGGCGGCCGCCGATGAGGAAGTCGTCGAGGCGAAGGCGACGATCGCTACCGCGGCTACCGCGACGCAAGCGGTCGGGATTCAAAGCGTGGATGATCCGCATCGAGTTCCGCCGATATTTCCGTCGTTGCGTGAAGCCCGGAAGAAGGCGATCAACCAGGATGTTTTCAGGACGCTCGATCAGCCGATCGGAATGCTTTATCCCAACGACACGCCGCTCGAAGAGGTGCTCGATCATATCCGGGAAGAGTCGAAGAAAGGGCCGACGGGCAAAGCGGTATCGATATACGTCGACCCGATCGGGCTTTCGGAGGCGGATAAAACGATGGCGTCGACGGTGTCGATCAATCTCGAAGGCGTTCCGTTGCGGGTGTCGCTGGCGCTTTTGCTGAAGCAGCTCGGGATGACGTATTTTGTGAACAACGGATTGATTTTTATCACGTATGAAAATACGCATGAGAGAATTGAGACGTTTATCGATCCCGACGGTCCGTTCGCCGAACCCGAGAACTGACGCGGTCGAATCGAGCCGGCCTGGATCGTCGGGAGTGGCGAAGAGATTCGATTCCGGTGAGTGATTGAGGATACGTGGTCGATTCAGGCCGGCCTTGGGAGCGTGAAAAATGTTCGATCGGCGTCGGCTTTTGTTGGGAAGTTGAGAAATGGGAGTTATAATGAATACTCGGAGCCCCTTGCACGTCTAACAAGGGAGAAAGGGGATCGAGATGGTTACGCGAACGTGGTTGAGATGGGCGACGGTCTTGGCGGTGATCGCGGCGTGGGCCTTTGTCGATACGGCGGCGTGGGCGCAAGCTCCCGGAGCGCCCAAGGCTGTGCGCAGGCGACCTCCCGGCAACATTCGCGAGCGACGGTTCGCGGATGCGGACGAGGCGCAGGCGAAGGACGACGAAGCGAAGGTGCCCGCCAAGCCTCGACGCGTGCCGCCTCGATTCGTCGCGGGCGGTTCGCGATTCGACGGGATGAACGGTCAAAATATCGGCTTGGGGTCGGCGGCGGGGGGCTCGCCGTACGGGCTTTACACGGGCTATGGATACAACTATCCGTACGGGATGTCGATGGGTTATGGCGGAGGGGGTTCGTATTTTCCGCCGTTGCCGGCGACGACGGGGATCACGAGTTCGTCTCCTTACGACCCGTTCACCGGAGAAGCCACGAACTCGTTGGGCATGTCGCCGAGTCCACTCGCGGGATCGCCGAACGCTCCGCTTGATTATTTCGATCCGATGATGGGTTACGCGAGTCCTTTCGCCGGCTCTTTTAATCCCTTCATGGGATACAGCGATCCGCTGATCGGAACGTTCAACCCGCTTGCGAGTTCGCCGTTTTAATCGAACAGCGGGCTTTATGATTGTTTTTGTTGATCTGTGCGTGATAGTCGATCGACCGACCGGGAATGCGACGAAGCCGATTGAAAGCTCAACCGGCTCCGTTCACCGATCGGTCGATTATAAAGCAATAAAATAACCGTTGGATCGGCGAAGGGATCTTCTCGGAACCCTGTAAGATATTGGAGAAGGCGGGGATCGCCGGTGTTTCAAGAACTTTTGACGTAAAAAAATGGTTGGTTTTTTAGCCTTACCGGTGAAAATTCACCAAGATTCGACTTTTCAATTCGGTTTCGTCTGCTTTTGCGTCTTGAACGATGATCGACCGTTCTATTAGAATCGTCGTCGATAACGGCTACGTGCCGTGCGCGCATCTTTTGAGCGAACGGATTTAGAGTTTATATTAGTAGAGTCGAGGGGTGGCGCGGTGGTTTAGGCTTGCATATCTGTTTCGAATGGCACTCGGAAATTGTAACTCATGATTCCTAAACGGGATAGGAAATAATCGGCCTCCTTGCTACAATCCTTGAATGGATTCAAGACTCAAGGCTTGTAAAGGCAAGGAGGCCGACAATGTCC
>JAJYWB010000022.1 GCA_021791715.1 Planctomycetota bacterium | reverse complement strand
AAATTGGGAGGGCGAACGCGAAATTGGGAGGGCGAACGCGAAATTGGGAGGGCGAACGCGAAATTGGGAGGGCGAACGCGAAATTGGGAGGGCGAACCTCCTGGTGAGCCGCATTATGATGTCTGCGATTATTGAACGAAAAAAACGGCCTCGTCGCAGGAGTTTACGAAAAGAGGCTCACCAGGAGGTTCGCCCTCCCAAACAGAAAATCTGACATCTAGATTCTTAACATGTAATCGTTTTATTGGTGAATTGACGCCGAAACCGATAAGAACGCGACGATAGGGTTTCGAAAGCTTTTCCGGCTAGTCTCTTAATCGTTCAGATTTTGCCCGCCTGATCGCCGCGGGGATCGGACTCGCCCTCCTCGGAGCGCGCCTCGGTATTTGTCGAGCTCTCTTCGCTCGACGAATCCGCCGAATCGACCCGAACCTTGCGGATCCGCGTGGGGTCGGCCTGAACGACGGTCAGTATACGGCCGTCGACCCGAACCGAATCGCCGGTTCGCGCCAGTCGACCCAAAATGTCGAGGATCAGCCCGCCGACGGTTTCGGCGTCGGTCTCGGGCACGTCGATCGCGCACGTTTCGGCGAGCACGTCGATCGGACACGAGGCGTCGACCTCGAACGACGATTCGCCGATCGGAGTGACGAGCGGTTCCTCGCGATCGAACTCGTCTTGAATCGGCCCGACGACCTCCTCGAGCACGTTCTCGAAGGTAGCCATCCCCACCACCTCGCCGTATTCATCAACCAACATCGCCATATGAACACGATTTCGCTGAAATTCGACGAGCAACTGATCCAGCCCGAGCGTCTCCGGGAAGAACGGCGTCTTCCGCGCCAGCCGTCGAAGATCGGGCCTGCCCCCCGAAACCCCGCCCGCGCGAAACAGATCCTTCACATGAATCATCCCAACGACCGTTGTCAAATCCTCCTCGCACAGCGGAAACCGCGTATGACCCGATTGCCGCGCCGCGAGCAGATTCTCCTCAAGAGGTCGCGACAAACTGAGATAGACGACGTCGGTTCGCGGCACCATCACCCGCCGCGCCGTCTTTTCTTCCAGATTGAGCACATTCTCAATCATGAACCGCTCTGCGCGCGATAAACACCCCCCCGCCGCGCTCTCGGCGAGGATGTGCCGCAGCTCTTCCTCGGTATGCGTCAGCTCGACGTGGCCGACGTCGCGCATGCCCAACAACCGAAGCGTGACGTTGCTCGCCCCGTTTAAAAGCATAATGATTGGATAAAATAAATAATAGAAAGCGATCAACGGAGGAGCGGTGCAAAGCGCGACCACTCGCGCCTTTTTAATCGCGAGGTTCTTGGGCGCCTGTTCCCCCAAAGCCATGTGAAAAAACGTGACGAGAGAAAGCGAAAGGATCGGTACGAGAGCGATCGAGATTGGACCGGCGGCGGGTCGAGCCTTGAAAAACCAAAGCCGATCGAGCCCCGCGGCCACCGCGGGCTCGACGCGTTCCTTCATCGCCTGCCCCAAAGCGAGGCTCGCGATCGTGATCCCCAATTGCGAAGCCGATAAGTAAATATCGAGCCGATCGAGAGCCCGACTCGTCAACTTCGCCGCCCAGCTTCCTTCCCGAGCCAATTGGTCGATCTGGCTCACACGAACCTTCACGAGCGCGAACTCGGCCGCGACGAAAAAGCCGTTCAAAAAAATCAGTGCGGCTAAATAACAGACTTCGCTTAGCGACATCGACGATCCGGTTCTTTTCAAAACGCCCGCGAAACACAAGCTCGATCGAGCGCCCGAGAGATCGCGACGCGTCCAATCGGTTCCACGCGAGCAACCCGAATCTTAACCGAATTGAAGGGCCAAGGCATCACGCTCGAATCCGCCGAACGACTCAAACCGATCGGCCCGCTCGGAATCGATCAAGAGCATTAAGAACAAGAATTCATCGATATCGGATTAATCGAGCCCGGTCACGCACTCGAGACGTTAAGACGGCCCCGACGAACGGCTCCTTGGGTCGAACAGCCGATCGAACCCCTCGCAAGTTAAACAATTATATTCATAAAAAATTTTTTTATTCATTTAAAAAATATCATATCTTTTTTAAGGTCGTTGCGAGCGGGCCTCGGCGCCGACCGATCGGCCCCCTCCGGAAAAAACTCGGCGACGCTCGCCGCTAATGTTGACTTCCAGACTGAACTTTGCTATTCTCTATAAGACTGGGCGGTTGAGTAGTTGTATTCTAAATTACGAATTCATCGACTCGGCCGCTTTCCGCCCCGCGGCGCGAGCGATCGAGCGGACGTCTCGATCGCTCCTCACGATCCTAACCGGAGAACAAACAACATGAATCGACGCGAAGCGCTCGGAATCGTCGGCTCGGCTTGCGGAGGAATCTTGGCGGGAAACTCGGCCGCGACCGCGACCGCGGCCCAACACGGCGAGGGAGACCGCAAATCGTCGCCGCCGATCGACAACATCCACTTGTTCTTTTGCGGGTTCCACGTCGCCAAACACAACACCAAAATCCAATTCGAAACACATCACTATTGCTCGCCCCGCGGCGATAAAATGCACCAGTGCCTGCTGTACGATTCCAATGAGAAGAACGCCAGGCTCATCGGCGTTGAATACATCATCACCGACGACCTCTTCCAGGATCTCCCCGACACCGAAAAGAAATTCTGGCATCCTCATACGTATGAGGTCATGAGCGGAGGCCTGATCGCTCCTCACATGACCCGCGAGGGCGAGGACGAATTCATGAAGGGATTGATCAACACCTGGGGCAAAACCTGGCACACCTGGCCCGACCCCACGACCGGCGTCCCGATGGGCGAACCCCTCCTCATGTGGTCGCTCACCGGCGACGGCCAGGAAAACAAAGAACTCGCCGTCGCACGCGATCAACGATTCAACGTGTCGACGAAGGAAATTCGTGAACATCGCATTAAATCTTACAACTTTCCCGTACCTCAGATCCCTCCCCCCGCCTCGGTCGACGTGATCGGTCGACGCTGGACCGCCGACGGCCCCGACACCCCCGAGGAAGCGTTCAAACGAGCGAAATCGTAACGTCTTTCATTCGATGGCGGAGCGATCGACGTGCGTGAGGATCGACCGTCCTCTATCCATACGGCCAAGGTTGAGAATCGGCGCGGCGGTTTCGGTTCGCCTATCCTTTTCCGGCTTCAACGATAACGATCGCCGGCGAATCGATTTTGAACCACGCGCCGATTTCACCCCGCGCTCGGAGATCCGAATCTCGCGGCTTATCGCATTCGGCTCTCCGAGCGCACGCGCAAGCCGAACTCTCCATAAAAAGATTCGCATGATCGCGGAGATTAGTTTCAAAATAATTATTAAAATTGTTAATATCTGAATAATTTGCAATCTGTTCGCTCGACGCCGACGTTGTTTCAGCGTCGACCGCGGGCGCGCGATTCAACCGGAACTTCATCATGATTTCCAATAAAGAGCGCTCCGCGATCACGGATCGATCAAAGATTCGGATCATTATCATTCGCTCTTCGTGATCGTTTGATAAGAATCGTCAGGCGACGGGGCCCGCCGCGAGTTCGCCCGCGACTCGGTCGCCCGAGCGGAGGAATGCGATAAGTTCGGCGGTGAGCTTTCCTGAATCGTCCATTCGAGGAACTTTATTCTGCCCTCCAAGCTTGCCGCGCGAACGCATCCAGTCGTCGAATCCGCCGGGACGAGCCGTGACGATCATCGGCAAAGGCAACCCGACCCCCTCGGCGCGATGCGCCCGGTAATCGGCGTTCCGTTCGAGAAGTTCGGCGTCCAAAACCGAACGAAACAAGGCCAAATCGTCCGGAGGCTTCATAAATTCAATCACATAAACATGATATCCCATTGAATCGACGAATACGGGGCCGGCGTGCCAATCGCGCGGCGCGGCCCCGGTCGCGGCGGCCGCCGCGGTGATCGCTCCCTCAACCTCTTCGCTGATCAGATGCTCACCGAAGGCCGAGAGCGTGTATTTCGTCCGCCCCGTGAACGTGAGCAGAGGAGGATCGAGCGATTCAAAACGGACGGTATCGCCGATAATGTGCGACCACATGCCGGCGCAAGTTGAAACGACAATCGCGTAATTGACTCCTGTCTTTACATCACCCATCCAGTGACGCGTCGGCTTGTCTCGATCGAGTTCGTCGACCGGAACAAATTCGTAAAAGATACCGTGATCGAAGACGAGTCGTAACAGTCCAGTCGCTCGGTCGCCGTAAGCGATAAACCCCTCGGAACACGGATACGTTTCTTGAAACGCGACTTCCCCGCCGACAAATTGCTCGAAAGCCGATCGATACGGGTCGAATTTCACTCCACCGTGCACCGTCAACTCGAGCGTCGGCCAAACATCGGCGATCGTTCTCTTACCCGTTCGCGCCAGCACCTTTTCAAAGAAAACCAAAAGCCAACTCGGCACTCCCGCCAATAACGTGATCGGTTCATGAACACTTAATTTTACTAGAGTTTCAAGCTTGCGATCCCAATCGGGGTCGAGCGCGGCTTCGAGCGGCGGGAAAGTATAAGCGCGCAAGAACGGGCTCACCTCTTTGGCGGCGATCCCGCTTAAATCGCCTTGTCGCACCCCCGGGCCCGGCTTTTCAAGATCGGTCGAGCCCCCCAAAAAGAAGAGCTTGCCGTGAAACAGTTTGGAATCGGGCCGCGCGACGACGTGCCGGGAGATCATCGTGAGCGCCCCCTTGCGATTCGATGCGTTCATCGCCCGAGTGACCGGGATGTACTTCGTCGCGCCCTGGGTCGTTCCGCTCGTCAACGCCAGGTAAGGAACACGCCCGGGCCAAGTCAGATCTTGAAACACCGGATATTGATCTTCAAAATATTCTTTCCAGATATCTTCATACTTTCGAAGTGGGACCGCGGCTTGAAAATCTTCGATCGTACGAATTTTAGCGAACGAGTGATCGCGACCGAACCGCGTGGTTCGAGCCGTCGAGACGAGAGCCTCGAGCGTTTTCCGTTGCGTCTCGGCGGGATTGAGCCGGTCGACCTCGGCGACGCGACGTCGCGCGTAAGCCGCCAATCCCGCATTCGCGACGCTTCGAATCGGCGACGTTCCCGCCAGGAAAATCAGCGGAGAGAGAAGCGGGCTCGTCATCCTAGGCGATTTCCTTCACACCCCGACAAAAATAAGCCCCCGCCGGGGGGATGTTGCGCGGCTCGAAAACGAACCGAACGTCGTCAAAAAATCGGCGATAAAAATTCCAGTAAACCCAAGGCATCTCGGTAATTTGATGGTATGTGCCGTCGTCCGCGAGGATTGTTTTGACCACGCGGAAGAGATCGGTTTGCAGTTCTTTGGGAAAGCTTGGAACGGGCAACCCCGAGACGACGTGTTCGACCTTTTGGACTCCGCGATCGGCGAGGATGGCGGCGAGATCGCGTACGTCGTCTTCGACGATCTCGAAATGAGGGAGGTGTTGAAATCGGTCGCGGAGGATCCGAGCGAAATCGGGATCGCGCTCGACGACGATCACACGGCACGTTTCGGGGGCTCGGTCGGCGATCGCGCGGGTGATCGGCCCCGTACCGGCGCCGAGTTCGACGACGGTCTTAACCCGCGCCCAATCGATTCCCCGAATCGTCGTTCGCGAAAGCCACCGGCTCGAAGGCGCCAAACTCGCGATCTTGGTTCCGTGACGAAGGAATTTTCCGATAAACAAAAAATGATCTGTCATGCTCAATTCGTTGAAAGAATGTTAAACTTATGGAAACGACCCGGGTTAACGCTTTTGGACGGGCGGACCGAAGAGGCCGAAGTGTCGTTCGTCGCGTTCGGGTTCGAGAAAGCGAGCCGCTTCGAGAGCGGGGGGGATCGATTTCAATTGATCGCGGAGGAACAAAGAGACGAGGTGATTGACGAGCCTCGCCTTCTCGATCTGGGGCGCGTGGCCGCATTTGGGGATGACGACTTGGCGAGAAGCGATCATCCCGTCGACGGCGCGGATCGCTCCTTTCACATCGGCGATCACCTTATCTTCGGTTCCCCATATAAAAAGAGAAGGATGAGGGACCCTATCGAGCAGGTGCGCGACCGAATGGCCGATCGTTCCGCGAAGCGTGCGAAGGACGCTCTTTTTCCACTCGCGATCCTGGAATTTGGCTTCGATACTATCGACCAAATCCTGATTGGCGAACCTCTTGTTGTGGAAAACCGAACTGACGAGAAGATCGTAATTGCTCCGGCGAACGCCTTCGATCACCGGGAGATTTTCGTCTCCGTGCATCCCCGATGGGCACAAGAAGACAAGTTTTGAAACTTTGTCGGGATACCGCGCCGCGTAGGTGAGGATGATCTGTCCCCCAAGGCTCGAACCGACGAGGTTGTAGGGGGGTTTTTGAACAAATTGATCGAGGAAGATCGACAACCGCTCGACGAGATAATCGACGGTGATCTCACCCCCGGAATCGAGATGACGGCGGAGTTCGGCGCCGTTGTACACCAGAATCTCGGGGATTTTAACGTCGAAGTGCCGCGACCACGCGACGCGATTGGCGAACCAGCTTTCAGCTTGTTCGGCGAGTCCGTTGACCAAAATCAACGGCTCGGAGGTTCGATAAGAATGAAGTCGAGGCAAGAATGAGAATTTCCGAACTTTCGGTTTCATCGAACGCCTTGATCCTTATTTCGGTCGCCCCCGGGCGCCTTGACGAGGCCAACCATTCGATCACCGCCGGCCGAAATCGCCTTCGCCTCGTGTCGAATCCCGGCCGTTCAAGGTAACATACCATATCACCTCGCGCGGAGAACTTCCATGAACCGTCGGCGGAATTCTCGATTTTCGCGACGACGCACGCGTCGAATTAGAAAGTTACAAGGGATCCTCCGAAACGAGCGGAAATCGAGAGCGATCGATCGCCCCAGCCCCCTCGATCTCCCGATCCGTCGCTCGTGTTTCCACTCGGACGCTTCGGGTTCAACTTACTAACTAACAAAAATATGTATATTTAGATTGTACGAACACAAGCGGTTATCAAGGTTCACCGCGATGAATCGATCGAGAAAGCGTGTCGAATGATCGGCTTGAATCCGAGTCGAGCGGCGGGTCGGAGCGGGCGGAAAGAAATTTTCCAAAAAAGCGCGTGTCGAAAGACCGATTGAGAGCGTATGATGCATAGTGTAATTATTCTTCCCAGAGACAATCAGGGTGTTTCGACGTGAGCGCGTGCGGGCTCTGCGTCCTGTTGATCGTTCTTGGCGGGTCCTCTCCGCCGCACGATCAGGCTGCGCCCGCGCCGAATCCATCGCGTCGCGCCTCGTTCGCTTACGAGGATCGGGCCGCGCGGACCGTCCACGATTTCTCAGCCGCGTCGCTCGTCGAAACGGTCTCCGACGCCGATACTCAGTGGAATCCTGCTTCCGACGACGAAGACTGTCTCCGCCGCAATCCCAGACGTCACCGGCGGATGCATTTGCCTCCCCCGCCCGTTTTGAACGACCGGGACGATTCCCAAACCGAGCTGCACGGCGGTTCTTCGCTCCATCCGGTCGGCTTATTTGTCCCGCCGACCGCGGACGGTTCGGCTTTAAGTCGTATCGTGGGACTCACTTCCGCCGTTCCCTCCAGGCGCGATCGTCTCGCGCTGTTTCGCCGCTATCGTTTGTAATCCTCCTCGTACGTGTCGTCGCGTCCGCGATACACGATCGCCCGGTCCTCAACGGCCCGCATCGAGCGCGGACACGGCGCCGAATCCTTCCGTTAACGCTCGGATCGACGCTAAAGCGGAACTCGGTTTCGCCGAATCGTCGACTTTTCTCGACCATTTGATTCGATTGGAACGCCGAACGAACGAGGATGTAAACATATGGTTCGCGCGATTATCACTTGGAGCTTGCATAATCGATTGATCGTCTTGCTCGGCGTGGTGGTGTTGATCGGCGCCGGCATTCATTCGGCGTGGAATCTCAACGTCGAGGCGTATCCCGATCCGACTCCGCCGCTCGTCGAGGTGATCACCCAAAACCCGGGCGCCAGTCCCGAGGAGATGGAGCGGTTGATCGGCATCCCGATCGAAACGATTCTCAACGGTATGCCGGGTTTGCAGTTTCTACGCAGCACTTCGGTGGCGGGGCTCAACGATATTAAATGTCAGTTCGAATATGGAACCGATTATTGGACGGCGCGTCAGGAGGTGATCAACCGCATCGGCTTCGTCGACAATCTGCCGCAGGGGGTCACCCCCAAGTTATCCCCATGGAGCCCGACGGGGGAAATCGTTCGGTTCGTCCTTTCGGGGCCGAAGTATTCGCTCAACGAGCTGAAAGCCGTACAAGACTGGGTGATCACGCGGCTTTTAAAGACGGTTCCGGGGGTCATCGACGTCACGGGATTCGGCGGCACGGTGAAGCAATACCAGGTGCTCGTCAATCCACGCATGCTCAAGCAATACAATATCACGCTTCAGCAAGTTGAAGACGCGATCAATCGATCGAACGCGAACGTCGGAGGCGATATTTTATCGCTCGGCGCCCAGGCGCACTTTGTGCGGGGAATCGGGCTTTTGGGACGTGGAATCGATCCGCTCGACCCGACGAAAATCGACGAACGGTACGTGATCGAGACCGAGAAGCTCGACGACATCCGCGACGCGGTGATCACTTCGGTGAACGGAACGCCGATCTACGTGCGCCAGGTCGCCGACGTGATCGTCGGCCATCAACCCAGGCTGGGGGTGATCGGCCGGCAAGAAGAGAACGACGTCGTCGAGGGGATCGTCCTCATGCGCAAGTATGAAAAGACGCTTCCGATCTCAAAAGCGGTCGATAAAAAGATCAAAGAAATCAACGAATCGAATATGCTTCCCAAAGGGATGAAGCTCGAGATCTTCAACCGCCGAACGGCGCTCATCGACGTCACGACGCATAACGTGATCCACAACCTGCTCGTGGGAATGGGGCTCGTCGTGGCGATTTTGTTCATCTTCCTGGGCGACCTGACGAGCGCCGGGATCGTCGCGATCATGATCCCGCTGGCTCTTTTGTTCTCGATCTCGGTGCTGTACGCGCAGGGTAAATCGGCGAACCTGCTTTCGATCGGCGCGGTCGATTTCGGCATCATCGTCGACAGTTCGGTCATTATTGTTGAAAATATTTATAGACATATCACATCCAGAGGAGCGGATCGATCACGGCCGCTGATCGATCGAATCATCGAGGCGTCGAGCGAGATCGAGCGCGCGCTCTTTTTCTCGACGACCATCATCGTTTGCGCGTTCATTCCGTTGTTCGCGATGACCGGGCCCGAGGGGGCGCTTTTCGGACCGATGGCGAACACCTACGCGTTCTCGATCTGCGGGGCGCTCTGCCTGGCCCTCACGCTCGCTCCGGTTTTATGCTCGTACCTGTTCAAAAACAAAACCGAGGAAAAAGATACGTTCATTGATAAGATTATGAAATTACGCTATTTAAAGATGCTCAACCGGGTTTTGAATCATCGGTTAAAGTTGATGACGGCGATGGGGGTTTTGATCGCTCTAACGGCTTCTTTGATCCCGCATCTCGGCGGCGAGTTCATGCCTCAGCTTGAGGAAGGGAACCTGTGGATTCGCGCGATCTTGCCGCGGACGGTTTCGCTCGAGGAGGCGGCGCGGATCGCGCCTCGGATTCGCTCCGTGATCGCGACGGTCCCCGAGGTGAAGGGGGTGATGTCTCAGGTCGGCAGGCCCGACGACGGCACCGACGTGACGAGCTTTTTCAACATCGAATTCAACGTTCCGCTCGAGCCGATGGATAAATGGCGCAAGGGAATGACTCGACTCAAGATTCAAGAGGAACTGACCGAGAAGTTCGCGATCTTCCCCAACGTCGATTTCAATTTTTCGCAGTTGATTCGCGACAACGTCGAGGAGGCCTTGTCGGGGGTGAAGGGGGCGAACTCGGTCAAGATCATCGGCGACGATCTGAAGACGCTCGAATCGCTCGCCGAGAAAATGTCGAACATCCTCCGGTCGGTGCACGGCATCAAGAACGTGGGTGTTTTTCATATCTTGGGTCAACCAAACCTTGAGATTGAAATCGATCGCCGGGCGTGCGCGAGGTACGGAGTCGACGTGGCGACGGTCGAATCGGCGATTCAGGTCGCGATCGGCGGCCGCGCGTTCTCACAAATGGTCGAGGGAGAGAAGCGATACGACATCGTTTTGCGATTGCCGCTCAACCTTCGCGACGATCCCGCGGTGATTCGCCGGATCTCGGTCGACACCCCCGCGACCGAAGGGCGCCCCGCGTCGCGAATTCCGCTGGCGCAACTCGCCAACATCAGACCCCACAAACCGGGGGCTTCTTATATTTACCGCGAGAACAATCGTCGGTTTATACCGATCAAATTCGCGGTCGTCGGCCGCGACCTCGCGTCGACGATCAGCGAGGCTCAACGCAAGGCGTCGGACCCCTCGACGGGGCTGAAAATCGACCGCTATCCGGGTTATCGAATCGATTGGTCGGGCGAGTTCGCACAAATGGAATCGGCGAATCAACGCTTGATGTGGATCGTGCCGCTTTCAATCGCGTTGATCGTTATTCTTTTATATACCGCGTTCGGCACGGTGAAAGACGCGCTCCTCGTGATGGCGAACCTCGTCGAGGGGACGATCGGCGGGATCTGGGCGCTTTGGATCACCGGAAACCCGTTCAGCATCTCGGCCGCGGTCGGTTTCATCTCGATTTTCGGGATCGCGGTTCAAGACGGAGTTTTGTTGATATCTTATTTCAATCAATTGAGACACGCGGGGATTTCGGTGCGCGAGTCGGTGATGCGGGGGGGCGAGCTGCGGGTTCGCCCCGTGGTGATGACGTCGCTGACCGCGGCGCTCGGTCTTTTGCCCGCGGCGCTCGCGACCTCGATCGGGTCTCAGGCGCAAAAGCCGCTCGCGATCGTCGTCGTGGGGGCGATGCTGGTCACGCTCTTTTTAACGCGTTACATGATGCCCGTGTTGTATAGTTTCTTCCCGGCGCCCGCGGGACAAGAAGGCATGCACGGAGATATCGCCGAGGGTTCGCACTACACCGATCAGATTCTTCGAGAAAACGAGGAGGAATGGAATGGTTAATCAGATGAGCGCCGAGCGAGCCTCCGCGAACGAATTCAAAAAGCAGCCGCGGCGCAAAAAGAAAGCGTCCCCCGTGAAAACGGCGTTCAATCTGCTGTTTTTGGGGGCGATCGTGACGATCGGCGTCGGACTGGCTCTGCCGGCGACCCCTGTCGGAGGGGTCGTCAAGACGGCGAGCGATAAGATCGGACTCAATCACGCGTTTTGGATCAAAATGGGGCTCGCGCGCGATCCGATCGACCCCGCGATCGCCGAGAAAGACGCGACCCGCGCCGTCGCCGATTCGAACAAACCGTGGGACGGCCTCGTTCGTCTCACCCCGGCGCAAATCGCCGGAATCGGCGTTCAAACCACCCTCGTTCAAAAACAGACCCAGCCCGTCAAGCTCGAACTCCCTGGGACGACCGCGTACGACCCCGACACCCTCACCAAAATCCGCACGCGATTTCAAAGCGTCGTCGATAAAGTTTACCGATCGATCGGCGACACCGTTCAAATCGGCGATCCCCTCGTCGACCTCTTCTCGTCCGAACTCGCGGACGCCAAAAATGATTACATGACGAAATACGCACAATGGATTCATGATTATAAACTGCTAGAAAAGAATCGCAAGCTTTTCGCCAAACAGGCGGGCGCCGAGCAGGCGGTGCTCGATTCGGAAACGACCGAATACAAGAGCAAGATGGATTATCTGGTGGCGCAGAAAAAGTTGTTCGTTTATGGATTGTCGGAGACCGACATCGAACGGATCGGCGTCGCGGCGATTTCGGAGGGTCGATCCGCAGGTAAGGAGATTGAGAAGGGAGACGAGACCGCGAAGATGACGCTCCGTTCGCCGACCTCGGGCAAAGTGATCGCGCGCGAGGCGGCGCGGGGAAACCTCTACGATACGACGTCGAACCCGCTCCTCACGATCGCTCCGATCGATCACCTTTGGGTTTGGGTGAACGTATTTGAAAGCGATCTCGCCAAAGTTCGGTTGGGCGAATTCATGGAAATTGAATTCCCTTATCAAAACGAAGTGATACATGGAAAAGTTGAATATATTTCGAGCGAGGTGAACGCCGACACGCACGCGATTCGGGTGCGTGCTTCGATCCCGAATTCGGGAAATCTCAAATCGGACATGTACGTGCGGGCGAAACTCGAAATTCCCCCAGTCGAGGGGCGCACTTTGGTTCCTCGCGTGGCGATGATCGCCTCGGGCGACGAGAAATACTTCGTCTTCGTGCGCGTTCCCAACGAGAAAAACACGTACGCGCGGCGCGAGGTTCATCCGTTCCAAGAAAAAGACGATTATGTGATTATTGATCATGGAGTCGAAGCCGGCGAAGAGGTGGTGACGACGGGGAGCCTGATCCTCTCGCAACGTTACGAGGATCAATTCGTGATCCACAACGGCATGCCGACGACCGATCATTCTCGGCCCGACTCGAGCGAACCCTCCGAGCCCGCCAAAACGCAGGCAACGCGATCGATTCCAGGGGGTGGTACGAACGACAAAGCCTCGGGCCGCGCCGGGATGTGAACCGCCGATTCTGAACGTTTAAAGCGGTTTCGTCGATCGGAACGAGCGTGCCGGAGCGGCGGCGGGCCGATCGAAAATCGGCCCGGGGAAGCGGTTTGAGGGTTTGATTTCGGACCCGATCGGTTGTAGGATCACGAAAAGGGGTGCGAGTGGATCGCTTCGCCCTTCCCGTCTCAACGGCGTCAAAACCGCCGAAATGAAAGGGGTCGAGTCATGCCTTTGTTCGAAGTGGAAACGACGTCACATATCATGATCGCGTGCGCGGAAACCGAAGCCGCGGCGCGCGAGTTCGCGTCCACGAATTACCCTCACGAAGACGTGCTGCGGGTGACGCACCGGCCGCGCGACGCGTGGGTGATCTCGAAAAACCTTCTCGGGATTCAAGGGTCGCTCGATCCGTGTTCGACGGCGCGTGATTGCCTTGCGCACGCGCGGGGCGATAAACTGCACGCGGTTCGTTTATACATGAAGGAAACGGGCTGCGACCTGGAACAGGCTCGAAAGGCGATCGAATCGAACATGGCCGTCGGCTGGTGACGATTCTCGCGGGGAGCGATTCGCGATCGTCGGATCGCTCCCGATTGATCGGTTCGTCTCACGGTTCAATCGCGGCCGGCATTACCTCACCTCCATTCGGATCGACTCGGCGATTCGCGTCGTTCTCAGACGCGGCGGCGTATCGGCCCGGAGCTTTTGAACGATTCGTCGTACGAGCGGCGGTTCGTTCGAAATGAAAATCGCCTTGATTTCGTCGCTTCTCCTTTCGCCCCAGGGTCTTTCGGTCGAGGATAATACTCCGATGCGTAAAAAGGTCGTTTGTCTGATCTTGGGGGGAGGGCGCGGAACGAGGCTCTTCCCGCTCACCAAATCAAGGAGCAAACCCGCGGTTCCGATCGCGGGAAAATATCGCCTGATCGATATCCCGATCGCCAACTGCATTCATTCGGGGCTAAACCGCATCTTCGTGCTCACCCAGTTCAACTCGGTGAGCTTGCATCGACATATCGCCAACTCTTATAAATTTGATTCGTTCGGGGGCGGATTCGTCGAGATCTTGGCGGCGCAGCAGACGATGCAGCACGAATCGTGGTATCAGGGGACCGCCGACGCCGTCCGGCGCAACTTGCCGTATTTCTCCGATCACGGCGTCGAAATGGTGCTGATTCTTTCAGGCGATCAGCTTTATCGTATGAACTTTCAAGAGATGATCGAAGAGCATGTGAAGTCGAAGGCCGACGCGACGATCGCGACCCTCCCCGTCGACGAGCGTACCGCGGCCTCGTGCGGCATTATGAAGATCGACGCCGCCGGCAGGATCACCGATTTTCTCGAAAAGCCGAAAACTCCCGACGCGCTCGCGAAGGTTCGCACCGACCCCGATCGGCTCGAACGCCACGGAGTCGAATCGAAGGGGCGCGCGTATCTCGCCAGCATGGGCATTTATTTGTTCAATTACAAAACGCTCGTCGAGTTGCTCGAGGAGAACGACGCGACCGATTTCGGCAAAGAGCTGTTCCCCCACGCGATCCCGCGTCGACGCGTGCAATCCTATTTATTCGACGATTACTGGGAGGATATCGGCACGATCGGGTCGTTCCACCAGGCGAATATCGATTTGACGAAGGACGACCCGCCGATCGATTTCGCGATGGAGGAGCATCTCGTTTACACGAGGCCCCGATTTTTGCCGTGTTCACGGCTTTTAGGAGGCGTTCGGATCGATCACGCGCTCATCGGCGACGGTTGTGAGATTCGAGGCGGGACGGTGATCGAGCATTCGGTCGTCGGTTTGCGCACGATGATCGAGGGAGACGTTACAATCAAGCGGTCTTACATCATGGGCGCCGACGATTACGAGATGGACGCCGATCTGATCGAAAACGATCGCCTTGGGCGTCCGCCGATCGGCATCGGCGCGGGTTGTCGGATCGAGGGGGCGATCATCGATAAGAACGCGCGGATCGGAGCGGGGTCGAAGATCATCAACGTCAAAGGCGTGACCGATTTTGAAGGCTCTCCCGATTACGTGATCCGCGACGGCGTGATCGTGATTCCCAAAAACGCCGTAATTCCCGAGGGGACGGTGATTTAGATCGCCGTAATCGACCGAATCACGCGCCGCTTTGTCTCACGTCGCGTCCCATTTGTCGATTTTGGTAGTAGTATGGGTTGGGGTCGTACTTCGCGCGCGTCGCAACGACGATAGAATCGTTCGAGTCGCTAAGGGAATGGAAGGCGGTAGGAGTGGCCACGGATACGAAAACGGTCGCCGAGGATCGGATCGGGCAATATCGTTTTGTCCGAACGATACACGCGAGTCAAACGTCGATCGTGATGGAAGTCGTTCAAGACACGACGGGGAAGCGGTTCGTCGTCAAACAACTCCTTCCTCGCGATCATCTCGACTCGTCGCTCGTCAAGGCTCTTGAATTCGAGGCGAAGCTCGGGATGGATCTCCGCCATCCCAATCTCGTCAAGGTGTTCGAATTCGTCCGCGATCGACACGCCCCTTATTTCGTGATGGAGTTTTTCTCGTCGAATCACCTCCGGCTCGCGCTCGGCAAGCCGAAGGAATACGGCGTCCCGCGCGATCGGCTGCACCGAATTCTCGAACAAGCCGCCTCGGCGCTCGCCTACATGCACGACAAAGGCTGGATTCATCGCGATATCAAGCCTGAAAATATCCTGATCAACAAAACATACGAAGTCCGCGTGATCGATTACTCGTTGGCGATGCGTCCGTACACGGGCTTCAAAAAGCTCTTCAACCGCAAAGCGCCGTGCCAGGGCACGCATACCTACATGTCGCCCGAACAGATTTTAAGCCAACCCCCCACGGTCAAGGCCGATCTTTACAGTTTCGGCATCGTTTGCTATGAATTGGCGTGCGGTCGGCCTCCGTTCCGCGCCGATTCGCCGACCGATTTACTGCGAAAACATCTGCGCGAACAGCCGACTCCGCCGACCTCGCATAATAAATCGGTCACCCCAGAGTTCTCCGACCTCGTGATGCAAATGATCCGCAAAAATCCCAAAGATCGACCCGAGAATTTACATGAATTCATCAGTCGGTTCTCACGGATCAAAATCTTCCACGACGTCGAAGACGCCTCGACGGGTCGTTAGTGAATATGCGAATCGCGCCGCGGACAGGAGTCCCGATCGACCGAGCGATCGCGGCGTTTGATCCCCAAAAGAGACCTTCGTCCATGTCGAATATCGGTGAATTTCGTCTGCCGTTCGAAACGCCCATCTTCGAGATGGAAGTTCGCCTCGGCGAGCTCGAGAAGCTGCACGCCAAGAACCCCGATCAGATCCGTCGGCTCCGTCGCGAACTCGCGGGGCTCAAGCGATCGATCTTCGCCAATCTCGAACCCTGGCAAACGATTCTGGTCTCGCGCCACGTCGGCAGACCGCAAACGCGTGATTATCTCCCCCTCGTGTTCGATCGCTTCGTCGAGCTTCACGGCGATCGAGCCGTCGGCGACGACAAAGCGATCGTCACCGGCCTGGCGCACCTCGGCGAACGCAAGGTGATGGTCGTCGGCCACCAGAAGGGAAAGAATCTCAGCGAGCGAACCGCGTGCCGATTCGGCTGCGCCCATCCCGAGGGATACCGCAAGGCGCTCCGTAAGATGAAGCTCGCCGAGAAGTTCGGCTTGCCGATCATCTGCCTGATCGACACCCCCGGCGCTTACCCCGGCGTCACCGCCGAGGAGCGCGGCCAGGCGGCGATCATCGCCGAAAATTTGATGGCGATGAGCCAAATCCGTACCCCGATCGTCTGCGTGGTGATCGGCGAAGGGGGCTCGGGAGGCGCTCTCGGCATCGGCATCGGCGACCGCCTGGCGATGCTCGAACACGCGTACTATTCGGTCATAAGCCCCGAGGGTTGCGCCACGATCCTTTGGAAATCGAGCGAGCACGCGCCCCGAGCCGCCGCGGCGCTGCGGATGACAAGTAAAGACTTGCTCGCGCTCGGAATTATTGACGACGTCATTCCCGAGCCCCTCGGCGCTGCGCACCGCGATCATCGCGAGGCGGCTTCGATCCTCAAATCGTACCTGATTCGATCGCTCCGTGATCTCGCTGAAATCGACCTCGATACGCTCCTCGATCGCCGCTACGAAAAGTTTCGCGCGATCGGGATTTATCACGAATCGATCGTCGAGGAAGCGATCTCACAAGACGTAACACTCGCTTCGGCGATCGATCCTCCCGCACCCGATGCTCAGTCGATCGAAGCTCAAACAATCGATTAACCCGCGATCAGCGCTCGTCTCGTACGCGTTACGAACGATCTCGCGAGCGTGTCGCGTTGGAATCGATCGCGATCGAGACGATCGTTTGAAACGCGACGAAACGCTCGATTTCGCGCCGATTGAGTCGTTCGTTTCGCACGCGCCGCGGGTAAAATCGTAGGTCGACGTGAAGCTATATGGCCGGCGCACGGCGGAAAGATCGCAGTCGCTTAAATAACACGAATGATATCAGACATAAGGACTTGATACATATCCATGGATCCTCGCATCAGCGTATTAGTGGTTGACGACGACGCTCCGCACGCCGAGGCGGTCGCCGAGGCGCTCGAACGCGTGGGCTACGAGTGCACCGTCGCGACGGGAGGGCGCGAGGCGTTCCGTCTGATCGAAGAACAGAATTTCGACATCGTCGTCAGCGACCTCGTGATGAACGACGTCGGCGGGCTCGATATCCTCGCCAAGGCGAAACAGGAGCTACCCGAGGCCGAGGTCGTCATCCTCACGGGGCACGGAACGATCAAGACCGCGGTCACCGCGATCCAGGCGGGCGCTTCGGCGTATCTCATCAAACCCGTCGATATCGACGAACTCCGCGCGATCATCGATAAGGCGTCGCAATCGCAACGCCTCGCAAGCTCGAACGCCGAACTCAAACGCAGGCTCAACGAACGCTTCGGCTTCGAAGGAGTCGTCGGCGGTTCGGCGTCGATGAATCAAGTGATTAATCGTTTAAAGCAAATCGCGCCGACTTCGGCGACGGTTTTGATTTTTGGCGAAAGCGGGACGGGGAAGGAATTGGTGGCGAAGGCGCTGCACTACAACAGCCCGAGGAGGAACAAGCCGTTCGTTCCTCTCAACTGCGCCGCGCTCAACGAAAACGTTCTGGAGAGCGAGCTATTCGGCCACATCCGCGGAGCGTTCACGGGCGCCGACCGCGAGCGTAAGGGGTTGATCGAACACGCCAACGGCGGGACTTTGTTCCTCGACGAGGTCGGCGACATTCCGTTATCAACTCAGGTGAAGCTGCTCCGCGTTCTCGAATCGGGCGAGATCGTTCGGATGGGAACGAATGAATCGTTCAAAATCAACGTACGTTTAATCTCGGCGACGAATCGCGATTTAAGCGAGGCGATCGCCGCGGGGACGTTTCGCCAAGATTTTTATCATCGGATCAAGGTGGTGAGCGTTAAGCTGCCGCCGTTGCGCGAACGTCGTGAAGACATCCCTTTATTGATTGATTATTTTCTCAAAGAATTCAACACGTCGCACGAGCGTTCGATTCATACGGTGACTCCCGCCGCGCGGAAGATCCTGGCTTCATACCCTTGGCCCGGCAACGTCCGCGAGTTGAGGAATACGATCGAGAGCATGGTGGTGATGGATAGCGACGGCGTGCTTGATCTCGACGATCTAACCGAGGAGTTGGAGGAGGTATCGCGGCGGATCGGCGAGCCCTCGAAAGGGACTGCGCCGACGAACGCGAATTCGCTCGTCGGCCGACCGATCAGCGAGATCGAGAAATACTACATCGCCGAAACGTTAAAACTGACCGCGGGGAACCGCGAGGAGGCCGCGGAAATTTTGGGAATCGGCGAACGAACGCTGTATCGCAAGATCAAAGAATACCAGATAGGATAACAAATTTATTATAATGATATTATTATAACATTTACTTATCGGAAGCTATAAAACCCGACGCCGCCGGGGACGGAGTCGAGAAATTTTTTATAAACTGCCCCAGTAAATATAAACATGTGCGAACGCTTTTGAATTATTTAATATTTTATAATATTTCTGTTAATTTATCTGCTCAACACAACATCGACGTCGAGCCGTCGTAGCCGACAAAGGGCGAGCAAAACGAGTCGCGAGCGGCTTCAAAGATCGACAAAAATTCGAGGCATTATTTCTTTTAACAATATGTTAATTACAATACTATCTTAGGTTGTTATGCTTTCTGAAGTCCTTGAGATTTCGAGCAATCGTTTTGTACGACTCGGAGCTCGCATGCGATATGAATTATCATTATAATATTTTTTTGTTTTTAATTATTTCAACATTTTATTGTTATTATAGTACCTATCAACTCTCCGTTTGCGGATTGGATATAAGATTCATCAAACACAACTTTGAAAAAGCACGCCTCACCCGGCGATCCTCACCCAAACCCCGGCTGAACAGTTCCGTTCCCGATTCCTCACGACGATCTTGATCCAAAGAACTTAACGCATTACCCTAATCCATGATCGCATTCAAAGACCGATCTCTCCAAACATCGGGTTTGATCGACCAATCCAGTGCGATTTTTTCTCATACGACGATCAGCCGGCGTTCGACCGCGGGGCGATATACCATGTATAAGTATAAGATCCTGAAGACGTTTTTTCTCGGCGGAATCAACGTAAAACGCGTGCGACTCAGTTGCTTCGAGATCAGCGAACGACAAAAAATCATCGTCGGCGACGGAAACTACGGCGAAGAAGATATCGTCGCAATCGGGATCGATATGGATGAAGATGCACAATCATTTTATTGTGTCGCATCCAAAGAATGGCGGAGAGACGGCAGAATTTACATCGTTCGCCGCGGCGATCGCGACCAGGCGCTCAAAAGAGTGATCGAACGCGATCCGACCCTATCCGCGGCCGAAACGATTGTCGCCAAGGCGATCCTCGTGTCGATCTCGCCGTGATCGCTCGAATCTCTACGACTCAAAGAGTTCAGCCGGTCGGAATCTGATCATTCAACATGTCCCTCAACGCACGAGATCGTACAACCCCAGATGCTCGAGAGCGTCGAGCACCCACGGGTGACTCCACGGAGTGCGTACGCCGTAACACGTCGCGAAAACCGAAAAGAATAAACATACAAGCGCAAGCGATCGCACGAATCGGTTCCGCTCGATCACGCCCAATCCCGCGGGTAATAACGCCAGCCAGAACGGATAAAGCCAAAATAGCCAGCGCAATCCCTGTGTCGAGCCGCCGTAATTATTCGACATCCGCGTGTAAAACGCGATCAAAACGAGCGTCAGCACGATCGTCATCGCCGAGAAGGCGCGCAGGCCGAGGTCGCGGCGGAACAACGCCCGAAACGCCCCCAAAATCGAAAACAGAAAGATCGGCGTTAACGATAAGATCCCGTGATGTCCCAAAATCATATGAAATAAATACATCGGCTTCCGTTCGTGGAGTTCGTCCATCTCGAGCGGAGTTTGCCAGTAACTCCCCTCGAATTCATAAGCCTCGGTACCGAATTTGGCGTATCTTGGGACGAGCGTTCCCGCCGATGCGTATTGCGTCGCCAAAAACGCGGCGCACGGTATCGCCGCGGCGGGCGCGAACCAGATCAGCGTCCGTTTGAAATCGCGTGAAAGCACAAGCAGAAACAGAATCACGCCGAAAAGCGCCGCGGGAAGCTCGTTACACGCGCAAAAAGCCCCCATGAACCCCGCGATCACAAAATGAATCGGTCGTTTCGATCCCGCTTGAATTCGCAGATACGCGTATAACGAAAAGAAAGCGCTGTAAGCTCCGATCGAATGATTGTTCAAGGTTTCGTTAAAAATGAACAGTTGCGTTCCCCACGCCGCGGCTGCGAGAGCGAGCATATACGACGCGTCTCCCTCGGCTCGTTCGTCGAGCAAGCGGGCGAAATAGATCAAGAACAGCAGATACGGGACGACGTTCCAAAAAACGACGATCGGCTTGAGATAAAAAACAAAGACGGGCCAATGGACGGCTTCGGGGGTTTCGACGACCAAATTATCGGGGGAGGGGGGTCGGTTCGGGTCTTTCAGCGTCTTCCGAGTCAGCCTTTTTTGGAGCGTCTCGTGATCGAGCGGAACGCCCAGAGCCGATCGAAACGGGTACAAAATCCCGGCGATCAACGTGGGCAAGAGAGGCGGCTTTGTGGAATAAAAATGCTTTTGTGATTGGGCGTCGTCGGTCTTCACCGTCTTATCGGTTCGAGGCTTCGACCCTTTGACGTCGAACACTTTATCCTGGGTGCGCGCCTGCCAGGGACAGTCGTCGATCACGTACGATTTTCGCTCGAGCAGGCTCCAAACGGTGCACCAGCGCGAGATATCGTTGGCCTCGAGGAGCGTCGGCGTTCGGAGCGTCATCCCCAGAACCTGGGCGGTCGCGATCCCGATCACGAGCGTCGCGAAGAGCGCGCGATGCGGCGAGCGAACGCGGCGAGCGTCGGCCGACCCCGCGGGATCTCCTTTGAGATCGTCGTTCGGAGCGGACTCGGTTTTCGAACTCTCGTTCATGTTGATATTTAATGGATCATTCATGTCGATTTCCGATCGTCGTCGACGCCGACCGATTCGGCGACGCTGTAGGTGTCTTCGGCGCGGATATTGTAAGACGTGATCAACTCGGCGAGTATCCCCAGGCAAACGAGTTGCGTTCCGACGACGAGCGACGCCGCGGAGTAATCGAGCAGCGGGCGATTGCCGATCGGTCGTTCGCCGCGCAGCCATTGCACCGCGAGGAAAAACATCCCCGCGCCACCGATCAAAAACAGGATCAGCCCCACCGACCCCAAAACGTGGAGCGGGCGTTGGCTGAACCGCGTTAAAAACCGGACCGTGAGGAGATCGAGAAATCCCTTGATGAACCGCGAGATGCCGTATTTCGACGTTCCGTGCTCGCGGGCACGATGATTGACCTCGATCTCGCCGACGCGAAACCCCTTCGCCTGCGCCAAGACGGGAACGAACCGATGAAGCTCGCCGTAAATCCCCACCTCGCGGAGCACGACGGCTCGGTATGCTTTAAATCCACAGTTATGATCATGAAGTTTGCAACCGGTGAGGGTCGAAACCATCCAGTTGAAGATTCGGCTGGGGTAAACCTTGTGCCAGGGGTCGTAGCGGCGTTTTTTCCAGCCGCTGACGACGTCGAGTCCTTCGTCGAGTTTGAGGAGGAAGCGGGGGATTTCGGCGGGGTCGTCTTGCAGGTCGGCGTCGAGGGTGAAGATGATTTCGCCGCGAGCCGCCTCGAATCCCGCGGTGAGCGCCGCGGCTTTGCCGAAATTGCGGCGGAAGCGGATCGCTCGCACGCGCGTGTCGCGGTCGGCGAGCTTTTTGATCACGCTCCACGACCCGTCTCGGCTGCCGTCGTCGACGAAGACGAACTCGATCGCGTCGGGCTCGGCCGAAGCCGAAGCCGTGGGGAACATCGCGGTCAGCTCGGCGTAAAGCCTGGGAAGGCTCTCGGCTTCGTTATAAAGGGGGATGACGATCGAGTTCATGTCGATGCGACCGGGTCGGGTTTTCGGGGTCTGATCAGGAGGGCGACGACGCCGATCGCGACCTCGCACGCGATCCATGATAAACGAAGAAGGACCGCCGCGAGTATCGCGCGGTCGGCGCCGATCGCGGGGGTCGCGGCGCGGGCGATTAAAAGCTCGCGGACGCCGAGCCCGCCGGGACTGACGGGAACCGCGAAGCCCGCGACCGTCGCGAACGCGGTCGCCGCGGCGAGTCGGCAAGCGGTCTGGAATGAGATTGTGGAAACATGTCCAATCGACGCCACGATGAACGTCAGGCTCGCTCCCCAGCAAAGCCAACCGACCGCGGCGATTCCCGCCCCCTCGGCGAGCAATCGATACGAAAAGCGGGGGAACGACTCGGGTCCGACTCCCGGAATCGGCGAAGAAACCAGTTTTGCGACACTTGGGAAGACGCGAGGTTCGACGAAAACCGAGAAGATCAGGGCGAGTCCGAGCGCGATCGCGGCGTCGGCGTTCGGTTTAAGATCTCCGGCGGCGGCCGCGGCGGCGAGCGCGAACCAACCGCCGACGGCCATCATCACGAGCGTTTCGTAAAACGTCGCGACCGCCGCGGTCGACGCTCGCGCGCCGAAGGGGGTTGAAAGCCCGACCCGCATCACGACGACAAGCGCCTTGCCAGGAACATATTTACCGAGATGGCTGATCAGATAAGCGCGTTCGGCGGCGAGCAAGCCGATTGGAGCGGCGCTCGCGTTGAGGATCAACCGGTAATAAAAGCCGAAAGCGAGCAGACCGAGCAGATACGCGACCGCCGCGATCGAGAACCAGCTCCAATCGATCGTCGGCGTTTCTCCGCGCGAAACAAGGTCGTTCCAGCTCGACCGCAAGCGGATCGCGGTCGCGGCGACGACGACGATCCCGACGATCGTCTTGACCGCGATCTTCAACGTCTTGCGCACGTTCGGCGTCACTTAACCGACCGCCTTCGAGCGATTGTTCTTGATATCACAACATTACCTTTAAGAATTAACAATTTTTGATTCACCTTATAAGATTATTATTGGATTATCAGCGATGGACGTCGTGAGCGAAGCGTCGTTCTTCACGCTGGTGTTCGGCTTCGGATGCTTGATCGGCGGGCGCGGTTTTCGCTCCCGATCGCTCGGCCCACAGGCGTTTGAGCGTTCCGAGGATCCTCCAGAACAGGTCGCTGTGCATCGTCCCGTGTTTTCGGCCGCATCGTTTGGCGGCGAACGTCGCGGGCTCGGTGTATTCAAGATGATGGGCGACCTCGTGTAAGAATGTTTCAAATAGTTCATCGACCGATCTTTTTCCCGTTTTGGAATCGACGGTGTAAACGCGGATCAAGGCGCGATTTTTGTAATAGCCGCCGAGAACGCGCGAGGTCGGCCTGGGGTTCAGCTCCAAATCATAATCGCGCTTGCATTTATGTATTGATTCGAGACGGAGGCGAAAGATATGGCCGAGCGCCGCGGGGGGAGGGTTGAACGCGGCGTTTACTTTACCGTTTCGGGGCGGCTCTTGATGAACGGTCGTCGAGCGTCCGTTTTCGAGTTCGAGTTCGCGTTCGAGGACGCGGAGCGACCTCGCGGAGTCGTCTTCGGGTCGGGGTAGGGGGTCGTCGACCTCCTCGACGATCAATCGCCCGCCGAACGACGGCGCCGATCGCGCCAAATCTTCGAGATCGAACGCTTCGGGGTCGATCCACTGTTTGCCGCCGTTGGAATGGACGAGCCAATAATGCTTGGGCATGATTCTCGAATCCCACCCCCTTGCGCGGTCGGGTCGGCCCCGAAGGAACTCGCCGACGGGATGATCGGCGTTCGCGGACGATGAATAATCAATCACAATCGGCGTTCGGTTGCAATTCCTTGAACCCGAGTCGAAAGAGAGAGACGATCGCACGCGCCGATCGCACGCGAGAGCATCGATCGCGATCGTCCCGAGCCGTGATCGTTGGAATTTTATTTACATATTTATATCTAATCAAGATTTTCTGGTTATATTCTCTTCAAAAGCATCGAAAGCCGCCCGGCAGGGCGATTTTCAGGTCGTCGAATGATAAGCGGAGGGTGAAGAACGACAATTGAACTTTTTATCGCAGGAGTGAAAGGCCGAGAAATCGAATTGAGGTCTTGAGTTGATGCTATTTGAACTTCTGAATTGCCGACGGCAGCCCGACCCGCATAAAGAACCGGGCGAAGGCCTGGGAAAAGTGTTCGAGGTAAGGGGATTTCAACCGCCGTCGCTTCCCGAGTTTTATGGCGTGTGCGCCGAGGAACTGAACCGGTAGGCTGTGGATTTCTCTGAAGTCCACAATTCGAACATCCTGATTGTTCGTTGGGGATTCGGGCGAAGAGAGCATATGGAGTGCTTCCCATTTGCCCTTGCGTATCTCTTCGAGCCGGTCGTTTTTTCCGTATTTCTCATCGACCGTCTTGAGTTGGGCGATTGTTGAAATGGGGCACATCGCGACCAATGAAACCTTCTTGTTTTCGAGGTCGCAACTTTGAGTCACCACGATCAGGTCGACGAGACGTACGCCTACCTCCGAGTTCCCCTCGGTTTGGCCGTAGTCCGCCGGGAAAACCGGGACGGGGCAGTCGAGTAAGTAATCACCTTGGGCCAAACGCTCGCCCGTCACTTCGGTCCAGAACGATTCGGTGGGTGGCGCCTCGGGTGTCATCAGTCCTCCGAATCGGGGAACGGTAACGGCTGATGTCGTCCGGCGTCGTAGAACGTCGTGCACACGATCCGCACAATTGGGGACTGATAGACGGCGGGGAGTTCATCGGTCTGCGATTCCCGCCGACGAGCGAGGTACTCCGAACGGTCGTGCCAGGCCTTGTAAGCAGCTTGAAGGTTCCCCAAAACGAGACGGCCTTCTCGCCCTTCGGCGTGCTCAAGGGTTGAGAAGCTGGAGCGTTCGATGGATGCCAAGACGGCAACCGGTTCCGGTGGGTGTGCGACGGCGGGCATTATCGGATAAGCTCCTTCGTTTTCTCTGTAATACAAGCTTCGAAAACAAAGTTCTTCTTCGACCTCAACTCTTCAAAAAGCTTCCACAAGTCTTCATCCGATTCTGGTAATTCCGCGGTTCGGAAGAAGTCTAGGTCCAAAACGACGGACACCACTCCCGGCCGCGGCGGTTCGACAATGGTTTGGACGATGTTTACCGAGGCTCTCACATCTTCAAGAGGCAAAACAAGTTGCATGAAAAAACCAGACATTGATTGGGGCAGCTCGCTCGCCACTTCAGGCGATGTGAGAAAGTAATCCTTCAGTTCCGCCGGTGAATCTGGAATGTCGATGCGGTTGATGTAACGGAGAGCTACTCGGGTGATTCGGCGCGGTTTGGCCGCATCTCGATAAATGATCCAGAGTTTCCGGGCCTCTTGGCTGAACTTCTCCCATAGCGAGTAAGGGGCGAGTCGATTCGCAGTGAAGCCGTTCTTTCGCACCTGGAATAGCTGCTTTCCGTCCTTGCTGACGAAAGCGAAGCCGAGTTCCTCGGAGGTTGTCGACGTTGATAGTTGCCGACCCACTTCGAAATGGGCGTACGCGGCCTTCAGTTCTCGCTTCGTGGGGTAATCGTCACGTACGGAATCCTGACAGCTCGCCAGCGAATTCGCAGTAAGCCCTTCCGCCGCCTCGACTTGGATATCGAGAATGGCCTCGGTTATCGGTGCTTTCGAATAACGGCTTTCTTGGTCCATAGATTCTGATTTTACGCACTCAACTCGGTTAATACTACGGTCACGTATCGTACCCGGGTCTCAGGCGCCCTCGCCACCTTGCGGCTCAACGCTTTATTTATCCATAAAAACCAGCTTGCGAATCATTTATGTGTAACGATGTAATCGAGCGCAGTCGAGATAACGGAGAGGAACTCTTCAAGATTGTGGATTGATCGTGTACCGGTACTGGTTCAACCGGTAAACAATTACGTCAACTCATGCGAATTAGTTAATCATCTCGCGAGAATCATTGAACTCGATGATCGCGTCGCCAATCTCGTCTTAATAGACGAGAAAGCCCTTCGACGTCCTCGTTGAAGTGTGGTTTCTAAAAACAAGCGGAGGGGGTGGGATTCGAACCCACGGTAGGTGTGACCCTACAGCGGTTTTCAAGACCGCCCCGATCGTCCACTCCGGCACCCCTCCCAATCGATCTGTATCTTATCGCATTTGCAATCGGCGATTATTGCGACGCCTCGTCGATCACCTCCTCCGAAACGAAGATCGGCGCCTCGACCGTCACCGCGACCGCGATCGCGTCGCTCGGCCTCGAATCGACCTCGATCAACTCGCCGTCGTGACGAATCCTCAATTTGGCGTAATAGGTATGATCGCGTAACTCCGATATATAAATATCTTGAACCTCACCTCCCATTTGCTCGATCGTCGCGGCGAGCAGGTCGTGCGTTTGGGGGCGCTGAGAATCGACCTTCTTGACGCGCCGATCGATGCTCGTCGCCTCGAACAGGCCGATGACGATGGGGAACATACGCTCGCCGTCGACCTCTTTCAGATAAATAATCTGTTGGTCGCCGGTATCGCTGATGATGATCCGCGAAAGTTCCATCTGAACGGGCACGTTCGGTGTTCCTTCATTCGAGCGAGCGAGGCGTTCTGATCATCCTGGACCGATCCTTCCCGAGGCCGAACGGAGACTCTCACGTTCGGATCGTCCGCGCGAGCCGAGGGTTCGGTCGCACGTCGATTTTTGATCTTATGACGCCCGGTCGCGAGCGTCAACGCGACGGCGACGGCGTTCGAGTTTCCCGCGTCACTTTCGGCGACCACGAAGCGATTTCCCCCAATCCGCAAGCGATCGTCGGTCCTCCGATTATTCGTTCATCGGTCTCCCAAACCGATCAACCTTCGAGCGAACGAATCAACTCGTCGATCGTCTTGAGCTGATCGATCAACTCGCTCCGCCGAGTCCGTTGCTTCTCAACCAACTCGGAGGGAGCGCGCGCGACGAACGATTCATTCGACAATTTTTGATCAATGGATGCAAGCTGCGCAAGCAGGTCTTTTTTCGATTTCTCGTGTCGAGCGCGTTCGGCTTCGAGATCGAGCAGACCCTCGAGCGGAAGGATGATCTCGGCGTCGATCAGAACCGTCGACGCCGAAGGCCTGGGACGGTCGATCGCGGTCGCGAATCGAATCTCGGACGAGTTCGTTAATGAGCATATCAACGATTCTTCCGATCGATAGCGTTCGAGGTTTTCCTCCGGTGCGACGACGATCGGCTTGATCTTCGCCGAATCGGGAACGCGATTTTCGGATCGGAGGTTGCGGATCGCCGAGATTGCGTCGCGTCCTCGGTCGACGATCGCGACGGCCTCGGGGTCGTTCCACGCCGCGGGATATTCGGGCCATTGCGCGATGCAAACGCTTTCCTCGGAGCTCTTCGGTTGCGGATAACCGCGGACGGGGGCGACCTGGCCGAGCGCCGACCAAACTTGCTCGGTGACGAACGGGACGATCGGATGCAACAGCCTGCAAAGGCCGTCGAGAACCGTCGCCAAAACGCGGCGAGCGGTGTCGCGGCGATCGGGATCGCGCAATCGTCCTTTGATAAATTCAATATACCAATCGCAAAACTCGCCCCAGGTGAAATCTCGGAGCCTTTTGGCGAGTTCGGCGAACCGGAAGTTTTCGAGATCGGCGGTCGCCTCGCGCGTCGTCTGCGCAAGCGTATGCAAGATCCAGCGATCTTCGATCGGTAAAGCGGCGAACTCGCGGTCCGAGGCGGCGGGTTCGGGATCGAAGCCTTCGAGATTCATGATCGCGAACCGCGCCGCGTTCCAGAATTTGTTGGGGAACGTTCGACCCAGTTCAAAACGTTCCGAAGTATTGACGACGCGACCGTCGGGGAGTTTGGCCTTTTCGACGGGCATTCGCAGGTCTTGCGTCTCGGTGGCTGAGATCGCGAGGGTGAAGCGGAGCGCGTCGGCGCCGTACAGCTCGATCACGTCGACGGGGTCGATGCCGTTGCCGGCGGTTTTCGACATCCGCTTCCCCTGGCCGTCCTGGATCACAGGGTGAATGTACACATCTTTAAACGGCACTTCGTTGAGATTGAACAATCCCAAAACGACCATCCGCGCGACCCAAAGCGAGATGATGTCGCGCGCCGTCGAGAGGACGCTCGTCGGATAATATTTGGCGAGTTCGGGGGTTTTCTCGGGCCAGCCGAGCGTCGAATGCGGCCAAAGCGCCGAGCTAAACCACGTGTCAAGGACGTCGGGGTCGCGTTCAAGAGGAACGTCGCTTCCGAGTTCGTCGCCGACGAGATCGGTCTCGGCGCAAATGAGCCAAGAACCGTCCTCGCTCCGGCGGAAGCGGACGTCGGATCGACCCGCAAAAGCTTTTTCAAGCCTGGATTCTTCGATATCGGGAGCGTGCCAGATCGGGATCCTGTGCCCCCACCAAAGTTGGCGCGAGACGCACCAATCGCGTTTTTCGGCGAGCCAATCGACATAGCTTTTGGCGTAGCGCTCGGGATGGATCCGAACGCGTCCCGAGGTCACCGCGTCGATCGCGTCGCGGGCGAGTTCGTCCATCCGAACGAACCATTGATCCGATAAATACGGCTCGATCGGCGTTTTACTTCGGTCCGAGAAATTGAGCCGAACGACATAAGGCTCGGTTTTCACGAGCAAACCGAGCGATTCGAGATCGGCGATCACTCGCTCGCGAACCTTCTTGCGATCGAGCCCCGCGTAAGGCCCCGCGTTCTCGTTGAACGTGCCGTCGGGGTTAAGCAGATTGATCATCGCCAGGCCGTGCCGCAAACCCGTCTGGTAATCGTTGGGATCGTGAGCGGGAGTCACCTTCACGCAACCCGTGCCGAACTTGGGATCGACGAGAATCGCGTCGGCGACGATCGGAATGCGCCGATTCATCAAAGGCAAAAGAACATATTTGCCGATAAGATGCTTGTAACGATCGTCTTCGGGATGAACCGCGACCGCCGAGTCGCCGAGCATCGTCTCGGGTCGGGTCGTCGCCACAAGCAGCTTTTCGTCGGGAGAATCGACGACCGGGTAAGCGATCGTCCATAAACTTCCCTTTGTATCTTCATAAAAGATTTCGTCGTCGGCGACCGCGGTGCGGAGGTGCGCGTCCCAGTTGACGAGCCTTTTGCCGCGGTAGATCAGACCCGCGTCGAAAAGGCGGAAGAAGGTCGCGCGGACGGCGCGGGCGCAAACGGCGTCGAGCGTGAACCGCGTGCGCTCCCAGTCGCATGAACATCCCATCAGGCGTAATTGACCAAGAATCCGTTTTTCATATTCATCTTTCCACGTCCAGATTCGTTCGACGAGAGCCTCGCGGCCCAGGTCTCGCCTCGTTTTTTTCTCTTGCTCGAAGATGCGACGTTCGACGACCGCCTGGGTGGCGATCCCCGCGTGATCGGTCCCCGGCATCCAGAGGGCGTCGTACCCTCGCATCCTTCGCCATCGAATCAAAATATCTTGAATCGTATTATTGAGAGCGTGCCCCAGATGGAGCGCGCCGGTGACGTTCGGCGGCGGAATCACGATCGCGTAAGCGGGCTTCGCGCTCGCGGGATCGGCGTGAAAATAGCCTTTCGCCAGCCACTCGGCGTAAAACCGCTCTTGCGCCGCCGCGGGATCGTACTGCTTGGGAAGATCGATCATGTGTTCACAAAAACCTTACAAAAATCTCGGAATAATTACGGGCGAACCTCCGCGGCTCGATCGTCGACCCGATCCCGATCGCCGCGGCATGTTCGGCGAAGAGCACGCTTCGTGATCGTGATCGAATCGCCGCGACTCTGAGACTTCGAGCATCACGCTTGCGCGAAGGCGGTTTGACCGTCGAGCGCGGCTTTCTCGTCGCGCGCCAGTTTGTACTCGAACGCGTCCCAGAGCGCCAGCCTGCTCGCCTCGATGACGTTCTCGGAAACGCCGACGGTCCCCCAGACGTCGGTCGAATCGCGGCTTTCGATCACGACGCGAACCCGTGCCGCGGTCCCGGCGCGGGCGTTGATTACGCGCACCTTGTAATCGACGAGCGACATGTCTTTCAAGCTCGGAAAATGCGGCTCGAGCGCCTTCCGAAGCGCCGCGTCGAGCGCGTTCACGGGGCCGTCGCCTTCGCTCACCGCGTGCTCGATCCGATCCCCCACGCGAAGCTTCACCGTCGCCTCGGTCACGGGGTCGCCTCCTTCACCCGAGGCGACGCTCACGCGGTAACCGAGTCGCTCGAACCGCGGCGAATAACGCCCCGCCGCCTTCTCAACGAGCATCAAAAACGAAGCCTCGGCGGCCTCAAATTGATAACCCTCGTTCTCCAAATCTTGAACCCGCTCCAAAACCCGCGCGAGCAACTCGGAATTCTGATCGAGCCCGTATTCCTCGAGCTTCTCGGCGATCGTCGATTTGCCCGAAAGCTCGCTCACCAAAATCCGCCGCTCGTTGCCGACGCTCTCAGGGTCTATATGTTCATAACTGGCTGCATTTTTACGAACTCCGTGAACGTGCATGCCCCCTTTGTGCGCGAACGCGCTCGGGCCGACGAACGGTTGGCCCGGCCTGAAGTTCATATTCGCGGTTTCGTGGACGAAGCGTGAAACCTCGGTCAACCGACGAAGGCTCCCGGGTTGTAAAACCTCGTGGCCGAGTTTGAGAGCGAGATTGGCGACGACGGCGCAAAGATCGACGTTGCCGCATCGTTCGCCGATCCCGTTGATCGTCCCTTGCACCTGCGAGGCGCCCTGGGCGATCGCAGCGAGAGTGTTCGCGACCGCGAGATCGCCGTCGTTGTGCGTATGAATTCCGATCGGCGTGGGGAACGTGCGGCGGACGACCGAGACCGCCTCGGCGATTCGCTCGGGCAACGCGCCTCCGTTCGTATCGCAAAGCACAAGCCAATGCGCCCCCGCCGAAACCGCGGCTTCAAGCGTTTTCAAAGCGTATTCGGGGTTGAGCCGATAACCGTCGAAAAAGTGTTCGGCGTCGTATACGACCTCGGTCGCGTTCGCCGCGGCGAAGGCGATCGAATCGGCGATCATCGCCAGGTTTTCGTCGAGCGAAACCCCCAAAACCTCGTGCACGTGAAGATCCCACGTTTTACCGACAATCGTCAGAACGGGAGAAGCGGTCGCGACGAGCGCTTTGAGCCCGATATCGTCCTCGGCGGCGATATCGCGCCGGCGCGTCATGCCGAAGGCGGCGATCTTGGCGTGTTTCAGATCGAGATCACGCGCTGCGCGGAAGAACGCGGCGTCTTTCGGGTTGGAAAGGGGATAACCCCCTTCGATGTAATCGACCCCCAATTCATCAAGCCTCGTCGTGATCAACAGCTTATCTTGAAGCGAGAAATTGACCCCCTCGCCCTGGCTGCCGTCACGCAACGTCGTGTCGTAAATCGCGATTCGCGTCATCGTTCTCGTTCGCCTTGAGTCGTCGCGGTGTTGGAATCGATCTCAACTTCGAGTGAGCTTTCCAGATTCCGCATCCCCAGCATACAGCACGCGCAACTTTCCCGCACTCCCGGACGTCGAACGCACCCATTCGGTTCGGTTGCAAGACGAAACGCGAGCGAACAATCGATCGAACTCGCTCGGAATCCCCGCGTCGAATCCCGAGACCGGCGCTCGGCTTCCAGGTCGACGACAGAGATCAAAGCGGCTCGCCGGAATAACGCGAACGCGTCGGTCTCATCTTAGATGAAGCTTCTTCCGCAGCTTCTCAATCTTGGGAGTGATGTAAAAATCTGCGTATTGTTCATACATATGATTACGATAGTAATTTTGATGATAATCCTCGGCGGGGAAAAACGCCTTCATCGGCATAAGCTGGGTGACGATCGGCGCGCCGAACGTTCCGGCGGCGGTAAGTTGTTTATACGATTTGAGCGCGGCCTCTTTTTGGGCTTCGTTGTGATAAAAAATCACCGATCGATACTGCGGACCGTGATCGTCTCCCTGAGCGTTCCAGGTCGTCGGATCGTGCACGCTCCAAAAGACTTTGAGCAGGTTTTCGTAGGTGCAGAGTTCGGGATCATAAGTGATCTGAACCGATTCGGCGTGGCCGGTTTGACCTGTGCAAACAAGTTGATAGGACGGATTGGGAACGATCCCTCCCGAAAAGCCCGAAACGACCGAGATGACGCCAGGAACGCGCTCAAAGACCGCCTCGACCGACCAAAAACATCCCGCGGCGAACGTCGCCTTTTCGGTCTTCCCGCTGAATTTGACGGCTTTTTTGGTCGCGGCCTTACCTTTTCTAGTCGATTTCGTGGTTTTTGCGGATTTGGATTTGGAGGCGGACGAATTCGCGGCCTTCGACGCGGCGCCCGCGGATTGAGGCGGAGAAGCCGCCGCGGACGATTCGTCGCCGGTCGTCGCGGTTTTGGATTCGGCCGCGGGCGTGGAAGCCTCGGGAACCGAATTCGAATCCTTCTCCGCGTTCGGCTTCGATGCCTCGGCGGGCTGAGCCGGGGCCGATTTACCGGCCGATTTCGTGTCGGGCGAATCGTCGGTCGAATTATGTCGAGCCGAGACCGCCGCGGAAAACGCCAAGATCAACACGACCGATAGAGCGAATGCGCGCTTCTTCGCGTTCATGGCGAGACTCCTCGTGTGTCAGTATGATAGACGTGGACCGCGGCGGATTCAATCCGAAAGAGGTCCACGGCGAGCGAAGGATCTCCCATCCGCGTCGAAGCGAAACGGCGGGACGGCCTAATCGTCGTCAAAATGAACGAACGTTATTGAGAGATGGAACAAATGCATTGTCGAAAGCGAGTTCGCCTGATCCCGACGATCGCCGTCGTTTCTTGTATCGCGACCTCGGCGCGATCCGCCGAGGATTTCGTCTTTCGTCATGAGAATGTGATGGGAACATCACTTGAACTTCGTGTTCGCGCGACGACGCCGCGCGCCGCGACCGCCGCCGAGACGCGCGTCCTCGCCGAGATCGACCGGCTGTCGGCGATCTTCAGCGGTTACGACGCCGAAAGCGAATTCAGCAAACTGCAAAAAACGCCCCACTCGCCGATCAAAGTCTCTCCTGAACTACTCACGATCTTAAAAGCCGCCGATTATTGGATGGAAAAAAGCGGCGGGGCTTTCGATCCCCGCGTCGAGTCGCTCACTCGCCTTTGGACCCGCGCCGCGAAGGCCGATCGCGCTCCGAGCGCCGCCGAGCTCGCCGACGTTCTCCAAAAGATCCGCGCTCCCGCGTGGCGGATCGAGTCCACGAGCGGGCTAGTCGAATATCGATCCGATCAACCCGTTAGTCTCAACGCGATCGCCAAGGGATATATCGTGGGCAAAGCCGCGGTTCGCGCGTTTGAAGGCGATCGGAGCGTTCTCGGCGTGTTGCTCAATATCGGCGGCGACCTCCGCGTCGCGGGCGATATGACGGCTCGGATCGGCGTCGCCTCGCCGTTTCACGATTCCGAAACGAGCGCGCCGATCACGCGAGTCGAGGTGCGCGATAAAGCCGTCGCCACCAGCGGGAATTACAAACGCGGCTTTCAAATCCAAGGAAAATGGTATTCTCATATTTTCGATCCAAGAACGGGTCGACCCGTCGATCATGTAACGGGGGCGACGGTGATCGCCGCCGACTCGACGACCGCCGACGCGCTCGCGACGATCTGCAACGTCCTTTCGATCGACGAGAGCCTGCGGCTTGTGAAATCGATCCCCGGAGTCGAATGCCTGCTGATCTCAGGCGACGGCCGAATCGCGCGAAGCGACGGTTTCAACCGCTACGAGGCGCCGCTCGAAAAGACACAATCGGCTCAGGTTAATCCGAAGGCGAAATCCGAAGCAGGATCAACCGATGGGCGTTCCCCCGCGGCGGACGCGGCGAGCGGTGCGGAATTCGAGCTCGCGATCAAATTCGAAATCGAATCCAAGAATAATAATGGACGTAGATATCGACGTCCTTATGTGGCGATCTGGATTGAAGATAAGGAGGGGCGATCGTTGCGCACCGTGATTCTTTGGGTTTCGCTCGGCGGAGCGGGTCCCGAAAGATGGATTCACGAGCTGAAACGCTGGCATCGCGACGACAAGGCTCGACGCGAGTCGGACGATCTCGATCTCCTCCATACGATGGCCCGCGCCACCTCGGTACCGGGAGTTTACGAGGCGATCTGGGACGGCAAAGACGACCACGGAAAAGCCGTTCCCGACGGCGAATACACGCTCTTCATCGAGGCCGCTCGCGAGCACGGCACGTATCAAATTATTCGCAAGCCGATCATCTTGGAGCGAAAACCGTTCACCGCGCAACTGAAAGGCGACATCGAGATTAAATCGGCGTCGATCGCTTATCGCAAGGTTTCCACCACCAGGGAAGCCGCGAAATGACGGTCGAGAACGCGACCCTGGTCGACGAAGACGCGACGTCCGCCGATCCTCGACGCGCGTCGAATTCGCGCGTCGTCTCGCCGCGCCGAACGATCTCGCTGCGCTTCGCCGCCGCGATCCGCTGGCTTCATATCTATATTTCTATGTTCGGGCTCGCGATCGTTTTATTCTTTAGCGCCACGGGGGTGACGCTCAATCACCCCGATTGGTTCTTCGGCGAACTCGAACGGAGCGCACGCGCGCAAGGCGTGATCGACTCCGCTTGGCTCGCGCCCCGATCGAATTCCAGTTCAACCGCCGCGGATTCGGGATCCGACCCCGGCGAATCTTCGACGGCTGTCGATAAATTGGCGATCGCCGAGTTCTTACGAGCCAAACATCGACTGCGGGGAATCGTTTCCGAATTTCGCGTCGACGACGATGAATGCACGGTCAGCTTCAAAGGCCCCGGCTACGCCGCCGACGCCTTCATCGATCGCACGAACGGAAGGTATCAATTAACGATCACCGATCACGGATTGATCGCGATCCTCAACGACCTGCACAAAGGACGCGATTCGGGGAAAGCTTGGTCGATCGTAATCGATATATCGGCGATCTTTCTTACGTTTATCTCGGCGAGCGGCTTGATTCTATTATTTTATCTCAAGCGTCGTCGCGTCGCGGGGATGTTGATCGCGTTAGTGGGCGCGATCGCCGTCGCCGCGATCGCTCTCGCTTTCGTTCCCTAACCGAACAAAACATAATGGATCAACCACGCGATATTCGCACATTCATTCATACATAATTATGATTTCTTGTCGCGACGCCTTTCGTCGGCCATGATCACGAGGAGTTCCGCGCGGCGAGCCGGAGCGTCGGAGGCCGTAGAATTCGTGAAGGCGAATCCGCCATGCGAATATCCTTTGATCTGATTCACCATAAGTCGCGATCGCGGATCGCGATGAGTCGCGGCCCAGAATGTGGCCGTGTAAAGCCCCGGGCTCAGGCTGATACCGCGGCCGAACACAAGAGATTCGCCGCTCCCCGAAGCTCCGGCGCCGATCGCGCTCAGCGGTGTTCCCGACACGTTGCGCACACCCGATCCATTAATGCTCAACTCATAAAACTGACGAGGATTGAGCCGACCCCTCACGAACAGTTCGACCGTCGTCGGCGAATTCGCGATCGCGATCGCCGCGCCGATCGCTCGTTCTCTTGGAACGCCGAACAGTCCGCACCTCCCGGGCGCCAAAATCGTGTAATAACTCGCATTCGAAGCCGACGAAGGATCGATCGGGGCGCTAAAGCTCGCGATCAGCTCGGTCGGCCTCCTCGGTTTAGCAATCTCCTGAACGCCGATGAGTTGCGGATCGAAATACGCCGAAACCGTCCCCGTTCCGACCGCGATCGGCGCAACCGTTCCCCCGCCGCTCGAAGGATTCGATCCCGATCCCGTTCCAGGAGCGGAACCGGTTCCAGATCCCGACCCCGACCCCGCGCCGCTCGGAGGATTCGCCATCACCGCGAGGCCGAAAACCGAACCCGCGGGGCTCGTGTTCGAAGAATCAAATTGACCGATCACCTTCCCCGTCGCAAGATCAAAGTGATATACGTTTGCGCCAAGAATCGGTTGCGAGTGAAAATCCTGCTCATTCGCGTTCGTCGCCGCGGCCCAGAACGATTCGCCGCTCGGATCAAGCGCCAAGCCATACCAAGATGAAATTCCGCTCACTTGATATTGTTGTACGATCCTTCCCGCCGAGTCCAATCGCAAAATCGACTGCGTATCGGCGACAAGCATACCCCCGCCCGGCAAAAGCGCGATCGCGAACGCGTGATCTCCGGGTAGATTGTCGGCGAAATCGGGGAGTTGCGTGTTCGTCGCCAGGTCGAATCGTTTGACAGACGTCCCCTCGGATGTGTAATAAAGCGTTTGTTGATCGGGACCGAGCGCGATCCAATCGGTACCGCGATCTTCAACCTGGGGCGCGAATGCGGCGATCAACGTACCGTTCGGGCTGAATTCGCGCACCTTGTCGTCGCCGTCGACCGAACCCACAAAAACATCCCCCGCCGAATTGAACGCGATCGATTCGGTATGTCCGCTGTAACCCGAGCCGAATGTTCCGATCAACTTACCCTGAGGATTAAATTTGCTTACCGTTCCCGCGAGAAAATTCGTCACATAAAGATTGCCCGAAGAATCGAACGCCATCCCGGTGTTCTGGGTCGTCCCCAGATTGGGGTTGAGAATCCCCACGATCGCCCCAGCCGAATTCCGCCACTGAATCAGAGAATCGGTCCCGACGACCAGATCCCCCGCGGCGAAGCTCGGAGGAGAACTCGCCGATTCGACGACGACGTCGGGCGAGAACGTCGAGGTAGTCGCGAACGTCGTTGTCGAATCGATTCCCGTCGATGTCGCGCTCACGATTTCTCCGGGAGTCGTCGCGACCGGCAACGAGGCCTGAACGGCCGCCGTTCCCGTCGAGTCGGTCATCACGCTCGTCGTTCCCAACAGCGTTCGACCCTGCCCGGTCAACGACGGATCGACGGTCGGATTCGCATAAAATTGAATCTGATAAAACGTGTTCGGTAGACCGTCGAGCGTCCCCGCGACGTCGGTCCCGTTCGCGGTGGAAACCGCCGAGGTTAAAAACGGCGCGTTATGAGCCGAGCCGCTCGGATTCGCGGCGAGTCCCTCGTCGCCGATATCGATTCCCAAACCTCCATTGCCATAAATGAGGTTCGATTCGATTGACACCCCCTCGACGCCGACCCCCGCCGAAGAATAAACGTTCACTCCGTCTTTTTGATTGAAGGCGATCACGTTCGCCTGGCCCGGTTGTGTTCCGCCGATCACCGCGTCGAGCGATCCCTGATCAATAATTCCGTCGCCGCCGTTTCCCAGTCGTGTCGTTCCCGACGCGTCGGTTCCGATCACGTTTCCTTGAACGACGTCGAACGGGGCGCCCGAGATGACGATTCCCGAGCCCTGAAAATTAACGATTTCGAGCCCGAGAACTTTGTCTAGGCCGCCGGAAAGCGTCAATCCATTGGCGCCCGTCCCCGCGTTCGCCCCGTCGAGCACGACAAGCGGAGTTCCCGAATAACCGGGTTGGGACGTTCCGTCAATCGTCACAGGATTCGTGATCGAGGGGAGCGGGCTCGCAAGATCGATCGTTTGAGGGCCCGAGCCGGGGAGCCGAAAATCGATGACCGAGTTCCCCGACGCCGCGTCGGCCTGCTCGATCGCGTAACGCAAAGTACCCGCCGAACCGTTATCGAGCGTGCTTGTGACCAGAAACGCGGCGAGAAGACGACGATCCTCAAGCGATTCGCAACCCGGGCGCCTTGAACGCTTGGAACGAACACGCGATATGAACAAATCACGGAGTGAACGAGCCATGATCGGTCGTCTCCGAATCGAGATCAAGCCGAACCGAACGACGCGACGAAAGGAAAACGCGACCGACGACGTCCGTGAACCGAACGCTATCCTCTACATATAGCCGAACGAGTCCGCCATACAAGACAAAGATTCAAAAAACGTGTTTTTTTTCGAGCGACAACCCAATCGCGCATGCGACGCTGAATGATCGTTCGGCCGAGCCGGAATTCGAGCACCGATTCGCTGAATCAATTGTTAATTATCGTTATCTGATTTTATCTGATAATACTTATGATCGTGGATTTTACCTGGAAGGCACTCCATTTCGACCGCCGCGGCGGGATCGTCGTGAACGTAGCGATAACCTTGCGCGTAGCCGACGCTCTTCAAAAGCGGCGTGACCGCGTTGCGCAGGTGAAGCGGCACGGGTTCACGGGCGGTATCCGCAGCGTCGCGAGCCGCGGCGAAGTACGCTTTTTTCACCCCCGCCGATTTGGGTGCGAGCGCCAGATAAATCGTCGCCTGCGAGAGCGGATAAATCGCCTCGGGCGGACCGATCAAATCGACGATCCGAGCCGCGGCGTCGGCCTGGAGCATCGCCGAGGGATCCGCCATGCCGATATCCTCCGAAGCCAAAATACAAAGCCGACGCGCGATGAAAATCGGGTCGGCGCCCCCCTCGACGAGACGAGCGAGCCAATATAAACCCGCGTCGACATTCGAATTCCGAATCGATTTGATCAGCGCCGATATCAGATTATAATGATCTTCTCCCTGTCGATCGTACGCGTAACGCGCATGACCGAGAGCCTCGACGATCGTCTCCCAGGCGACGCGGCGATCGCCTTGAGAGTCGGGCCTGGTCGCCGGAACCGCGGTCTCAAGCGCCGAAAGCGCCGCCCTCGCGTCTCCACCCGCCGCCTTGGCGAGCGCGATAACGTATTCGTCGGCTAAAATCGGACGGAGCTCCGCCACCCCTCGGTCGGAATCGGCGAGGGCGCGACGAATCAGTATTTCAATGTCTTTATCGCTTAAAGGATTGAGCACAAGAATTCGACATCGTGAAAGGAGCGCCGCGTTGATCTCGAACGACGGATTCTCGGTCGTCGCGCCGATCAAAATCACCGTTCCGTCTTCGACGGCCGGCAAAAGAGCGTCTTGCTGAGATTTGTTGAATCGATGGATTTCATCGATGAAGAGGATCGTTCTCCGTCCCCGAGCGTTTTGTTTTTTCGCCTCGGCGATCGCCTCGCGCAGCTCTTTCACGCCCGATAACACCGCCGAGAGCGCGGTGAAACGCGTCGTCGCTTGCGATCGTTTCGCGAGCAGCCGCGCGATCGTCGTCTTGCCCGTCCCCGGCCCTCCCCAAAGGATCAGCGACGGAAGCTTTTCGTTCGCCTCGAACAACCGATCGATCAACCTTCCAGGGCCGATCAGATGCTCCTGCCCCACGCACTCGTCGAGTGTCCGCGGCCTCATCCGTTCGGCGAGCGGAGCGCGAGCGAGGTCGATTTCGCTCGGCTCGACCCGCGATTCGTCGTCAAAATCGTCGAAAAAACCACGCTGTGCGTTCTTCGGCATGAGATCGCGCCCGCCAAGGTTCCCGTTTGAGTCAAAGCAACCTCGATTATACAAGGCCGCGGCGAGGCGAGTGCGAAAGAGCCCTACAGGAGTGTCAATCCTTACGGCTCAAGCCGCGGACGACCAATATATCTGATATCTTTCATGTTAAGATTGATGACTTGCGCGCTCACGCGAATTGACTAGTCGCCAGAAGAACGTCCCAGAAGAACTTCTCAGACACTATCCGGAAAGAAAGCCACATATTCGGCGGGATTTGAGGGCCGACCCAAAACTGGGAGGGCCGACCCAAAACTGGGAGGGCCGACCCAAAACTGGGAGGGCCGACCCAAAACTGGGAGGGCCGACCCAAAACTGGGAGGGCCGATCCAAAACTGGGAGGGCCGACCCAAAATTGGGAGGGCCGACCCAAAACTGGGAGGGCCGATCCCAAACTGGGAGGGCCGACCCAAAATTGGGAGGGCCGACCCAAAACTGGGAGGGCCGATCCCAAACTGGGAGGGCCGACCCAAAACTGGGAGGGCCGACCCAAAATTGGGAGGGCCGACCCAAAACTGGGAGGGCCGACCCAAAACTGGGAGGGCCGACCCAAAACTGGGAGGGCCGACCCAAAATTGGGAGGGCGAACCTCCTGGTGAGCCAAATTATGATGTTTACGATTATTGACCGATAAATCGGCCTCTTCGACTGAGTTTACGAGAAGCGGCTCACCGGGAGGTTCGCCCTCCCAATCAGCTTAAACCGACATCTAGATACTTAAGGAATGCTAATTTTATTTACGATTTGACGCCGAAATCGGAAAAATCGAGCCGATCGGGTTTCGTGAGCTTTTCCGGATAACCTCTCAAAGGTTTGTGCGAGGTTGGTGATTTGGATTTGGATGAGGCGCCGGCTAGGACGGCGCCTCGCCCTTACGGAAACCCGCCGAAGCCGATGATACGTCGAAAGGACGAACCGTCCGGCGTGGTTGTATCACATGAAATCAAATCGCCACGTGCTCCGGCTCGGTAGGCGCCTGATATAACCCTGGCTAACGCGTGAACGCATGAAAACCGGCGATCCTTCCGGCGACGATCATGCCGATAAGGCAGAGCGAGACTAATAGGATCGTCCAGGTGATATTCGAGGCGAATTGTTTAACGCCTTGTACCGAGGCGATCGACGATCCGCCGCTTTTTAGCATGATGACGAGTCCAAGAATGAGCAGCGTACAACTGAAGGCGAAAGCGACCAAAGGTCGAATGTCCACGTTCGGTTCCATTTTTTCCAATTCCAGCGATGTCCATCGTGGTTGTTGATCCGGTCGTATTCGGCCGGTATTCCAAAGCTAGTTCATCCAAACTTATTGTACCAAAAAAATGATCCAAAAAACGGATTATCTTGAGTTTTAATAGAATTCTTCATCCTGTTGGCGCCGATGGTAACGGTCATGGCGATTATAACGCCGATTCGAGGCGACCCTGCGATCGAATCATCAAAACTTCATGAAACTGTCGAGCCGAAAGAGTTCGCGAGCGTTCGAAGTCGTGGCGTGGCAAAAATCAACCGGCTTCATCCCACGGAGTTCGGCGATCCGAGCCGCGGTGACCGCAACCCGCGCCGGCTCGTTCGATCGCCCGCGGAACGGATGCGGCGAAAGGTAGGGACTGTCGGTTTCGACGAGCAAACGATCGAGCGGAATAAGAATCGCCGCATCGCGGAGCGAATCGAGGTTTTTATTGGCGAACGTCGCCTGCCCCGCGAACGAGATATGAAGGCCAAAATCGAGCAGCGTGCGGGCCTCCTCCCAATTCCCTGTGAACGAATGAAGAATTCCGCGGATCGGCTTGGCGCGCGCCGCGAGCCGATCAACAATGTCTTTCATGCAATCACGACAATGGATAATGACCGGAAGATCGAGTTCGCGGGCGAGGTCGAGATGGCGATCGAAAGCGGCCTCTTGATCGGCGAAGGGGGTGTTCTTCCAGTATCGATCGAGCCCGGTCTCGCCGATCGCGACGGTTTTCGGTCGTCGTTCGCGAGCGAGTTCGACCACGCGATCCCAATCGCCGAGCTCGGCCTCGGCGATATGATTGGGATGGATCCCGATAGCCGCGAATATCATAGCATTTTGATCGGAGAGTTCGACGGTTCGCACGCTCGATTCGTGAGAAACGCCGACTGCGACGACCGCGACGACTCCGGCGTCGCGCGCTCGATCGAGAACACTGGAGAGGCCGTCGGCGAGACGACGGTCGTCGAGATGCGCGTGGGTATCGATCAAGGGCCCGTCGATCGCGGCGGTATTCGAGTTGAACGAGTTCGACGAAGTCAAAACGAAGCTCCCAAAACGGAATTTCGATTCGGTTTACGATTGTTTTCGGCGGTTCATTTTCCACGAAGAAGGTCGACGCGTGAAGGGGGGGCGCCGGGCGGATCGGCGCCTCAGCGGAAGAATCTCTTGGAGTCAAACCGGAAATGAATCCACCTATTCGGCGAGATCTAATGGCGACGCCGAATACGGGAGGGCGAACCCCGGTGAACTTTGTTGTTACACATATTTTTATAGCATGATGTACGTCGTCGTTCGGGGGCGATTTAAGTTAAGAGGCTCACCGGGAGGTTCGCCCTCCCAATCAATAATCTGAATAATATTTTATGCAAAATACATCGAATTGACGGAGCAGATTCGACTCAAACCCGCAAAATCAAGCCGAGATCGATAACATCGAGCTTCCGGATGAACTCTTGAGAATCCGCCTTGAAATCCCGTCGATTTCGAGACGTTATTTCCAAATATAGATGTGTATAAATAAATTGATATAACTGTTTTGTTTAGAGTATCGTATATTCTATATCAAAAAACCTCAGTTGATAGATCGCCCCGTCGGCGAAATGAACCGCTCGCGCCTTCGTTGAAATCGTTCAGTCCGATTCGCGATCGGCCGAACGGCGATTCTTGGTGGTATCGGATCGTAACGACAAAATCACTCGGAACAAATATCGTAATCGTATTCGTCGCTCAATAAGCTTCGCTTACAAAACGCACGATATCCCCATTTATTTGACGGATTTCGATTCCGTCGTTCGATCGAGGCCCGAGAAAGGTTTCGAGACAAGCGCGACGGCGCCTTGGACGATCCCGCGGATCACCGCCCAGGCGATCACGAAGGGGGTTTCGGGGTGCTTGAGGATCGTCGGAGTGTTTTTTTCAAACACGAAATGGCCGGTAAACATAATCGCATATGCGAGAACAACGAGCGCGAGCGACCAAAGCGGACGGAAAGGGACGATTAAAACCGCCGCGGCGACGAGCGGCCAGCCGACGCCGACGTGCAACACGTGATTGACGGGGTTACTGTGATCGCGGCGGTATTTGGCGACGAATCGGTCGAGCCGACCCGCCGCGACGTCTTTGGACGCGCTCGACATCAATGAGATCTCCAGTAAAGCGATCGTTCAAAGGCCTCCGCCGCCCGCCGCGGGCTTGATCCCGCGGTGAACCTTCGGATCCTCGTAAGTATCCATCTTTTTATGAACAATCTGACCGTAATACTTATTGAAGTCGAAATGCGGCGAATTGTCTTCGTCGTGACACCTGAGACAAAAACGAGTTTGATCGGGGTTCTCGACGGGTTTCGATAAATATTTGCGCAATTCGACGTTATCGGGCGCCTCGACGTGGCGCGAAGCCGGACCGTGGCAATTCTCGCACTGATTCCCCTTGAGCGCGGGAGTGATCGTCTCCGATCGCCATCCCGAAATGTATTCAAACCCCGTGGTATGACAGCTCACGCAATCGGCGTCGAATTCGAGGTTTTTGCGCACTTTATCGTTCTTGAGCGCCTCGAACGCCGCGGCGTGTTTGGTTTGCGCCCAGCGAGCGTGCGTGTTCGGATGGCAGTTCTTACACGTATCGGCGCCGACGAACGTCGCACCCGGCGCCCCCTCGGCGCGAGCGATCTTGGGAAAATCCTCGACGAATCCGATCTCGCGCATCTGCGAACGGTAATCTTCAATCAATTGCCGAACGGGTTCGGCGAATTTGTATTTTTTATTAAGCGCGATTCGCATGTAACGAAATTTTTGATCGGAATCTTCGAACAAGCCGACGACGCCGACGTATTTGCCGCGTTTACCCGTGCGAATCAACAGCGTGCCGCCGTCGTTGATCGTCTCGGGCTCGGCGTCGGGGTCGGCGTAAACCGAAGTTCCAAGGACGATATCGAAACCGGGATTGGCCCGCGCGAGCGTTTTGGCCCATTGGGGCTTGCCGGGAACGAGCAAAATTTGCACGTCGGTGTCGGTTTCGAGGTCGGCGAGCGTCTCGGCGAGCGATTCTTTAAACGGCTTGGCGTCGAGCCAATCCGATGCGTCGGCGAGCGGCTTGAGTTCGGCGGGATCGAGTACGGACGTTACGCCGATTCGAACCTGGCCGATCCGCAGTCGAACCGAGGGTTGGATCGGCGCGTCGTCACCCGTTTGATCTTTCACAGATACATTACACGAAACGATTTTTGTGGGGGTTTCGTTTAGATTCGTGAAATGGCCTATAACCTCGCCGACGCCGAGCTTGAGATCCTCGGCCGAGAGCCCGATCGCCGAATAACGCATCAGAGCGAGCGATTTGAGCGCCGTGTCGAAGCGAGCGAGCGATTGTTTCAAACCTCCGCGAGCCGCGGCGGGATCTTTAACGAGCGTCCCGAGATCGACGAGCGCGATCGGCGCCTTGCGAGCCGACAATTTCTCGATCAAATCGAGTCGACGCGCCAGCCCCCCCATTTGTCCGTCGGTACAGCCGCAAGGCTCCAAATAGCCCTCGAGCTCGCCCGATAAAACGATCAATACCGTGGGATCGGGCCACTTGGCGATCGGATCGTCGGGGTAGGGGGGCTTCGCCGAGGTCGTCTTCTTGGGATCGGGAGCGACCTGTTTGGGAGGCTCGGCCTCGGCGAGAACGGGTTGAACGACCGCCCCCGGTTCGCGTTCCTGAGCGCGCTTCGCCTCGCAACCGACGAAACCGAGAACCGCGACGGTCAATCCGACCGCCGTCATCGACCAAATCGGCTTATGGGACATCGTTATCCTCGCCCCGCGTGACGTCCGTCGCCTTGCGGACGCTCCTTACAAGATCGACATCCTGATCGGCTCGAAGCGATCGGTCAAGCCAAAGTTCCCCACGCGATTTCAAAACATAACCGCTCGACTGTTCATTCTCACGCACGATTCGACCTTGAGTCAAGGGCGAACGCGAACCCTAAACCCGCTGAAAACCGAAAAAGCACGAAATCCGTCGCTTCTCACAACTTACACAAAAGAATCCTCATGTATAAATAGCGGGAATTACTAAGCTCTTTGATTATTAAGAGACTTCTTCAAGAGAATCTCGACTAAAAAGCCTAAGAGCCGGCGAACGAGGCGTTTATCCCCGATCGATTCGCCGATGGCGACCGCGGTTTCGGATTCAAGAGTTAGAGAAATTCGCGAAATTTGGGAGGCGCGACGGGGTCTTCGATCGATGCGAGTTCAAACGCTTGATCGGACGCATTTTCATCAAAAGGTACGTTTTCAACCGCGATCGGCGTGCGTAAGTTCTTGGCCTCGAACGAAAGCAAGCCGCGCCTCGCGGCGCACCTCAGACAAAGCTTTTCCTCGGCTCGCGAAACAATGATTTCACCGTCTCTAAGTCGATGATGCCACGTATCGCCGGGCGCGATCATGTAACAAAACTCACGCGAGGCGTCGGTCTTTTGTCCGACTTTCCAGCCGGGTTCGTGGATGAACAGACGCGGCGTTTTCCGCGCGATGTCGTCGAGTTCGGCGGTCGTCGCGGCGGAATCGCGGTCGGAATCGCTCGGTTCGCGGATCATCGTTTCGTTCTCCCGGTTTTCGCGGCGGTCGCGGCCGATTCCACGCCGTTTCGAGCCAAGCGAGCGGGCTTGGCCGAATCGCCTCGAATCGAGGCCGGCGGATGGATTCCACAAACCTCGTCGGTGCAGGGGACGTCGCGCGGTCTCGTCGCCGCGATTGTATTATAAACCCGGCGACCGAGCGGGGCCACTCCCGGAATGAATCGGAATAAGCTCAAAGGCCACGTGAGCGGGGTCCAGGCGAGAAGAATCATCACCGCGTCGTATCCCGCGAACAAGCGGCCGTCCCGCCTCACGACATGCATCGAAGCCATGCACGCCTCCTTCGTTAATTCGGGATGAATCGAAGCCACATCGACGGATGTCAGGTCGACGGGTTCGATCACGCGATCGGGATCGGCGGCGCATACGAGCGACATCGTCGCTCGGCACCTCGGACAAACGCCGTCGTAAAGCACTTTTCCAGAGGGTTGTTCGCGCCCCGACGCCAAACTTCGCAGCCACGTACCCGAGACGAACGCGATGTTCGCCGCGAGCATCGTCAGCGCGAATTCGGTCAGGCTGAGCGTTAAATCGATGCCCACGTGCATCGCCGCGACCGCGATCAGAACCCACGGCCTGAGCTTGCGGTTCCAAATGAGCGCCGCGTAGCCGATCTCGAGAACGATCGTCGCGTGCGTCGCCAGGCTGACGAGCGCGGGATAATCGATCGCGATCCACGTTAAATCGAAGCGACTGAACTCGGGGGTCGTCAGAATCATCGCGGCGGCGTAACCGTCCCACCACGGCTCGCCGCGCAGCTTCGATAAGCCTGCAAACAAATAGATCATACATAGATGTAATTGAATCAGTCGAATCGCGATATTGGCGGCGACGCTCGCGCGGGGCGAACCCGATTCGGGCCTCCAGCCTTTGGGGCCGGGAGGGCGCGCCAGGTCGAGGCGATTGCGCCGATATCGTTCGAGAAAACGGTCGATCGAAACCGCGCGTCCGCTCGCTCCGGTGATCGCCAGGTAAAACACCCACGTCGCGAGGATTTGGTCGAATCCATACAACAGCACAGGAGCACGATACGCCGTTGAAACGAGAATCGCCCAGCTCAGGATCGCGGTCGTTCGGCTGAAAAGACCGATCGCGAAACAAAACGTGATCAGAACACACGCGGCCCAGACCGGCCGAAGAAGCGAATCGGGAACGAGAAACCAGAACGACCACGCGCCTTCGGGAAGAAATTCACGCGCGGTCACGGGATCCGCCCAACCCGTCGAGCCCAGGAACGATCGCAATTCCATGCCATACACAATCATATTCCAGCATGAAAGCGCACCGATAATAAGTCGCACCAGACCGAGCGGGGTCGGATCCGCGGGAACCAGAAAGAAAGCGTTCCACGCCCCGACGGCTTGGCGAAGAGATCGCACGACGAGCGCCGCGGTTTCGTTTAGAATTCGTCGCACGAGTATTCTCCCACTCGGATCCTGGGTGAGGCGAAGGCTTCGTCGGCGAGATCGAGGCGCGGCACGCCGCGGCGTCGGGGCGCGTTCGCGATTTCTTGGGGATAAGGCTGACGGTGTTCTTGAATCGAAATCAATACGCTTGAACATCCATAAGTATGACAAAGACTCCGCGCGTAGGATCGTCCCCAAACGCTCCGGAGCGCGGGGGAATCGGCGTCGGCGAGGTCGCGGGGGGCTTCGAGGCCGAGCGCCCTACGCCGAGCGTTCACGTCGCTCAATAAATGATTCGCTAGCGCGAGCCTTCGTTGAAATCGAAGTCGGGGCGTGAGCGAATGATGAGGCGGAATCCGCAACGTTTCCTCGCGTCCGTCGCGATACTTGAGGGTCGCGGTGACGACGGGGGTCGCAGCCGGGATCGGTGCGTAAAAACGGTAACTCGCCCCCTGATGCGTGAAGTTGTAATAAGGGACGAAAAGGTCGGCGATCGAACGTTCGAAGATCGACGACGGAGGCTCGCCGAGCGCTCCAGCCGCGACGGAAACGAGCTGAATCGCGATCAGCGTCGATACGATGATTCGAGCCCACGCGGGCCAAGGATGCGGCTCGGTCGACTCGCTTCGATCCTCGTCCATGAAACCACCTGATTCCTCGTGAATTGACGCGACATTCGCCACTCGACGCGACCGACTTATGATAATCGAATTGGAACAATTGAACCAGGACAACCGATCGTGGAATCCAACCGGATCAAACGCGCGGCCACGAGACGCTAACAGGTTGATCGAGCCGAACATCCTTCAGCGTTCCTAGTTAGCGACGCTCAGGCAAGAATTTTGAGGTAAGGAGATAAGTCGGAGCTCTCGGATAACCGATCGAACCCCACCAAGCCGGGAAGTGATCCGGTCCTTCACGTTCGGGAAATTCTTCGGAACCCGAATCAAGAGCCTCGATTGGAAACACTTAAAAAGCTGCGAACTCCCTCTATTTTCGCCATTTTATCAAATTGGTTGTCATTCGCTTGAGTCGTGTGGTAGAATTTGCGGTATCTGAGTGGAATTTGCGGCTCGCGCGGATTACATATCGTAAACCGGTGAATCGCATCGTGAGCGTGGAACGAATTGGCGTCGCGGGTCGCGAGGCGGTGGTAACGCATCGATTCGAGCGAGCGAGGCGTCTGTCTGGGGATTTCTGTCGATTAACGCGAATCGCATCTTGGAGGTATTGACATGCAAGGAACGATCGTGATGTTGATGGCCCTTTCGGGACTGGGTTGTCATCACACTAAATGCTGCGGCACGGGATATGTTTCCGCGTGCTATTCGAGCTGCTACGGAAGCTGCAGCACGGGAACGTACATTTCTTCGGGGCAGGGATGCTATTCGTCGTGTTACGGCGGCGGTTATTACTCTTCGGGACAAACGTATTCGGCGACCGAATTGACGGCGCCCGCGGGCGCTCCGATGGTATTGCCGGGATATGGCCCCGCGTATTCGTCATGCTACGGAGCGGGTTATTCGGCTTGCTATTCGAGCTGCTACTCGTCGTGCTACGGCGGCTGCTCGTCGTCGTGTTACGGTAGCTGCATGTCTTCATGTTACGGATCGCGACGCCACCATCACGGCGGGTTGTTCGGCTGCTTCAGAAGGAATCGGTGCTCGGTTTGCAATCCGGCGCCGGTGATGGCGAGCTGCTGCGGAACGACTTACTGCGGCGGTTGCTACGGCGGCTTCTACGGCGGCTGCTACGGCGGGGCTTACGGCGTGAATCCGCCGATTTACGGCAGCTACACGCCGGTGATGTTCGGCGAGCCGAGCGTCGTCGGGCCGATCGTTCCCGCTCCCGCGGTGATGTCTCCGACTCCTGAACAAATGAACGCGACTCCTTCGAGCGAGTCGGCGGCTCCCGCGACTCCCGCGCCCGCGGCGCCCGCGGCTTCGACGCCTCCTCCCGCTCCCGCTCCCGCGGCCGAGGGAACGACTCCCCCGGCGACGACGACTCCTCCGCCCGCGGCGACTCCTGAGGAAGCCGTTCCCGCCGTTCCCGCGGTCCCCAAGGTCGCCGATCCCGCCAAGGCGCTCGAAGCGACTCCCGCGCCCACGTTGCCCAAGCCCTGATCGAAACGGCTCGATTATTTATTTAGGTGGGGAAATCATTTCGATGCGTTATGTTTCCCCAAAACAACATCGCCGGGGCGAAAGCTCCGGCGATTTCTATTGGGGTTAGGGCCGGTGTAAATCTCGCGACTGGATCTGCATTTGGTTTTCTTTCGAAGTATTGGAGCATGCAATTCATCAAACTTTCGCGAGATTTTTCTTGCTCTCCCCCACTTTACGCGGCAGAATGAATACTCGGTCGGGGAGTGGAGCAAGCAGGATGCGGTGTCCGGAGCGTCAAGGAATTATCCGGCGGCCACTCGCGCTGGATTTCCCGGCAAGCCCTAACTCGGTGGGGCGCCGACCGGGAGGATTAAATGATGCTCAGACAAATGACATGTTTCTGTTGCGCGACGCTCGCCTTCGGCCTAATCGGGTCGAACACGCGCGGCGATGCGATTTCCAACTTGGATTCCCCCTCTCCATGGGAGCGTTCGACGCGAGTTCCTCTTGAAATTAGCGTCGTTTCGCCTTCGGAAGACCCGACATCCCCCGTTTTGAACGGCCTTCATCGCCCGCTCGACGAGGTTCTAGACGACTCCCACGAGACGAACGCGACGACCGGCCGGCTTCTCACCAAGCCGAACGATCTTTTCGACTCAAAAACCTCGGCATATGCTAACCATCACAACTTGATGATTTCGGCGAGAGCGCCTTCGTCGGGCTTCTCGTCGATCGCGACCTCGGTCAGAACCGACTCGGCGTCGCTCGCCTCGGCGTGGGACGACTCCGATTCCCTCGCCAAAATGAGTCATGGAATGCGGATCCCCGAGCCCGGATCGATCGCGCTTTTGCTGACCGGAGTCGTCGGCTGGTCCGCCGGTCGACGCATTCGGAAATCAACCCGCGTTCGTTGATCCCGGTATTCATGAACTAGTGTCAACCGCTTGAATCGTTGATCGATCTCAAACACTCCAAAAGACCGCGCTCGATTCTTCGCGATCGGGCGCGGTCTCAATTTTTTATCAACGTTAAACATTCCCATTTGATTAGGTAAAAACGCTTACTTTTTGACGGGAACATCGGCCGGCCGCGATCGCGATCGATCGTCGCGACCGGGCGCCGCGGGCGATCGTTTTGGAGCTCCTTTCGATTGCGATCCCGTTTCAACGCGTTCGTATTCTCGGGCTTTCTTCTCCCATTCGGGAATCATCGAAACGAGAGAATCGCGAACCTCCCCGGGAAGTTTTCGATCGAGATGAGGCGTTGTTTTATCGAGCCTAAGCGCTTCTTTCGCCGCTTTAACCGCTCCCGAATATTCGCCCAGATCGGCGCTCGCGATCGCCAGATCGGCTTGAATCTTCGCCTTGGTGGGATTGATACGCGACGCCATCCGCGCCGCGTTAACGATCACGCCGCGTAACTTGATGATCTCCGCGGGTGTGAAATCCCCCGTGTGCCGCGCCAGGATCTCACGCGCGTACGCGGCTCTCCGTTCCTGAACCGCGAGATCGCGCGGATTTCTCGGCGGGAACTCGACCGCTTTTTTCAGCGCGATATCGACCTCGCTCCAGATCGGTTCGTCGGCCTTCGCCCCGCGCGAAAGCCAATAGCGAAATTCGAGATCCGCCAGCCCCGTCCACGGATTCACATTATATCGATCGGCGTCGATTGCATACAAATATAAAACTCTTGCTCTGTCGAAATCGGGATCGCGACGATCGAGCAGCGCCCGCGCCTCGGCGACCGCGGATTCGGACTTCCAGAACGGTACGATCGTGCCGACGAACAAGCCGATGAGCATCGCGGTCGGCACGCCGACGATGAACGCGAACGAACGTCCTCCCCGGGGAATTCGAGTCCGCGCGATCGAGGATCCCACCCTCAGATTCTGTCCCAGCGCAATGAGCGACCAAAGCATTAACGCGACCGCGGGCATGCCGATTCCACCCGCCGCGAGCAAGTTGATCGCGATCGCCAGAGCTCCGAGTCCAAGACCAGGTGAAAGCGAATCGACTCGACGCCAGATCCCGCGTCCCAAGACGACCGCCCCCACCCAGCCGACCCCCAACAGATACCAACGCGAGGCGTTGGCGATCGGATCGACCCACCCCGCGGCCACCACGGCGAGCCAGCCGAACGCCGCGGTGACGATCAACCACCGCGCAGATCGCGGCGGAGGGGCGACGACATCGAGAGGATCGACCACCGTCTCAGGAACGAAATCGACACTGTTTAATTTATCACTTCTCAAATCTTTGTTGGATTCCTCTGCCGATCGGCTCTCGATCCCCGGCGAGCGGTCGCCGCCGAACGCCGTCGCGGACAAACCCAGACCGAGCGCGATCAATAAAGCGATCGCGGCGGGAAGCCCCGAGCACGCCCAAACCTCAAGGAACAGATCGTGGGGATCTTTGATCTCTTCGCTCGAAGTTTCGATTTTGTGCTCGAGATAAGGCTCGGCGAAGTTGCCGGGCCCCACTCCGTGCCAAAAAGTCGTCGCGTTCTGTCGAATCAACCGCCACGCTCCCGTCCAATAATCCATCCGATAACGGAGCGATTTCGTTGATTCCGTCAGAATTTGTCGATCTAACTGATGTGTAGCGACCCCCGCGACGACGAGAGAAGCGATCCCGAAAGCGAGCGCAGTGAATGCGATCGCGAGCGTTTTTCGCGATAATCGCGGACCGAGGCGAAATGCGAGAAAGACGACCGAGATCGCGGCGCCCACCCAGGCGCTCCTGCTTTTTGTGAGCAAAAGACACGCGATCAGCGCGAACAAAGGGACAAAACCCGCGGCGAGATCGCCGATCAACGACGAACGTCGCCCGCGCTTATCACGGCCGATCAGCGAAAACCCGACGACCGCCAAACAGATAATCGTCGGACCCACGATATACCCGGCGAGCGAGTTCGTCAGCGCGAACGTCGACATCGGCTCGTTTGAATAGAGCCTGTTCTCATAAAGCGATTGGCTCGTCGTTCCAGGAATGATTTCCAGTTCGGTTAAGATTCTTTGCTTGTGATGTTCATAATAAGTACGCATCTGCGGATATTCGACGGCGACTTGATACAAGCCGTAAGTCGACGCGGCGATCGCCGACGCGACGAGCGCCGCGACGAGCGACTTCGATTCGCAGCGCGTTCGCGGCAAGTTACGTAGGAGCAGATAAACAATCCCGATCGAGGTCCAACTCCACGCCGCGTTGAGCGCCGAGCGATAATTCACGCCGTAACGCGTCGAGACGCCGACCAGCGCGAATAACGCGATCACCGCGAAATCGGTCGATGAAATTCGTGGTCGGGGAGTTCCGTCGACGATCCAGCCGACGACGGCGATCGCCAGAACGACGAGAACGGCGAAAACCCAAGTTAATCCAGACCCCGATTCGACGTCCTCGCTCGGCCAATATCCCCGCACCGAGATCAGAATCGCCAGCACGCCGAGAGCGAAGCGTCGAATCCGTTCTCCCGCGACGGCGAGCGCCGGATCGATCGCCGATTCGGCGACGGATGTCGTCGACGCGACGTCTTTCTCAAACGAATCTCGCTTATTTTTGGCCATCGGGTCGCTCTCCATCGATCGCGAAACCGTTCGTTTCACGCTCGGCGATCGATTCGTCGCAAGGAGCGTCGGCGAGCGCATTCGTATCTCCGACCAAAACATCGCTCGACACGAACCGATCCCCCGCAATCGCATCGGATCGTAACGATCCGAAATCTGCCGGCACGTGATGATTTATCGAACGACTGGTATTTTCGAAAGCGATATCGGTTCGATCGTTCGCGAGAATCGGGCCGTTCGACGTTTCCAGGATCGCCACGACGCCAAGGATCAGCGTCGTTTGCGCCGCGACGACGAGAGCGCCGGCGACTCCCAAGGCCGGCAGAAGGAGCGATCCCAGCCCGGCGGCGAGCGTGACGAGAGCGATCGCGTGCACCGCTTGCTTCGAACTCAATCCTCGATCGACCAGCCGGTGCGATAAGTGCCTCCGATCGGCTTGAAACGGGCTTCGCCCTTCGCGAAGACGAATGAAAATCACCGAAATCGTATCATATAATGGAACAGCCATAACAAGAAGCGGCGAAAGGACGCTCGATTTGGAGAAACCCTCTCGATAGAACGTCCCCGCGACGGTGAGGCTTCCCAGCAAAAACCCGAGAAAATTGCTCCCCGCGTCTCCCATGAAAAGCCGCGCGGGGGTTCGGTTGTGAATCAAAAAGCCCGCGAGCGCGCCGATTAGAACGATAAGAACCGCGGGTACGAACAGGCTGCCGACGATCAACTGAGCCGCCGCGAACAAAGCCGCCGCGATCAGCCCGACCGTCGCGGCGAGCTCGTCCATATTATCGAGGAAATTGAACGAATTCGTGAGCCCGACGATCCAAAGCACCGTCAGGACGCTTGTGAACCAAACGTTGGAAAACGGCGGAAAAAGCGTCACCCGGACTCCCCCGGCGACGACCGCGGACGCGAACACGAACTGAAGAGCGAGCCTGATCCGCCATCCCAGGCCGAATCGATCGTCGATCAATCCGACGATCATGATCAATGTGGAGGAGCCCAAGATCAACGCAAGCTCAAGCCCTTGTTTTTTAATCCCATTTATATGAATTGATATTTCCGCCGGTAAAACCGGGCCGAGAGCGATGATCGCGGCGACCCCGATCGCGACGACGGGAACGACCGCGAACCAGATCGCCAACCCGCCTCCAAGAGGAATCGGCGCCGCGTGCTTTTTGCGGCCTCCAGGTCGGTCGACGAGCCCCAATCGAGGCGCCCAAACGCGAGCGAAGACGCCCGCCGCTCCGCTTGTCGCGAAGGCGATTACGAACAACGCCAGCCCCGTCGCCACCAGTCCCACGCTTCCCCCTTCAAGGCTAATACGGCGACGCGTTTCGTCCCAAAACAACAAGGACGATATCGATAGGCAAACCGCGAGCCGAAGAAAGATCGAAAGAATTGTACCGCGCCGGCCCGCTTCGGCGGATCGACGATCCGAATCGATCCTCACGTTTCAATCGGTAATTCGACCTGAGAAACACAACAGACGCTCACTTGAGCATGATTATGGTTTTTGGAAAGCGGAACCAGGAGACCCGATTTAAGCGAAGCTTACGCATCGGTCGCGTCGCTTGAATCGAGTCGATCCCCTCGTCATTTGTGTTCGGTTTTGGTTTTGTGTTCGCTCGAGTGCGAAGCTTGAGCGGGCGCGGGATGTTTATCGTCGGTCTTCGCCGGACGTTCGGCTTTCTCCGCGCTCTTCAAATGCGCTTTGGTTTCCGATTTTGTCGCGGGTTGAGAATCAAGACGGCGAGCCTTTGAATCTTTAGCGACGGTTTGCTTCTCGTCGTCATGTGAAGCGTGTTTCGATTCGTCCTTTTCGTCGACCTTGGCGACCCGCTTCTCATGTTTATCTTCAATCGACGGAGACGGATCGGTATGAGAGGAATGCTTCTCAATCCGTTTCACATCGGCGTGTGTCGCCTCGGCGTGCTTCGCTTCGGCGTGCTTGGGTTCAGGGTGCGTCGCTTCGGCGTGCTTGGATTCAACGGGTCGTGAATCGGCGTGCTTGGGTTCGGCCTGCTTGGTTTCAACGTGTTTGGATTCCGTGTGCTTATCCACGGCGCCGCGTTTCGGCTCGGGATGCTTCGCTTCCGCCGACTTGGACTGAGAACTCTTGGGCTCGGCTGCTTTCGATTGAGAATGTTTGGGTTCGGCGGTCTTCAATTCCGCGGTCGGCTCGTGCGACTGCTTTGAGCCCGCGATTTTCAGTTCGGCGGTTTTCGTCTCCGCCTTGTGCGCCGACTTCGATTTGGAAGACGACTTCGCCTCGCCGTTCTTCGCGGTCGCCGACTTCGAACCCTTGGTCGAATGCGATTTCGCCTCGACGGCCGATTCGGCTTCGGGTTTGGGTTTGACTTCAACCAACGGAAGCGGCGGAGGATCCTGTTTGGGACAGATTTTGCGGAGATCGCAACGATCGCACTGAGGAATCGCTTCAACGCATGTATCGAAACCAAGATCCTCAATGAGATCGATAAATTCGACCGCGCGGTTCTTCGGAACGGCTCGCTCAAGATGAGCGCGAAGCATTTTGTCGTCGTCTTTGGGATCGACCATACCGAGCCTGCCGAGAACGCGCCGCGTCGTCTTATCGACCGGAATCGCGTGCCCTCCCAACGCGAGCAAAACAACGCTCGCCTCGATATAATCCGAGGCGAAAGCCTCGTAATTCGAAAGCGTTTTAAGAGCTTCCTTAAGCGGCTTTTTCTGCAAGGCTTCGAGCGAGAAACCGTACGTCTTTTGAAACAATTGTCGTAAAAATCGGCGAATCTTTATCGCGCGTTCCTCGGTGTCGCTCAACCCGGCGAGCGTCTCCTCGATCTCGGCGATCGAACTGACGCGGATCTCGTTCCAATCGAAAAATCCGTCTTTAAATCGAGATAAGACCTGATTCGCTTGCTCACGCGTGGAATTCTCGCGGCAGATCGCGAAGACGACGGCCTCGAGAACGGTCATTCGCGGCGCGGCTGGACCGGGTTTGAACCGTTTTTTCAAAATCGTTTGCACGTCGGCGAGAAATTGTGCCTTGTTCGGCGCGGCCATGGGTGCTTCACCAAGTGGAATTCGGTTCGTGAGAACGCGTGGATATCAGTAAATAAACGTCGAGGGAATCGCCGAGGTTTTGATCGTTCGATGATCACCGGGCGATCAAAACGGGATCGAGGGGTATTGGTCGCCCCCGAATCGAACGAAAGCGCGAAAGATCGGTAAACGTTACCAGTATCAATTCGAATCCTCCGCGGAATCGGCGATCGAATCGGGTGCGTCACGCGAGGGTGTTGCGACGTCGTCGACGGACGGATCGGCGTCGGTCGTCGCGGTTTGTGCTCGATCCTCGGCGGCGCGGCGGTCGTCGGCGATCGCCTGATCGATCAATCGCGACATCGCGATCGATTTCTTCACGCTATCGTCGAGTTCAAAAGTTAAAATCGGTGTGAATCGCGTTTGTAACCGAGCGGCGACCCGCGACTGCAAAAATCCGGCGGCGTGGTTCAACCCCCGCAACGCGAGTTTTTGTTCACTCGGGCTCCCCATAACCGACACATGAACGACCGCCGATCGAAGATCGGCCGAGATCCGCGCGGAGAGAACCGTCACCCCTTTCACGCGGGGATCGCTCACCTCGAACAAAATCGCCGACGCGACGACTTCGCGAACGGCTTCGGCGACGCGGAGGGTGCGATGCGAGGTCATGAAGCAAAACCTTAACGCGGGCGGGAGCGGGGATCAAGTCGTTCGCCGAAAACGAAGCGGAATTCCGGAATTCCGCTTCGCGCGCCCCCGATTGGAGCGCCGATCGTTTTTTATAAGTCGAAAAGTAACGAGGAATCACACAAGGATGTGAAATCCTCGATCCGATCGATCGCGATCAAAGCGTGCGCCGTACTTTCTCGATTCGGTACGCCTCGATCGTGTCGCCGACTTTGAGATCGTCGAAATTGACGATCTTGATGCCGCACTCGAAGCCCTCGCGAACCTCGCGCGCGTCGTCTTTGAAGCGTTTGAGCGCCTCGATCGAACTCTTGTAAATCTCGCGTCCCTCGCGGATGATCCGAGCCCCGGCGCCGCGCTCGATCGTCCCCGAAGCCACGATACACCCCGCGACCGCCCCCACTTTGGAAATCTTGAACACCTGCCGCACCGTCGCGCGACCGAGGTGAACCTCCTTGATCTCCGGAACGAGCATCCCCTCGATCGCCTGCTTGATCTCGCTCGTCACCTGATAAATAATATCATATCGACGAATATCGATCGATTTTTCGTCGGCGAGCGACGCGGCGCGATCCTCGGGCGCCGAGCGGAAACCGATAATGATCGCTTGCGAGGCGTCCGCGAGCAGAACGTCGCTCTCGGTGATCCCGCCCACCCCCTTGTGCAGAATCCGAATCGGAACCTCGGGATTCTCAAGCTTCTCCAGCTCTTTAATGATCGCCTCGAGCGATCCCTGAACGTCCGCCTTGAGAATAATGTTCAAGCTCTTAATTTTCTGTTCAGTCATCTTCGTGAACAGATTTTCAAGAGTAACCGCTTGACGCTCGCCGAGATTGACTCCGCGGGTTCGCCCCCGCCGCGCCTCGGCGATCTCGCGAGCCCGCGCGATGTCGGGAACGACCGCGAATTTCTCGCCCGCCGAAGGCACCTCGTCGAGCCCGGAGATTTCGACGGGAGTCGAAGGACCGGCTTCGACGATCGTACCGCCGTGATCGTCGAATAAGGCGCGAACACGACCGTATCCGTCGCCGCAAACGATCACGTCGCCGACCTTGAGCGTGCCGTCTTGCACCAGAACCGTCGCGAGCACGCCGCGTCCCTCCGAAAGCGAAGCCTCCAAACACGTTCCGCTCGCGGTCCGCGACGGATCGGCTTTGAGCTCGCGGAGATCGGCGATGATTCCAAGCGTCTCAAGCAGTTCGGGAATCCCCTGACCCGTCAGAGCCGAGGTCTTCACAACCTCGGTCTCGCCGCCGTATTCCTGGGGTACCAAATCTTGCTGCGAAAGCTCGCCGTAAATTTTGTTCAAATTCACGCCGGGAAGATCGATTTTATTAAGCGCCACCACGATCGGAACCCCCGCCGCCTTGGCGTGGGCGATCGCCTCGACCGTTTGCGGCATCACGCCGTCGTCGGCCGCGACGACGAGCACGACGATATCCGTCACGTTGGCGCCCCGCGCACGCATCGCCGTGAACGCCTCATGGCCCGGCGTATCCACAAATGTGAGCTTCTTCCCTTGATACTCGACCTGATACGCGCCGATATGCTGCGTGATCCCGCCGCTTTCGCTCTTGGCGACGTTCGATTGCCGAATCCGATCGAGCAACGACGTTTTGCCGTGATCGACGTGCCCGAGAATCGTCACGACAGGAGGCCGAGCGATCAAATTCGCGGGCTCGTCCCCCCGTGCCGCCAGCCGATCGAGCATGTCGTCCTCGGCCGTGCGTTGCCGCGCGATGTTCACCTCGACGCCGAACTCCATCGCCAACATGCTCGCCGTGTCGTCGTCGATATTCGCGTTGATATTAACAAGCTGGCCGAAGTTCATCAGTTTGGTGATGATCTGCCCCGCCGGAATGCCGATCGCCATCGAAAGCGATCGGACCGTGATCGGCGGTTCAAGCGTGATGTCGCTCTTCCGAACCGGCGCGACCGACGCACGCGAATGCTTCTTGGGAGCGCCGCGGCGGTGATGACCCCGCACCCGTCCAGCTTCCTCTTCCTCGTTCAAAAGCGCCGCGGCGGGCAACGGCGATGTGACACGACGTTCAAGCGCACGTTCGTTCCGTTTGGCGCGGCGACCGGCTCGATCGCCGGGCGATCCCAAACGACCGTGCGGATGCGCTTTCTTGTCTTCCTCCTCGTCCGTCATCACCACCGGAGCGGGCGCCGGCGCAACCGCTGCGGCTTCGCCCGCGCGTCGAGGAGGCTGACCCGCGCCCTCGGGACGCGGATGCGCCGGTATCGGCCCCCGCCCCGCGGGAGCTTGACGACCAGGAGGACCGCTTCGCCCCCCCCCCGTTTGCGTCACTCCAGGCGTAACCGCGCCGAATTGACCCGTTTGAATCAACTCGCGTAATTGCGCGGGGGTGAATTTCGTCTCGGGACGCTGCGTTTTCGGCTCGTTCGCCGGTCTCGGTTTGGAAACATCGCCGCGCCGCGGCGGAGTGGCGACCTGTGGTGCGATCGGCGGCAGCGGACGACGCCCGCCGCCAGATCCTCCCGATTCCCTCCGATTCGAATCGCTCGAAGTCGACGATCCCCCCGATCCGGTCTGCCCCGACGTCGCGGGGCGTTGCGGCGGCGCCGCGGTCGACGAGGCTTGCGCCGTCGGCGCCATCCCGCGAGTTCCACTCGGAGATATGTAATCGCTCCGTTTGAGAGGTGCGGAAGTCGACGAGCCGGGACGAAGATGAGGCTGCTGCCTTCCCGAATCACCCCCCACTCGCGACGACAACCCGCCTCCCGATCCGCTCCCGGTTCCCGTGCGATGCGTGTGCCCCGCGAGCGGCCCCACCCCACCTCGAGCTTGCTGCGCCTGTGCTTGGGCCGCGGGAGACGATGAACGAGCCGCCGAAGCCGCGTCTTCCTCAACGGGATGCGGTTGCTGAACCGGCGGCGCGACCGGCGTGAACGTCGTTTTAGGTGGATGAGGAACGTCCACCTGAGAATCGTGCTGAACTCGCACCGTCTGTGAGGTCGGAGTCGAGCGATTCGGCTGAGCGGGAGCCGCCGTGACGGCGCCTTGAGCGGCCGCCTGATGCGAAACCTGAGAACCGGGTTTCACCGCGACGTTCGCCGTGTGAGCGTTCGAAGCCGGCTTTGGGGGCGTATCGGCGTGCGATTCAACCGCCGCGGACGGACGGTGTTGACTCGCGGAGACGGGGGCTCGCGCCGACGCCGGAGCGGGCGACGCCCCGGTCGTGGACGATGCGGGAGTGCTGATCGTCGATTCGGCCGCGTGTGATCCTGGCGGCCGAGCCGCGGTGGCTGTCGGGCTGATGGCGGGCTTCTCCGTGGAACGAGACGGGGGCGGTCCTACCGAGCCGTGCGACGCGGCTTCCTCGGCCATGGGACCGCGAATCAATTCCTTGATCCGCGCGACCATCGACTCGTCGAGACTCGCCAAAGGGTTGGACTTAACTTCCAATCCCCCTTTTTGAATTCGGTCGAGAAGGTCGTTCGTCTTCAGTCCGAGCTCTTTAGCCAACTCGTGGACACGCGTGGTCAACGGCAACTCCTCCGGGTCTTGACCGAACGCCGCGACACGCGACGATTTCGGCTATAAATGATTGTGGTCGGATGACGCCAAATGTGCCAAGTCCAGTTTCATATCGCGACCGCCGAAACCACCCCCCGGAGATCCGAATTCTCGGAACGTCTAAGGAGGTCGACTCGCGCTCGAAACTCGACCGGCGGCCGTCGCTCGCCCCGGTAGGGGAATCATATGGTGCTCATGTCTTAATCTTGCGCCTCGGTTTCGGGTTCGTGACGGCGGTTATCTCGGCCGACCGGCCGAACTTCGTCGTCGTGCGACCGAGATTCGATCTCTTGCGGGGTCGAACCCGTTTCAACCGCCTCGGTCACAATCTTCAACGTTTCCGATTGATCGTCGTCGCTCGGCGGCGACGTCACTTCATGATCGCTCGCACGCTGCTCGGCCGCGAGTGTGAGATCGCGCGATTCGTCGAGATCGCTCGAATCCCCAAGAATCTCGTCGAGTTCGCCCGTCGCCTCGCCGTCGATTTCTCCCTCGGTTTCATGTTCACTCGTCAAATCGCCCGCCGCTCCATTATCGCCCGTGTCGACCGCTCCGCGACCGACCGAGTCGACTTCCGCCCCATCCTCCGATTCCTCGTCAATCGGATCGGTCGACCGCGACCCCTTGCGGCGCGGAGCTTCCTCTTCCTGCTGCTCGGCCAAAACCTCGGCCCGCGCGACGATCTCGATCGCCTGCTCCTCCGTCATCTCCTCAATCGTATTCACCAAATCGGCGATCTCCATCACCGATAAATCATCATAACTCAAAATTCCCTGCTCGACGAGCTTCTCCGCGAGTTCGGTCTCAACCCCGTCGATCTTCGTGAATAAACCGACCGCTTTCTCGATCATTTCGTCGAGTTCCTCCGACGTCATGATCTCGATATCCCAGCCCACCAGCTTCGAAGCCAACCGCACGTTCTGACCGCGCCGACCGATCGCGAGCGAAAGTTGATCCTCCCGCACCAGCACGATCGCCCTACCCAATAAATGACAAAGCATCACCTCGTCGATCTCGGCGGGGCGAAGTGCGTTCGGAATCAACACCTGCAACGATTCGTTCCAACGAACAATGTCGATCCTTTCACCGCCGAGTTCGTCGATGATGTTCTTGATGCGGATGCCCCGAACGCCCACACAAGCTCCGACGGCGTCAACCTTCGAATCCATCGAACTCACCGCGACCTTGCACCGATACCCCGCCTCGCGCGATAGAGCGCGAATCGCGATCGTCTGATCGGCGACCTCGGGAATCTCCAGCTCAAACAACCGTCTGACAAAATCGGGGTGCGTCCGGCTGAGAATGATCTTCACACGCTGACCGTGCTTGCGCACGTCGAGAATGATCGCGCGAACACGCTCGCCGGGGTGATGGCTTTCTCCCGGAATTTGCTCGCCGCGCGGCAGCAATCCGTCGGTCTTGCCCAGATTCACGGTCACCGCGCCGCCTTCAAAACGTTGAACCGTCCCCGTGACGAGATCGCCCCGCTGCTCCTCGAACTCGTCGAACAAACTGTCGCGTTCGGCCTCGCGAATCTTTTGTATGATCACTTGCTTGGCGGTTTGCGCCGCGATCCGTCCCAGATCGCCGGGATCGATCTTGGCGCCGTCTTTCACCGCCTGAATCTGCGCCGATTCGGGGTCGAACGTCACCGCGACGTCGGCTGCCTCGGGATAATGCTTCTTGACGGCCGTCGTCAACGCCGAAAGCATCAACTCGATCAGCACATCCTTGGGGATGTTCTTCTCGCGTTGAATGTTTTCGATAATTCGTACCAAATCGACGCTCATTGCTATGCGACTCCCGAGAGGCGTGTGTAAAGCCGAATCGGCCGTGCCGCGAACACGTATCATCGCCCCGTTTCAGTCGCTTCAAACCCGCTCCCAACGAGAGCGGCTTCACAGCGACGACGGGACGCAGAAACGGCGGTCGCACCGGGGCGACGCTCCCCGGTAACGACCAAACTGTCTGAGTCGCAAGCCAGGCCCGAGCCCGCCGGGGAGAAGCTCGACGTCCGCGAGACGCCGAACACGCCATCTCCGTTCGCGTACAACCCCGGCTATAGTTAACAAGGCGTGTTCGATCGTGTCAACACTTGGAAAGCCTTCTTTTGCGCGTACTTAACCGATCGACCGCCGGATTGAAGCGATCGGCCGACTCGGCGGCGCGTCGATCGAATCGGCGTGATCCATACGAACCTGAAGAATGCGACCGCGACGAGCCGTGTCGTCATCGCCACGAGCATCACGCTCATCACGCTCTCCAGGCCGCCGTCCAATCCATTGATAATTCATATATTGAAATAAATTCCGCGTTCCATCGTCATCGTAATCTCCGCGATCCGCATTCCCACTCTCTCGCTCTCAATATAAGAACGGAAAAGCCCCGCGATCACCAAACTCTTACTCGCACGACCCGTTCGGTTTCATACGCGACTCATCGGTGATATTCTTGTTATCCACACGACAAATGATCGTTTGATCCAATGGAATAACAGATTAACGTTCCGTTCGATGAGCCTTATCGACGAATCAATCCCCGGCGTCCGTTCTTAAAGGGAATCGACATCGATATCATTTCCCGGAACCGAATCGTTCCGGTAAATTAAATTAGAGATTGGAGCTCGAGTAAATCACGTGCGATTCGTCGACTCGCCGTCGATCGAAACGAATCCGAAGATTTCGATCAAGGAACTTAACTCATGAAAACATTTCTGTCTATCATAGGCCGATCGTTCTTGTTTCTTTCGCTCATGTCGTTTTTCTATGTAATTGTTTTGTTGATGATTTGGGCGTCGGCCGCGACGCTTAGCCTATTGCATGCGAATGTTTTAATATACCCCTTGACGGGCGCGGGCTTTCTTTCGGGTTGGATCGTCTCGTTCCTACTCGCATGCAAGGTGATGAGGCGATTTGAGCGGCCAAGCCGCGGCGGGCTTTGAACGAACGATCGACGATCATCGAGCGGGTTTAAAATCGCTCGGCGATCTTTAAATCAAAAAATCCAGGAATATTCAGATCTCTTGTATATACTCTTATCTAGAGCGTCGGTTTGATAACTTGAGCGATCTCTCGACGCGAGAACAAACCGATCGCGATCGAAATACGACGAATGACGACGAGCCGTCCCTGATCGGTCGGTTCAAGGAAAAATCGCCGAGTAATCTATTTCGATCGGGTTCAACTCATGAAGGATCGTCAACCCGCCTGCGAAAGGCGGTTGAGAAGCCTGCATTCGATTCGTCTGCTGTTGATATCGAGAACGCGGAGGATCTCCATCACCTCCTCCATCGGCAGATTGTAATCGATCGCCCAAACGATGATGTCGAGATTCTCCTGGCCCGTTTTGAGCCGGCTGATAATCTCGGGCATCAAGCGGGAATCGACGAATTCGCGCTCGAGCAGGCCGAAATCGTCTTGATCGAGCTCGATCCAGAATGCGCGTCCTTCGAGATGTTCGAGCCAGCGCTGGCGGAGATAACCGCTCCAGTGCTCACGAATCCAGCGACGAATCGCCGATTCGCCCAGGTCGCGCCCGGCTTTCTCGCTCTCAATCCACTTATATCGCTCGGCTTCAACCACCGAGTGATCGTGCACGCTCTGTCGACCGTTATCGTGAAATTGGAGAACCATCGGCAAGGTGGTCTCGCGCATCGGAGCCTCCGGTCATTGAAGGATTCCATCCCTCGCGTCGGCCATCCTTCAACCATCGTTCTAGGCGAAAAACGATTGAAGTCCAGTCGGCGCGTGACAAAAACGATGCGTCGAACGCTTCCAGCTGACGCCAACCTCGTCAATTTTTCGTATGAGATCACCAAAGCTTAACATCGTGAGCGCCGCCGCGGCAAGGGTGATTCCAACCGAGCGACCAATATTCCAAGAATCCACACGCGACCCCGCAATGATCGCCGACGACCCTCGATTCCCGATCCCGATCGCCCCAACCTTCTCATCAACCTCCGCCTGAACGAGATTCCTACCATGAATTTTTGTCTTTGAACCCGCTGATATTTACGATCATCGATTTCACGCTTAAGTTTCAAGTCGCGGATGCGAAAACCAGGCGAGTTCGCGTCCAAGCATCACCGCGACCCCCGTCGACCCGACCGCGATCGCAGGCCCCAAAGCCGTGTCGACGACCGCCCGCCATTGAGTCTCGCCTTTGAGATCGGAACAAATTAAATTCATATCGCGATATGAAACGCGCCAAATGATCTTATCGGGACTGAGGCAAACTTGAAACGGAGGTTCGAGCGGTCCCGCTTCGGCGATCACTTCGCCCGAGCCTCGAACCGCGATCGTGCGACCGTCGGGAGCGCCGACGACCGCGGCCTCGCCGATCCTCCTTATCTCCCACGATTCCCACGGAATCGCCGTTTCCCACAAAACATCCCCCTCGAGCGAATGACCGCGAAGACGTTGCACGCGATGCGCCAAAGTCAACCAGGCGACCTCGCGCGGCGAACCTTCGGGCGCCTCGATCAACGCGAGCGGCTCGGCGGGATCGGTTCCATACGAACCGAGCGGCTCTCCCGCCGCGTCGAAAATCCTCAGTAAGCCGTCCTCGGTCGTCGCCGCGAACGCACTCGCTCGGCCAATCGCGCAGTATTCCACCGGAGATTCAATCTCACGCCGCCAAATCCAACGACCGATACCCTCCGCCGAAGCTCGGCCCAGCCGATCACGCTCCTGAATAATCGCCAACCCGAACCGTTCGAGCCGCGGCTCGAGATGGCTGATCTCGGCGAAACTCATATCCAAACGTCTGCTTGTATTCGCATGAACATCATAGATCGCAATCATGCGATCGGTCGCCGCGACGACGAACCCGGGTTCGACGCGGAGAATCCTGCCGACGCCGATAATTTCGGGAGCGACGCCGAGTTTGCGGCCGTTTTGATCGTAAATCGTCGCGCGATTGTCGCGGCCGATCACCGCGACGCGGGGCGGGTCGTCGAGAACCGCGAGGACGATCGAATCGGCGTCGGCGTCGGATTTGGCGATCGGCATCGTCCAATCGGCGCGACGTATCGAACCCGCCGCCGCGCTTGTCGATTGCGTTTTCGAGCGAATCGCCGGGTTTTGCAGCGGCTTCGGCGCGGCTCGCACTCCGGCGGACTCGGCGCCGGAACCGGTCGATTCGAGATCAAGCCGGTCGATCTCCCCGGTCGCCAACGCGTAGATGAGATAACGACCGAGAGCGTCGCACTCAAGCGCCACCGCGGGACGCGGAAGACCCGTTTTCCAACGTACATTTCCCGACCGGTTGAGGATCGCCAACTCCCCCTCGACGGTCGCGACCGCGATCCTCCTTCCCGCGAAATCGACCGCGGCGTGCGCCGCCGAACCGCCGAGGTGATACGACCCTTCGCTCTTCCCTTCGGCGTTAAACCGTTGAACTCCGTGCGTGAAGCAACTCGCCAAAATCATCCCCGCGTCCCCGGTCGTCGTCAGCCTGCCGACACTCGAAAGCTGGCCCTCCTTCCAGGCGATCTCGAGATCAAGCTTGCCGGGTTCGGAACCCGGAAAGATCTCATACGCCTGAATCGCCCCGTAAGCCGACGCCGCGAGCAGGATCGGCCGAGTCGGCACGAAAACCAGGTGAGCGATCGGCTGAAGCGTGACGACCTTCCCCGCGATCTTTCCAGAACATGTATACAATTGAATAAGTTTTTCGCGCGATGCGATCGCGACGTACCTGCCGAGAGGATCGATCGCCGCGGCGGCGGGATCGGGAACGGTCGCGCGGTCGGTCGTTTGTTCGAACGCGCGATCGAGGAGGATGAGTCGTTGCCCCGCGGTAACGACGGCGGTCGTCGATCCGTCGTCGCTGATCGCCGCGGCGACGATTCGAGCCGAAAGCTTATGTTTAACAATCAACGTACCCAATACGTCGAGCAAATACAGGCGATCCGCCTCGTCCCAGGCGAGGATCGTTCCCGCCTCGCGCGCCAAAGCCAGGCCGCGTAACGGAGCGTCGGCGACGACCGACCAGGCGAGAACGGGGTTCATCGCGGAATTGCGATTCGGCGTCGCTCCCAACGGATCTCCTCCCTGATTATTCTTGGATATCGAGATCAGATTTCGCGATTATCGGTCGTCTCCGGATCACGATCCGACATCAACGCGAACGGGCGAGTTCGCCGCGGGCGGTCTGGATCGCCTGGGCGAGCGTCGGGTCGGTTTTGGGGTCGCCGAATTCGACTTCGCGGAGCGGATCCGATCCCTTCGGCTTGGCCGCGGTTCGCACCAGGATATCGGGGGCGACTCCCTGTTCGCTGTACGGCCGATCGAGCGGCGAATAAAACTTGGCGGTCGTCAGTTTGAGCCCCGCGGGAACCGTACGCAACGAGAAGATGCTTTGCACCGATCCCTTGCCGAAGCTTCGCACGCCGACGATCCTCGCCCTGCCGTTCTCCTGCAACGCGCCCGCCAAGATCTCGCTCGCGCTCGCGCTTTCGTGATCGATAAGCACCGATATCGGCATGCGCCATACCGATTGTCCCGTCGCGCGATAAATCTCGGACTGTTCGGCGCCGCGGCCGCGGGTCGTCACGATCACGCCGCGATCGAGGAACTGATCGGCGATCGAAACCGCGACGTTGAGCAGCCCTCCCGGATTACCGCGTAAATCGAGGACGAGATAGCGCATACCCTTCGCCTCCAGCTTCGCGATCGCGCGTCTCAGCTCGTCGAGCGACGATTTTTGAAACCCGGTCAGTTGCACATAACCGATTCCCGCGGCCTGATCGACGATCTTCGCCTGCGGAACGCTTTCGACCTCGACCGATCGACGGATCAACGCGAGACGTTTCGTCGCGCCTTCACGTTTGAGAACGGTGATAACTAGCCGCGATCCCTCCTCGCCCTGAAGCCGCGACGCGGCCTCGTCGATGCTCAAGCCCTTCACCGGGCGATCGTTGATCTGAACGATCCGATCCCCCGGCTTCAAACCCGCCTGCTCGGCGGGTCCGCCGTGAATAATACTTAACAGCAACAACGAATCATGATCGAGTTTTAATTCGACGCCGAGGCCCACGAAATTGCCGTCGATCATCGCGTACAGATCTTCAAGCTTATCGGGGGTGAGACAGCTCGTGTAATCGTCGAGCGCGTCGCACGCTCCGAAGGCGAATTCAAGCACCACGGCGACCGCCGAAAGACCGATCGCCCGCTCGCTCGTCTCCTGGATCTGAATCACAAAACGACGCGCGTCGATTCGATCCCGAGCCGTAACCCGAGCGCGTTCCTGGCGGAGCCGCTCACGCAGCCAAAGAACACGATCCGCCGAAGCTTGAGGAACGTTCGCCTTGAGAAACACGGGATCGCGGAGCGCGACCTCCAAATTATCGAGCCCGCCGCGCAACAACGGTTCGATTCGCACCGGCTCGACATAATTCGTTTCGATCCGCTCGAAGATCTCGTCGAGAACCTGTAACGCCTGATCATTCGATAATCGCAAGAGAGTTTTACGGAAACTTTGATCTTGATAACGGCGATTGAGTCGATAATGGATTTCACAAAGTCGAAGACGATGGCGGAACTGGGTGTGATCGGGCCATTTTTCGAGCGCTTCTTCATAAACCGTCATCGCCGACGACCAGTCGCGTTTGCGTTCGAGGTCGAGGGCTTGTTCGAGCGTCGCGTCGGCGGGGTCGACGACTCGTTGATCGACCCGGGGGATCGAACCCGCGGTCGAATCGGTCGCGGAACGCGAATCGATCGCGACCGACGGTTTGGCGGCGGGTTTCGATTCGGAACGGGGCGGGTCGCCCCAGGCGGTCCCCAGGACGACGAGCCAAATCAGGCTCGCGGTCCCGATCGTTCGGCGGGATCCGATCCAACGCATCGTCCCGAGACTCCTCGACTGGTTGCGAAGCTACGGATGAAAATCAAGCCGATGCGATTCGAACGCGCAGAGGCCGAGCGGCGAAACGTCGTGTACGCTACGCGGCGAAAACCGAACGCGTCGCTTTCGTCGATCGGTTCGTTCGAGCCGTCTCGAACGCTCCACCCGCCGCTCCTTGGCTGCGAAAACGGTTTGGTGTCACTTTCAACCAGCGGGTGTGATCTTGGGAGGATTTTCGACGCTTAAAAATCGAACACGCCGTTCGCCACGAACGCGCTTTCGTTCCCACGCCGATCGAAATCTTCCCGCCACCAGATACCCAGTCGCTTACAAATCCATCATAACACACGAATCCTCCAGAGTCTTTCACCGATACAAAGTTTCCGCGCCGTCCAAGCCCGATCCATGCTAATATTTCTCAAGTTTCGTCGACCCGCGCGCCGAATCGAACGCCGATGATCATCCGAACCGGCGGAGTTATACGAATCGGCACGAATCATAGAGCGAAACCCGAAGATCCCAAATTGATATAATTATGATTGTATCCACATCTCACTCTTCTTTAAGTTTGAAACCCGGGGTTCTATCTTTCATCGGGTCGTGAAGAACGCGACTCTCCAAGAGGGATTAAGATTCCAAATTTTTTCCCTTAAGAAAATGATCGAGGTATATCCGATGGATGAAGCCGTAGCGTACCGCGCCGACGAAAAAGACGGCGGAATCGAACGATCGTCGCCGAGCGAGGGATCGAACCGATCGCCGAGTCTTCCTTCATCGACTCCGAACCGCGAGTCCAAAATTTTGGCGATCGCGACCCAGGGTTCAGGAGGCAGCGACGAGGCTCGAATGGCCCGATTACTCGAAAGAACCAAGGCGCGGTTTTATCCGTTCGATCGCTCCGCCAAAAAACGGTGCTTTCGAGAGATCCTCGGCTCGATCAAAAACGATCGCCCCGATCTCGTCGTCATGGAGGGAACCGGAACCGCGGGGGGCGTCGCGATCATGCTGGGAAAACTGCTTTACGGGGTTCCCTACGTCGTCTCCAGCGGCGACGCGGTCGGGCCCTTCCTCGCTTCGTTTCATCCTCTCTTTAAATCCGTTTTTAACTTATATGAACGATTGCTTTGCAGATACGCCGCGGGATTCATCGGCTGGACGCCTTATCTCGTCGGTCGAGCGCTCACGTTTGGAACGCCGCGAGCGATGACCGCGCCGGGGTTCTCGCTCTCTCGACGCGACCCGAAGGAACAAACCGAGGCGCGGCGGACGATACGAAAGCGGCTCGGTATCGCCCCGGAGGCGATCGTCGTCGGAGTCGCGGGCTCGCTCCGCTGGAACAGAAGATACGGGTATTGTTACGGTTCGGAGCTCGTCAAGGCGCTCGTCCGCGTCGATCGACCCGATCTCGTCGTCCTCATCATCGGTTCGGGAGACGGGCGAACCAAGCTCGAGGAAATCGCGGGGAGCGCGCTCGGTTCGCGCTGCATCCTCACCGGCCAGGTTCCCTGGAACGAGGTCGGCGATTATCTCGCGGCGATCGACGTCGGCTCGCTGCCGCAAAGCGTCGATCAGGTCGGGAGCTTTCGCTTTACCACGAAAATCGCCGAATACGTCGCGGCGGGAATGCCGATCATCGTCAATCAAATTCCGCTCGCTTACGATCTCGACACGGGTTGGATGTGGCGCATGCCCGGAGAATCCCCCTGGGACGAGCGATTCCTCGCGGCGCTCGCCGAATTCCTCCGCAAACTGACTCGCGATGAGATCGACCGTCGTCGCGCCCTCGTCCCCGCCGATCTCCCCGAATTCGACGCCGAGCGACAAATCGATCGAGTCACGGCGTTTATACAAGATTTGATTGAAAATCAAAATGCATAATATATTATTTTTATTACGATAAAAGATCTTATTGATACTCCGGTCGTCGTCGCAACGAGCGGGATCGAGCGCTCGGCGCGAGTCTTTCGATGCGTCGCCGCGATTCGTCAATTACGTGACTTTCATCGTTCGCGCCGCGATCCGCGCGAGGATCCAGCAAAACGCGACCGCGAGCGCCGGAGCGACACCACGAACCGACGCCGCGAGAGCGAAATTGATTCCCACAAGGCTCAGTACGCCCGTGCGAACCGCTGCTTGCACTTTTTCGGGGGTCGGTTCGCGGATCGCCTCGCCCGAATGCAGGTTCACCCACATCGCCTCGAGCAATAAAGCCAATAATCCGACGATCGGTACGATCGGACGATCCCCCGTCGTGTTCGGAAAATCACGCGAAGACATAATTGCAAGGAATATACCGACAAACGCGAGATTCTCGATCAAAGATCCGGCGATGATCCCGCGATTATCGCGAGCCGAGACCTCGGATCGGCTGATCCAGGTGATCCCCGTCACATACAATCCGAACGCCGCCGCGGTGAACCAACATATTCGACCTCCCGAAAGAGACGCCGCGCTCATCCCCATCAGCAGGTTCAGGCCGCGGCACGTCCCCATCGCCTCGGGTCCAAGAATTGTTTTCTTGAAAAAAGAGTTATATAAAACGACGGTTAAAACCAGCGACGCCGCGACCGCGACCGTTCGGGGCGATCGAGCGAGCGCCGCGAAGGCTATCCCGAGCGTCAGCGAACATACGCTCACGATCCAGGCCGATCGAAGCGAGACGCTTCGCGAGGGGATCGGCCGATCGGGGCGTTCGATACGATCCGCGGGAGCGTCGAGGACGTCGTTGAGCGCGACTCCCCCCGCGTAAATCGACGCCGACGCCGCGACGATCGGCGCCCAGGCGGAGAAATCGCCGAGCGACCCGCCGATCAACAAATATCCCGTCAATCCGTCAGCCGCCGCCGTGATCACGTTCGGGAGACGCGTCAACTGAAGATAAGCGAGAATTTTTGTTTTCATGAACTTATGTTAATCGCTTGTCTATCGATTACTTGGTATTGGACGAGGGATTGATCAACGGCTTTAGAACCTCGAAGGCTCGTTCGGCGGCGGAATCGGGGTCGTCGAGATAAGGATAAAGCTCGACGGTGATCCAGCCGTCATATCGCGTCTTCACGATCGCGTCGACGATCGGTTTGAAATCGATCGCTCCCGATCCGGGAACAAGGTGATGATGGACGCGAGTCGCGGCGATATCCTCGAAGTGATAATGTTTGATATGAGCAGACAATTTGGCGATCGCCGCGGGGATGTCCTCGGCGACGCAATACGCGTGGCCGACGTCGAAATTGAGGCCGATCGAAGGAGCGTTCAAACGCTCGGCGATTTCCAGATATTGATCGGTCGTTTCAACCAGAAGGTCGGGCTCGGGCTCGATCAGCAGCATCACGCCAAGGTGATGCGCGTGTTCGGCGAGCGGTTTGAGCGCCTCGACGAACAAGTCGATCCCCTCGCTCCGACTCTGCCCGGGAGCGAGCGGCCCCCCCGGCTCGGTCGTGATGTGCGGCGCCCCGAGCTCGGCGCACAGCTCGAGAGCACGCTTCGTATGATCGATTCGCGTTCGCCTGTAATGAACGTCGGGCTCGATGAACGAAGGATGCCAATACGGCTGGCGACGATCCGCGATCGCGTTCATCATAAACGCATTCACATTCGAGAATCCCAACTTGTGTTTATTCATGGCCGCGACGATCGCGCGTTTGGTTTCGGGCAACAGCCCCGCGGGCCACGCGTGGGGAACGTCGGCCAAGAGCTCGAGCCCCTCGTAGCCGAACGACGCGATCCGCTCGACTGCGCATTCAAAAGGAAACCGGAGGTACGCGTTGGCGCTGAAGGCGAGTTTCATCGGAAAGTCGATTCGTAAATATCCGGGCCGATCTTAAACATCAACGCACATTTGTTTTCTTGGCTTGATCGACGTGATCGACCAGGAGCCGAAATTGTTCGAAGAAATCGTGTTCCTCAACCCCCTCGGGGCTTTTGAAGAACGACGCGAGGTGTTTGAGCGGACCGATCGTTCCGCGCCGTTTCTCCCAATCGGCGAGCCGAACGAGGTCGATCGCGAGCGGCGCGGCGAGCAGACTGTCGCATCCCTCCCAGATGAACTGCATTTTCATCTTGGCGCCGAGGAACCCGCGAAAGTGAATGTGATCCCAAGCCGTTTTCCAATCCCCCATGTCGGGAATGTATTCGATCGAAACGAGCGTGCTCGGCTTATAACCTAAAATCGACGTGACGACCTTGTCTTTAGACCCGACCTTTGAAGCCTTATTCGCGGGATCGTCGAGCACCACGCCGTCGCGATTGCCGAAAATATTATGCCCCACCCAACTCATCACGTCTAAATTTCTATGCGCAAACATAGGCGCCAGCACCGTTTTGAGCAGCGTTTCGCCGGTCTTGCCGTCTTTCCCCGCGTGGATCGCCTTCGTCGATTCGGCGAGTTCGTAAGCCGCCGGAAAAGACGAGCCTAAACTCGGCGTGAAGTTGATATGTGTATGTCCGCCTTCCAGAGCCGCGATCGCGTACAGCGAGCTCGAAGGCAAGAGCGTTTCGTCGGGTTTTCCCAGCTCGCGCTTCAGCCGATCCCACGTTTGATGCGCCGCTTCCACGGCGAACGGGGGCTCGGTGCTCGCGAGATTGAGCACGATCAGGTGATCGATCGATTCGCGTGCGACAAACTCACGCAAATCCGCGGCGATCAGATCGATCGCGGCCCGCGGCGTTTTGGGTTGATGCGCCGGTTCCCACGTCGCGAGCTTGGCGATCGTCGCACCGATTCCAAGATGAGGCGCGGGACGAACGCGCGCCGTCGCTTGCGCGAGATCGTCGCGGCATACATCGAGCCACGATCGATCGAAAACCCCGGAACCCTGTCGAAACTCCTCGGCCGACTCTTCAAGGCTCGTCAGTCGAAGCTCGTGCCCGCCTAGAACGAGCTCGCCGGGATCGACGAGATCGAGGCCGTCGAAAAGCGGCAGCGCTGAAACGAGCCCCGTCGAGGGGGCGAGTCCTCGCTTCATCGCCGAGAGCCCAAGAGCGACCGTCGTGGCGACTCCCCCGAAAGCTCCAACGATCCAAACTCCAACACGGCGAGCGGACATAAGAACAACCCGTACCTTTCGATGACCAAACGGCGGGAAACGGAGGCGGGGATTCCACGGAGGGATCGACCTGACCCGATAGGCCGCTTTCCATTATGCGAGCGCGGACCGGTTCGATCAACCGCATACACCCGTTCGTTTCTTCGGCTCAATCTCAAATCTCACGCGGCGTTTCGACGGATCACCCCGAATCGCGGTTTCATTCAAACCCTTAAGAGCCGCCGATCACATTCCAATCGCATTCGCTTCGAGCCGAAAAGAACGACCTCGTGTTTCCTGAATTTCCCAATCCGCGCGGTCGCGCCTTGGCGGACGATGTCGCCGTGCTATATTGGATCATTAACCTTGCAATATCATCGCGCTCGTTTGTTGGGAGCTCTCGGTCCATGGATCTCGAAAAGCGTCTTTGCCTCGGTTCGGTAATCGCATCGGGGCTCGTGATCCTCATCTTTTTACTCGATCTGATCGTCGGCTTCCCGTTTCAAAAAGTCAGCATCATGATCGATATCATGTTCCTCCTCGGCGCGGGGCTCGTCCTCTGGCAAGGAATCGAGTCGTATCGCGAATTCCGCTAATCGAATCGACTTCACCTCGAATACTTATATCAATAATCCAGCTGACGATCTCATATCGCTTCGGTATCGTTTACTTGGATAATTATGAGAAGTTCCTGTCACCGAGCGGGTTTGGATACCCGCGTTAAGGCTTGCACGATCCCTTCCCACGTGTAAGTTGAAGCCTCAAGGTCGACTTCGCATCCAAGCTCGCGAACCGCGGCGGAAGTCACCGGGCTGATCGTCGCGATTCGCACGTTCTCTTTCATTCTTACGCGTGTCGATTCGGGAAGAAGTTCGAGGAATCGCCGCGCGATCGCCGAACTCGTCAGGATCACCCAATCGATCGTTCCCTCGTCGATCCTCTCGATCACCGCGGGGTCGAGCGAAATCGCGTCGCGATTTTTGTAGACAGCGATCTGATCGACATGCGCGATCGCATCGAGTTCGTCTTTTAGCAGCGTTCTACCGCGATCGGCTCGCGCCAGTAAAACCCGCTTTCCGAGCGCGATCTCGGCGAGTTCCCCCGCGAGTTCCTCGGATCGAAATTTGTGAGGAATCAGATCGGCCTTGAGCGAATATCGCGCGAGCGCTTCGGCGGTCGAAGGTCCGATCGCGGCGATTCGCACGCCCCCCAAAACGCGTGCGTCGAAACCGAGCCGCAACACGCGATCGAGGAAATGACGCACGCCGTTAGCCGACGTGAAAACAATCCAATCATACGAATTCATCGATTGAATCGCGGCGTCGACTTGTGAGAAATCGTCGGGAGGTTCGACGACGACGGTCGGGGCGGCGATCGCCTCGGCGCCGAGCGCTTCGAGCGAGCGCGCCGCGCTTTCGAACTCGGCCGATGGCCGGGTGACGACGATCCTCAAACCCGCGAGCGGCGATTCTTCAAACCAGTCGAGCACGGAGCGTCGCGCGACGACTTCACCGACGATCAACAGCGCCGGCGCCTTCACGTTCGCTTGGACGGCGCGATCGGCGATCGACGCCAGGTCGCCGACGATCACACGCCCCCCCGCGAGCGTACCGCGTTCGACGATCGCCGCGGAAGTCGTCGCGTCTTTGCCGTTACCAAGCAATGCGTTTACATGTTCATGAAGCCTTCTAACACCCATATACACGACGAGCGTTCCGGGAAATCGCGCCAGGTTCGCCCAGTCGAGCCGTTTCTCGGCCATCTCTCCGTGCCCGGTGACGAACGCGACCGCCGACGCGAAGTCGCGATGAGTCAGCGGAATCCCCGCGTACGCCGAGGCGCCGAGCGCCGCGGTGACTCCCGGAACGACCTCGAAAGGGATCCCCCGGGCGCGCAAATACTCGGCCTCCTCGGCGCCGCGGCCGAACACGTAAGGATCGCCTCCCTTGAGCCGAACGACCCGCCTGCCGATTATCGCATGCTTAACGATTAACTCGTTGATCGTCTCTTGAGGCGTCGCGCACCGTCCGGCGCGTTTGCCGACGTCGATTCGCTCGGCTTCGGCGGGGGCGAGAGCCAACAGTCGAGCGTTGGCGAGCTGGTCGTAGATCACGACTTGGGCTCGAGCCAATAATTCGACTCCGCGACGCGTGAGCAAGCCGGGATCGCCCGGACCCGCCCCCACCAAAGCCACGCGATGAATCTCGACCCCATTAATCATGAAAGCTCTTGCATAAAAATCAATTATGAATTCGATTGTTTGCTAATCGGATTCTTTCAACTTTCCGGGTCGCCGCGCGATTAAAACGATCCCCAGCTCGTAAAGCCCGATCATCGGAACGGCGAGCATGCACTGGCTGAAAACGTCGGGTCCGGGGGTGAGCAACGCCGCGGCGACGACGATGATCAGGATCGCGTACTTGCGCTTCGAGCGAAAATCGTCGACCGAAAGTATGCCGATCCGTTCGAGAATCAACATCACGAGCGGAGTTTCAAAACAGACGCCGAAAACGACCGGGAGAATCGTCGCGAACCCCATCCAATCGGTCAACCGCAACGAAGGCTCGATCCCCAACATCACGTTAAACTCGAGCAAAATCGATAGCGTTACGGGAAGAACGCCGAAAAAACAAATCATCACCCCCGATAAAAAAAGGCCCAGCGATATCGGCAAGAACTTGTTCACATAAGCGCGCTCATGCTTATACAACCCCGCCGCGATAAATGCCCAGATCTGATAAAAAACCCAGGGGCTGGCGATGACGAGCCCCGTCGTCAAGCAAACCATGAAGAAAATCGTGATCCCCTCGAGCGGAGCGAGCGTGATGATCGGATTCTTTTTTTCGTTGATCTTGGCCTGCGTGCGGATCAAATCGGCTTCCGAAAGCGTGACGGGAAACTCGATTTCTTTGCCCTGAATCGCCTCGGCCTTGGGAAGTTTCAGATCGGGAGCGATTCGCTCGAGCGCACGCACGTATTCTTCCGCCGGAATCGCCATTTTGAGCGATTGCGTCCACTTGTGATTCTTCTCGGCTTCGAGCGCGCGTTCGGAAGCCCGCTTGGTGTAAAAATGATCGAGTGCGATCTCGGCGGGTCCCTCCATCTGTCGCATCACGCGAAAGCCGAGATTGAGCGGCGGAACGAAGGTGATCAAAACCCCCACCGCAAGTCCCAACAGCGCCAGGATCAATCGTACGCGTAACTCTTCGATGTGGTCGCCAAAGCTCATGGCGACCATCGATCGCTCTTCTTCAAATAAATCTTTATCGGCGGGCATGGATCTTCCGACCGTCCTCTCCGGGGAACGAATCAGGCGCCTAACCCCCGCGTCGTCGCTTGCAAACGATGCGAAGTGAAAGGTCGATCTCGGTGGGGAGGAGACGCGGGACGCTCGAGCCTCTGACGCGGCCGAGCCCTCGATTCAACGCCTCCCGGGGCCTCGCTGGGACGGCCCGACGGGGGGATGCGTTCCTTGAGAATCAAAATAACACGCCGAGCCCTCGCTTCGCCAGTGGATCGCGATTTTTCATCGTAACCTTCGCGCCGAATCGCTCGCTTAAACCTCTTCGCGCCGGACCCGCTCGATTCGCGAGGGTCGGCCTCGGCAAATCGCACCTATACGTCGATTAATCGATTTATAGATTATTTACACAATTTTAATATTTTATCTATGAGCCCCTTCTAATCGCCTTGTCGATTGCCGAAACGATCAAAACTCGCCAGAATTACGAAATGGTGGGGCACGATCTTCAATTCACGGGGAACGGATCGCGATGACGACACTCGTACACGACGCTCGGACGAATCGAACCCGCTCTCGGGTCGCTCCCGCGTGGACTCTGGCGCGGTTGGCTCGGAGGTTCGGCTCGATCCCGATCGATCGGATTCGATTAAACCCGAAGCCGGGTTTCGCTCGGAAAGAAGACGTCTTGGCGATCCACGACTGCGAAAATCGCCTCTGCGAACTCTACGACGGAGTCTTGGTGGAGAAAACCGTGGGTTACCATGAATCAAGGCTCGCGATCAAATTGGGTGGATTGATCGATCGATTCGTCGAATCCAATCGTTTAGGGCTCGTCGCGGGGGAGGGGGGAATGATCGAAATCCTTGCCGATCAAGTACGTATCCCCGACGTCTCGTTCATCTCCTGGCAAAACTTGCCCGATCGAACGTATCCAGACGAGCCGATCCCCGCGATCGTCCCCGATCTCGCGGTCGAAATCCTTAGCCCAAGCAATTCGGTCGTCGAGATGAGGCGCAAGCTCGACGAGTATCGAGAATCGGGCGTTAAACTTGTTTGGTATGTCGATCCCAAATCCGAATCGGTCCGCCTGTGGAACCTCGCCGCTGGACAAACCGAGCCGACGATCCTCGGCCGTGACGCGACGCTCGACGGCGGAGACGTTTTGCCGGGTTTCTCGATCTCGCTCGCCGAACTCTTCGCCAAACCCGAAGCCCCCGCCAAAGACGAGACGAACAAAAACTGATATCTCTTGTTCTTTTTATTCTGATTCAATCGATTTTTTCAAGAGATGAATCATGACATTAATGACAAGTCCGCGAATCGGTAAGAGATCCGCTCCCGCGTGGACTCTGGCGCGGCTGGCGCGGCGGTTCGGCTCGATCCCGATCGATCGCATTCGATTGAACCCGAAGCCGGGTTCCGCGCGAAAAGAAGACGTCTTGGCGATCCACGACCGCGAAAATCGCCTCTGCGAACTCTACGACGGAGTCTTGGTGGAGAAAACCGTGGGATTTCATGAAGCGTATTTGGCGTCTGAAATCGCCGCGATCCTGCGGTCGTACATCAAGCCTCGAAACCTTGGTATCGTCTTGGCCGACGGTGGAATGATCGAGATCCTTAAAGATCAAGTACGTATCCCCGACGTCTCGTTCATCTCCTGGCAAAACTTGCCCGATCGAACGTATCCCGACGAACCGATCCCCGCGATCGTCCCCGATCTCGCGGTCGAAATCCTCAGCCCAAGCAATTCGGTCGTCGAGATGAGGCGCAAGCTCGACGAGTATCGAGAATCGGGCGTTAA
>JAJYWB010000143.1 GCA_021791715.1 Planctomycetota bacterium | reverse complement strand
GGGAGGTTCGCCCTCCCGATCTCGGGTTCGACCTCGACTCCCGAGATCCTTAACTATATATATTAATATGGCTCACCGGGAGGTTCGCCCTCCCGATCTCGGGTTCGACCTCGACTCCCGAAATCCTTAACTATATATATTAATATGGCTCACCGGGAGGTTCGCCCTCCCGATCTCGGGTTCGACCTCGACTCCCGAGATCCTTAAGAATATATATTAATACGGCTCACCGGGAGGTTCGCCCTCCCGATCTCGGGTTCGACCTCGACTCCCGAGATCCATCCCGTATTCTTACCGGATCGCATCACGCCGTTTAACGAAAGAGAACTTCGGAATCTTCCACAGAATCGCGATTTCGCCTCGTCGATAAACGCCGCGGTCGACAACGCGATCACATCGACCAAAACGCCGAATCGCCATCGTTTAATAAATTAATATTTACAAGATACGTTATGTTATAATTCATATGTCGATAATAATTCGGGAACGACGACGGGGTTTTTGGAGTGCGATTGCAGCACGGGGGCGAGGGCCTCCATGCTTTCGGGTTCGCCGTGGACGATGAACGCGCGGTCGTAACCGCCCCCCGTTTGTTCATACCACCACGCGAGATCGTCTTTATCGGCGTGTCCCGAGAAGCCGTCGAGCACATAAACCGCGGCGTTGAGGTCGAGATCCTGATCGAGAATCCGTAATTGTTCGGCGCCCTCGGCGATTTTTCTGCCCAGGGTGCCCTCCGCCTGATAACTGACGATCACAATCGCGTTATCGGGATCCTCGACGACATGACGCAGATGATGCCGAATCCGTCCCGCGTCGCACATCCCCGACGAAGCGATGATCGCCATCGGCCCGGGGAGATGATTCAATCGCCTCGAATCGTCCCAAGACATACAATATTCCACGTATTTCGAACCGAAATACGCCTCGTCATTCTCCATCAACCGCCGCGCGGCGGGGGTATAAGCCTCTTTGTGGGCGCGGTGGATCTCGGTCAGGCGATAAGCGAGCGGGCTATCCACATAAACGGGAATCGGCCTCACTTTATAAACATCAAAAAGTTCTTGCAAACAATAAACCATCCGTTGCGTTCGACCGAGACTGAACGCGGGGATGACGATCTTTCCCTTCAGCCGGATCGCGCGGGCGACGATCGCCGACAATTGTTTGAGGAGCGTATCGTAGCCGACGAGCGTACGACCGCCGTAAGTGCTTTCGCTCACCAGAAAATCGATGTCGCGGACGATCTCGGGATCGGGCAAGAGCCCCATATCGCGGCGGCCGAGATCCCCCGTGAATACGAAACGACGAGGCGCTCCGCCCGATTCGCTCACATCGAGTTGAACGATCGCCGACCCTAAAATGTGTCCAGCGTTGTGATACGTTAGCGTTACGTCGTCAAGTATCTGAATCGGTTCCTGATACGGCCTGCGCACCAGAGCGTCGATCACGCATTCGACGTCGTACATATCAAAAAGGGGTTCGACGGGCTCGGCGTAAGGATCGAGCAGCGACGCGTTGCGGGCGTCTTCGCGCTTGATCCGCGCGCTGTCGCGGAGCATCACGCTTAAGATGTCTCCGGTCGCGTGGGTGACGAAGATCGGACCGCGGTATCCTTGACGCGTCAAAAGCGGCAATCGGCCGATATGGTCGCTGTGCGCGTGAGAAACCACGACGGCGTCGAGTTCGCGCGGGTCGAACGTCAACGATCGATTGGGACCGTCGACCTCGTTCTTGTCGGAATCAAATAGCCCGCAATCGAGCAAGATCCGCCGCGAACCAACCTCAAGTAAATGTGCGCTGCCGGTAACTCGGCGTGTCGCTCCGTGGAACGTGATCCTCAACCTAAAAACTCCCATCCCTAGCGAATTCGCGATCGTGGAACGACGAGCGATCTCACCTGGTAAAGTGAAATTATGGAACGACTTACGATCGCTCCAGGCGTGTTTATTCGCCGTCATCACGGCGGGCGTCATCCGTTTGAGAATGACGAACCAAAACGTGAACGACGATTCAAGCCGCTTTCCCAGGGTCCCACACTCGCGCCGATCAGCCCGTTTCGTGCAACCGTCGACTTTTCTTGAACTTCCAGCATGACGCGAACTTGCGCAGTCCGCAAGACGAAATCGCCGAATGGATGGATGGCCTTGCAGATCGACCACGTTTTTAGGCGTAATCTTAGACACTCACCGCTGTATCGTAGGCGTAATCTTAGACACTCACCGCTGTATCGCCGCGCGGATCCGAATCCGTTTCGGTCCGATCTTCGACTCCCGACCGATCGCATCGGCGTCACCGAGCGGTTGATGATATTGGATATAAAAATGCCAATCATGTAGACTTCGAATCGACTCGAGGGTTCGGTCTCACCTCGGCCAAACGCCGTTCCGGATCGGTCGAAGTTCGAGCTTGTCGGGATCGATCACCGCATGCTTAATTCGCTTACGGTTCCATGTATATGTGATATGCACAAAGCCGTCGCTCGTTTGAATGATCGCGGGATAACTGTATTCTCCGGGCGCCGATTCCAAAACGAGAGCCGCGTTCCAATGCTCGCCGTCGGTCGATTCCGCCAGATTCAAAGGCGTTCTGCCCTGTGTCGAGTGATTATAAACGAGCAAATGCCTGCCGTCGCGAAGCGTCGAAGCGTCGGTCCCCGAATTCGGATTGGGCAGATCGAGCAATTTCAACTCGCTCCAAGTACGTCCTTGATCATTCGAGGTCGTCGAAAAGATCTTTTTCGATCGCGTTCGACCCACCGCGAGCAACCGATCGCCGCCGAGCCTGAGAATGCTCGGCTGTATCGCCGGAGGGCCGCTTTCGGGCTGCGGTACATCGATATATTGCCACGTTTTTCCTTGATCGACGGTTCGCTCGAAATGGATTTGCCAGGAGGGAGGAGGCGATAAATCTTCATCGCTCGATCCGCAAAGGATGCTTCCATCGGCGAGTTCGATCGGCTTGTTTTTGATCGGTCCTTGAAATTTCCCCGGTAAACGCTTAGCGTCGCTCCACGTTTCGCCGTCGTTTGAACTTGTTCGTAACATCCCGCGCCAGCCGTCGGGCCCCGAACCGATCCCCGGACCCACTTTGTAAAACAGCATCAAATCCCCGGCGCTCGGCTGAAACAAAACGGGATTCCAGCACGGATAACGCGTACCGTCGGCTTGAACCCCAGTCGCGACTTCAACCGGCGCCGACCAGCGATCGTCGACCTTGCGCGCCAGCCAGATCCCGACGTCGCGATTGCGCTCGGCCGTGCCGCCGAACCAGGCCGCGATCAACGTCCCTTTTTTCGTTTGAACAATCGTCGACGCATGACAACTCGGGAACGGCGCCGATTCGAAAACGAACTCGGTTTTCACCATCCCCGGAGGCGAAGCCGCGAAAACCCCAAAGCCGCTCCAAAGAATAATAAGAAACGCCGGCGTGAATATAAACTTCATTTCGATGTCTCCAGCGGTCATCTTGTCTAAAACGCGATTCGGAAATCGTTTCACGGCGATATCGGCTTGAAGATAAGGGTTTCGGTGCGAATCTGCTAACTGAACATAAGAACAGTATATGTATGAAATTGGATTTATTGTTTTGGGAGGGCGAACCTCCTGGTGAGCCTCTTATCGTGAACTCCGGCGCCGTGGCCGATTTTTCGGTCTATATTCGCAATTTTCGTCATTCGGCTCACCAGGAGGTTCGCCCTCTCAAATCGGCCGACCCTTCCAAATCAGCGCGCCGTACCAAATCGGTGATCCGTCCCAATATGGTAAGCGTTTCTAATTGTTTTAATTTCACAAATCACGTATTCACAAATTCCGGCTCACCAGGAGGTTCGCCCTCCCAAATCGGTCGGCCCTGCCAATTCCGCGCGCCGTACCAAATCGATGAAATTTCACAAATCACGTATTCTC
>JAJYWB010000021.1 GCA_021791715.1 Planctomycetota bacterium | reverse complement strand
CGCCCTCCCAAATCGGCGTCGCCCTCCCAAATCGGCGTCGCCCTCTCAGATTCAGGATCGCATTATCATTCTTAAGAATAAAGGCTCACCAGGAGGTTCGCCCTCCCAAATCGGCGTCGCCCTCCCGAATCCGCGTCGCCCTCCGAGATTCAGGATCGCATTATCATTCTTAAGAATAAAGGCTCACCAGGAGGTTCGCCCTCCCAAATCGGCGTCGCCCTCCCAAATCGGCGTCGCCCTCTCAGATATAGGTACGCATTATCATTCTTAAGAATAAAGGCTCACCAGGAGGTTCGCCCTCCCAAATCGGCGTCGCCCTCGCAAATCGGCGTCGCCCTCGCAGATTCAGGTTCGCATTATCATTCTTAAGAATAAAGGCTCACCAGGAGGTTCGCCCTCCCAAATCGGCGTCGCCCTCACAATTTAGCGTTCGACCTCCCAATTTTGAGCTCGACCCGCCGATTTCGCATTCACCCCGCCGATTTCGGTTCGCCCTCGATTCTCGATGAATTCGGCGATTTTTCTCGGGTGAACAAAAACCCGAAACCTCTCCGCGTTTCGATCATCCTCAATATAAATAATTATTATATCCTATGAAATATTTTTGGATAAAATGTGATCGAGATCGTGAGCCAGCGATTCAAAAACAAGCGTGAGATTCGTCATCCGTTTGATTTGAGCCTCGGCGTCGACGCATCGTTCGGCGAGGAGGAAAACGTCTTCGGGCTCGCACGTTTCGGCGAGCGACCGCGCCGCGTCGCGATCGTCGGGATCGGGGGAGGGGGGAGCGAGCCCCGCGGTTTGCCACAAAACGCCGCGAAAAAGCCCCACGAGCTCGCCGATCAACACGCACGCTCGTTCGCGATGCAACACCCCCTCCTTGCCCGCCTCGCGACAAAACGTGTCGACGCGTCGCGCCAGTCCGGGGGCGTCGAATCCGCCGGGAGAGGCGATCTCCTCGAACATCCCGCGGCGAAACTCGGCCAAAACGGGATCGGCGAGAGCGATCGCCCTGCGCACGCTGCCGTTCGATAACCGCGCCATCCGCTCGGCCTCGGCCGCGCTCTCGGCGAGATTCCGATCGAGCAAAATCGCCGCGACGTCGTCGTCGGACAAACGCTCAAACCGGAGCACGCGACATCGCGAGACGATCGTATCCAGAAACGCCTCGGGCTCGGTTCCGATCAAAATCAAAACCGATCCCGGCGGCGGTTCCTCAAGCGTTTTCAAAAACGCGTTCGACGATTCCTCGTTCAAATCGTCGGCGTCGGCGACGATCGCGAACCGATGGCTTCCCCGAGCGGGCTTGAGCGAAAGCGTGCGGCACAACTCGCGAATCGTCTGAATCGGCAGCTCGTGCTTGTCCTCGGGACGATGAACGAGCAACAAATCGGGATGCGTTTCAGCCGAAACTTGAACGCAACCGGGGCAGATTCCGCAGGGATCGAGCTCGGCCTCGCCGCGCCTTTCGCACAACATCGCCTGAGCCAATTTACGCGCGAACGTATGTTTACCAACGCCTTCGGGACCGACGAACAAAAAAGCGTGGGGCAATCGTCCGCTTTCGATCACATGTCGGATCGTTTCGACGAGCGATTCATGACCGCGCACGTTTTGCCAAGACATCACGCACCTCGCACATTAACCGATCCGATACAGTATCAAGATCCGCCGATCCGTCGATCAATCGAATCGTACCCGTATGCTCGCCGGGGAATCCGGCTTCGCCCCGCGCCGCGGCCAAAAATCCGCCGCGCACCCGCTCTTTGTACTCCTCGTCTCGATCCTCGATCCGATCCCTCGGTCCGCTTACTCGTCTCCGCGCGATCTCGCGCGGAACGTCGATTACGCACGTAAGATCGGGCGTCAGTCCCCGCGTCGCGGTTCGGCCGATCCTCCAGATCTCGGCGACTTCGAGCCCTCCCGCGTAACCCTGATACACGACGTTCGACAGCAGGAACCGATCGCAGATCACAATCTTACCCGCGGCGAGCGCGGGGGCGATCGCTTCGTCGACGAGCTGCGCCCGGCTCGCCATATAAAGAAACATCTCGGCTCTAAGCGATATGCATAAATCGGATCGATCGAGCAAAAGCGAACGGATCCGATCGCCGAGCGGCGTTCCGCCGGGATCGCGCACCGTCGCGACCTCGAACCCCTCGGTTCGCAATCGATCGGCGACGATCTTCGCGAGGGTCGATTTGCCCGCGCCGTCGGGGCCTTCGAGCGTGATGAATACTCCCGATCGGTCGGCCGCGGGGATCGCTCGATCGAGAGTCGTCATGATCGTCCCCCGCGTCGATTCGGTTCCGCGAATGCGACGCCGCCCCTGAAAAATCGAACGTCGGATCGCCTTAAACGACCCCTTTTTCATGCGTTTCGCACGCCGATCGGCCGCGGATCCACTGATCGGCCTCGCCGAACAAATTGCGGATCTTGGCGTGATAAAGCAGCTTGCGAATCCTCTCGAACGTCCCCCATTGATACCACAAACCGTCGCCGTCCTCGACGTGCTCGTTCGATCGGGCGATCAACGAATCGTTATTCACATGCGCCACATAATAAACGACCGTTTTCACGACCTTAACGTTTTTTCGTATATAAGTATAAGTAAGGCTTTTCTCAAAGCCTTCCAGGAAGGAATAATCGCGGATCCCGGTTTCTTCTTCAAATTCGCGGGCGGCGGTTTGTTTGGAGGTTTCGCCGGGTTCCATCGCTCCTTTGGGGAACTCCCACTTGGCGCGGGGGTTGCGAACGAGCGCCGAGTGCAGCACGAGATATTCGGGCGTTCCCTCGGCGCCGATGCGATAAGGGACGACTCCCGCGGAGTGCTCGTTGATGGCGGTCATGATCGTGCCGGCGGCCAATGGCTTTCGTCTCCTCCCTCTTCCGCGACCGCGACATAACCCAAGACGGCGCCTGGAATCACGCGCTCGTCCTCGCCCCCCAAAATCCCGGCCAAACGCCCGGATTCGGGAGCGGGAACGTCGAACGTCACGGGGCCGACCAATACCTCGACGAGCCGGTCCCCTTCCCACACGAGGTCGCCAAGCTTGGCGAACCAATGACTCACCACGATCGGCTCGTCCGGACCGGCGCCGAGGTCGGGGAGAATCACCGCCTCCATTCGCATGGCGAATTCCGTCGAGAACCCCATGTCGTGTCACGGCGATTCGAAGATCACGCGTACGCGATCCTCAATCGTCTCACCAATTAGTTTATCGCGTTCAAGCCGTTCTTGGCCAGAGCGAAATCGAGCCGATCGACCAAAAATCGGGCTCATAAAAATCCGTATATGTTAGATTGTTTTCGAGTTCGGTCGCGCACGCGTAACGCCGAAACTTCGCGCGATCCATGTCGAGATATCATCGATCAATGACGAACAACGCCTCGGTCGCCGAAGCGACGCCTAGGTAATGCCGAACGCATCCCGCGATCTTCCGGGAAGGCGAATCGCATGCGAGGTCGAAATCATCGCGCGAAAGAATTCACGTAAACATCTTTCGATCGAAGGACGAGTCGGTCGACGCCTCGGCCCGCCGTGATCGAACGTAAACGCAAAACTCCGGCGTCGTCGGCGATTCTCGAGATCTAAAAACGCCGTTCTTTCAACAATCCGATTCCATAACCCGCCGACGCATCGAACGACTGAAAAAACTTCGCCAGATTCGCTTGACTTTTCGCCTACCCGCAACTATACTGTGTGTAATTGGAACTCTATCGTGGCGAATCGTGAATTCGGTTCGAAAAAACTCGCTTGAACTGAACTTAAAAACACCCGGATTGGAGGAACGATGTGCGTTAATCTTATCTTTACACGCCGAATCACAAATTCCCCGCGGTTGATTTTTCATCCGCCGGGGCGTTCCACGCAAATCTTCGATCGATCGATCGTCGCCGCGAGATCCGATCAAAAGCGATCTCGTGAGCCGCCGCTCCGATCGGCGCCGATCGCGTTCGAGATCGCCGGGCGATCGCTCGAACTCGCGCGATGCGATTGAAAGCCTGATTCATCAAACTTCGAGTCGGGTCGATCACGACCGACTTTGATCCCAAAACACCGTTCCCGGGCGGTCTGATACGAGCGCCGAGCCGCTCGTGTCGTTCTTTGACAATTCGGTTTCGGATACGGGAGCGGGGGCGTTTCGCGCACTCGTCGACGACGGATTCGTCGGCCGTTCGCGGCGCCCCCGCTCTCCAGGAGTTTCGCTCCACGTCTTGATCACGCGAAATCTTCCCGACAAAACTTCGACGAGCAATCTCCCGCTCGTTGTCGTAAGCTCATTCCAATCGTCACGCGGCTCTCGGGTATTGACTATATATCCGGTTGGTTATACAGTTAATCTTGAAAGCGTCACGATCGCGCGACGTTCCGGATTTGCGAGTTTCGATCGCCGAGGCGATCCGAATCGCGCGATCTGGAACTCGATCCGCGGACGCGATTTTGAAAACTTCCGGCTTCGATACCGACGGAGGATTGCGATGATTTCGCTTGAGAGACAGACTCGAATTGGAGTCGGCTTACTCGTTTTAACGGGATCGACTTTGGGCGCGTTCGTTCATCCCGGGTTCATCGGCCTGGCGGCGTTCGTCGGCGTCGGGCTCGTCGTCGCGGGGATCACCGATTTTTGCGGGCTCACGCTCGTCCTCTCGAAGGCGCCGTGGAATCGGTCGCTTAAAGCCGAGTCGACTTGCGCTCCTCGTCCGGCGAACGAGAAGCGCGAAGCCGCGGCGCCGAACGCGGTTTGATGAATAAAGTTCACACATACGTTAGGGAGATTGCTATGAATTGGCGTGGAATGGTGATGATCGTCGCGGTCGCGGTTTCTCCCGCGGTCGTGTTTCTGTTCGCTCCCCGGTCGGTCGTCACGACGACGGCGCGGGGTGAAGAATCGAAGCGGGTCGAGCCCAAGGGGCACGGCAAGCTCGTTTTCGTTCTGACGACGGGGCTCGAGGATCTTCAAGAGAACGGCATGGCGATCCGGCAAGCGAAAGTCGCCAAGGAATCGGGATATCTCGACGACGTCGTGCTGCTCGTTTACGGCCGCGCCGTGCAGGCGTTCTCGAAAGACGTCACCGCGAAGCCGCCGCAAACGACCGCTGCGATCAAAGAGGCCAAAGACGCGGGAGTGCGCATTCTGATCTGCGGCGAGGCGATCAAACGATTCAACATCCCCAAAGAATCGCTCGATCCCCAGCCCGAGGCGGTCGTGCCGAACGCGATCGTCGCGCTTTCGGAACTCGTCTCCAAGGGTTATCAGATTATCAAGTATTAAGCAAGGATGTGATCGATGAACTTGGCGAATTGGAAAAACCGCCGGCGCGGGCCGGCGGTCGCGGTCGCGGTTTTGACCTCGGCCCTGCTTTTGCCGCAGGCGTTTCGCGTTCGAACCGCGTGCGCCGCGACCTTTGAAGACGATCGGGCTAAAAAGACGATCACGCTCGTTTATATCGCCGATTTGCACGCGCAATTGGAACCTCATCCCGAATTGTTTTGGAGCGATCGAGGCGATGAAACCGCGATCGCGGGAGGAGTCGCGCGGGTCGGCTTCGCGGTTCAGGCGATCCGGCGCGAGCGTCCAGGGAGCGTGCTGTTCATGGACGCGGGCGATACGTTCCAGGGGTCGGCCGCGGCGGCGTGGACCGAGGGGAAAGCCGTCGTTCCGGCGCTCAACGCTCTTAAGCTCGATCTGGCGATTCCAGGCAATTGGGAGGTCGTCTACGGCGCGCAAGCTTTGCAAAGCCGTGCGAACGAGCTTCATTATCCCATGATCGCATCAAATATTCGTTGGAGCGATACAAAAAAGTTGATGTTCCCGCCTTATCTAATTAAGGAGGTGAACGGAGTTCGGGTCGCCGTCGTCGGATTTACCGATCCCGACGTGCCGACGCGTCAACCGCCGAGCTACAGTCGCGGGTTGACATACGACGACGAAAGCGGATTGCAAGCGTTGATCGATCGCGTGCGCGGCGAGGAGCGAGCCGAGGTCGTTTTGCTGCTCACTCACGTGGGACTCCCCAAGTCGATCGGCCTGGCCGAACGGCTTTCGGGGGTCGACGCGGTCTTATCGGGAGATACGCACGAGCGTACATATCAGCCGATCGTTCGTAACAAGACATGGGTTGTCGAACCTGGAAGCTTCGGTTCGTTTCTGGGTCGGCTCGATCTGACGGTGAACGAGGGGCGAGTCGTCGATCGCCGCTGGGAATTGATCGAGCTGCGGTCGGATCGGTTCGGCGAGGACGAATCGATTCGTCATATCGTCGAGGAAACGTCGGCGCCGTTTCGATCGCGGCTCGACGCGACGATCGGTAAGACCGAGGTCGATCTGGCGCGGTATTCGGTTCTGGAAACGTCGCTCGACGCGGTGCTCGCGGACGCGATTCGATCCGCGACGGGCGCCGACGCGGCGCTCTCGAACGGATTCCGGTTCTCTCCTCCCACGCTCGCGGGGCCGATCCGCGAATCGGACTTGTGGAATTGGTATCCGATCACCACGCGTTTAAAAACGGGTAAAGCGACGGGGAAGCAAATACGTGAATTTTGGGAACGAGAGCTTGATCATGTGTTTGCGAAAGATCCGAAGATGCTTTTCGGCGGCTGGCTGCCGCGTCCCTCGGGGATGAAGGTCGTGTTCGAGGCCGGGGCGCCGAAAGGAAAGCGGACGCGTGAAATCCGGATCGGCGGTTCGTTGATTGAAGACGAACGCGTTTACACGATCGCGGCGTGCGAGCGCGAGGGAGACGCCCCCGACACGCTTTGCAGGATTCCGCACGTCAAAGATCCAAAAGTGATGGATATGACGGCGCATGAGGCCGTGCGAAGTTATCTCAAATCGCATTCGCCGATTAAGAATCCCGAATCGGGGCGCGTGCGAGCGATCGATTTGCCTCAAGTCGTTCGATCGCAGGCGATCGCCAAGTAAAGAGATACGTCGTACAAACGAATCGGCGAGGCGACCGCTCGCCCCGCCGATCATATTATATTTTCAATCTATTTATAAATACTTGTTCTTGCAAATGAGTATCACACGATTTAAGGATGTGTCATTCGGGGGAATCTTCCGCGAGGTTGGAGATTTCTTGAGGGAGTGGGATACCCGAAGCCGCGGAGGCGCGACGGAGGTCGGCGTCGGCGCTTGAGCCTGTTTTTACGGCGCCGGCCGGCTTTTTGACGGCGATCGACTTCGATCGTGCGATCGGTTTCGGCGTGATATACACACGTCGAGGAATATCGGCGGTTTGCGCGGTTTCATCGCGCGTCGCGGCGACTCTTCGAGCGGTTTGAGAGCGAGGCTCCGCGACCGTTCGTGCGGTTTGAGCGCGAGTCGCCGCGCCGGATCGAGTCGGTTGGGCGGTTCCGCGAGGAGCGGGAGCGTATGCGCGGGAACCCGAGGAGGCGTAAGCCGACGCGGTCGATCGGCCCGACGCGGGGGTCGCGGCGGGGTTCGACGACGCCGTCGGAGCGACCGAGTCGTCGACCGTTCCCTCGTTTCGCGCGGTTTGATCGTGCGCCAGCCGGCGCAGCGCCGCGACCGCGACGGGGAAATCGGGTTGAAGCGCAAGCGCTTTTTGATAATGGACGCGAGCCTGTTCGGTTTGGCCGCGCCCCGCGAGGATGTAGCCGACGTTGGCGTGCGCCGCGGGCTCTCCGGCGACTTTTGTAAGAACTTTGATCGCCTCGTCGGTTTTGCCCGCCGAGGCGAGCGTGAGGCCGAGGTTGATTTGATAGCGGGGGTCGGTTTTATCGAGCCTGACCGCGGTTTTGAGCGAGCGTTCGGCGTCGGCCCAACGGTTTTGGAGGTGATAGCTGTAACCCGCGTCGTTCCAAACTTTGGGGTCGTTGGGGCTGTGCTTGAGCGCCTCGCGGTAATGGACCTCGGCCTGTTCGAATTGACCGATTCGGTCGAGGACGTTCCCCATGCGCCGGTGCGCGAGGGCGTGAAGGTCGCGGCCGGGAGCGGGACCGTCTTTGCGGCTCCGCTTGCGTTGAGCGGCCTCGATCGCTCGCGAGTATTCGCCGATCGCGGCGTCGAAGTTCTCTTGTGTTTCGTATACGCGGCCGAGGTCGATGTGGATTTTGACCTCGTCGGCGGGGCCGACTTTGGCTTTGAAGTCGGTTTTTCGGCTCGGCTCCTCGTCGATCGAAAGCCGATGTTCGGCTCGGCCTTCGCGTGGTTTGCCGTCGCCGGCGAAGACGGTCGCCGACCGGAACGCGGGCGCCGCGATCAAACATAAAATAATAAGATATTTATGATAAGATTGATATCCGCGCATGCCTTTGTCTCCGATCGGCGGCCTGGAAATCGAGCCGGATTGAAACGACGATTATCGCTGTCCGCCGCCGCTGAAGGTCGCGGTGGTGGAGGGCGTGACGCTGAAGTTGAACGGCGCCATGCCGTATCGATAAACTTCGATGTTGTACATATTGCCGGCCTCGGTGCCGAATGCTCCGTAATACGGCGACGGCCCGACGACGACGCGTTCGGCGCCGACCGGCGCGCCGACGTGGGTGAGGAGCGCGACGACCGCGTTTTTACGAGCGTCGGCGAGCTGGGGATCGTCGGGGGTCCATTCGACGACCATCGGGCCGAGCCACTTGGGCATGTTCCGCGCCATATCGTTGAAGCGGCGCGCCCCGGCGGGGCTAAGCCGCGTCGTTCCGACCAGGAAATCGGAGCGATAGAGCGTGAACTGGTGAGGATCGGCTTTGGCTTTCATCGTTCCGATCGTCTCGTAGAGGTAATAGCCGAGCGGAGGCTCGACGAACTCTTGAGGATCGCCGATGAAATGGCGATGAACGGTGTCCATCGTTCGCCGCGCGGCGCGACGGATCGGCCCCGGCGGTTTATTACGGTGAAAATGGCCCGCGGCGGGGGCGGGTCCGGTCGGTTGAACGATCGGCGCCTCGACGGGCTCCTGAGCGAGGGCGGTCGTGGCGACGCAGAGCGCAATCGCCGCGACGGCCGTCGTCGGTCTTAAGTGGATTATCCGCATAAGTTAAACCTTCTTATATACTTGTCTCTCGTTCCGGAACGGACTTCGCGAAGGGGCCTTGAGCCCGCCGGGTTTAATCGGCGTGGCCGTGCGGCCCGACCACCCAGGTGTTCTCACTTTGATAATGCTTCATGATCTGAAGCGGATCGTGCTCGATGACGGTCGAGCGGAAGTTGTAGCCCGTTTTGCCCTCGATGCGACCGAGGAAGAAAAACTCGAAATCGTTCGGTTCGAGCACGCGATCGCCCGGCGCCGGTAGCGTTTCGTTGGCGTCGAGCGGCTCGACGAGTTCGGGGGTTACAAGGACGACGAGTTCGGTCTCGACCGTTTGGATCGAATTGCTGCTGAAGAGCGGGCCGACGATCGGCAAATCTCCCAGCACGGGAACGCGGTTCGTCGTCGCGTTCGTCGTCGATTGGAGCAATCCCGCGATCGCGAGCGTTTGGCCTTCCTTGAGCCTTACAACCGTACGGGCGCTTCGTTGATCGATCGCGGGAACTTGTCCTCCGTTCACCGTCGTTCCGCCGGCGAAATTGAGCTGGCTGAACACGGGTTGAACGTCGAGCTGGATGACGTCGTTGGGGAGAATTTGGGGAAGGAACTGGAGGATCGCTCCGAACGACGCGAATTGGACGGTGACGACCGCGGTTCCACCTGGAATCGACGAGCTTTGCGGGACGGGATAAGGGAATTGCCCTCCCGCCAAGAACTGAGCGGGTTGACCGTCGAGCGCCATCAGGTTGGGCTCGGCGAGGAGTTTGGCGAGTTGGTTCGATCGGAGCGCGTTGAGAAAGAGCGAGAACATGCCCGCGTTGAAGACTCCGAAGAGCTGCGCCGATCCCGACGAGAAGTTTCCACTCGCGCCGAAGCTCGACGTATAGCCGACTCCGAGGGGGTTGTTCGGGCTTCGAGCGACGATCGCCGATTGGATCGGTCCGTTGTTGTTGGTGACGCCCACCGATCCGCCGTTGGGCCCGCCGATCGCCGAACCCAGCATCGCTTGATTACGCGTATCAAGCCAGCTTACGCCGATCTGACGCAGCGCGGTCCGATTGAGCTCGGCGATCTTCACCTTGAGCATCACTTGCCTTGGCCCGGGAACATGAATGCGATTGATGATAAATTCGGGGAACATCTGCGCGGCGTTGACCGCGGAGGCGCTCATCATCCCTCCCGCGCCTCCCATCATGCCGCCGCCGGCCATTCCGCCGGCGCCGCCGGCGCCGCCGCCGGCGCCTCCCATCGGTCCGGCTCCCGCGGTGATCGACCCGGTCGAAGACGCCAGGCCAAATTCACGCATAATTAATTGACGCACCTCGGACATCGTTTTCGAGTCGGGCACCTGACCGTCGAGGATGAACTGGCCGCCGATTTGCGAGATGTGCACGTCGGCGCCGGGGAAAACCTGTTCGATCCGTCGCGAGAGGTCTTTGGTGTCGATCGAGACGCGCAACAGGAAGGTGATCGGACGGTCGTCTTTATCCCACATCGTCAGCGACGTCGTACCGAACGATTTTCCAAAGATGTTTAAAAGTTTTGGATCATCGGATTCGGGATCGACGAGCCGGACGTCGGCGATGGTGGGGTTGGCGATGACGACCCGGCCGATCGGGCTTTTGGTTTCCAGCAGTTTGGCCTGGCCGATGACGGCGTCGAGTTCGGCCTCGGGCTCGTGGAACCGTTCAATGAGACCGTCGGTTTGACGGACGATTTCGGGAAGCGTGCGCGGAATCGCCGGACCCGGCGGACGCTCGGGAAAAAGCCCGGTCGAATCGCGTCTCGGCAAATAAATAATCGGTTCCGATTGTTTCCGATTGGGATCTTTTACCTGCTTATCTTCATTTTTTGATTCGACGGGATCGTCGTCGGGCGATTTGGGGAGGGGTTCGGCCTCGACGACCTGGCGGTTGACGAGCCGAAGGTCGTCGGATCGGTAAGCCGAAGAACCCGCTTTTTTCATCCCCGCGGTTTTGGTCGAGGATTTCTTCGCTTTTCCGGTCGATCCGGACGGAACGCGAACCTGGGCCGCGATCGATCGTGTCGAGGAGGCGTCGTCGAAGTGCGCTGGAACGTCGAGCGGAGGTGCTTCTTGCGCGTGAGCGGTCGCGGCGAGGATCAGGGAGGCCGTCGCGGCGGCGTACGTCCACCGACCGCGTCGTTTGCTCGTGCGATTCGTTGGAATTTGAGCTGTCACGTTGACGTTCCTTCGCCTAAATTCTTGTGATTCGTTGACGTCCCGAAACGGGATGACGAACGGACATCGAGAACGACGCACGGGATCGAGGGTTGATCGCGCCGGAGCCATCGCGTCGTCTTCACCTGGCTTATTTCGGCGTTCCCGGCTTTCGGGCTTGATCCGAATTCGACGATTTAACGGGACATAACGATTGCGCCGATCACCCGATTGATGAATGCGAACATGAAACGTAAATCGTTTGGGATCGAGGCGATCGATCGCTTGTTGGACGGCGGCCTGACGCCGGGCGCTTTGACGGTGATCGCGGGAGCGACGGGGGTCGGCAAAACCCAGCTCGGCTTGCGTTGGGCGCACCGCGGACTCGTCGAAGACGGCCGAGCCGGCTTGATTTGCGACTTGACGAGCCGGGGCGATTCGCAAAATCACTCGGCTTACGCCGAGAGTCAATTCGGCTGGAAAATCGCCGAATTCGAGGCGACCGACCGACTTGAAAGCGACCGTGTTTGGGAGCTTAACGGCGCCTTGGGCGAATGCTTTCGACCCTTCGCCAAAGCCGCGAGACGCGTCACGCGAGGCGACCTCGACCCCGAGGCGTGGGACGCGTGGCGATCCGACACGGCGCGGGTGTCGCGGTCGGCGGCGGCTTTCTTTTACGCGAATTTCGTCCGGGGATCGCGCCGCGTCGTCTTCGACGGAGTCGAACCGACCTCCCGCTTCGGCGATTCGATCCAATTTGATTTCTTCGAGTATTTGTATCATCATATTATTCGTCAGGAGCACGATTGGGCGGCGCGCGAGGTTTTCCGCGAGCGTTATCGTGAGAACGAACCGAGGGTTATGGCTTCGGCGTACGATCATTCCGACGTCAGTTGTTTGTATTTGTATACAAGTCCCGAGGTGATGCTCGACGATCTGATCGCCAAGCCGCTGGGCGACGGCGACGTGTTCTCGAACGCGAACACGGTCATTCTGATGGGAAGGACGCGCGACGGCGGCGGATTGGGTCGATCGCTGGTGGTGGTGAAGCATCGCGGTTCGGCGTGTAGCGACGAGATCGTTCCGTATCGGATCGGGAGTTCGGGCATTGAGCCGGTTTGAAGTCAGGTTTGGTAAGCCTGCTCGGTTCGCCTCGTCAATGAGGCGGTAAGCGGGTTTGCGTGAGCGACGCTCGCGAGATCGGAGTTTAGGATTGGGGAGACGCGAAGACACGGATAAGCGTGTTTCGTCGGCGTTCTCATCGGGATTCGGTCGATCTCGCCGCCGATCTGCTTGATCGGTTGAGGAGTTGGGGTTACGATAGGGATTGATCAGGACGATCGACCGAGCGAGCCGAAAGGAGTCACGCCGATGCCCAAGCGACTGGGGATCGCGGTTTTGAGTTTTTGGCCCGGGTTGCCTCAAATCCAGGCCGGTCAGGAAGTTTTGGGGCTGATCCTGGCGATATCGTTCGCCCTCGCGATGAATTTGGCGATTGTCGGTCGCTGGATTTGGACCGAGGCTTTCGACGCGGTTTGGGTCGATTTTTTCCTGACTCTCGCGGCGACTCACTGGGTTTTGTCGTTCGGTTACACGGTTTGGTGGGTGGCTCGGTGTCATCCCGAGCGTTACCGGGCCGAGATCGATCGCTTGTATCGCGAGGCGATCGAGTCGTATTTGCAAGGGCGTTGGAACGATTCGCGGCGAGCCTGTGAACGGATCTTGACGCTCGACGAGACCGACGCCGACGCTCTGATGCAACTGGGCACGTTGTTCGCTCGAACCGAGCAACCCGGCGGGGCTAGGCAAGCTTTCCGTCAGTGTTTGGAGATCGAGGGGGGTCGGAAGTGGCGCTGGGAGATCGAGCGGATGTCGGCCAAGCTTGGGGGGTTGTAAGCCTCCGTCCGGCGAAAACTTGCGGTATCGAGGATCATCCAATCTTTCTTCAGCGTGACGGACGGGAAATGCATTGAGTCCGCTAATCGAGCTAAATCGAGCGGATTGAACGAGTCGTTTGGATTGCGCCCCGAACCGATTGGTTGCGATCGAACCTTCGGGCTTGAGGACCGTTCTATAATGGTAGAGACGAAGGAACGTGAGAATCGACAGGACGGAATGGCGACGAACGAGTCGGGTTCCGTAGTCGTGAGCGAAGTCGGGTCGTGGTGATGGATTGGAGTTGGGCGGCGGTCCCAAGATAACCGCCGGAGAGTCGACCGCATGTACGAACGCTTCACCGAACGAGCCCGCAAGGTCATGCACCTGGCCAACCAGGAGGCCCAACGGTTCAATCACGAATATATCGGCACGGAACACGTCCTGCTCGGACTCGTCAAGGAGGGGAGCGGGGTCGCGGCGAACGTGCTCAAGAATCTCGACGTGGATTTGAGGAAGATTCGGCTGGAAGTCGAGCGGATCGTCCAATCGGGCCCCGAGATGGTGACGATGGGGAAGTTGCCCCAAACGCCGAGGGCCAAGAAGGTGATCGACTACGCGATCGAGGAAGCGCGGAATCTCAACCATAACTATGTAGGCACCGAACACCTTTTGCTTGGTCTCTTGCGTGAGCAAGAGGGAGTCGCGGCGCAGGTTCTGATGAATCTGGGTCTCAAGCTCGAGGAAGTGCGTGAGGAGGTCCTGAACTTGCTCGGTCATGGGATGGAAGCCGGCGGCGAATCCGAACGCGCCGCGGCGAAAGCGGGTAAATCCAAAACCCCGGCCTTGGACTCCTTCGGGCGCGACCTGACCGATCTGGCTCGGCAAGCCAAGCTGGATCCGGTCATCGGCCGTCAAAATGAAATCGAGCGCGTCGTTCAGATCCTTTCGCGCCGGCAAAAGAACAACCCCGTGCTGCTGGGCGAGGCGGGGGTTGGTAAAACCGCGATCGTCGAAGGGTTGGCGCAGATGATCGTCGAGGGGAACGTCCCCGAGCTGTTGCGCGACCGTCGGATCGTCGTGCTCGATCTGGCGATGATGGTCGCCGGCACGAAATATCGCGGTCAATTTGAAGAGCGGATCAAGGCGGTGATGAACGAGGTTCGTCGCGCCAAAAACACGATCCTCTTCATCGACGAATTGCACACGCTGGTGGGCGCGGGTGGCGCCGAGGGGGCGATCGACGCGTCGAACGTGCTTAAGCCGGCGCTCGCTCGCGGCGAGGTGCAATGCATCGGCGCCACGACTCTCGATGAATATCGTAAATATATTGAAAAAGACGGCGCACTTGAACGTCGATTCCAAACTATCGTCGTCGAACCGCCGTCGAAGAACGAGGCGCTCGAGATTCTTCGCGGCTTGCGCGATCGTTACGAAACGCACCATCGCGTGCAAATCACCGACGAGGCGCTCGAGGCCGCGATCGAGCTTTCGGATCGTTATATCACGGGACGTTGTTTGCCCGACAAGGCGATCGACGTCGTCGACGAGGCTGGCGCTCGCGTCCGCCTTAAGGCGATGACGCGTCCCCCCGATCTCAAAGAGCTCGACGAGCAGATCGAACGGCTTAATCAAGACAAAGAAGAGGCGGTCGCCAATCAAGATTTCGAGCGCGCCGCGGCGCTCCGCGATCAGGCCGATAAGCTGAAGAAAAAGAAAGAAACGATCACGCGCGAATGGCGGGAACGATCGAAAGAGATCGACGGCACGGTCGACGAGGAGGTCGTCGCCGAGGTCGTCAGCAAGATGACGGGCATTCCGCTCACGAGGCTCGAAGCCGAAGAGTCCGAGCGACTCGTCCGGATGGAGCAGGATCTTCAAAAGAAGGTCATTTCTCAAACCGAGGCGATCAAGCGGATCAGCCAGGCGGTGCGGCGCAGCAGGGCCGGGCTGAAGGATCCCAAACGGCCGATCGGCTCGTTCATCTTCGCCGGACCGACGGGCGTCGGCAAAACGCTCCTCGCCAAGAGCCTCGCCGAGTTCATGTTCGGCGACGCCGACGCGCTCATTCAAATCGACATGTCGGAATACATGGAAAAACACAACGTGTCGCGTTTGATCGGCGCCCCTCCGGGTTATGTCGGTTACGAGGAAGGGGGGCAATTGACCGAGAAGATCCGCCGCCGTCCCTACGCGGTGGTGCTTTTGGACGAGATCGAGAAGGCGCATCCCGACGTCTTCAACATGTTGCTCCAAATCATGGAGGAAGGGCGACTGACCGACAGCTTCGGCCGCAACGTCGACTTCAAGAACACGATCTTGATCCTCACGACGAACGCCGGCGCCGAATCGGTTTCGACCTCGAACATCTTCGGATTCGATCGCGGCCGCGACGACGCGGCGTCGTATGAAACGATGAAAGAGCGAGTGAAAGTTTCGATCGAGCGTTATTTCCGTCCCGAGTTCCTCAACCGGCTCGACGATGTGATCGTCTTCCACGGGCTCAATCGCGAGAATCTCAAGCAGATCGTCGACATCGAGCTGACGAAAGTTCGAGGCCGGCTGCGCGATCGGGGGCTCGAACTCGTTCTCAGCGACGAAGCCAAAGAGTTCTTGATTGAAAAAGGCTTCAATCCAGATTACGGCGCCCGCCCGCTTCGTCGCGCGATCGAGAATTTCATCGAAGATCCGATGAGCGAGGAGATCCTCCGCGGCGAGTTTAAAGGTAAAAACTTGATCACCGTTCGCCTCGAAACGATCGATGATATCAAACGACTGCGATTCGAGGCGACCGTCAAAGGAGAAGAGGCGCTCGCCGAGGTCGGCGCAGCCGCCGCGGCGCCCGATACCCCCGCGGGCGAGGTTTAAACCCGACCCGCTCGCGTTACCACGCCTTCCCGTCCCCGCCCCTCGGCCCGATCGACCGACGTCGATCGGGCTCGGGGTGCACAACCTCTTATGTTTTTGATATTTCATCTGATTTGATCCTCGTCGTTCACTCGAATTGCTAAGTTAAAGCTTTATTAATTGTTGAATTCGTAAATTAAGATACTGTTTTATTTGTTGAGTTATCCGCCGCGGTTGAACGAACCGATCGCACGTTCCGTTCGTTATCCTCAGTCTCGCGAGAAGTCGCCGCCTCCGACCTTGCGTGGAGAATCAATCGCGTGATGTTGTCGCGCGAGTCGTTGACGTGCGCCAGGAATCCGTTCAACAGCGATTCTCCGCCGATCTCCCCCTCGGCGAACTTCTCGATCGCCTCGTTTTTGAGAACTCCGAGTTCGCGCTGAAGCGACACGAGCGAGGCGACTTCGAGCGTGTTCGCGATCTCATAATCGAGCGCTCGCCGATCGATTTCACTCACCTTCACAAGATAAACCTGGAACCGACGATCGCGTTCGACGGCTCTTCGACTGCGAAGCCACTGCCATAAAACAAGGATCCCCCCCGCGATCGTGCCGACGATCGTCATCGTCTTTTCGAGCTCGTCGATCGACTCGGCCGTGATAAATGGATCGTCATGATGAAAATACCGGAGCGAGCCTTCGTGCCACGGCAATTCGGAATATCCTTTCATTCCCGCGGCGTCGAGCTTGGGCCTCACGAGCCGTGCGAATCGAGTGCGGAAAATCAATCCCAGCACCTCCTCGACCCGATCGGGGTCGAGATCGTCTCGCCCCACGAGCAAAACCCGCAGGCCGAGCGTCCGTATCGTCGATGCCGGCACGGGAGGATCGATTTGATAAGCGAATTGAGGAATCGATACATCATGAATAAATTCTTTGTGAAGTATGTTTGTTCGAACTTTTGATTGATCGGCTTGCGATTCCTCGATCGCCGAGAGGGCGATCGCGTCGGCGTACGGCAGCGGAACGAGGCGATATTCGAATTTTTCCACCAGCTCGCGAATCCGAAGCGAGGGAAGGGTCGAGACGACGAAGATCGCGTCGGGGAGTTCCTCGACGCGAGTCGTAGGGCCGAGCGATTCGAGGTCGAAGTTCGATCGATAAACGAAACCCACGCGGCCTTTCGGTTTTTCGGCCTCGGCGTTCGGTCGATTCGAGTTTGATCGATCCGAATCGGTCGTCGAACGTTCGGCTCCGCCGTCTCGGTTCGATCCGTGCGCATTGATCTTCCGGGCGTCCGCTTTCGCCGCCGAATCGGCTTCGGCGGATTGAAATCCGAGCATATCGAGCAACATATTGGAAAATTGACGCACGGCCGATCCCTCGAAGCCGACCGTCGCGATCCGCTTGCCTTCAAGGTTATGAATATCATTTGAAACAATTTGAAAGAGGTTGTTTTTTACCAAAAGGTGCATCGGTTCAACGTGGAGAGCGGCGATCTGGCGAAGGCGTGGAAACGCCGAGAAATCGCGTGAACCGAGGACGAGAGCCGTTTCAACCTCGCCCGCGGCGACTTTTTGACACGCGTCGATCGAGCCTTCGGTCGGGACGACCTCGATCCGCACGCCTTGCGCTCGAGCGCCTTCGGCGAAGGCGTTTAAAAGCCGCCGCCGCGTCGTCGCGGACGCCCCGGTGGCGACCCGCAGCGGACGCTTCGAGGCGCGTTCGTCGCGGGCCCGCGCGACGAACCAGACCGCGATCAAGGTCGTTACACTCAGCGAAACCGCGAGACGGAGGGCTATCGAAAACCGCCCGCCCCGCGCCGAAGCGAACGAACAAGTAAACATTTTAATCACCAAGATCGGGCCCCGCGGCCCCTTTAATGGAATCGGAACTTTAAATAAATTAACAAGTGCAAGCGTGATTTTATCAACTTCCCTCACCTTTTTTGATCACCGCGGCGAGCGGGCGAAGGATCGCGAGCATCGTGTTGAGATGGGCGAGCCTGGGACCGAAGCGATCGACGAAATCGGTGAGCGAGAAATCTCCCTCGCGGAGGTTTTCGTGATTTTCGGCGATGAAATCGGTCATCTCGCGCATCAGCGACGCGTGCACGCTTTCGAGCTGTGAAAGGGCTTCTTTACAGTCGTCGACGACGTCTTCGTGGCTCGACTGCCACCGTTCGAGCTCGGCGATCTGCCGCGTCCGTTGATCGCGCGCGATCGCCGCGGCCTCGCGAGCCAGTTCGAGCTGTTGCCGCTCGACCTCGAACGTTTGACGCTGAACTTCGAGCATCTGCGATTGCAAATTGATCAACAAATGCAAAAGCGCGATCGGATCGGTCATGTTGGACGCGTAGGCGCCCGGATTTTGCCCGGTCGGAGACACTTCCATGCGATAAGTCCAAAACGGAGGCGAAGGATTTTCTTGCGAAGACACGTTGTTTTCTCCCGTCTATCGTCGGACCGCACCGGTCGCTTCACGTCGCGTCGGCCATCAAGGTTTATGAATCATAACCATTTCGATCAATTCCAGTATACGCCGGCGAATCGATCCGCGCGGAGAGCGATTCGACGAATCGTCTCGCGGTATCGCGTCGTATCGATACAATACATTTTTAAATGCACCTTTATGAACTTATCATGAATAAGCCTCCAGATGTTCGAAGGCGTCGGCGAGCGAATCGACGACGTCTCCGGCGATCATGCCGATCGCCCCGTTCTGATCGCGGGCGATATCGCCCGCCAGGCCGTGCGCGTAAACGCCGAGCTGCGCCGCCTCGAACACGGGAACCCGCTGCGCCAGCAGCGCCGCGATCACCCCCGTCAGCACGTCTCCCGTTCCTCCCGTCGCCATCCCTGGATTACCCGATGTGTTTACGTATAATTTATCACCATCGGTGACGATCGTCCCCGCACCTTTGAGCACGACGACCAATCGATCAAACCGCCGCGCCGGCTCGATCGCCGCGGCCCGGCGATCCTCCTGGATCGCCGCGGTCTTTCGCCCGGTGAGCCGCGCGAACTCGCCGGGATGCGGCGTGATGATCGTCGCGGCGGGACGTCTCGCCAACAATTCAAGCTTTCCCTCGAGCGCGTTCAACGCGTCGGCGTCGATGACGAGAGGCGTTTGAACCGCCTCGATCGCCCACGCGACGGTCGCCTCAACGCCTTCGCCTCGACCCATCCCGGGACCGATCGCCACCACCGTCGCTCGCTCGAGCAATTTCTCCAAAATCGGCCGACCCGCGGCGAAATCAATCAACCCCGCGTGATCCTGCGGCAGCGGATATGTCATATAAGACGGCTCAAAACTCGCGACCGTCGGCTGAACCTCGGCGGGAGATGCGATCGTCACCAGCCCCGCGCCCGAACGCAACGCAGCCGCGCCGGCGAGCGCCGCCGCCCCCGCCATCCCCCGGCTCCCCGCGATCAACAACACCGAGCCGAACATCCCCTTATGACCGTCGACCGGCCGAGGAGGAAGCGTCGGTATCGCATCAATTATTTCGATGTTCATTTGCTTGTGTGCTTTCTTGAACCCGCTCCGCTCGTCTCGCCGACCGAGCTAGTCGCCGCCTTCGACCCGTCCGCGGCGATCGCGTTTTCGGTCGCGTGCGCGTGAGAACTCGCCGTCCCCGCGTTCCGAGCCGCCCCGGCGCGACGCGCGATCAAACCCGCCACATATCCGCCGTTAAATCCGCCGTCGATGTTCACCGTCACCACGTTCGACGAGCAACTGTTCAGCATCCCCAGCAGCGCGGCGAGCCCTCCCAGGCTCGCGCCGTAGCCGACCGATGTCGGAACCGCGATCACGGGGCAAGACACCTGTCCTCCGACGACGCTCGGCAGCGCCCCCTCCATTCCCGCGACGACCACGATCGCGTCCGCGCCTTCAAGTTCGCCAAGCCGGTTGAGCAATCGGTGAAGACCCGCGACCCCCACGTCGGCGATCAACGAAGTATCACAATTCCAAGCTTCGGCGGTCACTCGCGCCTCGTGCGCCACGGGAAGATCGCTCGTCCCCGCGGTGACGATCACCACCCGACCCATTTTCGGACCGGGATCGACCGGCGACGGAACGCGAAACGTCCGCGCCGCGGAATGATAAAACCCGCCGTGAAATTCGCGCTCAAGACGCTCGCCGGTTTTCGCTTCGATCCGTGTGACGAGCCCCCCCTGACCGTGATCGAGCAACGTACGCAAGATCGCGACAATCTGCTCGTCGGTTTTGCCCGGACCGAAGACGACCTCGGGAAATCCGCATCGCACGTGGCGGTGTAAATCCACCTTGGCCACTCCTTCAATATCATGATCATAAGGAGCCGTCTTGATCCGCGCGAGCGCCTCGTCGGGCTTGAGCTCACGCTTCCACACCGCGTCGAATAGCCGATTCAACTCGCCCGAGTCCATTTCGTTTCGTCCTCGATCACGCCCGTCCGAACGATTTCGCTTTTTTCGTAACCCAAACGCTTCGATTCGCGTACAATCTTTTGTAGCCTTGAGGTCGCGTTCGCCGCAATGGTGTCGACTACCCAATCGCGGTACACGCGTGGTAACATAACGAAGCTCGCTTGGACATCCCGTTCGCGCGACCGGCGAGGGTTCTCGATGTCCCCTGAAAACCGATCCATTCGCCTCACGCCAGAGTCCTCCGAACCGACCTGGAATTTGATTCAGGTCGATCCGTTCGAGGACGACCGTAAACCCGCTCCTTCGACCGCAAATAAGCCGACCCCGATCGTCGACGACGAAGCCCCCGCCTGGCTCGCCGGGCTCGAAGGGCGATCGCCGAATGTCGATCCGCGGGAGCAAATCGCCGAGGTTCCAGACGCGCCTCAAGGCGAGACGACGGCTCGCCTCGGATCGCATCCCGGCGGTAAGCCTTTGCCGACGTTCGCGAACGGATCTCCCGAAAACTCGGCCGCGGCGCCCGGAGTGATCCCAACGTCGCACGCGGCTTCCGCAAACATCCCTCCCGTCCCCTCCGCCAAAACCCCCCAGGCCGTCAAGCCCTCGAACAAATCGCAAAAGCTGCGGATCGAAAAACAGCCGATTATTGAGGAAGAAACCGTTTCGTTCTTCACCCCCGAGGGGATCAAAGGATTTGTGACTTCGATCGGCTTTCACGCGGCGTTGCTCGTGATCCTCGCTCTCTGGATCATCGTTCCCCAGCAATTCCACAAGCCGACCGAAATCTCGACCAAAATCGGCGAAGCGTTCGGCAATTTGAACGGGATCGCCGAGGGAACCGATCTCGGACGAGTCGGCGATCTCGACGCCCCGCTCAACCCGAACGACGACAGCAAAACGCCGACTCCCGGCGAGCTGACCAAACTCGACGTTTCGTCGATTCACCTTGATCCCGCGGCGTCGGTCGCCAAACCGAAGAATAAACCTGGAAGCGCCGGCGCGGGGCTCGACCTTTCCAACATCGCCGGAGGCGGAGGGGGCTCGGGAGAGGGGTTCGGCATCGCGCGATACGGTAACGGCAAAGAAAACATCGGCGGCGTTGAAGTTAAAGTCGGCGACCCTCAATTCACCTTGATCTGGGACGCCAAGGTCGATCTCGACCTCCACGTTTTCGAACCGGGCGGCAAGGAAATCTGGTGGCTCGATAAGACAAGCCCCAATCACGGCGAGATCGACGTCGATAACACCGAGGGCTTCGGACCCGAAAACATCTATTGGACGACCGGAAAAGGACCTCCCGGCGTTTACAAGTGGTACGTCCACTACTACCCGGGCTTCGGCGGGCTCGATTCCGGCGCGCCGGTCCATTGGAAGGTGCGCATCAAACACGCCGGGACGGTCGAAATCCACAAAGGGATTCTGAAGAACGTCGACCAACGGAGCAAACTGTACACGCTCAAGGTCGAGCGAGACGGAGCGGGCGATGATAAACACGGTGAGTCATCCAAATAAGCGTTAATGTTTTCGGTTTAAGAGTTCTTACAAGTTCAGGTTAAAAGGTTTTTTATAAGTGACGGTCCGCGAATCGCTTTCGAGTTTCGACTTTTGAAACCCGGATTTTGAGGGAGACAAACCGGCGATAAGACGAGTCGCCGAGGGGGTCGGCGGTCCGCCAGAAGCGCCGGCCCCCTCGCGATCAACCCTGATCGTCCGATCTCCCGGTCGATTCGACCGGAAGGGTTTCGCACAACTAGGTATCGACCGCGACGGTTACGCGACTTAAAACGATTTTGTCAAGTTCTCTTGTTTCATCAAGAATTCCGCCTTTCGTGTTGAATAAGGGCTCCAGAAAAAAACAAAACTCGAAGGTTCCAGATCGAAGCGTTAGGGACGAGCGATCACCAGATCGGTCGATCCCGTGTTCCCGGCCGCGTCGGTCGCCTGAACCACGACGACATGCGCTCCGGGTTTGAGATCGAGTAAATCCATTCTCAGTTTTTCGTGTGTTGAATCATAAAGACCGTCTACGGGAAAGATCGGCGTCCAATCGCCGCCGTCGACCGCGTAAAGCGCCTTCACAACCCGCGTCAGGTCGTCGTGGATTTCGGCCTCGAACCCTTTCTCGGTCTTCCTCAGCGAAACCCGCGGCGGTTCGTGATCGATTACAAACGCGTCGCTCGTGATCGTCCGCGCCAGCGAATCGCCGGGTGCGTTCGAAAGCCGATCCGAGGCGGTCACCCGCGCCCGATAAACGCCTGCGGGAACCGACCAGCCGTCCCACGAAAAGCTCGTGTCGGTCTTCGGCTTATCCCAAAGCTCAACCCAATCGGGCCAACCTTCTTTCTTCACCATCAACATATAAGAAAGCTCGTCGCCGTTCGGATCGTTCGCGGTCCATTTGATCGCCACCTTGCCGCCGCGCGTCGAGCCGTCGCCGAAAACGACGTCGGGGACGTCGATCTTCGTCAATTCGGGAGGCAGGTTCACCGACTGATAATGAACCGCGATCGACCGGACGTCGGGCGTTTTGGTGGGGTCGCTCGTTTTGAGATTGAGCCGAAATTGAGCGAATCGACCCGCGGGTACGTCGGTTTTCGATCCCGAGGCGTCGCTCACGGGGCTCGACCAGGGCGCCCAGGTTTCATCGGGCTCGCCGACGTTCCCAGTCCTCATCTCCAACGTCGTCGACGTACCGAGAGGATTCTCGCCCCGCCAAGACGCCGTGCCGAATCGGCTGATCAACTTGGCGTCGAGCACGTCCGAAACGAGCGTTCCCGATTCCACATAAGTCGACTTGAGCTTGCCGACCGCGGCGGGCTCTCCCGAGCCGATCCAAACCGATCCGTCGGGATCGACCACGAGCGAAAGGATTTGCCCCGAATCGAGCCGAGCGAGCGGAGTCGTCTCGCGACCGTCGTCGCGCACCTCGTACAACTCGCCGTCGGGACCGGTTCCGATCAAAAGCGAATCGTTCCGCCACGCGAGCGAATGAACCAGCACCCGAGCTCGAAAAACCTCGCGCGGAACCCCGTCACGATCAATGTGATAAACGACGTTCTCTCCAGGACGAATCGGCCGCATCGTCGCGGTTCCCCCGGCGGGCGCCTGAAACGCCGTCGCCGTATCCAATTCGCCCCGGTCGGAGTCGTCCGCCCAAGCTCCCAAAGCCGAAAACGAAGTCGTTAAACCCGCGATCGCGGCGATAACCAAACGATCGCCGATATCCTTATGATCAAGACGCCTTTTTGATGCTTGTGTTCTTATTCCTAAAAGTTCATTGGCGATCGCGCCGTGCATTTGATCGTCGATAACGTATCGACACGCCGATCGCTCGCCTTTCACGCCGTCCCGACGCACAAACGAGCGGGAAATCTCGTTTAAATCCGCGATTCCAGTCGATCGCTCGGCTTTCAAGCCGATCCGAAGCGCAAACGAGGGCGATATCTCAGATACATCGACATTTCGAGAATCGATTCCCGGACCGATCGGCGCCGGGAACGCATTAGAACTCGTTTTTATAAGTCGCCCTGAATTCGTCCCGTCGTCGCGGGCGATCAACCCCTCGTCGGCATGTTCACGCATGCCCGTCGCGAACCCCCGACCGACCCCCGTTCCCGGCGTTCCTCCCGTAAAATCCGCGGTTCCCGCGTACAACGAACCGTCGGGAGCGACCAACAACGATCGAATCTCGGTTTGAGGAGAGTCGTAAACGACGCTCGTTTTGCCGTCGACGATCTTGTAAATCAAGCCGTCGCCGTCGCTCCCCGCGTAAACCTCGCCGTTTATTCCCACGGCCACACTTAATAGATGCGAATGTTTGGTATCGAGGACGAGCGTCCATTTGCCGTCGCCCGCACGTTTCCACAATTGTCCGCTCGGACCCGTCGCCGCGTAAAGATTCCCCCCCTTATCGGCGGCGAGATCCCAGATGTATTTGACCGCGGGATCGGGACGACTCGCGGGATGATCCGCCGACGAAACGTCGATCACCTGCCCCCCCGCGCCCGTCCCCGCCATCACCTTGCCGTCAGGGAGAACCGCCAGACTAAAAATTTGCGTATCGGCCGCGTCGAGCGCGATCGTCCACGCATCGGTTTTCGGTACGAGCTTGAAAACCTTCCCCTCGTCTCCCGTCGCCGCGTAGATCGACCCGTCGGATGTCCGAACAAGCTTCCAAACCCGCCGCGCCGAAAGCCCCTTCGCGTTATCGCCCGCGAGCCCAAGGCTGAGCCGAACGCGTCCCGTATCCGAGACGATCACCCGCTCGCGCTTCCCCTTGAAAAACGCCGCCTGACTCTCCACCTTCCACGTTTCAACCTTCGACCCCCAAGCCGTAGCGAAAGCCCCCGAAAAGAAGATCAAAACCGTCGCCGCAAAGCTCACTCGATCCCGGAAACTTCGGCGCCGATCGCCTCGAATCAAAAGATCAACCGACGTTGCTCGACTACGGAACGAGGCCGAATCCGAGACCGAAACGGAGCCCGAAGCCGAGACCGAAACAGACGCCTCCGCCGAACCCGACGACGAATCGAGGCGCGTTTCCCCCGCGCATAACGATCCTTCGACGTCGAAATGTCGCTCGCTGTTGATCGGATTCATAGCGTCGCTGGTCGGCGTAATCGGCATAAAACACTCACTGGATTAGTAATTGTTCATCTGAGCAAAAAAAGACGCCGCGATCGTTTCCGGGATCGCGGCGCGGGGTTGAAGGTTAATCGTTCGCCGTCACGGCTCGGTTTTTCACGATTTCGATTCGCAACGAGCGCGTTCCCTCGATCACGTAAGGCGTCGCTTTCGAGACGACGAGTTCGGAATGAACCGGCGTTTCGGACGATTGCTTGGTGTTTAAAAACACCGCTCGAACGCTCGCGGGGAGGTTCGGCAGCGGTTTCCCTTCGATCGCGATCCCCTGATCGCGTAACGCCAGCCGCAACGAAAGCGACGTATGTTTCACCTCGGTTTGAAGCCGGATGATTTCAAGCACGCCTTCAAGACTCGTCGGCGACATCAATCGAGGCTCGTCGTGGAGCGTGCGCCGAATCGCGTTGACGACGTCGCAAACCGTCGCCTCATATTTGCCCTCGGCGAGATCCGCGGGAAGCGCGAGCTCAACCGGAACGGTCACGCGGTCGGCCTTGAACGGTTTGAGAACGACCGTCCCCTTGAGCGTTTGACCCGGCTCGAGCCGATCCGATTCCACCTGGAACGATTCGATCGTCGCGTCGGTTCGCCCGCGTTCGATATCGATCGCACAGTCGATCGATTCGATCCGAACCGGCGCCATGTCGTTACGGGAGAGCAAATTGACCGTCGCCGCGATCGTGCCGAACAACGAAGGCGCCCCCATCGGCCCCGAAAACCGCGACCCGCTGAGCCTGTCTTCAATTTCAATCGCTCGCTGATCCTTCAGCTTGATCGTCGCCTTCAAGTTCGCGGTGAACTCCTCGGGAAGGTTCCCCTCGGTGTCGATCGCGTTCGCCAACACCGACATCACGAATGTCGGCAGCAAATTCGGCTCGCGGACGATTTGCACGCGAAACGTCTTGGGCTCCGAATAACGCCCCACCTTCACGAGCGCCGACATCGGCAGCAGATCGGGCTTGGGACCGATTCGACCCGCAACACACGTGCTCACGTCGGTATCCAATACGCCGACGATCTTGAGCGGCGAACCCATCTTCATGCTCACGCTCGCTCGCGGATAAACGGTGTGAATATACCCCGTCATCAGCGGTAAATCGCACGTTCCAAGCCCCAGCATCGGATGACCGAAGCCGTAAACGCGATTCCCCTCGACATGTGTCACCGTGCCGATTCCCGAGATGTCGAAATCGCCCGTCACCATCGCGATCGTAAGCGGAGCGCCGGGGACGAACGGTTTATCTCCTTCTTCTTTGATAATTTGATCGGTCGCTCCGCCGCCTGGCCCGGGCGCCATTCCCAACGGACCGAGCCGATCGGCCAAAAACGCCATCGCACGCGGTGAAAAGCCACGCGCTGAAAGCGGCGTGCCGATCGCTCGCATTCCCGCCATCCCGCCTCCGCCGACAGCGATTCCGCCGGCCGAACTCGCGTCGGGTCGAGGTCCGTCCGAATCGACCACGAGCAGATCTTTCTCAAAACGACCGAGCGAAGCCGACCGCGTTCCATCAACCCCCTTGGCGCCGTCTTTCCCGCCGGCCTCGGCGGCGATCCGCTTGTCGCTCGACCGAACGAACTGAACCATCTGGCAAAACGGAGTCACTCCCGCGATCGGATCCTTGGCGAACTCCCACGCGTAAGCGACCGCTCCCAAAAGCTTACCGTCGATGTAAATCGGGCTCCCGCTCATCCCCTGAACGATTCCCGCGTGCTCAAGATCGCATCCCTTAAGCCTGCACAACACCATGTCTCGACCCGGATTCACATCCTTGAGAACCCCCAAAACCTCGGCCGTGAACTTCTCGGGCTTCGTCCCGACCAATACCGTCCACCCTTCACCCTTCATACCGGCGTGCACGTCGTTCACATTCCAATACGATTTCGGGTCGGGCTCGGCGCGGACCGCGTTGACCGCGACCAAACCGATTCCCAAAAGAATCGCCGCAATCGTGGATACCGAACGAAACCGCCGATACTGACTCTCGTCGCCGAAACACATGCGAAATGACCTCCCAAAAACGGGCGTGGTCGGTGGGCGAAACGCGTCGATCCGAGATCCGATCTTCCTCACCGTCCCGAAGACGAAAAACCGTCGCGACGACGAAGATATTCAAACGATGAGACGAACGGATTAGTCCCTATCTTTATCGTAATCTCGGTTCAACATGACGTCAACGAATAGTTCACGCAACCTTCATTCCTTATTTCGATACCGATCGCGATTTCGTTCGTTTCAACGACGCCGAGCTCGCTTCAAACCCCCTCGAATCGCTCGCATCCGCCCCGCCGCCCAAACGACGCTCAAGGTTCACACGATCGCACGCGAACTCGGCGACAAACGATCGCGTGGAACCCAAGGACCGGGACGAACCGAATCGCCGAGCGCTTCGATCAGTCTTCGATCCAAGGCGTCGTCGGATTCGGTTTCGCCTGAAGAACTCGGTTCGTCGTCGAAGTGAAGATCGCCGAACGAAGCCCGATCGCGATCGACCGAACGATCGCCCGACGAATCGCGTGAGAATTCCACTCGATCGCCCGATAAATCGCGTGAGAATTCCACGGCGACTTCTCGCTCATCAACCCCCACGATCTCCCTCGAAGCCGAAACGTTCAGAAAGAAGACGCGTGTCGAATCGTAACATAATAATGAGTCATGAATCTGACGAGCCGAGGGAACCGTAACGACCGTGGCGAAGCGATCGTTCACATCCTCGAAAGCGGCGCGGTTTTCCGCAACCCCTGTCGCGACCGCGATCAAACACGCGCGTTCGCCTTCCCTGGAAAGTCGATGTTCATCGGAATGGGGTCGATCTTCGCGATCCGAAGCCGCGTGAACCGAGGAGACGTCCGCGACAGCCGATGCGATCGAATCCGCCGAGCTCGCCGTTGCGCCGTAAAGCGATGAAACGAAAGCGATCCTGGATGCGAAAAACCCCGCGTCAATCCGAGGAGCGACCGTGTCGACGATCGTGATTTCGAAGTTCTCGCTCAAATTCGAGACGTTCGACGCTTGATCTTGAGGCGGAACGACATCGACGAATCGCCGATCGATGCGATCAATCGACTTATCTCGAATCACAGTCGTCTTTGCGGTTTCATCGCGCTCGGAATTCGCGCGATCGCGTTCCTCAACGTGTCGACGCGGTTCGTGGACCGGACGAGGATCGTCGATATCGAAGTCGCCTTCGTCGTAAGCCGAGGAGAACCGATCGCCGCTCGCGTCGTTCAAAAGATCGTCGTCGACGAATTCGTAGGGGATCGATTCTCGCAATTTTTGCACGCGTACGAGTTCTTGGAGGGTGAATTTGAGTGCGCGTTGGAGGTGCGCCTCGTACCTGACGATAACCTGGAGGGTATCGACCGGGGGGAGGATCGCGCGTTTTTGGATGTCTTTAATTCCTTTGCCGATCTCGACGCGATCGTCGCGGATATCGGGGTCGTCGAGCGCTCGGGCGCCGTACTTATCGTACCGTTCGGAACAGACCTGGAAGTGTTTTTTTGCGGTTTCGACGTGGATCGCCTCGGTTTTCGACCGCGCCAAGACGGGAAGTTTGAAGAGCGTGTCGAGCGTTTGACTTGCGTGATCGATCTCCCGCGCAGCGGTTTCGTTCTCGAATCGGATGACGCGATTCATCCGCCACATGAGGAGCGATGCGCGTTCCGCGAGCGCGATTTCAAGTTCGCCGCGGGCGTGGAGCCCTCGAACGACCGCGTCGCGATGATCTTCCCATTCGTCGAACGATTCGACACCTGGAATCACGGGTATTTCGGATTTGATCCCGTGTTTGATTGCGTTTTTTGATGATTTCGCCTTTCCCTCGCGGGTTTTGGGCCCGGTCGATTTGGCGGCGTTAGTACGGTTGATCGAAGCTTGATCGACTGCGGCCATGAGGATTCTCCAAAGTCGGCGGTTGTCGAACGTCGTTTTACGCGTACATACACGATCGACCGTGCGTGGTTTTGATATTTTCCATGAATCGGTCGTACATACCGAATGTAACGCGTTCCGAGCGAAAAGTCAATGCGAGTATTCCGGATTTCTTGCGAGAGATCAAATCGATCTTCTTCTCCGAGGGCCGGATCGCCGTTCGAGGCGCCTTTGAGCGGGCGTTTGTTGAGGTCGGTTTCAAACCGCGGATGTCGCCGGCTTTTTGAAGTTCCTTCGATGTCGTTGTTTTTCAGTCGTATTCAAGCGGAAGCCGCTCCGCGTTTCGATCCTTGGCGATGAAATCGAAAAGGAGTCTTTTCATGCAAATAATTATTATTGTAAATATTCTTTGAACATTTGCTCGAGCGAGTCCTCATGCCGTTTCGACACCGACGATCCACGTCTCGGCTTTGCAGCGCATTCTCCTCAAGCAACGCAATCCGAACAATTGCAATGATATGAGCAGTATGCAACGCATTCTCTTCCAGACTCTTGATTCCGTCATTTCGCTTAGCTAGAATCATTTAAATCGGATCAGAACTGATTCGGTTACTCGGCACAAGATAACTCATTGCCGACCCCCCTTCCGTGGTTCCCACTTATGTACTTTGTCTGGTGTGCAGCTGCGTTTTTCATCGGTATCGGCCTCGGCCTGTGCTTTGGTATGCTTCTTCGGTCTGTTATTGCGAACTGGGAAAGTGCGGAAACGGCAAGTAAGATTTTCATGGCGGTGATGTTAGCCCTTTTTGGTGGAGGAGCTTTCGGAGCCACCGCTCTTTTCGCGCGTCTTCTGGAGGCGAATAACGCCGCGTTCTACTTGCTCGGTCTTGGGTTAGGACTGACTCTCAGTATAGTCGGCCTCTTCTTCCCGGCTCGCCCATTTACCCTAATGTCGGTGAAGGCTATTATCCAGATGAGTGACGCTTTGCATGATAAAGTGCCCGATGTCGATGACCGCTCCTCTCTGATTGCATCTCAATTTATGCCACTAAAGCAAATTGAACGCGAAGCTAAAATCAGCGAGCAGGAATTGGCGCGGAGGTTGGAGCGAGCGGCCGACTCAATGGCCGATGATAAAGACAACGCCTAAACACATGGAGGCTCCTAGTTGATAGATATAAGCCCAGAGTCCTGGCCACCCGACAAAGGTCGCGATTTTATCCGCAGCGATACTTTCGCCAATTTGCTTGTCGATCTTTCGAACGAATACACTGTTCGGTACCCTAGCATGGACTTTAGCGACGCCGTTTCCCACGTCTTTGCATGGTTTGATGGCAAATTGGCGAAGAACCGCCGTTTCATTAACTCGCGTCGGTATCCGACATTCGGTGCTTTCAAGGCATATTTGCGACAATCGCTATGGAACGCCGCCATTTTAGCCCAAAGAAAAAGACGGCGCCGCGAAGAAATCGAGACGCCGTCCATTGACCCGAACGCTCTTGCCAAGATGGATAGTCAGATGGAGATCGATATCCTGCTCGATCTTGTCAACGATCTCCCTGAACCGCACAAGACGGTCTTAGAGAGGATTTTCTTCGACGAAGGAGACCCAAATAATATCGCCGGCGCGCTTGACATGTCCATAGACGATCTCTACCGATACTACGAAGAAGCGATAGATATGTTGGAGCAACAGGGGGCTGTGCGAAGGATCTGACGAGCGCCTCATTCGGCTTCCAAACCTCGTATAGAGCTTGTGATGAGCGCCTCCTTCAGCTTCCAAACCTCGTTAAGAGCGTCAGCACGCTTGATGAGAACTTTGTCAGCGGCGTGCTTCCGCAGAAAAGCCTTGACAGGCTCCGCGTTTGGATCGCGGTACTTGTGGAGCAGGTTCGTGTATTGAATAATCAACGGCTGTGCCATTTTAATACTCCTTCTCTGAATTGATCTCTGGGGCCAACCCCCCTCTCCATATACTAAGTGCGCGGCGAGGAAAAAAAACCGTAACTTATTTCCAATACAGCAATTGCGGACTAACCGGCCGCGTCTGAATAAGACGGACGCCTAGAAATCATTCTTCCTTCTATTGTTGGAACTCCTCTAGAAGCTGACGGTGCGACTACTTCCTCTGGGCGGCTTCCGGTAGGACGGTTCTATACCCCGACGCTTTCCCCTCCGGTACGTCGCCGGTCGCTTCTTCGATCAACCGCTTCAATTATGCCGTCACGGGGATGCGAAGGTCTTTTCCATCCAGAGTTTCGGATCTTGTTCGTCGTCTGGCCATGCAGCTTAATATAGACAAGATTTGTCGAAAAATCAACCAAAAAATGCCTGCCGCTCTTGCCGTTTGTAAAAATGTTTACTACAATTTAGCATGAAAGAAAAAGTCCGCATTCCTGCTGGTAACAGGAACACGGGCCAAGACACACGACATGCGATCGCGACGAATCGAACATTCCGCCGACCGGACAAATCAACCCGACCAAATCCTCTTTTTACATCATGTTAAGATCGCGTCGATCCGCCGCCGACGACTCTTGGCGAACACGTGCGATCGGTTTTTCGATCTGCTAAGATTCCTTCGCGTTCACGTTACTTTTCGCACGCGGAGAGTCGGATCGATGAATCAGCGCATTTTGGGCAGGACGGGATTCGAGGTCGGCGAGATCGGTTATGGAATGTGGGGCATGGGGGGGTGGTCGGGCTCGGACGACGCCGAATCGCTCGAGTCGCTGCGCCGGGCGGTCGAACTCGGCTGCAACTTTTTCGACACCGCTTGGGCCTACGGAGCGGGACACAGCGAACGACTCCTCGGCGAGCTTGTGAAGACGTTCCCCGATCGAACGCTCCGACTCGCCACCAAAATCCCTCCCAAGAATTTGATTTGGCCTTCGCGACGAGAATTCACCCTCGACGACTGTTTTCCTCCCGATCATATTCGAGAATATGTGGATAAAAGTTTGGAGAATCTCGGACGCGCGCCGATCGATCTGATTCAGTTCCACGTTTGGGAGGATTCGTGGGCGAGCGACACGCGTTGGCAAACCGCGATCGATCGGTTGAAGAGCGAGGGATTGGTTCGAGCGGTCGGAGTGAGCGTGAATCGATGGGAGCCCGAAAACTGCCTGGAAACGCTCAAAACGGGGCTGATCGACGCGGTACAAGTGATTTACAACATTTTTGATCAGGCGCCTCAGGATCGGTTGTTGCCGTTGTGTCGCGAGTTGAACGTGGGGGTGATCGCTCGGGTTCCGTTCGACGAGGGAACGTTGACTGGGAATCTGACTCTCGATTCACGCTGGCCCGAGGGGGATTGGCGGAACACGTATTTCGTCCCCGAGAATTTGAAGGCGAGCGTGGAACGAGCCGAGCGGCTCAAGCCGTTGATTCCCCAGGGGATGACGCTCGCCGAACTCGCGCTCAAATGGATTCTGGCCGATCCTCGGGTGTCGACGATCATTCCCGGAATGAGAAAACTTAAACATGTGGAATCAAACATCGCCGCGAGCGGTCCTCCGCATTTATCGGTCGCCTTGATCGAACGGTTGAGCGGGCACAGGTGGGATCGAACGCCGACGAAGTGGTCGCAATGAGCGTCCGAGTCGTGATCCGATCGTCTAAAGACGTGATCCGAGAGATCGCCTGTTCTTATATACATAAATTGGTAAAACGATCCGCCGATTCGGCGATTCGGCGGCCGCGGCTCACGGGGGGGCGGCGAAGCGGTTCGGCGGGCGGTCGAGCTTCGTCGTGCGCCTTCGGGTTGATTTCGGCGTGATCATCGATCGGTGACATCGAAAAAGAATGCTCGTGATTCCCGAGGATTGTCGCGGTGACGATCGAATCCTTGCCCGCTCAAGCGGGTTGCGTTATGCTTCAAGGCGATTCGCTTCGAGCGCTTCCCCCCGGGATGATTTTGGGAATTGATAAATCGCCATGACCGGTCCGACGCCTCGTTCCGATCGTTTTGACTCGCTTTCCTACGCGCTTTCGCGGTATCGCGAAACGCCGCGGAGGATGTCGTTCCGCGCCCAGACCGCTGCCGACGCTTACGTTTGGCAAAACGAGGCTCGGGCGAAGCTCGTCGATCTGATCGGTCCTTTTCCCGAGAAGACGATCGACCTCGACGCGCGGTATGAAACTCCGGTGAAGAAGAAGGGATATTCACGGAGGATCGTCACATTCAACACGCGGTTGAACCTTTCGGCGATCGGTTATCTTCTGATACCCGATTCGGTGGTGAAGCCGAGCCCCGCGGTGATTTGCCTTCCCGGCCACGGTCGCGGGATCGACGAGATCGTGGGGATCGACGAGAACGGCGGCGAGCGCGATCATTACGACGGTTATCAACACGATTTCGCGCTGCAATGCGTGGATCGCGGTTATGTGACGTTGGCGCTCGAGATGCTTGGGTTCGGTCATCGGCGGGACGCGGCGGCTTGCAAGGCCGGCGGTTCGACGAGCAGTTGTCAAACGGCGTCGGGGGCGGCGCTCATGCTCGGCGAAACGATGATCGGCTGGCGGGTTTGGGACGTTTTGAAGGCGATCGATCTGATGTCGACGCGTCCCGAGGTCGATTCGGATCGGATCGTTTTGATGGGGATATCGGGAGGGGGAACGGTCGCGCTTTACGCCGCGGCGCTCGATCTTCGGGTGCATTCGACGGTTCTTTCGGGGTCGTTCTGCACGTTTCGCGATTCGATCTTCAGCGTTAATCATTGCATTGATAATTACGTACCCAAGATTCTTCAATATTTCGAGGCTTCGGACGTGGCGTCGCTGATTGCACCGCGGCGTCTTTTTTGTGAGAGCGGGCTCGAAGATCCGATTTTTCCCAAAGCGGGCGTCGACGCGGCGATCTTTGAAACGTCGCGAGCTTTCCGCGCGATCGGCGTCGAGGAGAACTTCGCTTCGGCGTTTTTCTCGGCGGCGCACGTGTTTCAGGGGGCGGCGGCGTTCGCGCAGCTTAAACAGTGGCTTGCATCAAAAACCTAAGGGCGCTATCACATGATATTAATTGGAACGGACGACGGGATTCATCGCTGGTTTCAGGGAGGTCCCTGGCCCGTCTTTCACAGTTTGCAGCATCGCGCGATCAATCAGATCGTATCGTCCGGGAGCGGGGCTCTCGTGGTGATCGACGAGGGGGGCGCGATTCTGGAAAGCCGCGACAACGGTCTTTCGTGGCGCGAGATTCCGGCGCCCGAGGGGGCGACGCGGCCGACGGCGATCGCGGCGGGGAGCGGGATCGAGGCTCCGGTCGTCGCGGCGTTCAAGCCGTTTTCGCTTTATTTTCGCGTATTCGGCTCGGCGAAGGCGTGGACGAAGCTTCCCGAGCCTGCGATCGAGCCCGATTCGTCGAGTCCTCCTCCATTTGTGCGAGTTTTGGCGCAGGGCAAGCCCGATCCCGCGGTTTGGTACGCGGCGATTAGCGGTCGCGGTTTGTGGCGGAGCGGCGATTCGGGAGCTTCGTGGAAGGCTTGCTCATTGGCGCCGAGCGAGGTTTTCTCGGTTCGTGTCGCGGGCGTGGGAGCGGGGCTCGTCGTCGCCGCGACGAACGACGGCGTTTGGATCAGCGAAGACGGCGGCGAAACGTGGGCCGATCGCGGCAAAGGGCTCGAATCGGCTCGATACGCACGCGCCGTGGCGATCGATCCCGACGATCCCAATCTTTTGCTCGCGGGCGCGGCGCCGAGGGGTGGAATCGACGCGTCTTCCCCCGGCAAGAAAGCCCCTCTCGGATTCGCGCTTTACGAATCGAAAGATCGCGGAAAAACATGGAGTCATGTTCGCAGAGGATTCCCCGAGCGGCTTGAATTCGATTCGATCATCGACATTCGTCATGATCCCGCGGCGACCGAATTCGCGCTCGTCGCGTTCGATTCGGGCGAGATGTGGCGCACCCGCAACGCGGGCGAATGGTGGGAGCCGTTTTCGCGGCAAATTCAATCGGCTCGAACGCTTTGCGCCGTCACATGACGATTCGACGCTCGCGGATCGCGATTCGCGGGTCGGCCATTCTCCCAGGAAGTGAAGCCATGAACGGCGACGATCCCGAAGCGATCCAAGAATCCACGACTCCGATTCGTAAATTCCCCGATCTGACGGTGATCGCCGCCGAGGAGATCGAAGACGAGTTCGAAGACGACGAGTTCGAGGACGCGAAACGCTCGGTTCTCATCACCGGGGCTTGCGGCGATATCGGCCGCAAGCTCCGCGTGGCGTGGGCCGATTTGTATGATCTTGTGCTCATCGATCGAAACGACGACGACACCGGAGAGATTTACGTCGCCGACTTATCGATTTATGATGAAGAATGGGCTTCGTATTTCGAGGAGGTCGATACGGTCGTTCATCTGGCGGGCGATTCGAACGAATTCGCGGCGTGGCACGAGCTCGAGGGGCCGAATTTGGACGCGACGGCGAACGTCCTTAACGCCGCCGCGCTCGCGGGGGTCGAGCGTTTCGTCTTCGCGAGTTCAAATCACGTGATGGGGGGATATCGCGAATACGACGACATGCCGATCACGGTCGACCTTCCGCCTCGTCCCGATAACGCCTACGGGGCTTCGAAATGGATGGGCGAACGGCTCGGCAAAAGCATCGCCCGGGCGTTTGATATGACGTTTGTCGCGCTTCGGCTCGGTTGGGTTCAAATCGGGCGAAACTCCCCCGCGACTCTCCCCGATCCGTGGGCCCGATCGCTTTGGCTTTCGAATAAAGACCTCGTTCGGCTCTTCGGGCGAGCCGTCGAGGCCGATTTCGACGCGCTTTCGTACGTCGTCGTCAACGGCCTTTCCAACAACAGAGGCACGCGCTGGGATCTGACCGCGGCCGAGGAACTCCTCGGCTTCATCCCCGAGGACGATTCGTCGATCGAAGATTGAACGCGAAACGCCGTTCGTAGCTTGCCAAAGACGCTCTCGCCAGAAGCGAATTCCCGAATAAACGCTTCTTTCGTTTTCGTTTCGATCGCGATCCTCAACCAAGATTGTTTTATTATATATCTTTTTAAGAGAGTTGATTATGTCGGAACTTCCTTCGGTAGCCGATCCCTCGATCGTCCTCGATTTGCTCGAATCGTACCGTCGATCGAAGACGATGTTCGCCGCGGTTTCGCTGGGAATTTTCGACGCGCTTGACAAAGAGCCCGCGACCGCCGAAGCGCTCGCCGAAAAACTGGGTCTTCACGCCGACTCGCTCGGCAGGCTGCTCGACGCGTGCGTTTGCCTGAAGCTGATCGAAAAATCGGCCGATCGTTACGCGAACGCTCGGGTCGCTCAAACGTACTTAACGAGCGCGAGTCCGCGACGATTAACGGGATATATCGGCTATTCGAACGACGTTCTGTGGAAGATGTGGGCGAACCTCGAGGGGGCGATTCGCGAGGGAACGCACCGCTGGAAAGAAACCTTCGGCTGGGACGGGCCGATTTTCGCGAATTTCTTTCGTACCGAGGAATCCAAGCGTGAATTCTTAATGGGAATGCACGGATATGGATTGATTAGTTCACCCGAGGTCGTCGCGGCGTTCGACCTGGGATCGAGGAAACGGCTCGTCGATCTCGGCGGCGCGACGGGGCATCTCGCGATCGCGGCGTGCGAGCGTTATCCGCGGTTGCACGCGACGGTTTTCGACCTCGCCGACGTCGTTCCTTTGACCCGCGAGATCGTCGGCCGATCGCCCGCGGCCTCGCGGATCGAGATCCGCGCGGGAGATTTTTTCGTCGATCCTCTCCCCGAAGGAGACGTCTTCGCGCTCGGTCGCATCCTCCACGATTGGACCGAGGAAAAAATCCTTGTCCTTTTAAAGCGTATTTATGATCGTCTGCCGATTGGAGGCTCGGTTCTTGTCGCCGAAAAGCTGATCGATTCCGATCGATCGGGGCCGCGGTGGGCGCTGATGCAACATCTCGGGATGTTGATATACACCGAGGGGCGCGAACGAACCGCGCAAGAATATGAATCGCTGCTCAAGAGCGTCGGCTTCGCCGGAGTCGAGCACAAAGCGCTCTCGGGCGGAGTCCCGCTCGACGCGGTCCTGGCGACGAAAGCGTGAACGATTCGATTTTCTCCTCACGCTTGGTAAGCAAGATGATATTATGGTAAATGAGATATCATTCGGAATGAAATCCGTATGATCGTCGCGATTTGACGCCGAACCGGCAATCGGCATGGCGAACCTCCTGGTGAGCCGATTTATCCCGCATTTGGAAGGCCGATGCCGCATTTGGGAGGCCGATGCCGCAATTTGGGAGGACGAACCTCCTGGTGTGCCGAATTATCCCGCAATTGGGAAGGCCGAAGCCGAATTTGGGAGGCCGATGCCGAATTTGGGAGGGCCGAAGCCGAATTTGGGAGGGCGATGCCGAATTTGGGAGGGCGAACCTCCTGGTGAGCCGAATTATCCCGCAATTGGGAAGGCCGAAGCCGAATTTGGGAGGCCGATGCCGAATTTGGGAGGGCGAACCTCCTGGTGAGCCGACTTATCCCGCATTTGGGAGGCCGAAGCCGAATTTGGGAGTCGGCGATGCCGAATTTGGGAGGCCGATGCCGCAATTTGGGAGGGCGAACCTCCTGGTGAGCCGATTTATCCAGAATTTGCGAGGCCGATGCCGAATTTGGGAGTCGGCGATGCCGAATTTGGGAGGGCGAACCTCCTGGTGAGCCGAATTATCCCGCAATTGGGAAGGCCGATGCCGAACTTGGGAGGCCGATGCCGCAATTTGGGAGGCCGATGCCGAATTTGGGAGGGCGAACCTCCTGGTGAGCCGATTTATCCCGCAATTGGGAAGGCCGAAGCCGCATTTGGGAGGTCGATGCCGAACTTGGGAGGGCGAACCTCCTGGTGAGCCGACTTATCCCGCAATTGGGAAGGCCGAAGCCGAATTTGGGAGGGCGAACCTCCTGGTGAGCCGATTTATCCCGCAATTGGGAAGGCCGATGCCGAATTTGGGAAGGCGAACCTCCTGGTGTGCCAAATTATATGTTTGCAATTTATGCCCGAAAAAACGACAATGTTTCCGATGTTTACGAACCGAGGCTCACCAGGAGGTTCGCCCTCCCAAACAGAATAGATCACACATGTTGATACAACACACACACACACTTTTACGCAATAAACGAAACGACATCACCGTTCGGGATCGTTTTTCGTCGATCGTTTTTTCCGACGACGACCGAGTATCTGGCAGCCTGGGCAATGATACGTCGGTCTGCCGATCAGGCCCTGAATTTTCCCTTTGACGATCGCCGAGCCGCAATCGGGGCAGGGGGCGCCCTCGCGTCCATAAACCGCGTTCATCGCCAAAAAACCCCCTTCAAGGCCGAGGACGGTTCGATATCCCGCGTCGAAGCTCGAACCCTCAGCGGCGATCGCCTTCGCCAACACCAAACTGATCGAATCATGTATTTGCTTGATTTCTTTGGAAGCGAGCGACGAAGCTTTTCTCTCGGGATGAATCTTGGCCGCGAATAAGATTTCGTCGGCGTAGATGTTGCCGATTCCGGCGAGGATTTTTTGATCCATCAATGTCGGCTTGATTCCTCGATTCGTCGCTTTGAGCTTGGCGATAAGGATGTCGAGCTCGATCGCGAGCGCATCGGGTCCGTGCGATTTCTTGAACGCCCGCGAGGCTTCTTCGAGAGATCCAAACCAATGAATTCGCCCCAATCGTCGCGCATCGCAGTACCAAACCGACCGCTCGGGTTCACCCAACCGAAACGTGAGGCGCGCGTGATCGATTCGAGCCGGAAAAATGAGCCAAAATCCTCCCGTCATCCGCGGCTGAACGACGATAATACCCGCGTCGAGTGCGAGATGAAAAACAACCCACTTGCCTCGTCGCTCGATCCGATCGATCCGAGATCCCTCAACCCGGTCGATTAAACGATCGGGTTCGATCCCACGGATCAAAGACGGATCATGTATTTTCAGTTCAACGAGTGAGAAACCCTCCATCACGGGCCGAAGCCCCCGAACCATCGTCTCGACCTCGGGTAGCTCGGGCACGAATCGGGTTCCTTTCGAGTGGACTTGATCGATCGAGGCTCGGGTCGGTCAACGAAGCCCGGACGATCCGATCTTATCGCCGCGCCACCCGACGGGCAACGTCGTTAAAACAACGCAATCGATCGGCGAAAGCCCACCCGGATGACCGATTTCGGTTAACAGGCGCCAAAACCACAACGCGATCTGAAAGATTTCTTCCACAAAATCCGCCGTAATCGTTCAAATTGACGAAAAGGTTCCGCCGGATTCTTGACAGACTCCGTTCGAGATTGAAGAATAGCATTCGTGGCGTGCGAAAGACTTCGAGACGAATCGGTCATGAATCAAGAGACGCGTCGTCGAATGCTGCTGGAACGGATCGGTCGCGATGGTTTCGCGAGTCTGACCGGGATCGCGGCCTCGTTGGGCGCTTCTGAAAGCACGATTCGCCGCGATCTGGAGGCTCTCGATCACGCGGGGCTGATCAAGCGGGTTTACGGCGGCGCGGTGAGCGTCGCGGAGATGAAGTCGCTTCCGGCTCTTGAGGATCGCGCCGCGACTTCGGCGGCGGAGAAGCGTGCGATCGGTCGGCTCGTCGCGTCGTTGATCGAAGACGGCGAATCGATCTTGCTCGACGGCGGAACGACGACGCTGGAAGTCGCCCGCGCTCTCGTCGACCGACCCGTACAGATCGTCACCAACAGCCTGCCGATCGCGTCTTTGATCGCCGCGAGCAAAGAGACCGATTTGATTCTGATCGGCGGCTACGTTTACCCCAAAACGGGGGTGGCGCTCGGCCCGATCGCGATCGACGGGCTGAAAGACGTTCGGGTGCGGAAGACGATCATGGGAGCGGGGGGAATCATCGCGGACGGTATTTATAACCACAATTTATTATTGGTTGAAACTCAGCGACGAATGACCGCGTGCGCCCAGGAGGTGTTCGTCGTCGCCGATCACACCAAATTCGGCAGGCCGGCGCTCGCGTGGCTGTGCGGGCTCGAAAGCGTGCGAACGATCGTCGTCGACGCCGGATTGAGCGAGGAACATCGAGGCATGTTGCGCGATAAGAATGTGAACGTGTTGTTCGCCGAGCCCGAACGCGATCCGTTCGGCGATTCGCTTAACGGACAATCTAAAGACGAAGCGACAAGGAGCCGAGCATGACGACCGCGATCGCACGCGATCAGGTGGAGGGGATCGTCCGGTCGATTTTGATCGATCGACTTGGAGGATTGAACGGCCGCGCCGCTCCGCGAGTCGAGCCTTCGTATCGACCCAACCTTGTCGTCAACATCTCGGCGCGGCATTGTCATTTAACGCAAGCCGATGTCGACGTTCTTTTTGGTCCTGGATATCAGTTGACTCCGATGCGTACGCTGTATCAATCGACCGATTTCGCCGCGAACGAAACGGTCGCGGTCGTCGGGCCGAGGCAGCGGATGATACCGGGCGTTCGGATTCTCGGTCCTTGCCGAAAATTCAGCCAGGTCGAACTCGCGTTCACCGATGCGATCAGCCTGGGAATCGAAGTTCCCGTACGGCTTTCGGGAGAGATCGAGGGAACTCCCGGATGTCTGTTGATCGGCCCGAAGGGGAGTTTGGTTTTGCCCCGCGGGGTGATCCGCGCCGAACGCCATGTTCATATGGGTCCGAAAGATGCGAGTTATTACGGAGTGAAGCACAAGGATCGGCTCGATCTCAGGGTCGAGGGATCGTGTCCGACGGTTCTCGAGGGGTTGCTCGTGCGGACGCACGACGATTGGAAGCTCGAGGTTCACATCGACACCGACGAGGCGAACTGCTGCGACCTCGCTCATGCGACGAAAGTCGAACTCGTGAGGCCGCGCGGCTAATCGATCGAAGTTCTTTTTGTTGTTAGTGCGTTGATTGATTCTTCCGTTTTCTTGATTGGATTAGGAGTCGACAGATGGCAAACGCGTCCCTGGAAGCGCTCGGCATGATCGAGTGCAAGGGATTTATCGCGCTCGTCGAGGCGAGCGACGCGATGGTGAAGGCCGCCAACGTCGAGTTGGTCGGCTGGGATAAAGTGGGGAGCGGGCTCGTGACGGCGTTCGTCGCGGGAGACGTGGCGGCGGTGAAGGCCGCGGTCGACGCGGGCGCCGCGGCGGCGGGTCGCATCGGCGAAGTGATTAGCGTTCAAGTGATTCCGCGACCTCACGAGGATCTGGGCGGCGTGTTGCCGTTCGCCAAGAAGCCCGCGGCCGCTCCCGCGGCGACTCGAAACGACGGAGCGTGAAGTCATGGCGACCGCACAACAAAAAGGTACAAAAATGACTGCGAACGTTAACGGAGCGAACGGCGACGCCCTGGGGTTGATCGAGACGAAGGGGCTCGTCGGTTTGATCGAGGCGACCGACGCGATGCTCAAGGCGGCGAACGTGACGCTCGCGGGTCGCGTGGGGATCGGCGCGGGTTACGTGACGACGCTCGTCAAAGGGGACGTCGGCAGCGTTCGCGCCGCGGTCGAAGCCGGCGCCGACGCCGCGTCGAAAGTGGGCGAACTCGTCGGGGCGCACGTGATTCCCCGTCCCGATCGGACGATTCTCGATACGTATGTGAAATGATCGCGCGAAAGCGCGTTTAATAAACGGTTGATCCGGCGCGATCTCGACTTCGCTTCGGCGAGGCGAAATTGCATATTCGCATCTCATGATTTTGAAAGGGTGACGACCGTGAACAACGGCTCGGCGATCGGCATGATCGAGACGATGGGGCTCGTCGGCCTGATCCAGGGAATCGACGCGATGCTCAAGGCGGCGAACGTGACGCTCGCGAGCTCGGTGATCAAGCTCGACGGCGGGCTTGTGAGCGTGATGGTTCAAGGCGACGTTTCGAGCGTTCGCGCCGCGGTCGAGGCGGGAGCGGACGCCGCGGCGAGGGCCGGGCAATTGATCGCGGCGCACGTGATCCCCAGACCTCAACACGTCGTCGTTCAAACATTTATCGGCGGCTGACGTTTTCGTTCCGGGAGATGAAACCTTGAAAATCCTCGTCGCCAACCTCGGCAGCACGAGCTTCAAGTATCGGCTGTACGACCTGGGAGACCCCGCCGAACCGCTCCTCGCGCGGGGCTCGGTCGAACGGATCGGGTCCGACGACGCCAAGGTGACGATCTGGTCGCCGCAACGCCGGATCGACCTCGTCGAGCCGATACCCGATCACGCGGTCGCGGTGAGCATCTGCCTCGAACAATTGACCGACCCCAAGCTCGGAGTGATCGAAAGCGAGGCCGAGATCGCGGCGATCGGCTTCAAGGCGGTCCACGCGGGTAATATCACGGGCGCTCATCGCATTACATCTAAGTTATTGGATGTTATGGACTCGTTCGCCGAGGTCGCGCCGGCGCACAATCCTCCTTACATCCGAGCGATGCGTTCGCTCGCCAAACGATTCCCCAACCTTCCCCTCGTCGCGTCGTTTGAAACGGGCTTTCACGAAACGATCCCTCCCGCCAATAAACGCTACGCGATCCCCGACGAATGGGCGACGCGATTCGGCGTCGTTCGCTGGGGGTTCCACGGCGCGAGCCATCGTTACATCGCGGGTCGAACGAGCGAAATCCTTAAGCGAAACGACTTGAAAATCATTTCATGTCATCTGGGAGGAAGCTCGTCGCTGTGCGCGATCAAAAATGGAGCGTCGGTCGCGTGCAGTTTGGGGATGAGCCCGCAATCGGGGCTGCCGCAGAACAACCGCGTGGGGGATTTCGACGTTTTCGCCTTGCCTCTCTTGATCAGAGAGACGGGGCTTACGCTCGAGAAAATCCTCGATACGCTCGCGAATCGATCGGGCCTTGAAGGATTGAGCGGGACGAGCCGCGACCTTCGCGACATCGAAGCCGCGGCGCGCCGGGGGGACGAACGCGCCGAACTGGCGATCAACGTGTATATCGCGTCGATACGTCATTATCTCGGCGCGTATCTGGTCGAACTCGGCGGCGCCGACGCGATCGTCTTCACCGGGGGAATCGGCGAAAACTCGCAATGGATTCGCGAGGGGGTTTGCCGCGACCTTTCGTGGTTCGGAATCGAGCTCGACCCGGCGCGGAACGCCGCCGCCAAAGACGAATCCATCGTCTCAAGCGATCAATCACGTGTTCAAATTTGGACAATACCCACGAACGAGGAAATCGTCGTCGCTCGCCGGGCGCGCGACCTGCTGGCCTCGGGAGGCTGATCGATGTTCGTCGCCAAAGTGACAGGCGTCGTCGTCGCCACCCAGAAGGTCGCGTCGATGACGGGACGCAAGCTCCTCGCGGTCGAGCCGTATCGCGTCGACGAGAAGACGAGGGATCGACTTTCGCCGACGGGACGAACGTTCATCGTCGTCGACGCGTTGGGAGCGGGGCTCGGCGATTATGTTTTGATCTGTCAGGGATCGAGCGCCAGGCTCACCCCCGAGACCGAGAAACTTCCCGTCGACGCCGTGATCATCGGCCTCGTCGACACGGTCGATATCGAGGGCCGAACGATTTATTCCAAACAGACGAATCACTGATCGAATACACACATGAGACTTCGCGGCGTCGTTCCGATCGACGCGGTTAAACGGGAGAAGAATCGATCATGCAATTGAGCGAGGATCTAATTCGAGGCGTCGTTCAAGAGGTTCTGAGCCGGATCGGCGAGGTTTCGCCGACCGACGCGGGGTCGGCTCGCCCCTGTCGAGGCGGACGCGGGACGAACGGGGTTTATCGCGACGCCGATTCCGCGGTCTCCGCCGCCGAACGCGCGTTTCAGGCGTACCGCACGCGTCCGCTCGAAGACCGCCGCGCCGCGATCGATCGGATTCGCGCGATCTGCCTCGATCAGGCCGAGGAACTCGGCAGGATGGAGCTCGATGAAACCAAGATCGGCCGGCTTGATCATAAGATCGCCAAACTCAAAGTCGCCGCCGAACGCGTTCCGGGAGTCGAATACCTTCGAACCGAGAACGCGTCGGGAGACTCGGGGCTGACTCTCACCGATTATTCTCCCTTCGGCGTGATCGGAGCGATCACTCCCGTCACGCACAGCTTGCCCACGCTCGCGGGAAACGCGATCAACATGCTCGCCGCGGGAAACACGGTCGTCTTCAACGCGCATCCCTCGGGAGCGAAAGTCGCCGCGGAGGGGGTTCGCCGGTTCAATCAGGCGATTTGCGATGCGATCGGGCTCGACGACCTGCTTACGATCATCGATCCTCCGACGCTCGAATCGGCGACCGCGTTGTTTGAACATCGAGGCGTTCGTTTGCTCGTCGTCACGGGAGGTCCCGCTGTCGCCAGGGCGGCGCTCGCGAGCAACCGCCGGGCGATCGTCGCGGGGCCGGGAAATCCCCCCGTCGTCGTCGATACGACCGCCGATCTCGAACTCGCCGCCAAATCGATCGTCGAAGGAGCGGCGTTTGATAATAACCTGCTATGTATCGGCGAAAAGCAGGTGTTCGCGGTCGCTTTGATCTTCGACAAACTGATGGACGCGGTCGCTCGTCACGGCGGCTTCCGCCTCGACTCGGAACGGATCGCCGCGCTCACGCGGGCCGCGTTCAAAAAAGACGATAAAGGAAAACTCGTCGTCGATAAGGATCTCGTCGGCAGAGATCCCGCGATCCTCGGCGAACACGCGGGAGCGCGAGTTCCCGACGGTACGCAGATTCTCTTCGGCGAAACCTCGGCGGATCATCCGTTCGTCGATCATGAACAGATGATGCCGTTTATTCCGTTTGTACGCGTCGAGAACGTCGATCGAGCGATCGAACTCGCCAAGTCGTCGGAACACGGCTACGGCCATACCGCGATTTTGCACTCGCGCGATACCGGAACGATGACTCGCATGGGGAAGGCGATGGATTGCACGATCTTCGTCGTCAACGGCCCGAGCGTCGCGGGGCTCGGCCTGGGGGGCGAGGGATCGCTTTCGTTCTCGATCGCGGGTCCGACGGGCGAAGGGGTGACGACCCCGCTGACGTTCTGCCGGCAAAGGCGAACGTCGATCGTCGGCGGGTTCCGTTTTGTTTAATAATCTTTCATTCGATAAGGATCAATACGCGTGCAGCTCGGAGTGGTGATCGGGACGGCGACGTCGACCGTGAAGCATAAGACGTTCCAGGGGGAGCGTTTGCTCGTCGTCCAATTGCTTACGAGCGAAGGGGGCGACGACGGCGAACCCGTGCTCGCGTTCGATCGGCTCGGGGCGGGGAGGGGGGAGACCGTCATGCTCACCAACGACGGCAAGATCCTTCAAGAGATGATCGGTCGCGACACCCCCGGTCGCTGGAGCGTTCTCGGACTTCCAAATATATGATTACGTACACACAGCCAAACGCGAGATTGGAGATCGTTCGATCGCGGCGATTACGGATAAAGATGACGAGCGTTTTATGGGAGCGATTTCGATGAGGATCGCCGAGGTGATCGGCAAGGTCGTATTGTCGCGGGCTCATCCCTCGCTGAAGGGGGCTCGGTTCGTGATCGCGGCGCCGATGCCCAAAGAGGCGCTCGTCGCGGGATCGCGTCTTCGCGGCGAAGAGGTGATCGCCTACGACGACCTGGGGGCGAGCCCGGGCGATCGGATCGGACTGAGCGAGGGAGGCGAGGCGGCCAATCCGTTCGGCAAAGACGTAAAACCCGTCGACGCGTACTGCGCGTGCTTGATCGATCAAATTCATTGTTCATAAAACAAAAGAGACTCAAGGAGAACACCGGTATGAGCGCTAATGGCACTTTGATGAGCGAATGGAAGTTGCGCGAACGGATGTGCGAGATCGGCCGACGCGTTTACGCCAAGGGTTTCGCCGCGGCGAACGACGGCAACATCTCGATGCGACTCGGTGAAAATCGCGTCTTATGCACCCCCACGCGGGTGTCCAAAGGCTTTATGAAGCCCGACGATCTCTGCATCGTCGATCTCGAGGGAAATCAGCTCGCGGGAACTCGGAAACGATCGAGCGAAATTCTCCTTCATCTGGCGATTCTTAAAGCGCGACCCGATATTAATTCGTGCGTTCATTGTCATCCCCCTCACGCGACCGCGTTCGCGGTCGCTCACGAGCCGATCCCCAAGTGCACGATGCCCGAGTTCGAGGTTTTCCTCGGCGAGGTGGCGATCACCCCTTACGAAACCCCCGGAACGCAGGCGTTCGCGAACACCGTGCTGCCGTATATCAAAGATACCGATACGATCATTCTCGCGAATCACGGGACGATCACCGCGGGGGTCGATCTTGAAGACGCGTATTTCAAAACCGAAATCATCGACGCGTATTGCCGAATTTTGATCCTCACCAAACAACTCGGTCGCGTCAATTATTACTCGGATGAGAAAGCCGCGGAACTGATTAAAATTAAACCTGGGCTCGGCATTCGCGACGCTCGGCTCGAGCGCGGCCTCGAAAATTGCGATCTTTGCGGCAACAGCCTGTTCCGCGAGGGCTATTCCGATTTCAAACCCGAGCCGCACGCGTTCATTCCCGCCAAGTTTCAAGATCAAAAACGATCGACCGACGCGAGTCGAGCGAATCACGCGGCGGACGGCGACGTCGAATCGCTGGTCGCCGCGATCACCGATCAGGTGATGAGGGCGCTCGCGGGCGTCTCGGCGTGACGATCCCTACGAACATCCAATTTTAAGGAATTGAACTTATGAAGGTAAGCATTATCGGAGGCGGGGGGCTCGTGGGATCGTGCGCCGCGTTCGCGCTTCAGTGCGGAGGGGTCGCGAGCGAGATCGCGCTGATCGATATCGGCGCCGATCTTTGCCGAGGCCAGGCTCTCGACCTGCTCCACGGCGCGGCGCTCGTCGCGGATCAAAAAATCTATTCGTCGGGATATGAAGAGATCCCGACAAGCGACGTCGTCGTGATCACCGCGGGGCTGCGCCGCAAGCCCGACGAGAGCCGGCTCGATCTGATCAATCGGAACGTGGCGTTGTTCGTGGGGATTCTGGAACAAATTCACGCCGCGGGTCTAAAGAAAGACGCGGTGATTCTCGTCGTCTCGAATCCCGTCGACGTTTTAACGTATCTCGCGGCCAAAAAGTTGCCGATTCCTCTTACGCAGGTGATCGGCCTGGGGACGCAGCTCGACACGGCGCGGTTTCGCGGAATCATCGCTCAGGCGCTCGACGCTCCTCCCACGCAGGTGAACGCTCTCATTTTGGGCGAGCACGGCGACAGTATGGTTCCGATCTGGTCGTCGGCGCAGATCGCGGGGCTTCCGCTCGACAAATATCCGGGATGGTCGCGCACGCTCGCCGATTCGCTCTTTCAAAAGACGAAGGGAAGCGGCGCCGAGGTGATCAAGCTGAAAGGAGGCGCGGGCTTCGCGGTCGGGATCGCGATCCGAGACGTCGTCCACGCGATCGCGCTCGATCTCAAACGCATCCTCCCCGTTTCGTCGCTCATTCTGGGAACCTACGGGATCCGCGACGTGAGCCTTTCGATTCCGACCGTCGTCGGTCGAGCGGGGGTCGTGAAACACCTGGAAATCGAGCTTTGGCCCGCCGAGGTCGCGGCGCTGCGGCGATCGGCCGAAACGCTTAAACAAACGATCGCTCAGGTGCTCGGATCAACCGGCGATAACGCTCAGGCGAACAAGAATATCGGCATGCTTTCGGCGAACGGGTCGGCGGCCGGATCGAGTTCGAAAGGCTCGTCGAGCTTGAAACCCCCGGGATCGGTCAAGGTGACGACGAGCTCCTCGGGAAGCTCGAATTCGAGGGTGACGATCTCGGGACGAGGAGGAATCGGCCGCAATGGATAAATCGCTCGACCGAAAACTGGCGCTCATCCACGCCGACCCGAACTGTCGCGAGTTCATCCTCGCCGACGCCAAAGACGGCGACATGGCTTACGGCCTGGGCGCTCCGGGACAATCACCCGAATCGCTCGGCGGCGAGGCTCGCTTCAAAACCCTCGAGGATTATCGCGAGAATATCCGCGCGATCACCCGCCAGGGCTTCGTCGACATCATGCTGATGTCGGCCTATAATAATTATGCGCTCACGATTGAAGAACGCTTGTTCGAACACTCTCACGTAACTCCCGCGGTCCGCGCCAACGATACGACCGACATTCACCTGGCGCGCGGATCGCGGTATTCATCAAGCCCCTCGCGGCCTTTCCGCACGGCGACGATCGATCATATCCAGTGCGGACACGAAGATTGCACCGACGCCGAACGCTCGCTGGGGGCGAACCTCGGGCTTTATAGCGTCACCTTCAACAACGACCTCGATCGCGATCAAGAAACGCTCGAACGCTTTCATGAATTCCGCATCGAGGCCGAACGCAAAGGCTTTCGCTACTTCCTCGAGGTTTTCGATCCCAACATTCCGGGCGCGGTCGCTCCCGATCTTTTGCCTGGCTATATTAATGATATGATCACGCGTATGCTCGCCGGCGTCGCCCCCGCTGGACGTCCTCAATTCCTTAAAATGGTGTATCACGGACCCAGGGCGATGGAGGAATTGTTTCGTTTCGATCCCAAACTGGTGATTGGAATTTTAGGAGGCGCTTCGGGAACGACGCTCGACGCGTTCCAACTGCTGTACGACGCTCAAAAATACGGAGCGAAAGTCGCGCTTTTCGGCAGAAAGATCAACAACGCCGAAAATCAGCTCGCGTTCGTCCACTTCCTGCGCCTGATCGTCGACGGAGTGATCGGCCCGGTCGACGCCGTCAAGGCGTATCACGCGGTTCTTTCCAAATTGGGAGTCCGCCCGCACCGATCGCTCGAAGACGATCTTAAACATCAATCGACCTCGATGAGTTACGGAGCGTCTTCATCTTCGGTCGTCGTTCAAAAAAATGAATCCGCCTCATCGTTGAATTCACGCGTGAGCGCACATGAATTGATGGCGAACGGCTCGAGTTCGGCCGAGCGCGTGGGTGTCGAGCCCGCGGCGCATGCGTGTCGATGCCATGAACGGCATTCGAACGAACCTTCGTCAAACGGGTCGGTCGTCTCAGCCTCCGCGGGATCGATCTTGTTCGCTCCCCGCGTCACGCAAAGCGCGTCGCGCGCCTTTCAGCCGAGCGTCGAGGCGGTTTCGGCGGGTTCCGATCGAACGTATCCAACCCTCGCCGACGGCAAGCCCGATTTCGCCAAAATGAACGCGTCCCAGCGGCTCGCGTATCACCGCAAGCGACTGGGACTGGGTTCTTGAATTCGCGCACATACCAAAGACGAATTGAACCGCGCGTTCAATGATCGATCTTTTGAATTAGAAAAGATCGAAAACCGACATCGCGTCTTCCTTGGGTAGGGGCTTGCGGGGGAATTTTTCGTTCATCGACGCGGCGTTATAAACAAACGTCGCCATGATGACCGACGCCTGTTTGAGATCGTCTTCTTGAATGCGATCGAACACGTCCTGGTTGGAATGATGCGTACGCGCGTTGTATTCGATCTCGTCCTGGATGAATTGAAAGCCCGGCAAGCCGATCGCGTCGAACGAAAGGTGATCGGTTCCTCCGGTGTTCGATATCGTCAGCGTGCTCGCCCCCATATCGGCGAAAGGCTTGAGCCACTCGCGGAAGATCGGCCTGGCCGCCTCGTTCCCCTGGAGGTAAACGCCCCTGATTTTCCCCGTGCCGTTATCGAGGTTGAAATAGACCGAAAGCTTTTCATGTTCGGGTTTGATCTCGAGCAAGGGGAGGGGTTTATCCCCCGACATGAGCCGAACGAAATTGATCAGTTTTTTCTCGCGAACCGATCCAAAATGTTCTTTTACGTAAGCACGCGATCCGAAAAGCCCCTGTTCCTCGCCCGACCAAAGCGCGACTCGGATCGTGCGACGCGGCTTGAGGCCCGAAGCCTTGATGATCCGCGCGGCCTCCATCGCGACCGAGATCCCCGCGCCGTTGTCGGTCGCCCCGGTTCCCGAATGCCACGAATCCATATGCCCTCCCAACATCACGATCTCATCTTTGAGATCGGTTCCGGGAATCTCGGCGATCGTGTTGTACGCCATGGAGTCGGAATCGTCGTACGCGATATCAAGATCAACTGAGATCTTTAAACGTTCACCTTGTTCGATCATTCGAACGAGTCGATTGTAATGTTCGCTCGCCATCACGATTTGCGGAACGATCGCGGGGGCGTTTTTTTGCCAGGGACGGGGACGCGATCCGGGAGCGGTCGAAGGAGGCGCGGGGACGGTCGCCGAGTCGACGAAAAGCGTGCCGCCGTCGCCGATTGAGCTGGGGTCGATCAAGAGAGCGGGGGATTCGGCCGCCAAAAACGCGACTTTCTTCGCCTGAAGCTGCCGAGCCAGGAATCTTGGATTGTTACGGATGTTTCGTCGGTTGATGTTATTTCGGCCTTCACGTTCTTGATCGTCGGCGAGCGTGAGCAGTTCGGAGTCGGTCTTGCGTTTCCCTTCGGGATCGAAGTGCGCCTTGAGAGCCCTGGGAGGTCCCGTGAGGACGACCGCGCCGCTGAGCTTGCCGTGATATTTGGCGAAATCGGCCTCGGTTTTGACGTCGAAGTATACGACGGGGGCGTTTTCGAGCTTCACCCCCGGCGACCAAGCTCGCGGGTACGCGATCAACGGGATGCATTGCGGATCGACGACTTGCGCCGAGAATCGTTTGAGCGTCCAACCCCTGCCGAACGGACCCCACGCCTCGAGGTGCGCGTTCGAGAGCCCCCATTCGACCATCTTGTCGCGCGTCCACTGATTGGCTCGCTTGAGGTTCGAGGAACCCGTGAGCCTGGGACCGATCACGTCGGTTAGATAACTAAGCGTTTTCATCACCTGGGAATGTTTGAGCCCTTCGTCTTTGATGCGAGCGATCGCGTCGATCTTGGCGGTCGCCGAAGGCGCGGGCGTCGCGTGAGCCGGCTCGCTTAGTAAGATGTAGCTCGATTCGCTTTTTTGAACGCGCAATTGATTCTGATTTTCGGGAGGGGCTGTTTGCGCCGAAAGCGACCCCGCCGCCAAGCCCAACAGACACGCGATCCGCGCCGCGGCGATCGGGAAAGAGGCCGAACGAATTCGAATCATCGATGACGATCTCCCATTGTTATCCAATTGAACATCTTTGAGCGTGCGACGCGGACTGAGGCGCCCGTGCGGGAGAGAACCGACGACGCGAGGTCGTCTTAAGGAAATCAGCGTCGATCGCGGGAGAATCGCCCCGACGCGTCCGAGTCGTACGATCAGCTTACTTGTTTTCAACGCGCGAACCAACTATTCTGCTGAGCGGCGTGCGATTTCGGGTCCGAGAGAATCGCGCGTCGTTCGTTATCGATTCCCTCAAACTCAAGCTCATAAAGGGACTTGCGCCATGGCGAAAGAGTCCAAAATCCGGGTCGCGATCGTCGGGTTAGGCTTCGGCGCCGAATTCATCCCGATCTACCAAAATCACCCCGACGCCGAGATGTACGCGATCTGCCGCCGCTCTCGCAAAGATCTCGACGAATGCGGCGACCGCTGGGGAATCAAAGTTCGTTACACGTCGTTTGAAGACATGCTTAAAGACCCGAACATCGACGCCGTGCACATCAATTCGCCGATCCAGGATCACGCTCCGCAATCGCTCGCGGCGCTCAAGGCCGGCAAGCACGTCGCGTGCACCGTGCCGATGGCCACCTCGATCGAAGATTGCAGGGCGATCGTCGAGGCCCGCCGCGCCGCCGATAAAATTTATATGATGATGGAAACCGTCGTCTATAGCCGCGAATACCTCTTCGTGAAACACTTGTACGAAGAGGGAACGATCGGACGGATTCAGTTCCTTCGCGGTTCCCACCAGCAAGAGATGGCGGGCTGGCCGGGTTACTGGGAGGGGCTGCCGCCGATGCACTACGCGACGCACTGCGTCAGCCCGTGCCTCGCCTTGCCCGGTAAATTGGCCGAACACGTCGTTTGTCACGGGTCGGGTAAGATCAGCGATTCGCTCACATCCAAATACGGTTCCCCGTTCGCGATCGAAACCGCGACGCTGAAGCTCAAAGATTCCAACCTGGCGGCCGAGGTTACACGAAGCCTGTTTGAAACGGCGCGGCAATACCGCGAAAGTTTTGACGTTTACGGCGATAAGGCGAGCTTCGAGTGGCAGCAGATCGAAGGCGAAGACCCCGTTCTGCACAAAGGAGAGATCCCCGAACGCGTGCACGTACCCGATTTCGCGCACCTCCTCCCCGAGCCGATCCGTCGCTTCACCACCAAGGGCGTTTACAACGTCGAAGACGAGCAGCACCTCTCGTTCATCCAGGGGGGCGGGCACGGGGGATCGCATCCTCATCTCGCGCACGCGTGGCTTTCGGCGATCAAAGGTGATCGTCCCGCGCTTCCCGACGCCGAAACCTCGGCGAACTGGACGATGGTGGGGATCTGCGCGCACCAATCGGCGATGAAAAACGGTGAGAAAACGCTGATTCCCACGCTTTGATTCATCCCGCAATCGTTTCCGGCGCCGCGAAGCCCCGTTCATCGAAGTCGCCGGAAACGCTACCGAGGTTGTTCAATCTCGAATTCGATCATGATCCCAAAATCGACGATTCGCGAGCGAATACGACCGACGCGAATCGTCGATCAAAATCTATGAATCAATGATTTCGTAGGTCGATCGGATTGATTCGCTCGATGATCAAGGCGAATCGGTGCGGATCCTCGGCCGAGGGGCCCGCTTCATCCCCGCTCCCAGGTAAAAGCCGGGCTGCGTCGGTTGGTTGTAGCCGACGTTTTGCCAAGCGACGCTCAACCGATATTGAGGATCATGCATTAACGTATATAACCGAAGATCGGTCGGAATCGTCGTCGTGTAAATGCGCAGTTCATTGTTATTTTTGTTACGCCAAATTATCTCTTCACGCCAGTCTCCCAAAATATCGGCGCAGAGGCAGGGGGTCGATTTACTGCCGTTGTTCGAGGTGCAATCCGGGTCGGTCAGCAGCGTCGATTCGGTCGCGTCGTTCCAGTTCCATTTTGTCACCCGGTTCGAGTTTAAAAGCTCGCGCAACGCGTCGCCGTCCCACCAAACGCCGAAATTGCACGATCGAGGCTTGCTTTCCGAAACGACTTCTCCCTTAACGTTCCAAACGCCGGTCAGGCCCGCCCCCGAGGCCCACATCTCGTATCCCGGATGACGCGGATCGATATCGAACGCCACGCCGCGACCGACGTCGGGGCTTTGCTTTCCCCAAATGAGCTTGCCCGTACGCGCGTCGCGAAATTCGGCGCCGTTGCGATGCCTGGGCCGTTCGTGAATATCAAAAACCTCGAGCCCTGGGCGCGACGGGTCGATGTCGGAAAGATGAAGCGCGTCGCCGTGCCCCCAACCCGTCGAATAAAGCCCCTTGCCGTTATCATCAATACAGCATGCTCCGTATACAATCTCATCCTTGCCGTCGCCGTCGACGTCGCCGACGCTTAAATTATGATTCCCCTGGCCTCGATAATTCGTACCGATTCGACCTAGCTTATCGGTATCAAATGTCCAAACATGAGATAACTTTCCCGCACGCCAGTTGAACGCCGCGAGAACCGTCCGCGTGTAATAACCGCGGCACATCACGATGCTCGGCCGTTCGCCGTCGAGATACGCGACACACGCGAGGAAGCGATCGACGCGATTACCGTAATCGTCGCCCCAGTCCGAAACCCTCCCGCGCGGCGGGATGTAAGGAGTCGTCGCGAGCGCCTTTCCCGTTAAACCGTCGAACACCGTGAGGAATTCGGGCCCGTCGAGAACGTATCCCGCGGGATTGCGGTAATCGGCCCCGGGATCTCCCAGAATCACGCCCGCGCCGTCGACCGTCCCGTCGGCCGTTTTACAAACGACCTCGGCCTTGCCGTCGCCGTCAAAATCATAAACCAAGAATTGCGTGTAATGCGCGCCTTCGCGTATATTTTTACCCAGGTTGATCCGCCAAAGACGCGTTCCGTCGAGCTTGTAAGCGTCGAGGATCGGCTCGCCCGTCATCCCCTTTTGCGAGTTATCGCGTCCTTTCGACGTTTGATGAAGAACGAGTTCGTATTCGCCGTCGCCGTCGAGATCTCCCGGAGAGATATCGTTCGGCTCGTAACCCGCTGGGGCTCGCAGCGAAATCGATAAATATCTTTTCTTGTTCTCTGGTTTAAGCGTGAACGCATCGCTCGGATCGATTTCTTTTCCGTCGATCACGGGACGCACGAAATACGCGTTCTCGTGGGTGCGATCGGCGGACGAATCGACGAACGATGTCGCGGTTGTGATCGGCGATTCGTTAAGCTTCTTCGGTGAATCGTTCGCCGGCTTGCGATACACGTTGAAAGCGATCGCATCGGGATCGGTACCCAGCAGCCGCCATGATAGGAAAACCTTGCCCGAATCTTCTGGAATCGCGACGACTCCGCGTCCAAGACGTTCCATATACCGGCCCTCGCGCGCCGATACGCTCGCCGTAATACCGAGTGCAACCGCGAATTCAAATGCGAAAGCGAGCACTCTCGAACAATGAAACGCCGTTTCGCCGATCATCGCTCGGATCATGGGATCGATTCCAGCCGGGTAACAGACGTTGATTTCGCACGGATCGGTCGCGTCTCGTCGATCTTGACGATCAGGCGAAAGCCGCACTCGCATCATAAGCGACGATCCGCTCGATTCACAAAATGAATTTTAACCGACACAAAGAGAAAATCGGGCGTCGACTATTATAGAATCAATTTTTATGCTTATCATTATAACACAAAAGAATATATATGTTTTATTCAGATTATTAGTGGAGCGGCGAGGAGGAGTTCCGCGCCGTTCCACGTGTTCGATCAAATTCATCAAGGTTTAGGCGTTTCTTTGATCTCCGCGCGGTATCCGGCTTTTTCAACGGCCTTCACCAGCGCGTCGCCCTTGAGCCGAGCCCCGGGTTTCGGATGAACCTTCGCCTGAGAATCGCGATAAACAACTTTGGCGTCGGCCACGCCTGGAACTTGTCGAAGCGCCGTCGCGACGTGTTCGGCGCAACTTTCACATGTCATCCCCTTGATCTCCAAGACATAGCAGCAATCGCTTGTCTTATCACCGGCGCGGGCCTCGACGCGACACTTTTGAATCGTCTCGTTCGCCCTCGCCGCGGATTCGAGGGAAACCCCGCATCCGCAGCAACCAAACGCTGGAACAAGAACGATCATCGTCATCAATCTGAACACTCTATGAATCATGGATCCTTTCCTTTCTTTCAAATGATACGATCCAACTTCAAGCGATGAGCAATTCAATCGATCAACACTTACACCGGGCGACGGCACGGAATCTCGATCCGCCGCATCTCATTTCCGCGTTGTTTCTTCGATCTTGGCGTGATAACCAGTTTTTTCGACGACCTTCACGAGGTCTTCGGCGGATAACGCTGTTCGAGTCTTCGGGATGATCACGGCTCGTGAATTCTGGAAATCGACCTGAACATCGGAGACGTCGCGCGCTCGGCTCAACGCTTGCCGCACCGTCGCGGCGCAACCTTCGCATGTAAGCCCTTCGAGTTTCAGAACGATCGAATTATCAGAAACGGTCGTCGATACCGGAGAAATGGCTTTCGTCTGAGATACGGCGCAACATCCTCCGCCCCCTGCGTCTCCGTTCTTCGAGATGAGGAACGGATTGAAGCCGACGCCCGAACCGAAGATCAACCCGCTCCAGTATGGGAAGAAAACGAACAACGGAATCAGACCGGTCGCGATCCACAACATCAACCGGCTCATTCGAGGCGTCGAAATACCCCGCCGCGAAGGGCGATCGGTCGAGGTCTCGGCCTTTGAGCATTCGGCATCGGCCAAGCTTGAATTGGGATCGATATCGCAACAAGAATGCTTTTTACCAGACATGGTTGAATCTCCTTGTAAAGAGTTGAAGAGAACAGAGGAATCACCCTTGGAATCAATCGAACAGCACGATTCATCATGTGTACCGCATGCCGGTTTGCCGGTCGCTCTCGCCCAAAGTCGATAAAGCGTGCTCCGATAACTGAGCGCCCACGCCGAGCCCAACAGAGCGAATGCGATGACGATCAGAATCGGCTGGAAGCGTTCGAAGGCTCGGCTTACGCCGGCCGCCGAAAAGCCGAGTGCGATCAAGAGCAATGGAAGCCAGCAGCACGCCGATCCGATGATCGCGGTGAAGACGGCGCCCAAGACGGCGATGCCGGCGGCGCGAGTTGGTTTGTTCGACGCCGGATTAATCTCAGAGATCTGTGAGTTCGCTTCTCGGATCGTTCGATCGTCACGAAGATCGACTTCGGACGCGCTCCGCGCATATTTGGTACGCGCCTCCTTGACGGCGCGGTTGACTTCGCCGAGACAGCAAGTTCCATGAGGGTTCATCGTCTCGCACCGGCAGAAACCGAGCTGAATCAGCCTCTTAATTCTATCGGGGACGGTCGTCTCGCCCGTGTCGCGCAGGTCTTGAGCGATGTCGTCGGTCGTCCAATCGAAGCAATAACAAACCTGGATGGAGCCCGACGTCTCTTTTTGCCCGACGCGCACTTTCATGTCGGCGCGAAAGAATCTTCGCTCGGGATCTTGGGCGGAAAAATAAACGATGTCGCACGTGTTCGAAGGACAGAAACGGTACGTTTCGTCGCGAACGCGTTCGACGATTTCGGGTTTCACGAGCGAGCGGACCGTGATCGGTTCGACCTTGAGAGTTTTGGTCGAACAATTGGGACAAGCCGCTGCCGCGTTAATTTTCGCGACGGTTTCCATCGTGTTTTCCTTTTGTTTTTTGATTGGAGAGACGAGAATCCGCCAGTGACGGATCATCCTTGGCCAATGTTTCGATGATTGGACAGGAAGCGATCGGATCGGAACCGTGACACCCCTCGACGAGTTCAACAAGAGCGTTCCGCATGGCGCGAAGATCGTCGATCTTGGCTTCGATCTCATCGATCTTGTTTCTCGCGAGAGCGGCGACATCGGAACATTTCGCCCGTGTCACTTTTCGCAAGGCGAGAAGCTCCTTGATCTCGCGGAGCGAAAATCCAAGTTCTTGCGCTCTCCGGATGAACCGAACGACGCTCACCGCCTCGACGGGATAATCTCGACATGAGCCTCCCCTGGGCGGCGCGGCGAGCAATCCCTCGCGCTCGTAAAACCTGAGAGTTTCAACATTTACATTCGCCGTTCGAGCGAGTTCTCCGGTACGCATCGAAGTCGTACCTCCTTCCAGTAGAGATGATACGCCCCGTACTTAGGTACGGAGTCAATAGCCTTTTCAACCGATTTTCAAAACGATTCGCCCGGCGCCGATAGCGAGTAACCAGGCGTGCGGGATCGGCGACGGACGATCTTCGGTCGTAACACGACCAAAAAAGCGCTCATTCAACCTTTATTATATGTAATTAATATTTTATATATATAATAAATAAATATATTTATTTCTTTGTTTTGGAAGATCCCGGAGTCGTTCGATGATTTGGTTTTCGACCGAGGAGGAATCGAGCGAGCGCGCCCGCGGGGAGATCGGGCTTGAGGAGCCGGCGCGCCCTGCCGAGGTCGTCGAGAACCCCCTCCGCGGCCAAATAGCCGCTCCGAACCGCGCCTTCCATCGTCGCGGGCCAGCCCGTATCGGTCCAATCGCCCGCGAAAAATAGGCCGTCGACCGCGGTTCGCTGAGGGGGTCGGAGCGAATCGACGCCGGGACGTACCGCGAACGTCGCCCCGTGCTCGATCACGACGCGATACCGTTTGAGAATCGCCCCGGAGACTTCGGGCCAAAGCTCGCTCATTTCTTGAATCACAAGATTTTTGATCGATTCGTTATCGCGGCCGACGAGATCGTACGACGCGCTGATCACTATCTGCAAATACTGTCCCTCGGGCTCGCGACCTTGAAGTTCGGTATGATTGAACACCCACTGGATCGTTTTGCCGACGATCGCCGCGTGCGCGAAAGGAAAAACGGGTTGATCAAACCACAAATGAACGCCCGTAATCGGCGAAGCCTCGATCGATTCGATCGATTTGGGAGCGGGAGAAATTCCGTTCTCGTCGGTTTGGAGCATGTCGGCGATCCGATCGAAAGGAACCGCGACGATCACGAAATCGGCTTCCACGCGTTCTCCAGAACGGAGAATCACGCCTTGAACCGACGATTCGTGATCGATCTCAACGCGTTTGACTCCCGTTTTGAGCCGAACCTCAACCCCCTTGCGCGCCAGCCATTCCTCCATCCTCACGCCGTAGATTTCGCCGAGCGGCGCCGCGGGGATATCGAGAGCGTAACCTAGTTGATTTTCGAGAAAGCCCTCGAAAAACACTTTCCGGGCGTGGCCTATGTCCATCCGATCGAGCCGTTCGTTGAGCGCCGAGACGAGTACCGAGCCCCAAAACCGTTCAATCGTCCGGTCGTTTTGCGCATGTCTTTTGAGCCAAGATTCAAACGTTTCTCCCGGCTTACCCGAACCGTCGAACCGTAATCGCGCCATGCCGTAAGCGATTCGCAATTTATCCAGAAACGTTAAAAACGAGAGTTTAAGCATACTTGCCGTTAAATGAAACGGCGCGGGAATGCGCCCCGCGCTCATTTTGGAAACGCGGCCGTCGGGCCCCACGAAGACGATCACGGGATCGCGTTTGAACAGCTCGGCGACGCCGACTCGTTCGCAAAAATCGATCAAATTTACACAGCAAGCCATGCCGACGTGTTGGCAATTATCGACGAGCTCTCCCGACGCGGGGTCGACGAACGAGCCGGCTCGCCCTCCCAGTCTGGGTCTGCTTTCCAGCATCGTGATCTGGAGATCGTGCCCGGTGAGCGCCGCGGCGGTCGCAAGCCCGGCGAGTCCCCCGCCGACGACGACGACTCGGGGAGGAGCGGGTCGATCTTCATTCACAGTTGTATGAGAATGTGGAACCGTTTTCATCAGAATTCGGGCTCCGCGGCGGGTTCGGCGCGTTTGAACCTCGACCCCAGCGATCGGGCCAGGATCAGCAGCTTACGTCGTTTTGAAAGCGAGATACGCCCCTTGAGGACGTCGTAATCGCGCATCCGGATCTCGTCGAGCAACGCTCGATAAACCCCCGAAATCGCTCGTAGAATCGGCCTGCCGACCGGATCGACGAAGCGGTCGAGCCCTCGGGCGCGTTCATAGTAGTTGTACGCGCGATCGGCCTCAAAGGCGAAGAGCGAACGCGCGTTTTCTCCAAGACGATCGCCGCTCAGTTCGGCGACCGAAACGCCGAAGCGATCGAGATCTTCGGCCGGCAAATAAACCCGGCCTCGTTCGGCGTCCTCGCGCACGTCGCGAAGGATGTTCGTCAGTTGGAGCGCGATCCCGCACGCCTCGGCACGGCGAATCGCCGAATCCCCCGATCGATCAAAACCCCAAATAGACAGGCAAGCGATCCCGACGACCGACGCGACATGATAACAGTAATCATAAAGATCGTCGAACGTTTGATACCGACGACGATCGACGTCCATCCGCACGCCTTTGATCGTCGCGGCGAGGAGATCGACCGGAATCTGATATCGCGCGACGCAATCGGCGAGAGCGAATCGCCCCGGCCAAACTCCCTCAAATCGCGCGTTCGCGATCGCTTCGAGTTCGTGCGACCAAGCGTCGAGCGCCGATCGCTTGGCGTCGTCGGCGCCTTCGTCGTCGGCGATGTCGTCGGTTTTACGCATAAAAGCATAAAGAGCGCACATTCCGCGTCGCTTTTCGGGCGGAAGCAGCCAGAAGGTCGGATAAAAATTGCGAGCCTCGCGCCGCGCGACCGCCGCGCAGTGGCGATAACTCTCCCTCAATTCGCGATTCACGCTCGATCCCCCGATCGAGCCGAAGCGACCGGAGTGCGATCGCCCCCGCTCAAAACTCGCGGAATCGTCCGCGGCTCGATACCAGTAATCGCTTTTATAATCAATTGAACTTTATCCAATTTTGATAATCGCGGTCGTTCGGTCAGAACGTCGAAACCCGAGCGTTCGATCGCGTCGAGGATCGCCGAGCCTCCGCGATTGAACAGATCGACGGCGAGCCGGAATCGTCCCTTGAGCCTGGGTAAAAGCTCGCGGCCGTGAACCAACATGGAACGCGCTCGATCGACCTCGAAAGCGAGCAACTCGGCGAACGCGGGGGTGAACTTAAGCGCCTTGAGGTCGCCTTCGGAAACACCGAATCGAACACGATCTTCGCGAGGAAGGTAAATTCGCCCGATCGCCAGGTCTCGCGCGACGTCCTGCCAAAAATTGGCCAATTGCAGCGCCGAGCAGGTGAGATCGGAAAGCCGCGCGTTTTCCTCGTTGAAAACGCCCCCCATGTAAAGGACGAGTCGACCGACCGGATCGGCCGAGCGAGTGCAATAATCAAGCAATTGATCGATTGTTTCGTATTCATGAACCGTTTGATCTTGTTCAAACGCCGCGATGAGATCCTCGAAGGGATCGATCGGAATTCGATATGTTCGTACGGTTTCGGCGAGAGCGATCATAACCGGGTGTTTGGGAGCCCCCGCGTACATCGCCCTGAGTTCATCACGCCACCACGCGAGGAGTTCGAGCGAGCGTGCGGGGTCGCCGATTTCGTCGCCGAGGTCGTCGGACCAGCGGCAGAAGGCGTAAACGCTCGCGAACGATCGCTTGAGTTCGCGCGGAGTGAGGATCGAAACGACGCTGAAGTTTTCGTAATGCGTCGCGGCGAGTTCCGCGCAGTAGCGTTCGGCTTCGGCAAGCGAGAGCGATCGCGTGGAATCGGGTCCAAAAGCTTTCAATTCATCGATAAAAGACATCGACTCTTGGTTCTCGGATGCATGTCATTCTTGAGCGCTCGGTTCTCTTGGGGAAAATCACGCGATTCAGTGTAGCGATCGCGGCTTCGAGCGGCCAGTCGCAAGCGAAAACGCACCCGGCGATTGAATTGCATAAGGGTGACGAGCCTTTCGGGAATCGTCGAGAATCTTTTCTCGCGGCTTGCGGGTCGCGGATCGGTTTCGGCGAGTTTTCGCACGAGCTTGATCGTGATCGAAAACCACGAACGATTAACCTAATTGATTTATGTTGTCTAATAACATACAATTGTTCGGTGATTTAGAATTCCCTCGAGCAACGCGGCGAGGGTCGATCGACGCTCGGACCGCGAGCTTGAAGGATCGACGACGAACGGTTCGGCGATCAAGGACACACCAAAATTAGCATCATATAATTATAGGTCACGAATAAATCGTTGAAAATCGTTGATCCTGGATATCGCTCGGACGATCGGCTCGGGCGCCGACCGATTCTCTCGATTTGAGCGGATCTCACGCCGAGAGACGGCCGGCTTCGCGGCTTGTCGTTCTTATTACCGAACCGATCGAGGAAATCCTTCGATTTATCGTCGGCGTGATTTTGAACCGGCGCCGGGGTTGTTGTCCATGTTGAGCATTCGCGTGAAATCCTCGTCGCGATAGATCCTCACGGGATCTTTTCCAAGAATCATGTATTCGACGTCTTTTGATCCGGGAGGTTTTTTTAGCGTCAGCTTGACGCCGAACGTCTTGTTTCCCTCGCCTTGTTTCTCGGCGACGATCGAGTAGCTTTCAAGCACGTCGCCGGCCTTCCATTGATAATCGACGACGTCGATCTTGGGAGCTTGATCGGCGATCGAAGCGGGACTTTTCCCCGCCTTCCACGTGTCGAGCGCCTTTTCAAGCGCCTGTCTCGCCTCGGTACCCGTCGGCATCGGCGCGCCGCTTTTCCCCTCGATACCGCACCCCGCGGCGCAAGTCGCCGCGACCAAGAAAATCGATCGAACGTTCATATCACCGATCTCCAGATTCCATCAATATTCGGCTTGCGAATTCACTCCGAGCCGCGCGATCAAGCTCGTGCGCGGCCCGGAGTTTCAGCTCGAAATCGTTATCATCAGAAAGAATCACCCGAAACGACCTCGCCGCCGTTGCGTGTGCCGATCGCTTGCCAGGTGATTAAATTCACGCTGCTTTTGACGAACCGAACGCTCCCGTCTCCCATCAAGACGTTCACCCCGCCGGGGTGTTGGCTCGACGGCGGAACGACCATCGGCATGTTCGCCATGTTCCCCGAGAAACCGAGCCCTGCGCACGTGTGGGTATTGGGAGTACTCACGTGATTGTATGAGGTACAACACATTTCTCCCATCACCCAGCTCGCTCCTTGCAGCATCGTCAGCCGTGTCGCGTTCGCGGGGTTCGTCGCCTGACAAACCTGAAAGGTTTGCAGAAGCGAAGTCGTGGCGCTGGTGACGAGCGAATCGGATCGAGCGTCGCGATCGGGATTGCCCGTTCCTCGGATTTTTTCACTCATAAAAGCGGTGTTGCTCGTTCCGTCGATCACCATCGCGAGATTCACGCGACTGTTGAAATAAAAAATCCCCTGGGGAGACGTCCCCGGAGAGATCGTACTGGGGAAATTCTCGCTCAAATCGCAGAGCCACGTTTGCAAATTCCCCAGATAATTCGTTCCTCCCGGCCAAATCCCGATCGGAGGATTGTCCGACGGACAAAGAAACACGCCGACGTTGATGCGGCACGCGGTCATATTGGCGCGGTTCGGGTTTTGATAAGGGGGCATGAACGGAACGTCCCCGCCCATGCCGGGCGTTTCGGGAGGCAAACTAAAATTGATGCTGTTAAAAAGATTCCCCTGCTCAATATACATGAGCAATTGACTTAAAGCCGACCAGCGCGCGTAGATCGGCGTGCCGGGGACGTCGGCGGCGTAGCTTCCCCCTTTGCCGAAGGGCAAGCACTGCCCCGAGCTCAGGTAATTGTGAATCGCCAACCCCAATTGCTTGAGGTTGTTCGTGCACTGCGCGCGACGCGCGGCTTCGCGAGCCTGTTGAACCGCCGGAAGCAATAGCGCGATCAAAATCGCGATGATCGCAATCACGACCAGCAATTCGATCAAAGTGAATCCTGAACGTCGACGAATCATCAATCGGACTCCTTCGAGAAAAACGATGAAGGATCAAAAAATAACGGGGAACGATAAAAATATCATGCGGAAAAAACTCTCCATCCCTGCGAACTCTCGGCGCACCGCTTCAACCGCGGCGACCACGCTTAAATGACAAGCGCGTATTGAACTCGGATCGGAACGAGCGGCGTCGGCGGACATCCGCCTTAAGCTCGTCCCTTCATGTTTATGATTAGATTCGAAACGGATTCGAAGTTCTCGCGGCGATTCAACTCCGAGAGTCGTCGATTGGACGGCTTTTTAGGACTCGGAATCGAATACACGCCGATTTCGAAAACGATCCGTTGAAAAATCGCAACGATTTTATGACGTGAATCGGCGACTTCGCGGCGGTCGATCGATCGAATCGCGTGAGAATTGAGGAGGATCGGCGATCGGTTCCATGAAAAGAGGACTCGACCGAGACTCGTCGTGAATCGGATCGACCGATAAAGCGATCCAGGAATCGCTCGAAACGCGAGCGATGCGCGGCGGAGCGAACGGGCTTTCGGGCGCCTTCGAGCAGAGCCCGAGAGAGCAGGGGGAGGGAGTTTTGGAAGCGATCGGCGAGTTCGCGTTCTCCAGAACGATCGAACCCCGGTCGTCAACGCCTGTTGAAATCATCGATGCGACGAATCGATCGAGTCGAGCCGATATCGAAGTTTCGTGGGTCCACGAAACCCAACCCCCGCAAGCCGCTCGCGTGGAATGAGGCGCAAACACGATGAGCATCGCGACGACCGATAAAAACCGGAAGATCGCGGAGGCGCGCTTCAAACGCAAAGCAGGCGGATGTGCCACTGGAACGAGCCTTCCATACGACGGAGCGATCGCACGATCGATCGAAACGCCCCAATCGGTCGTCGCCGATCGGAACAAATCCATCATAGAAGTTAACCTAGCCTTCGCCCGTCCGCAAGCGATATATTCAACTTAAGAGCCTTCGAACGTATCGTCGTACCGAAGTTCCAATACCAGCTATATATTATGACATTATTCTTGTTAAATAATCGAAGCGCTCGAACCCTCGGTTTGATCGTCTCGGTCGGTTTAATCGCGGGGTGCGTCGGGCGCAAAGAAGACGCCAAACGAGCGAGCCTCGTTCCGCGTTCGATCGAGGCGCGGAGGGCTTTGGAAACCTCGCTCTCGGCGTGGCGCGATCAAGATTCTCCCAAACCCGAACTTGTCACGATCGGCGGGCTCAATTTCGTCGATCTGACCCGGCTCTCGGGGCAAAAGCTTGATCGATTCCAAATCCTCACCGAAAACGAAACTCCTCACGCGCGATACTTCACCACGAAGCTCGAATTGACGAACCCGGACGAATCAAAAGTCGCGCGGTATCTCGTTTTCGGAAGAGCTCCCGTCTGGGTTTATCGCGAAGAAGATTTTAACTTAATTATGCACTGGGATCATAAAATGGACGATCCCACGATCGCCGCCGACTCGACCCCCGATCGACCCGCCGGAGCGAAGAGTCGTCAAGGCGAACCGGTCGATTCGAACGCCGCCCGGGCCGAGCCCACAAATCTCAAAGAACAAGCACATGAGCATCACAAAAATCAATAAGATCGATTCGCGGTCGCCGCGTCTCGGCGAGCCGCCTTTTGATTCGGCGACCAAGCGTCGCGGAGGCGCCGGTGCGATCGCGTGGCGAGCGATCCGCATTCGCCTCCGGTTCCCGTTGATCCTCGCCGCGGGGTTTTTGGTCGTCGGCCGCTGGGAATTCCTCCGCAATCATTGGGATCGGTTGACGCGACGCGCGACCGGAAACGAAGCGATCGCGGGCGCCGTCTCGAACGATACCGAATATTTTTGTCCGATGGATCCGGGAGTCGTCGCCGAGTGGCCCGGGCGTTGCGGCGTGTGCAACATGGCGCTCGTTCGACGCAAAAAAGGAGACGCCGCTCCGCTGCCCGAAGGCGTTCTCGCGCGTATGAAATTCTCGCCCGATCGCGTTCAGCTCGCCGGCATTCGCACGTCTCCCGTTCGTTATCTGAAACTCTCGATCGAGATTCGCGCATTTGCGATCATTCATCGTTCAAGCGACGGCCGAACGACGCTCGCACCGACGTTTCGCCCGCGCGACGCGGCGGTGCTTCGCGGCGGGCTCGCCGCCGAAATCACCTCCGACGATCTTCCGGGACGAGGCCCTTTTGAGGGAAAAGTCGATTCGGTCGATCCGCCGAAAGCCGTGATCGTCGTCAATGATCCTAATCATGATTTTCTCGACGGGATGACGGCGAACGCGCTGATCCGGGTTCCCGTCGACGAGATCGAACCCTTCCGTTCGCTTCCCGCGGATCCGCCGCCGCTTCGCGTACGAGAGGCGAGGAGCGTCTACGCGTGCGTCGACCACCCCGAGACGGTTTATGAAAAACCGGGGCGATGCGCAATTGATCAAAAACAACTTGAATTCACTCAGTTAAATGATTTTCAAAGGCTTGAATATTGGTGTCCGATGCATCCCGAGGTTAAGTCGAATCGCGCCGGCGAAACGTGCTCAAAGTGCGGCGGGATGAGGCTGCAACCTCGAGTCGTTTCGTATCGCCCCGGGGGAACGGTTCCGGCGATTCCCGAATCGGCGATCGTCGACGACGGCGTTCGTAAAATTGTTTATGTTGAAAGCATGCCCGGAATGTTCGACGCGGTTGAAGTCGTCGTCGGTCCCCGCTGCGGCGAATTTTATCCGATCGTTCGCGGGCTCGACGAAGGCCGCTCGGTCGCGACCGCGGGGGCGTTTCTGCTTGACGCCGAAACGAGGCTCAATCCCGCGGCTTCGACCGCGTATTTCGGCGCGACGCGAACCGCGAGCGCGAGCGAGAGCGCGAAAACTCTTGTCGATTTAAGGAATGTTCAATCAATTCGATCGAATCAATCGACGATCGATCGGGTTTCGGCGATCGAATCGGGGCTCGCCGAGCTTTCTCTCGACGATCGTAAAATCGCGATCGCTCAGCGCGTTTGTCCGGTCACGCGTAAGCCGTTGGGATCGATGGGGACTCCGTTTCGCGTCGTCTCGCGAGGTCGGGTCGTCTTCCTTTGTTGCGACGGTTGCGAGGCGAAATTTCAGGCCGCCGAGAAAAAGCGCGAGAATTTACCCGAACTCGGCGCCGATCCGGATCGAGCGATAAAAGCGAAACGCTCCGACGACGCCGCGCCCGCGAACGATCGTTCCGCCGAAAATAGATCGACGTCTCCTCAATGATTAACGCAATTATACGATTATCGATACGTCGAAGATCGATCGTGATCGTCGGCTGCGCGTGTCTGTCGGTTTTGGCGGTTTTCGCGGCGATCCGTACCCCCGTCGACGCGATACCCGATCTCTCGGAGAACCAGGTCGTCGTTTTCACCGAGTGGAAAGGGCGATCGCCGAGCGAGATCGAAGACCGCGTCACATACCCGCTCGCGCTCGGTTTGCAAGGAATGCGAGGGGTTCGCGTCGTCCGATCGTCGAGCGATCCGGGATTCTCGATGATCAACGTCATTTTTCATGACGATATCGATTTAGATCGAGCGCGCGCGACCGTCGCCGAGCGGCTCGCTCGCGCGTCGACGGGGCTACCCGACGGAGCGAGGCCCGAGATCGCCGCGGATTCGCTCGCGACCGGGCAGATTTTCTGGTATACGGTCGAAGGATCGGGATATGATTTGGGACGATTGCGCTCGATTCAGGAATGGTATGTGAAACCTCGGCTCGCCGCGGTCGAGGGGGTCGCCGAGGTTTCGACCGTCGGCGGATTTCCGGTCGAGTATCAGATCGCGGTCGACCCCGATCGACTGCTCGCGTTTCGGACGACGATTAAAGACGTTCTCGACGCCGTCAGGCGATCGAACGGAACGGCGGGCGGGCACGTGATCCAAAAAACAAACGCCGAATATTTGATCCGATCGGTCGGGTTGCTCGGCGTTTCTCCCGATCCCGGCGACGATTCATTCGATTCGGCGCGGGCGATCGCGGATATCGAGCGAATTCCGCTTCCGAGCCTCGACGAAGCGGGCCGACCTCGAACCGTCGCCGACGTCGCCAAGGTGACGATCGCTCCAGGATTCCGTCGCGGCGTTCTTGAAAAGGACGGAAGCGAGACGACGGGTGGCGTCGTGTTGATGACGCGCGGCGAAAATCCGCTTGAAGTCACGCGGCGCATCAAAGAGAAAATACGAGAGATCAAGCCGGGGCTTCCCGGCGGAGTCAAGATCGTTCCGTTTTACGACCGAACCCCGCTGATCGAAGGCGCGATCGAAACCCTTTCGCGTACCGTGGTCGAGGCGATCGTCGTCGCCTCGATCTGCGTTTACCTGGTATTAATGCATATTCGAACGTCGTTTATTATCGCGATCACGTTGCCGCTTTCGGCGTTGTTCGCTTTTTTGATCATGTTTATCGTACGAATGAGCGGAATGATCGACGTACAGATGAACCTGATGTCGTTGGCGGGGATCGCGATATCGATCGGGGTTCTCGTCGATTCGTCGATCGTGATCGCCGAGAACGCGATGCACAAGCTGCGCGAGCGATTCGGCGATCGACCGGTCTCGGGCGACACCCGGACGGCGGTTCTGGAGGCTTGTCTCGAGGTCGGCCGGCCGCTGGTGTTTTCGGTGGCGATCATGCTGATTTCGTTTCTCCCCGTACTCGCTTTGGGTGGGATCGAAGGCAAGATGTTTCGGCCGATGGTGATCGCCAAATCGTTCGCGCTCGTATCGGTCGCGGCGCTCGCGATCACGCTCGTCCCGGCGCTCTGCACGATCTTCATCAAGGGTAAAATTCGACGCGAGGAGGAAAGCGCGATCGTTCGAAGCGTCGTCGAGGTATATAAACCGATTTTAAACGGATTGCTCGATCGTCCCGGCGTGATGATCTGGATCTTCGCCGCGACGCTGATCGTCGGCTTCACGCCTTTGGGCGATCGAACGATCTTTTTGACGGTGCTTTTCGTCTCGATCGTCGCTTCCGCTCTGTTTTGCCGAGGCGCGATCGCCGCGATTCTCGCTCCCGCGTCGCTGCTGCTCGTCGCGCTCGTCGCCGATCAGACGATCAAACCGTTACCGCGCGAGTTTATGACGCCGCTTAATGAAGGCATGATAATGGATATGCCGATAACGGTTCCGCGAGCCTCGGCGCGACGATCGGGCGACGACCTCGCCGCTCGCGACATGGCGCTCTGTCGTTTTCCCGAGGTCGACATGGTCGTCGGCAAGGCGGGACGAGCCGAGACCTCGACCGACCCCGCGCCGCTCGACATGATCGAAACGATGGTGAATTTTCGTCCGGTCGAGTTCTGGCCGAGACGCAAGTTAAAACCCTCCGACGCTCGTCGCCAGATCGAATCGATCCTCAGAGCTCTCGTCGATCGGCGGATCGCGCGAGCCCCGTCCGATCGCCGATCGACCGACGCGATCGTATCGGAGGCTCTCGACGCGACGCTCTTTCGGTTCGATTCACAAATGCGTGAATTCGCTTACCAAAGTAATCAACAATTGGTTCGAGAATCGGAGGGGATTTCGCCGTCGTCGACGAATCCCTCCGATCCCGCCGAGGCTCGCCTCGTTCCCAAATGGCGCGATCATATCAAAAAGCTAGATTCCGAACTCAACGACCGCGCCTCGACCGTTTTCACGATCATCTCGACCGAGGAATTACTTTCTCGAATGAATATTCTCGATGAGAGTACAAAAAATTACCTGGAAGAGGTTCGGAGGGCGCGGGCCGCGGCCGCCGAATCGGCGAATCGCCCCGCTCGTCCGGGAGGCGCTCATCATCACGGCGGAGCGGCGGAATCGACCGCGACGATCGTTCCCGATCCCCGATTGCAAAAGCTTCGCGACGAACTCGCGTCCAGGTTCTCAGATACGTTGATGCTATGGAAAGTCGACCGCGACGAACTAACGGGGTTCGGCGGTGAACTCGATCGAGCCGTTTCGATGCCCGGGTGGACGAACGTTTGGACGATGCCGATTCAGAATCGCGTCGACATGCTTGCGACGGGGGTCGCGTCTCCCGTCGGCGTCCGCGTTCTCGGCTCCAAACTCGACGACGTCGTGCGCGTTTCGGAACGGATCGCACGGGCGCTTCGCGACGTTCGAGGAGCGGTCGACGTCGTCGCCGATCCGATTCGAGGAAAACCATATTTGGAAATTCGGATCGATCGGGCGAAGGCCGCTCGGCTCGGCGTGAGTGCGGGAGATATCAACGACGTCGTCGAGACGGCGCTCGGCGGTACGACCGCCACGCAAACGGTTGAGGGACGCGAGCGTCGTCCCGTCGTCGTTCGATACGGCCGATCACATCGGGAAGATGAAGAATCGGTCAAAAACATCCTCGTCGCCGCTCGCGACGGTCGCGGCGACGGTTCGCCCCGGCAAATCCCGCTGTCCGAGGTCGCGAACGTGCGAATCGTCGAAGGCCCGGCGACCATCAAGACCGAAAACGGCCTTTTACGCAATTATGTTCGACTCAACGTGCGTGATCGCGACGTCGTCGATCTCGTCGCCGAGGCGCGTCTCGTCCTCGAAAAAAAAGTGACCTTACCCGAAGGAGTCTTCTACGAATTCACCGGAAGGTATGAACACGAAATCCGGGCGCGACGCTCGGTTATGATCGCGACCCCGATCGTGATCGCGTTGATTTTCATCCTGTTATACCTGACTTATCACGACGCGGTCGACGCGCTGATCTTGATGCTTTCGGTTCCGGGAGCGATCGCCGGCGGCGTACTTTTTCAATGGTTGATCGGTTCGGGGATTTCGACGGCTTCTTGGGTCGGGTATATCGCGTGCCTGGGAATGGCTACATCTACAGGAATTATTATGTTTGTTTACTTGAGAGAATCGGTCGAGCGATTCGGCGGAGTCGACCGGATCGGCGTCGACGAGCTGCGGCTCGCCGTTATCGAGGGGGCGGCGCACCGGTTGCGACCCAAGCTGCTGACCGAGGCGGTCGCGGTCGTCGGACTCGCTCCGCTCCTTTGGGCGGGGGGTGTCGGCGCCGAGGTCGTGCGTCCGATGGCGGCGCCCGTCCTCGGCGGAATCCTCGTCGCCGATGAAATTATCGATTTATTCCTTCCCGTTTTGTTCTACCGCGTGCGGCTTCGCCGCGTGTTGAAACGCCGAGAGGCGTCTCAAGCCGAAGAATCCCCCGAACCGAACGATCGATGATTAAAGAATCCAATTATGCTTAGTATTATGTTTCGCTCTTCAAACGATAAATATTCTAATTATTCTTAATATTTCGTTTCGCTTATCGATTGATCCGATTCGCTTTTGCAATCAACTCTTCGCCTCGGTGTTTTCTTTCTTGAGCGCCTCACCGACGCGAAACGCGGCGAGAAGTTCGGTCGGGGTACGCGCGCCGATCGCCTGCTCGCGAACCTGAGGATCGTGGACGATCCGCGAGATCGACCGAAGAATTTGAAGTTGGGCGCCGTGATCGTCGCGCGGCGTGAGCACGAGGAAAATCAAGCGAGCCGGCTCGTCGTCGGGAGCGTTGAAATCGACTCCGCGCCTCGACACGCCGACGACAACGAGAGGCGCCTTGACGTTGATCAATCGAGCGTGCGGAATCGCGACCCCCTGGCCGATTCCCGTCGGCATCAACGACTCGCGTTCGAGCACCGACCGCGCCGTCCATTCGGCGTCGAGCGTCGCTCGATCGGCGGCGACCGCGGCGAGCTTGTGAATCGCCTCGGCCGAATCGGCGGCGTCGAGATCGATCACGCATAATTTGCTTTCAAGTAACTCGGTAATCGATAACGACTTTTTACTTTGAAGTAATCGCTTGAGAATTGGACCGGTCATCGCCGAGGTGACGATCGCCAGCGTGACGAGCGCGACGAAAAGCCGCTCGCGAATCACGTGCGCGTGCCACGCGAGCAAACCCATAACGATCCCCAATTCGCCCCTGGCGCTCATCGCAAACCCGGTCGCCCACGCCTGTTCTTTCGTTTGTCCGCCGAAACGAGCCGCGAGGCCGCACGATAGCACCTTGACGAATATCCCCAACGCCAGCACGCGAAGGACGAGCCAAACGCGAAAATTCGACGCGAAATTGACCTCGAGACCAATCGCCGCGACGAAAATCGGCGCCAGAATCCCCTCGACAAACCGATGTACGATCTGACGCGTGTGTTCGCGTAAATGCGACGAATCGCCGAGCGCGATCCCGGCCAGGAACGCGCCGAAAATCGCCTGAATGCCGATCCATTGCGTGATCGCCGCGCTTAACAACCCAACGACCATTAAAAATCCCAGCACCCCCGAAGGCCATGATAAATGAGCCTGTACCCACGGCATCGATCGATCCGCGGCCCAACGGCCGATCGTCATCGTTCCCGTCACGAAAAGCACCGTCAAACCGATCGTGTAGCCGAGCGAATGCCCCTCCGATCGACCTCCCAATAAGACCGAGAATACCAGCCATGCTAAAAGATTATTAAGCGTGGAAGAAACTAAAACGAGCATGCCGAAATCGGTTTGAAAAAGGTCGAGATCGAGGAGCACTTTGGCGATCACCGGGAGCGCGCTGACCGCGAGCGCCGCGCCGAAGAAGATCGCGAACGGAACGGGGCTTCCCCTGGGAGGCATTCCCCAAAAATCGGGGGCGAACCAGGCGAGCAAACCGCCGATTAAAAGCGGGCCGAAAAGCCCGGAAAGAGCGACGAGAAGCGCCGACGAACCCTGTCGCCAAACCGACGATAAATCAACCTCCATCCCCGCCGTTAAAAGTAAAAGCGCGACCGCGAGCGCGACGACCGCGTCGAGGCTGATCGCCGCGGGCCCGTGTTCGGGGAACAACCACTTCTGAAACACCGGAGCGACCACGCCGAGCCCCGTCGGGCCGAGCAAAAGACCCGCGATCATCTCGCCGATCACCACGGGCTGACCGATCCGCCTCGCAGCCTCGCCCAATAGCCGCGCCGATCCCAACAGCACCGCCAATCCCAGAAAAAACACCGTCAGTTCGCTTGAATTCAGCTCCCCCACGCTTCAAATCCTTTCTCGGCCGAGGCGCCGTGAATCGTCCTCGATCGACCCCCGCGGGATCCGATCTCACGGATAATCGTTTCGATATGTTGACGAATCCTTACAACAGGGAACGTTTGCATGTTGACACAAAAGCGTCGGCGTATGTTTATGATCCTCTGTCGCCTCGATCATCGAGGAGCTTTCGATCGAGTTCGTGGATCGCGGCCATCGCGGCTTTGATCGCCGCGAGGCTCGTGCCGACATATTTCTCGACGACCGCCGCGGCGATCTCGAACGCGACGACGTTCTCGACGATCACGCTCGCGGCGGGAACGGCGCATACGTCTGAACGTTCATAAGACGCGGGCTGAGGCGCTTTTGTTTCCATATTGACCGACCGTGTGCGGGCCGCGAGCGTGCTGATCGGCTTCTTCGCGGCGCGAACGACGATCGGCTCGCCGTTGCTCGTCCCTCCCTCGATCCCTCCCGCGTTGTTCGACGGCCGTCGAAATCCGAACCTGCGATCTTCGGACGAATGCGCCGGATCGAAATCGATCGGATCCATCACGTGCGACCCCGGCCGTCGCGCCGCTTCAAACCCCAAACCGATCTCCACGCCTTTGATCGCCTGCACGCTCATCACCGCGAGCGCGATCCGCGCGTCGAGCTTGCGATCCCACTGAGCGTGACTGCCGAGACCGATCGGACAATTCAAGACGATCGTTTCAACGACCCCTCCAAGCGTATCGCCGGCCTCCTTGGCGGAATCGATCGCCGCGACGATCGCCGAATCGACCGCGGGATTGAGCGTGTACACGGGGCTCGCGTCGCGCACCGATAGATCGCTCGATAACGGCGGAGCGTCGATCCCTCCCAACGATCTCACATATCCATAGACATGAATGTTTAGTTCGCGCAACAACGTTTTGCAAAGCGCCCCCGCGGCGACACGAATCGCGGTTTCGCGGGCGCTCGCGCGTTCAAGCACCTGGCGAATCCCGGTCTGATAATTGATCGACCCCGCGAGATCGACGTGCCCGCCGCGGGGAGCGGTCGGTTCGAGCAAGCGTTCGAGCTTGGCGTCGTTGTTGACAAGCCGAAGCGCGATCGGAGCGCCCGTCGTCACGCCGTGATAAGTCCCCGATTCGACGATCACCCGATCGGTCTCGAGCGTCTGACGCTTGCCGCGGCCGTAACCGCCTTGACGTCGTTTCAATTCGTAATCGATCAAAGCGGTATCAAGAGCGACTCCCGCCGGAAACCCCTCGACGATCGCCGTCAGGGCCGGCCCGTGCGATTCTCCCGCGGTCATGCACCGAAGCGCGGTCACGTTTCAACTCCAGGGAAATGCGTTACCCGTTAAAATCTTATACGCTTGAATGTACTTATTGCGCGTTTGATCGACGATCTCTCTCGGAACCGGGGGAGGGGGGCTCGCCTTGTCCCATCCCGTCGTCTCGAGCCAATCGCGCACGAACTGCTTGTCGAACGAAGGTTGAGGACCCCCCGGCTTATATCCCGAAGCGTCCCAATACCGCGAGCTGTCGGGCGTGAGAACCTCGTCGACGAGCATCAATTCCCCCGTTTTCAGATCGGTTCCCCACTCGAACTTCGTATCGGCGAGAATTAAACCCCGCGATCGTGCGAATTCGGCGCCTTCCCTATAAATTTGAACGCTCAAATCACGCAATCGTTCGGCGAGTTCCGACCCGAGAACCTCGACCATTCGATCAAACGATATATTTTCATCATGTCCCGTCTCGGCTTTTGTCGCGGGGGTGAAAATCGGCGGGTCGATCGCGTCGCTCTCTTTCAACCCCGAAGCGAGTTTGGCGCCGCATACCGTTCCATGATCGCGGTATTCCTTCCAGCCGCTTCCCGCGAGATAGCCCCGAACCACGCATTCGAACGGAATAACATGAGCTTTCTTAACGATCATCACCCTCCCTTCGAGTTCGGAACGATCGTCGTCGCTCACGTTCGGCAGGCGATCGACATGATCGTCGATCAGATGATTGGGAACCTGGAACCGCTTGAACCAAAATAAGCTCAGCGCGGTCAACACCCTTCCCTTGTCGGGAATCCCCGCGGGCAAAATCCAATCGAACGCGCTGATGCGATCGGTCGCCACCAAAACAAGCCGATCCCCCAGATCGTACACGTCGCGCACCTTGCCGCCGCGCCTGGTAAAACCTCGCAAATTGGACTGCATCAACGCGCGTCGCGACGACATATTCGTCTCCTTGTCGATCCTGCCGCGGTTCTCGCGACCCTTCCGACACCCTGATAACATAACCTTGAACGGCCTCGGCGCGATCCCTCGAGATTAACGACCATTTATTCAGATACGTTAGATCGATCATAATGAGCTTGATTTTGATCGATCGATATCGGCTTCTCGTTCAACTTCAGGCTCGGTTCGATTCGCTATTTGAACCGCGCGATCGCGCTGTTTTCGCCGCTTGCGCCGCGGAATGGCGAACAGCGACAAAACCGCGACCCACGTAACCAAACCCGCGAGATTCGACATCGCCGAGTCGGTTTGAAACACACTTGCCATAAACGCGGCCGCGATCACCCCCGATAACCCCGATATCGCGATCCACAAAAGCACCCGCAAAGGTCCGACCTTCCTCGGTTTTTCCGCTTCTTCATCGAGTTGATGAGCCGCCGGCCGTGAAGATCGCGTTCGCGTGACGATGCGGCGTCGGTATTGAGACGGAGGCGAGCTCGGTCGACCGCAATTCGGGCACCGAAGCATGCAATCGCTCGGCGAGCCGCGATCGTCGAGTTCGATACCGCATCGTGGACAATGATACGGCATGAATTCGAACGGCGATCCCGCTTCGGCCGGGGTCGCGCCTCCGACATCAACCGATTCCGCCTTTTCCAGCACGACTCGCTTCCCCCTCGGTTCGATTCGACCCGATCGACACGATCGAATCCGACGATTTAAACCGATATTATACCGACGATCGAGCCGCTTAGCGCCGTCCTCGCGATCCTTCGACGGAAGTCGTCATATCATTATATATAGTGATTTTGAAAAATTGTACGCCGGTTCGTCGCTTTCGGTCGTTCTCGTCTCGGTATAGAATACGAGGCCGACGACGATCGGATCGAGGCGAGAGCGAAGTGATTTGGGCGTGTTTCCCGATTTTCAGACCGATTCCGAACTTCGGCGATCCCGACGCGGAGCGAAGCGATTCATGAGCGAAGAGACATCGATTCGACTCGAGATGCGCAACATCACCAAGCATTTCGGCGGCGTTCACGCGCTCGAGGGGGTTTCGCTTTCGGCTCGAAGCTCCGAGGTTCACGCGATTTGCGGCGAAAACGGCGCCGGCAAAAGCACGCTGATGAAGATCCTCGCCGGAGCGATCGTCGATTACGAAGGGGAGATCGCGCTCGGCGGAAAAACCGTCCGTTTCGGTTCCCCGCGCGACGCCGAAGACGCGGGCGTGAGAATCATTTATCAAGAATTGAATCTCATTCCCGAACTCACCGTCGCGGCGAACATCTTTTTGGGTCGAGAGCACACGCGGGGCGGGGTTTGGCTCGACGATCGCGCGATGGAGCGGCGAGCGAACGAGCTGTTTCGCAGGCTCGACACGCCGATCAATCCCAAGGCGAACGTCGGCGACCTGCGGATCGGCGACCAACAAATGGTGGAGATCGCCAAGGCGCTCGCTTTCGACGCCGCGATCTTGATCATGGACGAGCCGACCTCGGCGCTTTCCGACGCCGAGGTCGATCGACTCTTCCGCGTGATCAAAGACCTCCGCGGCGCGGGAGGAACGATCCTATATATCTCCCATAAAATGAACGAGGTGTTCACGCTTTCGGATCGAGTGACCGTCCTCCGCGACGGCCGATTCGTCGCGTCCGAACCGATCGCGGAGGCGACCCCGGCGCGCGTCGTGCAGTGGATGGTGGGACGAGAAATCGTCGTTCCCGTCGTCAAATCGGCGAGTCAAGAAGATAAACCGATCTTGAAGGTTGAGAATCTTGATCTTCATAGCCCGCGCGGAAGCGGTCGACCGTCGCTCCACGGAATCTCGTTCACGCTCGCCCGCGGCGAGGTTCTGGGAATCGCCGGGCTTCTGGGCGCGGGAAGAACCGAACTGTTCGAGGCGCTCTTCGGAGCGAGCCCCGCGACTCCCTCGGGAACGATCGAACTCGACGGCAAAAACGTTTTATTTCACGATCCGACCGAGGCGATCAAGGCGGGGATCGCGCTCGTCACCGAGGATCGCAAGGCGCTCGGTTTGTTCGATAAGATGACGGTCGCAGAAAACATCACGATTCGCAAACTTCTCGATCTCACCAAACTCGGACTCGTCGATCGCAAGGCCGAAAAAAAAGCGGTCGACGAATCGATCAAGAGACTCTCAATCAAAACCGCGGGACGATCGGCGGCGATCACGAGCCTCTCGGGAGGAAATCAACAAAAGTGCATCCTCGCGAGATGGCTGCTGATCAACCCCAAAGTCCTCCTTCTCGACGAACCGACGCGGGGGATCGATATCGGCGCCAAAGCCGAAATTCATGCTTTGATGAGATTGCTCGCGGCCGAGGGGATGAGCGTCCTGTTCGCTTCGAGCGAACTCCCCGAACTGCTCGCGGTCTCGGATCGAATCCTCGTTTTGTGCGAAGGCCGGCTCACCGCGGTCCTTTCGAGGGAGGAAGCGAACGAGGAATCGATCATGCACGCCGCGACCAAATTCCTCGACCGAGGAGCGGCCAAAGCTTCGGCCTGACCGCGGAATCAACGGATTAATGACCGATCGGCTCAATCGGAGTTCGATCGAACCCGATCCGACGAATCAAAGATCATGCGAATCATTATGCGTTTTGCGCGAGCGCTTTACGATAAACATCAAGGTATCGATCGATATTTCGATCCATGCCGAAAAGCTCGCGCGCGACGGGCGCGGTGTTCGCGGCTAATTTTTGGGCGAGTTCGGGATGTTCGAGCACGTCGATGATCGCTTCGGCGATCGATCCCGGCTCGGCCTTGCACAATCGTCCCGCTCCCGAATCGCCGAGGATCGTCTTGTAATCGGCGAAATCGGTCGCGACGATCGGCCTGCCGGCGGCGAGATAAACCGCGATTTTGCTTTGAACCGAGTAGTTCTCGCGACATTCGAGCCGGGGATGCACGAGGACGTCGGCTCGACGCGAAAGGCCGACGACCTCGTCTGGCTTGCGCCCCGCCAGCACGATCAGTTTATCGCCGTGGCGACCGAGCTTTTGGCGATATCCCTCGCCGGCCTCCTCGGGCCCTCCCGTCAGTACGCACCGAGCGTCCGGAATCGCGTCGAACACCCGCGTCGCCGCGTCGATCAAAAGCGGAACCCCTTGATTCGGATGAACGATGCTTCCAATGTACATAAATACTTTATGATGCGATTCGATTCCCGGAATCGCGATCGAACGATTATCTGAATGTTCATATTCTGACAAATCGATTCCCGGATAAATCACGTGAACGCGTTCGGCGGGGATCCCTTTTTCTTCGACGCACACTCGTTTCACGAGTTCTCCCAGAACGATCACCTCCTTGGCGGTTCGGCAAGCCCACCGTTCGAGCATAACGTTCACCCGAAACGCGAGCCCCCTCCCGAGCTTCTCGCGTTCGACCTCCTCCCCGAGCAGAGAATGGATCTCGTAAATCATCGGCCGGCGATATTTTCGACACGCGAATTGCGCGCGATTCGCCCCCCCGTGATGCTGCGCGTGAACGATATCAAAAGGAAATTCATCATGGATCCGTTTGAGCCCCGATATCCAAGCCGACGGAGGGAGCGTGAACGAAGGAGTTCCTTCGAATTCGGTCCGTTCGATCGGTCCCCAGGGAGGCCTGGCGCGGAGGTGCGCCAGGATCGGTTCGACTCCGCGTGTTTTGAGCGCGCGGAGGATCTTGATCGGCAGCATCGCCGTCCCGTCGTATTCTCCAGGCACGGGAAATGAAGTCGCCAACAACACGCGTAAGTTCCGTTCTCCATTCACCGCGAGAGACTCCATGCGATCGAACCTGAAACACCCTGGAACCGAAGAGCACAAAGCATAGCGTCTCAACCTCGCGAGCGAAATCGGCTCTCGTCGATCCGAGCGACGTCGCAAGCGTAAATGACGACGAGCGACGCGCCCGCTCTCGGCCTCTAATATTATTCTTACTGGAAAGAAAACCGCATCTTTGGCGTGATCAGCCGTCGAATCCGAAAATGGGAGGGCGAACCTCCGGGTGAGCCGAATTATGATGTTTGCGATTATTGACAAATAAAAGGCCTCTTCGACGGAGTTTTCGATAAGAGGCTCACCAGGAGGTTCGCCCCCCCAAACAGTAACAATTCGGCGCGA
>JAJYWB010000101.1 GCA_021791715.1 Planctomycetota bacterium | reverse complement strand
CGGCTCGGTCGGCGCCTCGCCCTCCCGGAATCGACTTTACTGGGGCTGGAATCACGTGGATTGGCGAACCGGAATGGCTCGGCGAAATCTTCTGGGAGGGCGAACCTCCTGGTGAGCCGTCTTTTATTTGTTGATGTTGACAAACGCCGGCTCGGCCGACGCCTCGCCCTCCCGGAATCAATCTCCGATGTAATTCCAATACTTCCGAAACGCCGGCTCGGTCGACGCCTCGCCCTCCCGGAAAACGCGATCCTCGGCGGTTGATCTTATTCGAGGACGAACACATCCGGCGGGTCTTACAGTTCTGGGAGGGCGAACCTCCTGGTGAGCCGTCTTCGATTGATTCGTTGATACAAACGAGGCTCGGTCGGCGCCTCGCCCTCCCGTAAGCATTCATCTTTATGATTCTTTTCACGCCGAACCGCGGGCTCGGTCGGCGCATCGGTTCGATTTCGCCGTCGCGAATCGATCATCATCATTGACCCGCGCGGTTTCATCGTGAATAATCGTCGATGGATTTCGACGGGAGTGCGTGTTCGGCTGGCGCCGGCCCCGGTCTTCAAAACCGGTGAGCGGTCGCGAAAGCGGTCGCTGGTGGGTTCGATTCCCATGCCCTCCCGCCATTTATCTAAACTGTTTGATAATCTTGTCCAATTCCTCAAGCAACCGATCGATCTCTTGATCGGTCCCCACGGTGATCCTTAAACCGTCGTCATATCCCTCGTAACGCATCAATCGAACCAAAATACCGCGCGATTTGAGCGCATCGTAAACCGACGCCGCGGGAGGGCCGCCGAGGCACCAGACGAAATTCGCTCGGCTGTCGGGAACCCGATAACCCAACCCGCGCATCGCGTCGGTAAGCCTTGCTCTCGTTTTCAAAACCTTCGCTCGCACGCCGGCGGCGTATTCGACATCGAGCAAAGCCGCGGCGGCGCCCGCCAAGCTTAATGAATCGCAATTATAAGAATCTTTAACCTTGATCAAACCCGAAACGATCTCGCTCGCGGCGATCAGATAACCGAACCGAAGCCCCGCGAGCCCCGATCCCTTGCTTAAACTGCGCGTGACGATCACGTTGGGGTGGTCGCGCACAAGCCCGACGCAATCCCAATCGGCGAAATCGACATACGCCTCGTCGACAATGAGAGGACACTCGAGCTTTTTCGCGAGTTCGCTCACGCTTTCGGGCCGAAGCGACGTTCCCGAGGGACTGTTCGGATTCGCCAGAAAAGCGAGCTTGGCGTCCTTAACCGCGAAACGATCGGCTTTCAGCGTCCAATCGGGCTCAAACGGAACCAAGACGATCCGAGCGTTTTGGAGCTCGGCGAGCGTTTTGTACAAGATATAACTCGGCGTCGGCGCGACGACCAAGTCTCCAGGTCCGACGAAAGCCCGCGTGACGATCGTCAACAAGTCGTCCGAACCGTTTCCGGCGAGGATCATCGACGGATCGACCCCGTGCCTTCGCGCGGCGACCTCGCGAAACGCGGTACCGAGTGGATCGGGATAAAGCCGCAGCCGATCCCCCGCGGCGCACGCGATCGCCTCGATCACCCGCGGCGAGGGAGGATACGGATTTTCATTCGTGTTGAGCTTGATAAATTCGCCCCCTCGCGGCTGTTCGCCGGGAGCGTAGCCCGCCATCCGCGCGATATGCGGTTGAAAGTAACGGCTCATATCTCGTTTTCTCGATCCTCTTTGGCGGCGAGCCTCACGTCGACGCTGTACCGGTGCGCCGAGAGCCCCTCGACGTCGGCGAGACGACGGATATCGGGGGCGAGCCGCTCGAGGCCGTCGCGGCTCAGCCAGATCATGCTCGTGCGTTTGAGAAAGTCGTTCGCCGAAAGCCCCGACGCCCACCGCGCCGTCCCCCCCGTCGGCAACACGTGCGAGGGCCCCGCGGCGTAATCCCCCGCGGCCACCGGCGTGTGATGCCCGAGGAAAATCGCCCCCGCGTTCGTCAGCCGATCGGCGAGTTCCATCGGATCCGATGTCGATATATGCAGATGTTCGGGCGCGATCTCGTTCGTGAGCGCGATCGCCTCGTCTCGATCGCGCGTTAATATGAACGCGCCGAATCGCTCTAAACTGTCGCGGGCGAGATCGCCGCGGCTCAGGATCGAAAGTTGATCGTCGATCGCCTCGTTCACGCGATCGATCAGCTCGGGAATCCAGGTGACGAGCACGCTCGCTCCGGGGGAATGCTCGGCCTGGCTGATCAGATCGGACGCGAGGAAGGCCGGGACCGCGGTTTCGTCGGCGATCACGACGACCTCGCTCGGACCCGCGATGCTATCGATATCGACTTGTCCGTAAACGTGACGTTTGGCGAGCGCGACGAAGAGATTGCCGGGGCCGACGATCTTATCGACGGGTTCGATTCCCTCGACTCCGTAAGCGAGCGCCGCGATCGCCTGCGCGCCGCCGATTCGGTAAACCTCGTCGATTCCGAGAACGCGGCACGCCGCGAGCAGGTCGGCGTTGAAGCCGCCGTATCGCGTGGGAGGGACGACGACGGCGATTTGCTCGACCCCCGCGGCCTGCGCGGGGACGACCGTCATCAGGAGCGACGAAGGATACGCCGCGGCGCCTCCAGGTACGCACACGCCGACACGTCGGAGCGGGCGATAACGGAGCGAAAGCGAACAGCCCGATTCGGGGCATAAGTATGCGTCGCGATGAAGGATCCCGGATTGAAAGAGCCTGATGTTTTCGCGTACGCGGCGGATTGTGGCGAGATATTCGGGGCTCGCCGAGCGGTAAGCCTCCTGGAATTCGGCGGGCGAAACGCGAACGCGGTCGCGATCGAGAGTCGCTCCGTCGAGCTTGGCGGTGTATTCGAGAACGGCTTCGAGGCCGCGGTTTTGGACGTCGTTGAGGATGCGTTCGACGACCTGCTGGGGGGATAAAGCCTCGCCGAAGACCGCGAAGGTTTTGGCGCGGCCGTTTTCGCTGACGACGTTCCCCGCGGGGCTCAAACGAGCCCTCAGGTCGCGGAGGCGTTCTCGCGCGTCGCCCGACGCGCAATCGATCAATCGCATATTGAGAATTTTAGCCATGGTTGGGTCGCACGTTCCTCGTTTAAGGAGACGCGACCATTCTAGCCGCGGGTTCGGCCGATTTCCTCAACCAGATCGGCGAATCGGGGGAAAAAAATGAGGACCGAGCTTTGCGCCCGGTCCTCGATATTTCGATCGTTCTCGAGTTCACGCGAAGATCAACATGCGATTAAGCAAGGATCTTTTTACGACGGAGGGCTCGAACGCCTCCGGCGCATCCCATGCCGATCGCCGCGAGGGCGAGCGAGGTCGGTTCGGGAACGGATACCGCCGGAACGAACCCTCCTGTCGAGCCTGTGCCGTTCGTGCCGAAGATAAACCCGGCATCTGTAACCGTGGGCATTCCATTTCCAACTCCCGCGAGTTGAACCTGAAAAACCAACGTATCCGAATAAAAAGGTGAAGGTTCTTTAAAATCAGACTGGGCGAAGTTCGTTCCCGCGGCGGCAATGCCGTTTTTTCCACCCGCACCACCTGTGGGATTCTGAAAAATTCCGTTTTGGCCGATATCTGAAAGTCCGAACCCGTAGGTGACTTTGTTCTGGGTTAGACCGTTGAACTGGGTCGTCCAGGTCGATTTGCCGGGCGCTACGGTCGATTTGTCGACTGTAATGTTCTTCCCGGACCCGGAAACTTCGATCTGTTCGCTACCGGCGCCCAATGAAATCTTATTGAGTGTGATCCCAGTCGGCGTGGGATTCGCCAGGCTGAAGACGATCGAATTTAAAAGATCGCCGTGCGAAAGTGTTCCGCCGACGGTCGTGTTTTGGAGCGTGATCGTCAGCAATCCGCTCGCCGCGATGTCGAATGTAGCCTTGGCGGAATCGGTGTTTCCCGTTTCACCGACCGTTCCCGAACCTGTGAACGTGTAGATCTGATCGGCCTTTGAGTCGATCGATGCGAAGGCGATTAAAAGTGCTGATAACACCGCAAATGATCCCGCCGAAATCAATCGGCGGAAGATTCGGTTCGGCGTTCGTTTCCGATCGCGTAAGAATCGATCCGCGACGCGCTCGGTCGGCGCGTTGAAGATCAAGAAGTGTGAGTTCATGTGTTTCTGTCCTTAGCCTTTTGTGATTCCCGGGTGATTTCGACCCCCAAAAATGGAGATCGATCATTTCACGCGTGATCGCGGGTGAAACGATCACGACGTGATGATTTCTCTAGTTCCTCCACCACGTTCTTAACGACGTGATGATTTCTCTAGTTCCTCCACCGTGGAGGGAAAGCGCACCGGGTGGAGCACGCCTTCATCCAGCCGAACGTGTGAATCGTAACGTGCGTGTTTCAGCGATTCAATACCCAACCGAACGAAAAGCGTGCATTCCAAACCAAGCGAACCGAAACGCTGCGAGACGTTGTTTTTTCGCAACAATCGAACGGTTCAAAACGCCATGATCAGCGGTTTTCGGTTTAATTTATGTATAATCAAGCGAGCGAGAAAGAAAAAGCCGCACCGGGTACGGCGTTCGGGAGCGACCACGATCGGAATCGAATCACCTCAAACAGGAACCGAACGCGATTCGATCGAGAGCGAAGCGTAACTCCTTCGGCGATCGTCGTATCAATCGGCTTTTGTCGTTCCAGCCGCGTCGGTGCGCTTGAAGTTTCCTGTAGATAAATTTTTATATATCATTAAGATGATCATGGATCTCGAAGTTGAACGGACGATCCACGGATCGTGCGGGAGAATCGCCGGCCGAGACTCTAAATCAATCAACTGTTCAAATAAGTAATAAATTGTTAAATATAAATTATTTGCAAACGCATCGCCCGAGGTTCGCCGGCGTGATTTTGGATCCGCCTAGAAATCCCGCTGAATCCTTGAAATTCTTTTCGGATAAACGCACTTCAGAGAAAAAAAACGCCGGGCCCGAGTATGAAACTCGAACCCGGTCGTTTTGATGCGGTTGAAGCGTTGAAAATCAGGGATTTCAAACCACTCGATCCGCCTCCCTGGCCTTACCAACCCCCTCCCTGATATCCCCAGCCGCCTCCCTGGCCTCCCGACCCGCAACCGGAACCGCCTTGTCCGCCGCCTTGACCGCCGCCTTGTCCGCCCGAGCCTCCTTGACCGCAGCCGGGACCACCTGAACCGCCTTGTCCGCCGCCTTGACCGCCCGAGCCTCCCTGACCGCAGCCGGGACCTCCTGATCCGCCTTGTCCGCCGCCTTGACCGCCCTGTCCGCCGCCGGGACCGCCTTGACCACCCTGTCCGCCTCCGGGACCACCTTGACCACCCTGTCCGCCTCCGGGACCACCTTGACCACCCTGACCGCCGCCGGGACCACCCGAGCCTCCCTGACCGCAGCCGGGACCTCCGGGGTTACCTTGTCCGCCGTTTGGACCACCAGGATTACCTTGTCCGCCGCTTGGACCACCTTGACCGCCTCCGGGTCCTCCTTGTCCGCCGCTTGGACCACCTTGACCGCCTCCGGGTCCTCCTTGTCCGCCGCTTGGACCTCCGGGGTTACCTTGTCCGCCGCTTGGACCACCAGGGTTACCTTGACCTCCGCTTGGACCTCCGGGGCCGTTCTGTCCGCATCCGGGTCCGTTATCGCCGCCGCCGTTGTTGTCGCAACCGCCGCCGCTCGATCCGCAAAGGTCGCCCTGGTTGTTAACGGTATCAAAAACGCTGTAAGCGGCCTGCGAGAGCGTGCCCTGCGAAGCTTGTTGATCGGCGGTGAGGAGGAGTTGGAAGAGAGTCGTCGTCGACCCGTTCGACAAACCGAACGCGTCTCCGTTATTGCCGATGTTGAAAGTCGCCGCGCCCGAGCCCGGCAAATCGACGTTAAACCCGTACTGAGTCGCCAGGTTCTGGCCCGAGGTCGTGTTGTTGAGCAGCGAATCGGTTACATAAACCGAAACCGCGGTCGTGAAAATTTGTGCCGTATTCTTATCGGCTTTGAAAAGCGTGTTCTTATAGAACGAAGCCACCTGCGCGTTCGTCATCCCCGCCAGGTTGTCGGCGGTGTTGGTCGCGCTCGCTCCGAAGATATGGGGAAGCGTCGTCGCGAGCCAATTACCGAGGTTCGTCGCCGTCGATCCGCCGTTGAGGTTGTTGATGATCGCCTGGCCGTTCTGGTTTTGCCAGAAGCCGATCGTCGCGGTGTCGCCGCACGAAACGCAATTGCCGATCACGCCGAGATCGTAATTGATTCCGTCGTTACAGCCCGTGAGGACGATCTGTTCGATCGCCTGATCGCACGCCGAGAATTTTCCGTCGGTCGATCCGTTCACCGTGCCGACGTTATCGGTCGAAGGCATGAAACCGCATGGGACGCATTCGGTCAGTTGATACGTGCCGGCGGGAAGATTCGTGAACGTGTACGATCCGTCGGACGTGGTGACGACGCTTTCCTTGATGAAATCGCCGTTTGTATCGTAGCCCGAGAGGGTCACTTTAACTCCGGGAAGGCCGACGTTGTTTTGATCGAACGTTCCGCTGTTATCTTCGTTCACGTAAACGAAGCCGGTGACGCTCGACGACACGCCGTTGCACGCCGACGGTCCGTTGTTATCGGCGCTGATCAACCGTCCCTGAGGCGTGTAGAACTGGTTGCTTCCTGGAGTTCCAAAGTTAATCGCGGCGCCGCAAACAAAATCGACCTGGAAGTCGGCGTTGGGGACGGTGACGGTGAGGTGATACGTCGTCCCGTTCGCTCCTCCCGTGAACGTTCCCGTCGCTTGCTGATAGATCGTTTGTTGAGAGGCGTCGTTGGCGTTGAAATAAGCGTCGGGGGCGTTGTAGCTGACGAGCGTATACTGATCGGTCACCCCCGCGTCGACCGTGAAATACGCGGTCACGGTGTCGCCGGGATTCACGGCGCCGCGCAGGTTGGTGACGGTCTTGCAATTGTTAATTACATAATAAACATTCGTCAGCTCGGTCGAGGGATTGCACTTCTGATAATCGGCGAAGTTCTCGTTCGTCACGTTCTCGCCGGCGGTCGTCGTCACGGTGTAATCGACCCGGTTCGCGGGGCCGTCGGTCATCACGTAACCCGCGGGAACCGACTCGGCGACATAATACGTCCCCGGGGCGAGATCGGTGAACGAATAAGCTCCCGTCGTCGCGTTCGTCGTCGTCGTCGCGATCAGATTCGTCAATCCCGAATTGGAATAAAGGTTGATCGTCACGCCGCCGAGCGGGGTGAGATCGGCCGAGGGATCGTTGAAGCCTTCACCCAGCGAATCGAGATATTTAACTCCGCTGATCGAAGACGCCGGGGTGTTCGCGAACGCGTAGCCCGTTCCCGCCGAGCAGAAGTCGACGCTGATCGAACCGATCGCGTTCTGTCCCGAAACGTCGCTTCCGTCGGTCGTCCCGTTCACGCTTCCGGGGGTGTTCGTGCCCTGGAAATAGCCCGCGGGGAGCGTTTCAGTAATAACATATGTACCCATTCTCAGTCCAGAGAACGAGTAATTGCCGTTGGAATCGGTGACGGTCGTTTGGTCGATCGTTTGTCCGAGGTCGTTGGTTCCGGTGAGGGTGAGGGTGACGCCCGAGATCCCCGCGTTGGTGACGTTGTTCGTCACGCTTCCCGCGAGCGAGGTCGGTTGGAGGAGGGCGAAGTTGTAGCCCGAAGCCGAATCTCCCTGGGTTAAGACGACGTTATCGACCTGATCGAGATTTGTCGAGTCGACGGTTCCGTCGGTTCCGGACGCGTCCGAGCCGACGGTCGCCTTGCCCGCGAAATCTCCCGTCGGGGTCGAGACCGCGATCGTGTACGTTCCCGGAGGAAGCGATTGCGAGAAGTTTCCATTGACGTCGGTGTTGGTGGTGACGTTCACCGACGAGCCGTAGGTTGTGGTTCCGGTGATCGTGACGGGGACGGCGCTCAATCCCTCGTCGCCCGCGGAGAGGACGCCGCTGTTGGTGTCGTCGCAGTAGACGTTCCCCGAGAGGGTGGCGTTTTGGACGTTGCCGAAATCGTAACTTCCGGTTGCGAGGACGTCTTGATAACCGTATGCGTTTGTGGGATTGGGGATCGTCGCCTGGAGGAAGATCGCCGATTCGCTCTTTCCGGCGGCGTCGGCGAGGTATTGGCTCTCGTAACTCAACATTGAGTTATAATCGGTTTGCGACGTGTACGGCGAAACCGGACCGGTAAGTTGGAGCGACGAGCCGTATTCGAGCGACCAGATCGCCAACTGCAATCCTCCCGCCTGATCCGCGGTGAGGGATTGATTCGCGTAATGATTGAACAAGTAACCGATCTCACCGCTCGCTCCGGAAAGCTGTGAAAGCGGTTGTTGGGCGGCGGGGAAGCTGTTCTGACCCTGGCTCAGATCTTCAAGCGCGTTCACGCAGAACGTGTAGAAGCTGGGCATCGTGGTCGATCCCCCCGTCACGGTCGCGGGAATCTGACCGATCGACCCCTCGTTGGAAACACCCCCTTCGGTATACGTGAGAACGTTGTACTTATTTAGTTGGAAGAATTGACTGATGTTGATCCCGACGGTGACCGTGGACGGATCTTGGAGCGTCACCTCGATCGTGTCGTTCGCGGTTTGTGTCGCGGGGTTGAGCTGGGATTGGATCTGGGTTCCGTCGGCGGAATAACCCGTCGGCGGGATCTCCTGAAGGTAATACGTTCCGGCGGAGAGCCCTCCCGAAACGTTCGAGTCGTTGAACAGATAATAACCGTTGGAATCGGTCGTCGTCGACGCGAGAACGGTCTTGTCGTCGGAGGCGAGGAGATTGATCGTCGCTCCCGCGAGATAAGGATCGGAAGACGTAAGCGTATGATTGGCGTTCGCGCTCGTATCGACGAACGCCGTTCCCTGAAGGAACAGCCCCGCGGCGAGCAATCGGCGGTCTTCAAGCCGATCGATCTCGGCCTGAAACGTCCGTTTCGACCTCGTTCCGGCGGTCCGCGAAACGTTGCGGACGCGGTTCGATCGAAGGTTCAATGTCGGAATTCTCATAGAAGCGACCTCTGATTCTTAGGGTGAAAAAACGTTGAGAACGAGAACCGAACGGCCCCGGATCATGAAGATATTATTGGGTGATCATGACCAAAGCCTCCAATCGCCCATGAGCAGCACCTGCGCCGCGATCAAGGCGTTGGATACGGCGTGCGCCAGGACGGCGTCGCCGATCTTGCCGCGACGGCGGTAGACGAGGGCGTACGCCCCCCCCGCGACGATTCCCGCGGTCCATCGACCGTGGAGCAAACCGAAAAGAACGGATGAAATCACGAGCGAATACGGGGTTAACTTTCCCGCGGGGACCGATTCAAAATCGGAATCGATCAGGCGACGAATCAAGAAGCCTCGAAACGCGAGTTCCTCGGCGATCGGCACGGTGACGACCGATCCCAGCACGCGGAACGCGATCCAACCGATCGCCGCGTATCGCGGCCACGCCGCGGGGAGAGGGGAGAGATTCGATCCGCCGCTCGGTTCCAGCGCGATCCAGATCGCGTACACCGCGGCGCCGATCAAAACCGCATACCAAGACCATTGAATTCGGCCGATCGCTCGATTCGATCGACATAAACAGACGGCTATTAAAACCGCGGCGAATCGGACCGGATAGAACGCGTCGAAGCCGGAAGAAACCGCCGCGGTGATCATCGTCGTCGCGACGAGCGCGAGGAGCGGCGCGAGATGCGCCGCGGCGGGATTCCATTCGGATCGGATCGGCGCCGAATCGATCGCGCGTTCGGTTCGAAACCAGCTCGACCGATGCGTGACGATCGCGAGGCCGAGGCAAATCGCGTTGAACGTCAGCCAACCCGCCTGCGAATGGAACCCGCCGAGCGCGATCGAGGGGGAGAAGCGATCGCCGATGAGGATGAGCGCCGCGATCCGAACCGCGTTTAAGCACCAAACGAGAACCGCGGCGATCGGAAAAAGAAGGAGCGATCGCGGAAATCGGAGCTCGTCGCGATATAACCATAAGTATACGAGCAGAAAAACGAACGATAATCCGATTCCCTCGTATCCCGAACATCCCGGAGCGATAAATACTTGAAATTTTGAAGTTCCGATGATGTAACGACTCGCGTCGCGGACGGGCGCGGGATCGAAGAGCCGAAGGATTTGGTCGACGATCGCGAGGGTCGAGGCCGCGGTCGACCGCCAGAATTGAGCCGTCAGCCATCCCGCCGAAGCCGCGAGCGTCGCGACGGCGACGCCGATCGCGATCGATTCCAGAATTCCTCGTACCGCGGGAGACCTCCAAACGCTCGGGAAGGCGCGAAGCGCCCACGTCGCGATCATCGCTCCGCCGCAGACGCTCCAAGTTAAGAGCCAAATTCCGGGCGATTGCAACCGCGCCCGGGACGAACCGAAGAGAACGATCGTCAAGATCCAGAACGCCGCGAACGCGAGTAAGTGCGCCGCGAGGAGGAAGCGACCGGGGAACGCCGCGGCGGATTTCACCTCGCTACGAGCGAACGCGCGTCGCTTTTGAACGAGGAGAGAGACGATCAACACCGCGGCGGCGAGTTCGAAGAGGTGACGCGATCCCGCGAGCAAAACTCGATAATAGTCGAATCGACGTGAAACGACGGCGAGATCGCGACCGAACGCGATCGCGGCGAATTCGACGATCGGAACGGCGTACAATCCCCACGAGCGGATCGCGCTTTTAATCGATTCGGATCGAAACTTAGGAGCGGTCATACTGATCGACATTCTATAAACTCAATCTATAAGAATCCGATAGTGATTAAGGCGCGCACCGCGAAATATCCACGAAGGCGCGCACCGTGAAGTATCCACGAAGGCGCGCACCGTGAAGTATCCACGAAGGCGCGCACCGTGAAGTATCCACGAAGGCGCGCACCGCGAAATTTCCGCGTGAAATCGCGGTTACTCTCTTCCCGCCGAGGCGCGCACCGCGATCAAAACTCTCGAGTGTGAGAGTCGATCAAGCGGTTCGACATTCCGGCCGAGATGAGCGGCTGTTCCGGTTAACGATCCAATCGATCGAGCTCGAACGACGGGTGTCGTCCGAGCCCTCGGCCGATCGACCGACGATTAGGCTTTTTTGCTTTTGCGACGATCGGTGATGAGCAACAAGCCGCCGCTTAAAAGCGTGAGCGCGCTGAGCATCGAACCGGGGTCGATCTCGGGGGTCGCGGGAGGAGGCGGAACCGCGTAAGCGATCGAGGAAATCGCCGCCAAAACGACGACCAATCCGCTAGCCTTGCGAACATATCGAATCATCTGTTTGATTCTCCCAGGTGTAAAACGTGTGAGACTTCAGGGAATCGTGAGATTCCGAACATCGCGCCCGGCGATCTCACGCATGATACTTCAGAAAAGTATCCGCGGTGACGAACGTTTGATCGAATCACTCGCGTGTCGATAAAACGAAACGGCGACCGCGATGCGCGCAACCCACCCGACCGCGAAGCCGCGTCGAATGAAGACAACAACCTATTGATATCAATAGGTGTGATAGTCAATATTCGCGACGTTACGCTTGACCGGGCGTGCGACGACGAGCGTCGCAGAATCCACAAAGATTCCCATTCCACCGAAATCTCGCGCCTCGATCGATTAACGACGGCGGGGTGGGTGACTCCCGCCATCGATCCAAGCACGATCGACATAAAATAGCTCGCGTCTCTTAATGATTCAAGAGGTTGATCCGAACGAAATACGAAATTCAAGCGGCTGTTTAATTAAGCATGGAGGGATCGACGATGTAATGAAATTCAATTCGTTAACTCCCCGGATAAACGGTTAAATAAAGCATCGGCGATCGATTCGAGCCGATCGCGTGTCGATTTTTGTCAACAGCTTCGCTTGGCGGAGGATGCGTTCGCGTTCAAACGAGGTGATTTCCGACGGGTTTGCATTTCGAATCGGCTCGATTTAGGATGGAATCTTCTCAACCCCGCCTCATTTTTTCAGGCGAAGTCGTCATGACCAGGCGCTTGATCGATCTCCGATCCGATACCGTCACCAAGCCCTCCGCGGCGATGCGGAAGGCGATCGCCGAAGCCGAGGTCGGCGACGACGTCTACCGCGAAGACCCGACCGTCATCGCGCTCGAACGCCGTGTCGCCGAACTCCTGGGTAAAGAAGCCGCGATCTTCACCCCCACCGGAACGATGGCGAATCAGATCGCGATCGGCGCTCACGCCGAGGCGGGAGACGAACTCATCTGCGATCCAACATCTCATGTTTATGTGTGGGAAGGCGGAGGGATCGCGCGGTTATGGGGAGTCACCACCCGCGGAGTCGAACCCGCCGGCTCGCTTTTGCATGTTGATGATCTGATCGGAAAAATCCGTCCCGACGACGCGCATTACGCCCGTACGCGGCTCGTATGCCTGGAAAACACGCACAATCGCCGCGGCGGCAAAGTTCACGCTTACGACGAGATCGCGCGGATCGCCAAATGGGCGCGATCGAACGCGCTCGCGATGCATCTCGACGGAGCGAGGCTGATGAACGCCGTCGTCGCGACCCGAATCCATGCTTCGCAATGGGGAAGCCTGTTCGATTCGGTTTCGATCTGTTTTTCCAAGGGCTTGGGAGCGCCCGTGGGGTCGGCGCTCGCGGGAACCGCGGACCTGATCAAGCGTGCGCATCGGTTGCGGAAACTGCTTGGAGGCGGGATGCGGCAGGCCGGGGTTTTAGCCGCCGCGGCGCTTCACGCGCTCGAACACAACGTCGATCGCCTCGCGGACGATCATGCGAACGCGAAGATCCTCGCCGAAGCCGTCGAAAACACGGACGGCTTGCGGCTCGAATCGGGCGCGGTTGAAACGAACCTCGTTTGGATCGAAATCGATCGATCGTTTGGAACCGCTCCCGCGATCGCGGCGAAACTGCGCGAACGGGGTGTGCTGGTGAGCGCCCTCGGGCCGCAAACGCTCCGCGCGTGCACGCATCTCGATTGCACCCGCGGCGACGCCGAACGAGCCGCCGAGGTCATCAGAGGCCTCGGCGGCTAGCGATCCGAAATCGGCGCGAGGGTTATCCACCACCGAACCCGCGCCGATATTGAAGATCGCGCGAATCGACGATCGGGCCGACCCAGACCGAAACTCGCGTTCCGGACGGATCGTGTCCCATCTTAATCTTAATTCATTCTGATCGATTTGTGTGTGCATGATGCTTTTATCCAGCGAGGCGGTTGAATCGGGTCGCTTTGAAACGACTTTGACAGCGATGGAACGATTGCGACCGAACGCGAGCGAGCGATTCCGATGATTCCTCTCCACGACTGGAACCTCGCTCCCAAAGAGGCGCGGATCTTGCAACAAACCCTTGCCGCGCGGGTGGATACGAGCTTTCACCCGATCGCTCCGCGAACGATCGGCGCGATCGACGTTTCGTCCGAATGGCACGGGTCGGAGCTGACGGCTGGAGTCGTCGTTTGTGACGCCAAAACGCTCGCTCCGATTGATCGGGCTTGGGCGCACGGTCGCGTCTCTTTTCCCTATGTTCCCGGTCTTCTTTCGTTTCGCGAGCTTCCGCTTGTTCTGGAAGCATATGAGCGATTGACGATCAAGCCCGATCTTGTGCTGTGCGACGGTCAGGGGATCGCTCATCCCAGGAGGTTGGGGATCGCGAGCCATTTGGGTCTTTGGCTCGACGCGCCGACGATCGGCTGCGCCAAGACCCGCTTGATCGGCGAATACAGCGAGCCCGGACCGAACCGAGGCGATTGGACTTCGCTCGTCGATCACGGCGAGACGATCGGCGCCGCGGTGCGCACCCGACCCAAATGCAAGCCGGTATATGTATCGATTGGTCATAAAGTAAATTTGCAGTCATCTATTAATATAATAATGGCTTGTACGGCTCGGTATCGGCTGCCGATTCCGGCGCGATCGGTTCATGAATACGTGAATCGGGTTCGTCGGTCGCTTCAAGCGGATTCGGCGTTTGAGGGTTGAAAGTCGTGTCGATCGGTCGATTCGCGAATGATAGGGGGGGAGTCGAGCGGTTTTTGAGGTCGTTTACTTTTCGACGGGTATCGATTTGATCGGCTTGCCAATTCTGCGGAAGCGAGGTTAGGCTTGGATGAGCGTGAACGGGTTTCGCATGGAGCGTCGAGGGCGCGGCGTAAGGGTCGGGCTCGAGCGGGAGGGATTTCGTGGATATCGAGCGGAGATCGGAATCGGCGGGCGATTTGACGTCTCTCTTGTCTCGGATTCACGAGGGAGACGAAGACGCCGCGCGCGAGTTGTTGCGGCGATACGAGGCCGAGGTTCGGTTGGTGGTGCGACGTCAACTGCCGAGGCTGTTGCGATCGCGGTTTGATTCGCTCGATTTTCTTCAGAGCGTGTGGGGGAGTTTTTTTCATCGGGTTCGGACCGGGCCCGCGGATTTTCAGGAGCCGAGGCATCTTGTCGCCTTTTTGGCTCGCGCCGCGAAGAATAAAGTGATCGACGAATACCGTCGCGCGGCGAGTCAGAAGCAGGACATGTCGCGCGAGGAGCCGATCTGGTCGGGTGGTAACGCGCCGCGCGACGTTGCGGCCGAGATCGAGACGCCGAGCCAGATCGCCGAGGCGCGAGAGGCGTTCGGTCGGCTTCGCGAACTGGTTCCCGAGAGCCGGCGCGACGTTCTCGATTTGAAAGCCGAGGGGCTTTCGAGCCGCGAGATCGGCGATCGGCTAGGGATAAGCGAGCGGACGGTCCAGCGGGTGCTGGAGGATTTACGGCGTCGAGTGGGAATCGACGAGGAATCGACGGAATGACGCCGAGCATTTCACTGGGGCGAACCTGGGAGGCCGCCGAATCGCCCGAGCTTGGTCGGCTTACGGTGCGGTTCGAAACGGCGTGGCGATCGAACCCGCTCGATCCCCCGCGGATCGAAGAATTTTTACCTCGCGACGTCTCTCAACGATCGCCGGCGCTTTTAGCTCTTTTACGTGTGGAATTGGCGTTGCGGTTTGAGACCGATCCCGGTTTTCGGGTGGAATCGCTCCGATCGCGTCATCCCGAGATCGAGGGGGAAACGCTGACGGCGCTCGTATACGAGGAATATTGTCTGCGCGAGGAGCGGGGCGAGCAAGTTCAGCGGTTGGAATATGAACAACGTTTTCCGTCGATCGCGGCCGCGGCGCGGCGGGTGTTCGACATCCACGATTTGGTGGGCGTCGCTCCGGGATCGACCGCGGATTGGCTGCGATCGGCTTCGTTTTCGCCGCTCCGATCGCGCGCGGTCGAGTTTCCCGAAGCCGGGCAGACGATCGGCGGCTTTCGGCTCGTCGAAGAGCTTGGGCGCGGTTCGTTCGCTCGGGTGTATCGCGGCGAGGAGCGGCGGCTCGCGGATCGTCCGGTGGCGCTCAAGGTTTCGCGGCGGGGTTCGAGCGAGCCGCAACTGTTGGCTAGGCTTCAACATACAAACATCGTGCCGATCCATTCGTATTTGACCGACCAGGCGACGGGTTTGCATTTGTTATGTATGCCTTATTATGGAAGGATTACGCTCGAGCGATTGCTGGCGGATCCTCAGGCGCGGGTGGTTCGAACGGGGGCGGAGTTGTCGGCGGTGATCGATCGGCTGGGGTCGACCGACTCGGCGGCGGGAGGGGGTTGGCCTGCGCGATCGAGCGGTCGGAGGCCGATTGATTCGCTCGATTTCAATCGCGCGATCGCGTGGTGGGGGGCGAGGCTCGCCGAGGCGCTCCAGTACGCGCACGATCGGGGCGTTCTGCATCGGGATATCAAGCCATCAAACATACTTTTAACTCCAGATGGTTTGCCGATGCTGCTCGATTTCAATCTGGCTCTTGAACCTCTGATCGACCGTACGGCGGATTTCGCCGAATCGGCGTCGCAGGAGACGCCGATGGGTGGAACGCTTGTTTATATGGCGCCGGAGCAGCTTGACGATTTGATTTCGGGCGAGGCGTCGAACGCCGAAGCTTCGGGGGACGTCTACTCGCTGGGAGTCGTCTTGTTCGAGGCTTTGGTGGGGGCGCGGCCGTTTTCGGTCGAGCGCGGACGAACGCTCGCCGATACGTTGTTGCGGACCGCGGCCGAACGGAGGCGTGAAGTTCCGCGGATTCGGCACACGCATCCCGAGGTGCCCGCGGCGATTGAGGCGGTCGTCAGGCGATGTCTCGAGCCCGATCCCGCGAAACGATATCTGAAAGCCTCGGAATTGGCGGTCGATTTGCAGGCTTTTATCGACGACGAGCCGCTGCGTTTCGCGGTCGAGCCCATTTTTTTTCGGACGATCGGCCGATTGCGGCGCAATCGCCTTAAGTTGGCGATCATCGCGCCGATTTTGATCGCGATTATGCTCGCGTCTCGCGCGTATCGCGTCGTTAATGTAATGAAATTGCAACATGAACAAAACCTTAATGAGATCCGATCGTTTCGCGGCCGGGGCGGCGACCTGCTGAAACACCGCGATTTCGCGCGCGCTCGCGATCAATTCGAATACGCGGTTCGGCTCGCGGGAGACCGACCCGAGTTCGCCGTCGAAGCCTCCCGCGCGCGGCGCGAGGCGGCTGAAGCCGCGATCGCGGTCGACGCCGATCGCCGCGCCCGCGAATTTCTTGAAAAAGCCGATTCGCTCAAGTTCCGCCTTCTCGATCTGGCGCGCGATCGACGCCGCGCCGGCGAGGAGGTCGATCGCGCGCTGATGGCGCTTTCGGGAAACGAACGAATCGACGACGAGCCTTCCGCGACGCTCGCCGTCGCCGCCGAACGCGGCGGGGCTGCGAAAATCCACGTCGCGGCGAGGAGGGCCGCCGATCTCGCGCTGCTCGACGAAAAAATTCGCATAAAGATACAATTGGAAATTAATGACTTATTGTTTTTACGTGTTCTTCAGTTGATATCATCGCGCGGTTCGGGGTTCGCGACCGAGGCGATCGCGGTGTGCGAACGAGCCTCGGCGTTCGCCGAATCGTCGGCGCCCTGGCGCGCCCTGCTCGCCGATTTGAAGGCTCGACCCGGCGAATTCACGGTTTCCTCGAGGGACGAAGCCGACGATCCCGCCGCCGAGAAATCGCCCCGCGTTTGCTTCCAATGGAGCCTCCTTCGAGAGTTTGAAAAGCGGCCGAAACGCGCCGAGGAGTGGCTCGAACGCGCGCTTCAAATCGATGAAAGTAATTTTTGGTCGCATTATTACCTGGGTTATTTTTACGATCGCGCAGGGAAGCCGCGAGACGCTCTCGATCATTACGACGCGGCGATCGCGCTTCGCCCCGAATCCCCCTGGCCTCGGTACAACCGAGGTCAGTTGCTGGTCGCGCGGGGCGCCCCCGCTCGCGCCGCGGCCGATCTCGAAAAAGCGATCGAACTCGCCAAGCTTTCCCCGGGGTCGAGCGATCCCCGAACCCTCGACGCCAGGCTCAATCTGGCGCTCGCACGCCAGCGGATCGGCGATTTTCGTCGCGCGAAATCTTTGTATGATGATATAATAACTAATCATTCCAATCCCCCCGCGGCGCGGCGAGCGGCGCGGCTCAATCTCGCCAAGCTCGAAGCCGATTCGGGTCGTTCGCAAGTCGCGATCGGCTGGTATCTCGATGTTTTGAGCGAGTTCCCCAACGACTCGGCCGCCGAGTCGGCTCTCGCGCTTTTGGAACTGACCGAGGGGCGAGCGAACGACGCCGAGGCTCGCCTGAGCCGGATGATCGAGCGTTCGCGTTCCGATCCCCGGTTGTGGGCCGATCGCGCGATCGCGTTGTTTTTGCTGGATCGACCCGACGAAGCCGCGAACGCCGCGGCGCGGAGCGTCGAAGTCGATCCTTCGCCTCGTCATTTAAGAATTCAAGCACGTGTTTTGCTCGCGACCGGGAGACGCCCGATCCGCGATCGCGACGACCCCGATTCGATCCGTCGCCTGCCGTTCGGCGGCGATCGGCTTGAACGCGACGTTCGGCTCGCGCTCGCCAAATCGCAGCCGCCCGTATCGGCGCTCGAATGGACGGATCAAGCTTCGTTGTTATCGCTGGTCGATCGTCGAGCCGCGCTCGCCGCCGCCGACCGAGCCGTCGCGCTCGCTCCCGCTTCGTCCCGTACGCTTTTGTTGAGAGCACGTATCCTCCGCGATTCAGGTTCGGCTCAAGAAGCCCTTGACGATATCCAGAAGGCGATCGATCTCGACTCCGCCGATCCTCGCGGTTTTGAGCTTCGAGGGCTCGTTCGGCTTGATTTGGGCGACCCGCTCGGAGCTCTCGTCGATTTCGACAGGTCGCTCCAGGCGGGCGTTCGGTCGGTCGTCTTCGCCTCCCGCGCCCTTGCGTTATCTCAGATCAAACGCGACTCCGAGGCCGTCGTCGATTGGACTCGTTATCTCGCCGCGGCGCCCGACGATCCCGAGGCGTATCTCGGTCGAGCGAAAGCTCGAATCAAAATCCACCAATATGACGACGCGTCCGCCGATCTCGAACTCGCGCTCGATTGGGCGGGGGAAGATCCCATGACGCTCGCTCGAATCGCGGTCGCGTATTCGCTCGTCGCGACTTCGCGTCCCGATCGGATCGATCGCGTTCGGGCGATCGCCCAAAAGGCGCTTAAGGCCGCAATCCGCGGTTCGGGGAGTCGCCGTAATCAATTCAAATATTGTCCACTTTTAAATCCAAAAATCATCCTTCCGATCTTGAAATTGATGTTTTAAAATATCAAGAAGTTCTTGGAATTAAATTCTTTACCGATCGAGCCGAACCTCGGCGATCGCGGTCGGCGTGAAAAGAGCGATGATCGCCGAAGCGAACCGGCGGATCATTCCGCCGCTTTTTTATCGACCGCGCCGCGACCGCAATACCGGAGACAGGACTTGAACCTGCACGAGCATGGATAGCCCACTAGCCCCTCAAGCTAGCGCGTCTGCCAATTCCGCCACTCCGGCTTTCAACCGCGTTATGATTCTTCATTCATGAGGCTCGTCTGTCAAGAACCGACACCGAAAAGATCGACTTCGTTCGGTTTCCAATCGCCGAATTCGGCGTTTTCGCTCAAGTCGAAAGACGCCGTGTTCGATTCGGCGGAATCGTTACCGTCGATTCAAGCCGAACGATCCCAACATCCGATCGAAATCGTGTCGCCGCTTCCATGTCGGTCTCTCGGAACAGAGAAAACGGGAAGCGGCGTGTTTCGGCCTTCCTTGATCGATCGGGGTCACGGTATGTCTCAAGGTGTTCTCGCACGATGCATCGCTCGACCGGCGCTCGCCGTCGTCGCGACCTTCGTCGCCTTGGGATTCGTCGTGAACGGATCGCTCAAGCCGGTTGTCGGGATCGAGTCGCGTCCGGATCGCTCCGATAGAACTCGAAATTGGCGCGGCGAGTCGACGCGCCGGCGGTCGACGACGCCGATTGTCGTCCCCGTGCGAAACGGTCGAGCGCATGTCGAACTCGTGACCCGAGACCCGGGTTCTCGAACCCTCGTCATCGTCTCCGCGCTCTCCCGACAACCGGGGCCGCACGTGTTTCACGTCGCGGTCCAACCCGTCGCCGCTGATTCCGCCGCGGTCGCCGAAGGCGAAGAAGCGGGATCGGACGATTCGGCTTCGAAGAAAACCGAGCGATCGACCGACAAAACGCCCCGAAAGTCGATCGAACCTGAACCCGCCAAAATAATCGAATCGAGCGTCACGACCTCGCACGCTCCGATACCGCAAGCCGAAATCGATCCCGTCGTCGTCGACCCGCCGCGCGATCGCAACTTTTACATCCTCGATCGCGACGGCGACGTCTCGAGCGCCGGAAATTACGCGACCGTCCGCGCCGAACTTAAAGCGATCGGCAAAAGCGTACAGATATACGTTGATTCTCATGATGTTCACGGCGTCGCCGAACCTCTGCTTAAAGATCTGATCTCGACCTTCGATCGACGAATCATTCCCGAGGCGAAAAGGCGTTTGGGCGAGGTGTGCGATATCGACGGCGACGGCCGCTTCACCGTCCTTCTTTCGAGCCGGCTCGGTCGGCTCGCCGACGGTCGCTATAAAATCGACGGTTTCGTCCGCGCGGCCGATTTTGATCGATCGCTTTCGCCTCCATTTAGTAATCATGCCGATATGCTTTACCTTAACGCCGATCTTAAACCCGGTCCTCATCTGCGAACCATTGTTATTCATGAATATATGCATGCTCTCGCGGTGACCTGGAGGAATCGCTCGGGTTCGAACCGAACCGATCGGGCGGACGAAGAGGGCTGGCTCGACGAGGGGCTGGCGCATCTCGCCGAGGACGAGTTCGGCTTCTCGCGAACGAACCTTGATTACCGCGTGAGCGCTTTCCTCTCTCGGCCCGAGGCGTACCGTCTCGTCGTCGCCGATTATTACGCGGCCGAGCTCTTTCGTTCGCACGGAACTCGCGGCGCCGCGTATCTTTTCCTCCGCTATTGCGCCGATCGGTTCGGCGCCGATCTTGTTTTGGATTTGATGCGTTCCCCGCTCCGCGGAATCGCCAACATCGAGGCCGCGACGGGTCGTCGGTTCGCCGAGCTCTACCGCGATTGGACCGTCGCGATGGCGACCGGTTTCGATCAAGTTGCGCGATCGCGGGACGTCACGCCGTCCGAGTTTCACGCCGAGTCCGTTCAAAAACTTCGAAAGCCCGTCGAGGAACAAGCGAAATCGACTCGCGCACGAACCGCCGCGGCCGAGCAAAACCCCGCTTCCGCCGATCGGGAGAGAATCGAGCGTCATGAAACAATATCCATGAAAACCTTTGGTGAGTTCGGACGTAAGAATCTCGCCGGGCCGAGGTCGACGCGGCTCGAACCCGACATCGTCGATCGTCGACTCGACGAATTCGCGCTCGAATCGACGACTTCGAAGTTCATTGAAATCGCCGGATCGCGCGCGGGGGGGGTTCGGATCGACGTCGATTGCCCCTCGGGTTCCGAGCCTCAAGTGACCTTGATTCGGCTTCCCGAAGAGCGCGCCGATCTTGCGATGACGATTGAATCGATCGCCGGCGCGGAATCCGCCGAGCCTTCGATTCAGCTCGTGATCCGCGAACGGAGCGGAGTCGGCGCGCGTTTGACGAGCCTTTCGTGGGAAACGCTCGATCCGCCGCAGGTCGTCGACCCTCTGAGCGCTCCGACCCGGCTCGACTCGGCCGCGATCGCATCGATCTTCGGTTCGGATCGCGTTGAAAAAGTCGGCGAGTTGATCGGCAAACGCGCGATCACGCTGAAGGGGCTCGCCGAACGCGACGGCGCGATCGTGATCAAACTGACGGGGATCGACGACTCGGGACGAAGTGTCGCGGCGTGGGCCGAGATCGCTCGTCGTCGCGCGCCGAGCGACGATCTGATCAAAACGGGTCTGGAATCCAAACCCGAACCGAAGCCGTGAACGCGGCGCACTCCGAACTTTTCCACATATACTAAGAGAATATTGATTTGAAGGCTCCGGTCGACTTGACGTCGGTCGTCGGTCGCCGGAAAATCATTAACCCGAACTTTGCGGAATAACGGACCCCTAAATCGCACCGAACCGCTTAAAATCAAGCGGTTTACTTGCGTCGTCGACCGAAAAATTGTAGCCAGTAAAATTTAGATTTTTCCGTTGACTTCCGCGCGGATCGGCTTACAATCTCATCATGAGCAAAAAACCAAAAGCATGCCACGTAGCCACAA
>JAJYWB010000100.1 GCA_021791715.1 Planctomycetota bacterium | reverse complement strand
AAGATTAAGACGTTTTTATCATCATCCGGCGCATGGGATATGACTTTTGAAAGGTGCGGTCGAACCCGGAATTGGGAGGGCGAACCTCCTGGTGAGCCGGCTTGATATAATCCATTCTTAACTCGGTTGAAACCCCCTTTTCAAAAGGCGTTTTCAAAGAGGCTCACCGGGAGGATCGCCCTCCCAAAAAAAAAATCAAGACGTTTTTATCATCATCCGGCGCATGGGATATGGTTTTTGAAAGGTGCGGTCGAACCCGGAATTGGTGGAGGTTCGCCATCCCAAAAATAAATAACATATATCTGAATCCTTAACATACAATGGTTTTGTTGGATAGCCGGCGACGAAAACGTTAAAAACGCGCCGATAAAACATCGATGGCGTTTAAGGAGAGCCGCGAAATCCCGGTTAAGGATTCGACCGATCTTCTCCACGTCTTTGTATGATAACCCAGGGGCGCGATCGGCGTAACGATGCTTTCGCATCGTTTCGCGTGATCGATCCGTCCCGTCTCGCATGTACGCATTGCATTCTCGATCGTAAGGTCTTGCCGTTCGCTTGTGTTTCACCGAGACTGACCGGTATCATCCCGAACTCGGTCGAGTCCATTCTCTCGACTCGGTCGAAATCCATAATCAGCGAGTGATGCGTTACGATGCCGAAGATACCGACGATCTTTGAAACGTGCGAACCCAGACCCGACGTCCTCTCGGGAGCGACCAAGGACGAGCAATTCGCGGCCGATCTTTCCCAGGTCGTCAATCGAACGGCGCCCAAAGAATATCTCGACCCCAAGATCTTCTTCAGCAACACCCACCCGACGCGTGGAATTAAAGACCTGCTCAAAGCCGTCCTCACCCGGCTTTCGGGTCGAGGGGGTGAAATCGCCTCGATTTTAAGGCTCGATACGCAATTCGGCGGCGGCAAAACGCACGCGCTCATCGCTCTCGTCCACGCGATTCGCGGCGTGAATGACGACGAGCTGCTTAAAGAATTCGTCGATCCCGATCTGATTCCGCGACAAAACGTCCGCATCGCGGCGCTCGACGGCGAAAACTGCGATCCCGCCGACGGACTCACGCTCGATCCGGGCCTCAAGGCCAAAACGCCCTGGGGCGAACTCGCGTATCGTCTCGCCGGCGTCGAAGGTTTCAAACGTGTTCAAGAGAGCGATCGCAAACACGTCGCCCCCGGCGCCGAAACCCTCCGCGAACTCTTCGGCGATCAACCCGTGCTCATCATGTTCGATGAAGTGTCTGTTTATTTAAGAAAAGCCGAAAAGGCCGAACCGGGATCGAGCGCGCAATTCGCCGCGTTCCTTCAGGCGCTGATCAAGGCGGTCGAAACGACGTCGAACGTCGCTCTCGTCTTCACTCTCGCGGTCGGCAAAGATTCCAAGGCGGTCGACGCCTACCGCGACGAACACGACCGCGCGATCAAAGCGTTTCAAGAAGCCGAGACCGTCGCGGCTCGCAAGGCGACACTCCTCAACCCCACCGAGGAGGACGAAACCGCTCTCATCCTCAAACGTCGACTATTCGCGAAATATCAAACCGAACATATGAGCGAGATCGTCGACGCGTATTACGACGTTTGGGCCCGCGATCGCGGCGAACTACCCGCTTCGGTCTTCGATCTCGAGATCAAAGAACGCTTTCGTCTTGGATATCCGATCCATCCCGAGACGATCGCCGTCCTCACCGAAAAGTTATCGACGCTCGGCACGTTCCAGCGAACCAGAGGGATGCTTCGCTTATTGGCGCGAACCGTGCACACATTATGGCGCGATAAACCCGCCGACGCGACCGCGATCCATCCGCATCATATCGATCCGTCTTTCGGACCGATCCGCGACGAGATCACCACACGGCTCAATCGCCCCGAATTCGCCCCCGCGCTCAAGGCCGATATCGCCTCGGTTCCCGGCGACGCCCCGTCGACGGCGCAGGAACTCGATAAAAAATTCGCTCCTGGATCGATACATGTACATTCTTATGTGGCTCGAACCGTGTTTCTGCACACGCTCGCGTACGGCGACGTCGCCAGGGGAATCTCGGCCGAGCATCTCAAGTTCAGCGTCTGCTCGCCCCTCGTCGAACCGAGCTTCGTCGAACAGGCTCGGGTTCGATTTATCCAAGAATCTCTCTTTCTCGACGATCACCCCGGCGCCAAGCTCAGGTTCATGGCCGAACCCAACCTCACCCAGGTTGTCAGAAGGCGAATGGACGAGATCCCCGAGGCCGAAATCCGAGCCGAACTCGACCATCGTATCAAAGAGCTTTTCTCCGCGCCCAAATCGACGTTCCAGCTCGTTCCGTTCGCGGCTTCGCCCGACGACGTCGACGATTCGGTCGGCGACGGTCGACCGTTCCTCGTCTTGATCCATCACGACGCGCTCTCGATCGATTCCGACCCCAGCGGGCTCCCACAGCTCGTCGACGAGATCTACCGCTATAAATCGACCGATCAAAAATTGCGTGAACTGCGCAACAACCTCGTCGTCGTCGTCGCCGACGAACGTCTGGTCGCAGGGATGAAAGACCGCGTACGCAGGCGGCTGGCGCTTCAACAACTGCGCAAACCCGACTCGATCGACCGGCTCGCACCCTATCAACAAAATAAGGTTAACGAAGATTTTGAAAAGTCGAAATTACAGATCGCCGAATCGATCCTCCACTGTTACCGCCATCTCTTTTTTCCATCAAACTCCAAAATGGAGCGATCGGACCTCCCGCTCGAACACGCCGTGATCGAGGCGCATAACGCGGGAGATTCACCCGGCGACGGTCAAAAACGGGTGATCAAAGTACTTAAAGATCATCATAAACTTCTTCTCGAATCCGATCCTCCCGATTCGCCGACGTTCGTCCGCGATCAAACCCCGCTCAAGATCAAAGGCGAGCTTTCAACTCTCGAACTGCGCGACGAATATCGCCGGGCGCCCAAGCTCAGCATCCTCGCGTCGAACGGTCCTCTCGTCTCCTGTATTCGCCGGGGAATCGAATCGGGTTTATGGATCTATCGAGAAGGCGACCAGGTTTGGGGACCGGGAGATCCCGCTCCGTCGATCCGGTTTTCCGAAGACGCCTTCGTTCATACCGCGGCCGACGCCTCCAAAAAACGCCTTTGGCCGCGTCCCGAACCGCTCGTCGTCACGTTTACGGCGAGCCCTCGAACGATCGCTCCCGGAGAATCCGCCGAGCTCCGCGTCTCCGTCTCGGGTGGATTTCCACCTTATATTTATATCGGAACGCATCCCGAGCTCTCGTCCGATAAAACGACGCAAACGCTCTTTCAATGCGAGGTTTCTCCCGAGGTTTCGCAAAGCTACCGCGTCGAGGTGATCGACGACGTCGGCAAGCGATTCGAAGCCGTCGCCGAGGTTTTGGTCGCCGAACCGGGAAGAGTCCCCCCGACCCCGAATCGACCCGATCCGCCGATCCCTCCCGCGGGCGCCTCCATACCCGGCGGTTCGATTCGTCCCGATCAACGCGTGAAACCGAAACCGTCCGTCGTTTCGGCAGAGGGACCGATCAAACAAGCGCTCACCGAACTGTGGGAAAAAGCGCGCGCCGCCAAGATTTCAGCGGTCGATCGTCTCGAGATCAAACTCTTCGACCCCAAGGCCGCCTCGTATATTCACTCGGCTATGGCCACGTATAAAGACGCCTCGATCGTTTGTCTGATCGAGCTCGATGCTCAATTGAAAGACGCCGACCGCTTGAAAGTCGAATTCACCGGTTCGGTCGAACGCGGAAGCACGATTAAAAGTTTTGTAGAATCACAACTTCATGCTTCGATCAACCATGATTTTTCTGCCGTTTATACGTTAAGATTTCACAAGCCTTTATCGACCGACGCTCGTCAAAGCGACGATTTCTCCAAGACGATCACTCGCTTCGGCGCCGGCGAGGCTTATGTCGAGGCGCAAGCCGCCGCGGCGGAGGAAAAAGCATGACGCAAATCGCCACGCGCATCCGTCCCGAAGATTACACCAGACATTCGGCGAACCTTCCCCGCTACGAATTGCGCATGAGGATGCGCAAGGCGAGCGATTACGAGCTCGAGATCTGGCAATTGCCTTCGCCCGCCACGCCCCGTTTGAAAGGGAGGGAATATATCGCGAGTTTAAAGGGTACCGCGCTCCGCTTGCTCGAAAACCGCATCCTCCGAAGGCTGGCGCGGGTTCATATCCATCCCGATCAAACGAAAGTGGCACCGGTGCGGAGTTGGGAGCTCGAGGAAGAATCGGCGCTGATCCTTGGTCTCCTTTTTCGCGTCCTCGCGCCGATGCGAAATCTCGACCGAATCCGCGAGATCGCCGACGGAATCGAAACGATGAGCCGCGAGGAGGCGGGTTATTGGCTCGGTATGGCGATGTGCCGCAAAAACCCGCGTCGCGTCCTCGCATCGCTCCGAACCCTGCTGACGACTCGATAATCTGTTTTTGGGAGTGGAGCGATCCTGATAGAATGTCTCGGAATCCTCGATTGTTTTGATCGAATCGTGTGTCGGGGTTTCGGATCTTCCGACTGGGTTATGACATTTGAAAGGTGCGGTATCACCCGGAATTGGGAGGGCGAACCTCCTGGTGAGCCCAACGAGTGCTCGCGCCTGGATTGGTGTCACGCGGTATCACCCGGAATTGGGAGGGCGAACCTCCTGGTGAGCCCAACAAGTGCTCGCGCCTGGATTGGTGTCACGCGGTATCACCCGGAATTGGGAGGGCGAACCTCCTGGTGAGCCGGCCTGATATAATCTAGGATTAACTCGGTTGAAACCCCCTTTTCAAAAGGCGTTTTCAAAGAGGCTCACCGGGAGGTTCGCCCTCCCAAAAAAAGATCAAGACGTTTTTAACATCTTCCTCATATACCGAAAAGACTGATCATGGGTCATTTCATCCGTTTTAATCACCCGGATCGACTATCGGGTGGAAATCGGATAGGATCTATGAGCGAAACGCGAGGAAGGTTATTCGATCGGCGACCGAACCGATTCGGGCGACAAACCTTAAGGCGATGTGATAAAATGATTTCGGCGGGTTAGGGACGACCGAGAGGCGAACGAGGGGTACGCGATGAACGACGATAAACAAATATTGGTTTATCACTCCTTTCAAGGAGGCCGGTTCGTCGATCACGGTATTGATCTCGATGTGATCGAAGAACTCGTCCGATTTCGCGATCTCGTCGTCGATTTAGCCAAGAGCCTTTGGAAAAAAAACAACCCCGATCAACAGCGATCGCCGAAGAACTTCGAGGATTCGCTCGCGCTCAAATTTTATGAGGTGCTGCCGAACTGCGCGACGATCCCGCTCGCTCGAAAACCGCGCGAACAAATGGAGCTTTTCCCAAATACTTATGAAGACGAGCTCGATCGGGCCGCCGATCTATTGATCGAAACGATCGAAGCCGCCGGCGCCGATCGGCCGATCCCCGCCGATTTTCCCGTCGATCTTCTCGATCGTTTTGACGATTACGGCAAATCGCTCCATGACGATGAATGGATTGAACAAAGGCGGTCGGTAAAGGGCGCCGCGGCGCGGTATGATTCGAACGTGCGAACGAAGCTGCTCGCGAGCGTTCAAGCCGATTACGAAGCCGATCTCGACGTGATCGGCACGGTGACGATGGCGCGAGTATCCTCGCCGAAAATGGCGATCGAGCTCAACGACGGGATTGAGGTGGAAGCCGCGTTCGATCCCCGCGACGAGGAGAAGATCACGACGGCTCTCAAAGATCACGATCTGGCCAAGGTGCGAGTGATCGGCTCGGGACGATTTTCGTCCGATGGAAAATTGAAACGGATCGCCAAGATCAAAGAATTGATCCTTCTTCCCCTCGGCGAACGAAAGTTCGACCCATCGGCCAAGTCGATTTGGGAGGAGATTCAGGAAATCATCGCTCAAATGCCGCGAAGCGCGATCGATCAACTACCCGTCGACGGCGCCGCGAGGCACGATTATTATATTTATGGATTGGAAAATGATGAATCATGAGTGCGATCTTCGCCGATACCTCATTCTGGATAGCCTTGCTGAATCCGAGAGATTATTTATATGAATTTGCAAACTCGAGCGCCGAGCAAATGATCGATCGACCGATCGCGACGACCGACGAGGTTTTGGTTGAGACGCTCACGTATTTCTCGGGGTTCGGCGCGGTCGCGAGGAACTCCGCGGCTCGATTCGTGACGATGCTCCACGCCAATCCCAACGCGACGGTTTTTCCTCAATCTCGCGAATCGTTTATCAATGGACTCGATCTTTACCGAGCTCGAAGCGATAAAAAATACAGTTTTACCGATTGCATTTCCATGTATGTGATTAAAGAATATTCCTTATCGAAAGAAGTTTTAACCAACGATCGTCATTTTGAACAGGAGGGTTTCAAAATACTGATGAAGGAATAAACGCTTGCATTATGAGACAAACCACGACGGGGAATCGGGAATTTTCGGTTGAAAGATGTTTCGATCCTCCTGGATCGATCGAATCGATTACAACCGATGGTATTTCGCTTGAGGCGGACGATCAACTTTAAAGGAGAATGACACAATGAGCGACGCATCGAACACTCGCCAGCGACTTTTGATCGAAGAATGGCTGCCGATCGCCGAGATTGGAATTGAGAGCATTCGAGAGGCTGGGGCGGCACAAAAACCGACTCCTAATCGACTCCATGTTTGGTGGGCGCGGCGACCGCTCGTCGCGAGCCGCGCCGCGATCCTCGCGAGCCTTCTTCCCGCCGACGCCGATCATTCGAAATTTATGCATATGCTGGGGATCCATGGAGATCCGATCGAGGCTAAAAAGCGGATTGTACAAGCTACAAAAGATAATATTATTCTAGGAAAAGATGCTTATGGTTATAGAAGAGCATTCATGTATACTCCGAATCATAATGATTATAATCATCTTTGTAAAACTGAGTATACGGACAATGTTGCAATTCAATCGTCAGTACTCGATCCTACAGCGGGAGGCGGAAGCATTCCTTTTGAAAGTTTTAGATTACGATTTATAACCATCGCAAATGATATAAATCCTGTCGCATGGCTTATTTTGAAAGCGACCGTCGAATTTCCAGCGAAATATGGAAAAAAAGTGCTGAACAGATTTCAAGATATTGGAGAAATCTTTAGGAAAAAAGCAATCGATTTACTGGATCAATATTATCCAAAGGAGCCGATTCTCGATTGCGTTCCAGACGGCTACCTCTGGGCTCGGACGATCTCTTGTCCCTATTGCGGCGGGATCGTTCCGCTTTCTCCCAATTGGCGGCTCGATTCCAAGGGAAAGGGGGTCAAGATCGTCACGCACGGCGAAGATCCCCAAAATCGACATTGCACGTTCGAGATCGTCGATAAGGTGAAGGATCAGAGCGCCGGAACGGTCAAAAACGGCGATGCGCTTTGCCCGTTCTCAGATTGCGGTCGCGTGATCAAAGGCGACGAAATCAAAGGCCAAGCCCAGGCCGGAAAAATGGGCGAACAGCTTTATACCGTCGTTTATAAACAAACGATTAAGGTCGGAACGACCAAGGCGGGGAAGGACAAAGTCAAATCGGTTCGCGGCTACCGCGCTCCCAGACCCGAAGACGACGTTTCCGCACAGGTCGCCGCGGCGCTCGCGGCTAAAATGCCCGAATGGCGCGCGCGAAATATCATTCCTGATGAAGAAATCAATCCTGGTCAAAAAACCGATGAACCACGTCGATCTGGAATATATAAATGGACTGATATGTTCGGAAAAAGACAACTTTTGGGACATTGCACGAGCGTGGAAGTCTTCCACGATCTGGTTGATGAGATTCGCTCTCAAAACGGCGGAGATATCCCGGAATTGGATAAGGCGGCGATGTGTTATCTGGCGATCGCTATGGATAAACTGCTCAATTACAACTCAAGTATGAGTGTTTGGATGCCTACGCGAGAAATTATGGCGAATACATTTAATCGACATGATTTTGCGTTTTGTTGGAGCCACGCCGAGATGGCGCCGACGATCACGGGCCTCGGCTACGATTGGACGATCGAACAAACAGGCAAAGCGTTGAAAGAATTGATCGAATTGACTTCGGACGGCGACGATAATAGCCCTTTGTTGCGTTCCCGCGGCAAGAATAACGACATCAAAATCCTTCACGGATCGGCCGATTCACTCGATATCCCCGATCAAAGTATCGATTGCATCGTGATGGACCCTCCCTATTATGACAACGTGATGTACGCCGAGCTTTCCGATTTCTTTTACGTTTGGCTCAAAAGAACCGCGGGCTTGCTTTTCCCCGAACCATTTTCGAGCGTTTTAACCGATAAAGATCGCGAGGCCGTCGCCAATCCCGCCAAATTCAAGGGACAAAAAGGGGGCGCGAAAAATCTCGCGGGGCGCGATTATCAAGACAGGATGCGAGCGATTTTTCAGGAATGCCGCCGCGTGATAAAACCGCACGGAGTGATGACGGTGATGTTCACGCATAAAGCCTCGGGGGCGTGGGATGCGCTCGCATCGGCTCTTGTGAAGGCGGGTTTCGTGATCACCGCGTCTTGGCCGGTGAATACCGAATCGGATTCGAGTTTACATATCAGAGAGAAATCGGCGGCTAAGAGTACGATTTTCCTTGTGTGTCGCCCGCGCGAGGATCGATCCAAGGAATCCGATACCGTTTATTGGGAAGACGTCGAGCCGTTGGTCGCGGGAAAAGTGCGCGAACGCGTTGAGGCGTTTCAAAAAGCCGGGATCGGCGGGGTCGATTTGTATCTCGCTTCGTTCGGGCCGGCGTTGCAGGTTTTTAGCGAGAATTGGCCGCTCAATCGAGGAAAACCGATCACTCGACCGCGCGATCTTGTGCTCCTTGAGGGGGAAACGTTCGATCCCTACGCGGTTCGCCCCGAGGATGCGCTCGACGCCGCTCGTCGCGAGGTGAAAAAGTGGCGGATGAGCCGGCTCGCGACGATCGAGCGCAAGCGGGACCTCGATCCGCTGACCGAATGGTATTTGTTGGCGTGGGATGCGTTTCGCGCTCCCAGGTTCCCTGTCGACGAGGCGCTCAAGCTGGCGCGGGTGGTGGGGCTCGATTTTGATTCCGAGGTCAAGAACGTCGTCGCCGAGGTGAAATCGAGCGATGTGATCCTTTGGGATAGCATGATCCGAAAGGGAAAAGGGAAATTGGGTCCGATCGGCGAGGTTTGTATGCTCGATACGCTCCATCGCGCCGCGTCGATCGTTCGAGAGCAAAACACGGGAGCGGCGAAACAGGCGATCGAGGATAACGGACTGATTGACGACGGCGCGTTGATGACGGCGTTGCAGGCGATGCTCAACGTTTTGCCGGCGATTTCCACGAGTTCGGGGTCGAAGATCGACGTTCACCTCGAGGGGGCTTCGAGCGATTTCGAGGCGCTCGAAAAACTGCGTGCGCTCGCTTTCACGGTAAAAGTGCCGAAGCCCGATCGTCAAATGATGTTGACGATTTTCGAGCGTGAAGAAAACGACGACGACGACGAATCCGAATAATCGATTCGATCGATCGGCTCATTTTCATCGGGATGTGCAATTGCTAAACCATCATGATATATGTGCGAAACGGAAGATGAGATGTCGAGTCGCGAAGAGGTTAAATCGCATTTAATCGATTATCGTTGGGAGACGAGTTATCGTCATGAGGACGGCGATCTTGTGCGGCTTTTTTACGTGCCGGCGTTATCGTGCGCCGAGCGATACGACCGGACGACGGGATATTTTTCGGCGGACGCGTTGGCGCTCGCGTCGAGGGGTGTCGAGCGGTTGATCGCGAATCGCGGGACGATGCGGATGATCGTCGGGTGCACGCTCGCCGAGGACGAGGCGCTCGCGATCGCTCGCGGCTATGATTTACGCGAAGCGGTCGAGCGGAATTTGCTTACGGTTCGGCTCGAACCTCCCGATCTCGCGGCGAGGAACGGGCTCGAGGCTCTGGCGTGGATGATCGCTCATCAATATTTAAACATCAAGGTCGCGTTACCGACCGACCCGGAGGGGAATCCCGTAAGCGGATTGGGATTATTTCATGAAAAATCGGGGGTGATACTCGATCGTCGCGGCGATCTTCTCGCGTTCAGCGGCAGCGTGAACGAGACCGCTGGGGGTTGGTTGAACAATCGAGAGAGTTTTCATGTGCATTTATCGTGGGAGGGGGGACGCGATATCGAGCATGTGAACGACGAGGTTGAGGCGTTCGAGCGGCTTTGGAACGACGGCGCGGCGAGCGTGAAGGTGTTGGAGTTTCCCGAGGCGGCGAAGCTCAAGCTCCTCGAATTTATGCCGCGAGACGATCGGTTCGATCATCCGCCGATTCGAGTGGAAGAACCCTCCGAGAAACCGTCCCGAATGAGCGATCCAATATCGACCCGTGAGGATGTGAACCGATCGGGAGCGTTCGACGGATACTCGTTGAGCGGCGCCGAGGCGCGGCGGATCGTTTGGACGTATATTCACAATAGTGCGCGGGCGTGGAATGGGATTCGGGTGGGCGAGGAGACATCGACGGTCGATCCCTGGCCGCATCAGATTCGCACGTATCAGAAGTTAATCAAAGAATGGCCGTGTCGTCGGTTGATCGCCGACGAGGTGGGATTGGGCAAGACGATCACCGCGGGTTTGTTCATTCGGCAGGCAAGGCTCGCGGGATTGGCGAAGCGGATTTTGATTTTGGCGCCTCGATCGCTCGCGCCTCAGTGGCAAGGGGAATTGTATGAAAAGTTTAATTTCAACGTGCCGATTTATGATGGATCGAAACTGATTTGGCGTGCGAATCGCGCCGGGAGTGGGGCGAACGAGCGGACGGTCGATCGGCTCGAGTGGCATAAGGAATCGTTTGTGATCGCATCGAGTCATTTGATGAGGAGGAGCGATCGCGCCGACGAATTACTCGCCGCTGAGGCGTGGGATTTGGTCGTTCTGGACGAGGCGCATCATGCGCGGAGGAAGGCGCCTGGATCGACGCGTCAGGGGGGGCCGAATCGGTTGTTGCGGTTGATGAATCGGCTGAGCGAATCGTGTCGATCGTTGTTGTTGTTGACCGCGACTCCGATGCAGGTGGCGCCGATCGAGCTTTGGGATTTGCTGAGATTGCTCGGCATGGGGGACCGTTGGGGGATGAACGGAGAAGGCTTTTTGCGCTATTTCGCCGAGGCCGCGGGGAATCCCTCCAAGGAGTCGATGGATTATCTTTGCGAGATGTTTCGAGAAACCGAGAGGGTTTTCGGACAAACGACTGAAGAGCGTGTGGAAACGTTGCGAACCGGGCTGAATGATCTTGAGATTCGTAAGGTTTTAAAGGCGTTGCGCGATCGGAGTTCGCTGCCGATGAAGCGGCTCGATCCGCGAATGAGGACCGCCGCGCTCGAGGTGCTGAGGCGCGTGACTCCGGTCTCGTATCTCATGCATCGTCATACGCGTGGATTATTAAGAGAATATCATCAAAGGGGGATGCTCGATTCGCCGATCGCCCGGCGCGAGATCTGCGACGTCGGAATCGAGATGAACGATTCCGAACGCGAATTGTACGACGCGCTCGGAGAATACATCACGCGAACTTATAAGAATGCTTCGGCGGAGAAGCGATCCGCGACGGGTTTCGTGTTGACGATTTACCGCAAGAGGTCGGCGAGTTCGTTCGAGGCGTTGCGGAAAACGTTGATCAAACGGCTCAACGACATCGATACGATCGACGACGACGACGCGTTCGCTTTCGACGACGACTCGCCCGACTTCGACGACTCGCCCGACTTCGACGACCACCCCTCGATCGAGAATCAAACGCTCGCCGCCGAGGAGCGCGCCGCGGTGCTCGATCTGTTGAAAAAAATCGAACGAATCGGCGTGAATACGAAAGAACGCGAGCTGACGAAGGCTCTCGACGACGGATTTCAAAATGGATATACGTCGGCGATTATCTTCACGCAATATTCCGATACGATGAATTATTTGAAAGGCTGTTTAGTTAAACAATATCCGGGAGAAACGGTCGCGTGCTATTCGGGAAAAGGAGGGGCGGTTCTCGAACGATCGGGGTTATGGAGCGAACGCGGCAAGGAGGGGATCAAGCGGCTGCTCAAGGAGGGTTCGATCAAGATCCTGGTATGCACCGACGCGGCGGCGGAGGGGTTGAATTTTCAATCGTGCGGGCTTTTGATCAATTACGATCTCCCCTGGAATCCGATGCGTGTCGAACAACGGATCGGCAGGATCGATCGGATCGGGCAACGATATCCGACGATTCGAGTCGTCAATCTGGCGTATGAAAGGACAGTCGAGGCCGACGTTTATTTCGCACTTGGTAATCGAATTCATTTGTTTGAGCATATGGTCGGGCGATTGCAGCCGATCCTTTCTCGTCTGCCCGGTCGATTCGAATCGACCGTTCTTGAAGGGGGAGATCGGAGCGACGACGCGAGGCGAAGGCTCGTCGACGAATTGGAGCGTTCGATCGGCGAAGCCGAGGATTCGGCGATCGACCTCGACGCGCTGTCGGCCGTCGCGTTTGAGACGAACGTCGAATCCGAGCCGTCGTTGGATCTCGACGAAATCGATCGCGCGCTCAACGACCACCGATATCGTCCTCCCGCGCTGGAATGGAACAAACTCGATCCTCGATCGTACTCGGCTCGACTACCGGGAATGAAGATGTTTTTACGAGCGACGACGAGCGCCGAGGTTTTCGACGATCATATCGAAAGCCTGGAACTTTTATCTCCTGGAGGCGAACTCTTTGAACGAATCTCCGCGGAAGAACCCCGGATCGAATTCGACATCGATCGCTCGGAGGATGAACCGGGAAGGTTTTGGGCGTCGGTCGATAGTAGAACGGGCGCCTACCGCTTTTGGGCGAACCACGGAGGAAGAATCGAGCTATGCGACCGTCTGAGCGATCTCTTGGACTCGCTCGAACGCGACCACGGATCGATCCGGTTTGATAGGACGTTGCTCGACCCGGATGAGATTGTTCACCGCCTCGGCTGATTGAGAACCTCGGATCCACTCAAGAAGAGAACAAGAATTTTAACCACGGATTACACGGATGGACACGGATAAAGACAAAATACGATATAATTTAATAAAGTAATAGAAGACTTTTAACCACGGATTACACGGATGGACACGGATAAAGAGAAAAAACGATATAATACAATAAAATAATAGAAGACTTTTAACCACGGATTACACGGATAGGCACGGATGAAGACAAAATACAATACAATATGATATAATAGCAGAAGACTTTTAACCACGGATTACACGGATGGGCACGGATGAAGACAAAATACAATATAATATGATATAATAGCAGAAGAATTTTAACCACGGTTTACACGGACGGGCACGGGTACGTCCATTCGGATCGTGATTTGTAGGCGTCGAGAACGAAAACCCAATCGACCGGGATCCGATTCTATAAAAACAAAAACTCAATAAACAAACTTGATATTATTGTACAGAAAATGTCATTTTTATTATCCGTGCCCATCCGTGTAATACGTGGTTAAAATCTTTTCTTTCAAAATTTATTTTCGACCAAGTAATATAAATTACTCAAAATTATCATTGTAATTTAATTACCCGTGCCCATCCGTGTAATCCGTGGTTAAAAAATCTTCTCTTCAAAATTCATTTTCGATTAAGTAATATGAATTATTTGAAATTCTTATTGTTATTTTATTATCCGTGCCCATCCGTGTAATCTGTGGTTAAAATCTTTTCTTCAAAATTTATTTTCGACGAAGTAATATAAATTACTTAAAATTATCATTGTAATTTAATTATCCGTGCCCATCCGTGTAATCCGTGGTTAAAAAATCTTCTCTTCAAAATTCATATTCGATCAAGTAATATGAATTATTTGAAATTCTTATTGTTATTTTATTATCCGTGCCCATCCGTGTAATCCGTGGTGAAAAATCTTTTGTTCAAAATTCATTTTCGTCCGAGTTAAAATGAATTATTTAAAATAATTATCGTTATTTAATTATCCGTGCCCATCCGTGTAATCCGTGGTTAAAAAATCTTCTCTTCAAAATTCATTTTCGATTAAGTAATATGAATTATTTGAAATTCTTATTGTTATTTTATTATCCGTGCCCATCCGTGTAATCCGTGGTTAAAATCTTTTCTTCAAAATTTATTTTCGACCAAGTAATATAAATTACTTAAAATTATCATTGTAATTTAATTATCCGTGCCCATCCGTGTAATCCGTGGTTAAAAATCTTCTCTTCGATTTCCTTAATCCGTGGAGCGTCGGTGATGGCGGACGATCCGCGGATCATCGCCCGATTTCGATCGTCGCCGACCCGATCCGTGGTTCTCGTTCCAACATCGTGGTTGTGCGCGAGTCCGTGGTTGCAGTTGTGCTTGCGTAACGTTGCCAGGTCGCGGTCCATCCCAGTCGTAACTCACGGTTATCCAAGGAGTTCCAACAAAATACGAACGGCGCGGTCGGCCGTGCGCCGGCTCGCTCGATCCGTGGATCGAGCGCGGCGCTCTCGTATAGGCGGATCGTCGATTTTTTCTTATAATCGTTAAAGTTTCGACGATCAAGTTTCGGGGTCCTCTTTTTGGGCGGGAGTACGGCGTGATGCGACGCGACCTTGGGTTGATGATCATCGTGGTGGTTCTGGCCTCGCAGGGGACGTTCGGAACGCGATCGTCGCACGCCCAAAGCCCAAAACCGGCGAGTAAATCCGAGGAGCCCTCCAAAAAGGTCGATGCCAAAGACATCCTCGGCTCGGTCGACGATCAAAAAATCACCAGGTCCGATTTTCTCCAACTTTTGGCGGGCGCCGATTATCAACCCGGCGTCGAAAAAGAGCTTTACAGTAAGCTCATGGATATTTTGGTCGATCGCGCTCTTCTCAAACGACACATCGAGGCGAGCGGGGTGAAGGTGACCGAAGCCGAGGTCGACGATTCCGTGGCGCGACTCGACGCCGAATTTAAAAAGCAGGGGCAGAGCGTCGATTCGTTTCTCGCGCAGGCGCATTTATCACGCGAAGAGTTGAGGATGAATCAACGGCTCGTGCTCGAGGCCGAGAAGTTCTTTCGAGCGCGCGAAACCGACGAACTCCTCCGCGCCTACTACAAAAAGAATCAGGATCTTTTCAATCAGAATATGATTGTCGCGAGTCATATTTTGTTGCGGGTTCCCGCGGGGGCGAGCGCCGAGGAGAAGGCGAAGGTTCTTAAGCGGATCACCGAGATCAAGAAAGAGATCGACACCGGGAAAATGACGTTCGCCGAGGCCGCGAACAAGTATTCGGAAGACGAGGGGAATCAGGACAAAGTGGGGGGATATTTGGGAAAGATTCCGCGGCGGGGACGGATCAAGAGCGAGGAATTTTTATCGAAGGCGTTCGCGCTCAAAAAGGGTTCGGTCTCGGACCCGGTGGAAACCAAGCTTGGTTATCATTTGATCAAGGTGACCGAGAAGATCGACGGACCGGTGAAGTTCAATTTTGACGAGCAGAAGGATCTGTTGCGTCAGCAGTATCGGATCGAGATGCAAACCGAGATCGTCGCGGAGGAGCGGAAAAAGGCGAAGATCGAGATCAAACCCGCTCCCCCCGATCTATTTCCACCCGCGACCGAGACCGCGCCCGCGGCCAATCGGAAACGGTGATCGAAAGATTTCAGTCGTTTTTGTTCCAAATCGTCGACCCGGGGCTCGCTTGTTCGAGGAAAAGGATGTCACTCATATGAACACACGAGGATTTCAGATCGCGGTGATCGTTTCGGCTTGTTTGGGGACGGTCGCTGCGAGCGTCCCCGGTCAGACGGGGCAGGGGGGGCGACGCTCGCCCGGCGGCGCTGCGGGGGGCGATCGTCGTTCTTCGGCGCCGACGCCGTCTCCCGGCATGCCGGCTCCGCGAAATACGCTGCGTGAAATGTTGATGTATAAACCTGATCAGGTGTTGGCGACGGTCGACGACGATCAGATCAAGCGGGCCGAGCTGATGCGGATTTTCGTTTATTACGCGGTTCCTCCGGGCAAGGAGGAGCAGGCGTATCAGGTCGCGATCCGTCAGATCGTCGACGGCAGGCTTTTGCTCAGGAGGATTCGCCGCGAGGGGTTCACCGCGAGCGAACGCGAGATCGACGACGACGTCGCGAGCCTCGAACAGGAGATCAAGGCGAACGGAACCGATCTCGCCACCTTCATGGCGACGAACGACCTTTCGATGGCCGACCTGCGTCGCCAGGGGCGCAATCAGGTGCTGTTCCGCAAATATCTCGAGGCGCACACCAAAGACGCCGAGCTGCGCGCCTTTGTCGAAAAGAACAAAGATATTTACAATCGACCGAAAGTGCGAGCGTCGCATATTTTGATTAAAGTCGATCCCGACGCGCCCGCGGCCGAGCGCGAGCGGGCGCGGCTCAAGCTCGTCGAGATCAAAAAAGAGATCGTCGCGGGGAAAACGACCTTCGCCGCGGCGGCGAACAAATATTCGCAAGACGAGGTGAACGTCGAGAAGCAGGCCGGCGGCGATCTCGGCTTTTTCATGCGCAAGCAATTTATTGATGAATTCGCGGCCGCCGCGTTCGCGCTTAAGACGGGGGCGATCTCGGACCCGGTGGAAACCCCGTTCGGTTGGCATTTGATTATGGCGACCGATCGCAAGGAGGGTGAGCCGGTGAAATTCGAAGAGGCGAAGCCGCATATCATCGAGCATTATCAAGAATATTTGCGCAACAAGGTCGTCGAGGAGGAGCGGAAGACCGCGAAGATCTCGATCTTGCCCGCGCCCGCCGATCTTTTCCCGGCGCTTCGGGCGACGAACGAAGTCGGTCGACCCGCGACGAAATCCACGGCTCATCCCAAGACCGACTCGGCGACCGCTCCCGCGAGTTCTCGACCCAGGACGCCCGTCGCTCCCTCTCCACGCTGATCGGTACGCGACCGAACGCGGCGCCCGCTTTCGCGCGAGCGCCGCGGTTTCGGGCGAGTGCGTCGCTTCAAGCAAGCCCCGCTCGATCTTTCGAGCGCTTCGCTTCAAGTAAGCCTCGCTCGATCTTTCGAGTGCGTCGCTTCGGACGTGCGCCGCTCGATCGAATGAACGCCGTTTTTTCGGTCGAACGAGACGGCTCGGCGTTCATTCAACGGAATGAAATTCTTTCATTATAATATGTGGTTGCGCAAGGGGTCGGCGATAACGGCCTCGGGTCGGGACGATCGAGGAGTCGGCGCGATGCGACGAGGAACGTCGAGCGAATTGCGCCGTTCGCTTGCGGCGATCTCGGCGGTCGCGTTCGCTTTATTCGTTTGCTTATGGCTTGAAGGGTGCACGACGCTTTCGGTCTCGCGGCCGATTCCCGTCGTGCGGCGCGGCGAGTTCGCCTCTCGGCTTTCGCTTCGGCGGCCGAGCGAAGCGGCGTCGATGAATCTTTATGCGCGCGGGATCGACCCTAAGCTTCCGTTTAACGCGGTTGTGATCGCCGACGCGCTCGACGAAAGAGCGTTGAACGAGACGATCGACGATCGATTAACGCGTGCGGAGATTCATGCGCAAGTCGGTAGGGGTTTTCAGCCGATCCGCCGCGCCGAGGCGTTGCGACATGATTATATCGCGGCGGTTCTCGCTTCTTCAATCGTTCATCAATCGGCGCCCCTTTCGGCCGCGACTCTCGATCGAGCGATCGCGATTCACAACGAGGCTTTGACCCGGTTTTTAAGCCGGAGCGGGGGTCGAAATCTCGAACTCGATCCCGCGTGGCAATCCGAGCTCGCTGCGCTCGAGATTCCGGTCGCGCTCCGTCGCGACGCGCTCGTCTGGGATCCCAATCGGATCGGTTCCATTCGGTTATGTGAAGATTATATTGTTTCCGGGGTTCGGACGCCGATTCGGACCTTGGGGCTGGGCGTTCCGGTATTCGGCGTTCGGGATCTGCGGCCGATCGATCCCCGGACGGCGGCGGGCGAAGGCGAGGAGTCGCTTTATCCGCCGATTCAGGTTTATCCCGCGACGGCGATTTTGCGATCGGGTCCTTCGGGGGGAACGCCGGTGCTTGAATTTCACGATCCGTTGCGGTTCGACGCGGTATCGACGGGGGCTCGAACGATCCCGCTCGCGTCGGATCTTTCCACTCCGCTCGCGTTTCATTTTGTCGCGGGTCGACTTTTTATCGCCGAGCAGATCAGCATGTTTCGACCAGAGGCTCTCAAGATTCGTTCGGGTTTGCATTTGATACATCCGTACGAACCGGGCAAGATACCGGTGATATTTATTCACGGGTTGTGGTCGAGTCCGCGGGCGTTTTTTCAGACGCTCAACGAGCTTCGGGGGGATCCGGCGATCCGGTCGCGTTATCAGTTTTGGTTTTACATGTATCCATCGGGCGATCCGTTTATCCATACCGCGGCGATGTTTCGCGATGCGCTCGTCGACATGAGGGCGAAGCTCGATCCCGGCGGGCGCGACGCGGCGCTCGATCGGATCGTGCTCGTGGGGCACAGCATGGGGGGGTTGTTGTCGAAGATGACGGTTCAGGAAAGCGGGAACGCGCTTTGGAAGGTGATCGCCAAGCGACCGCTCGAATCGATGAACCTTTCCGATCCCGAGCATCGGAAAACACTCGAGAAGGTTTTTATGTATCATCCCAATCCCGCGGTGCGGAGGATCGTCTTCATCGCGACTCCGCATCGAGGGACGAGGATGGGCGACAACGTGGTCGGCAGGGTCGTTTCGAGTTTGATCAAGAGCCCCGACGAACTCGTCGCGGTGCGTCGCGACCTGTTCGAGAACAACGATCCCGCGGTGTTCACACCCCAGGCGAGGAAACGAGTGTCGTCGAGCATTGATATTCTTAAATACAATAATCCGATGATCGATGCTGTGGAGGAGGCGGGGATCGCGCCCTGGGTGATTTACCATACGATTGTGGGGAAGCTCGGCCCGGGTCCGCTCGAGACGAGCACCGACGGGGTCGTTTCGTATAAAAGCGCGCATCTCGACGGCGCGGCTTCGGAGTTGGTCGTTCCGACGAATCATCTGTGTCAGCAGGATCCCAGGACGATCGTCGAGCTGAAACGGATATTGGCCGAACATTTACGCGTTTTCGAGGATGAATCGGCTTTGAGGATCGGCGGGGGTCGGGAGAAATCGGCGGCGACGGGGCCGACAAAAACATCATCAAATAATGATTTGCTGAGACGATAACCGCGGGCGCGTTACGTCTTTTCGGCCTGAACGTGTTCGAGGGCGTTCACCGGCGGGATTCGAGGGGTTGGAGCGAAGTTCGCGCGGATGAGGGATTGTTTGCGCGATCGATTGGAGACGGATCGCCCCCGCCCGCGCCGGCTCGAGCGGGGGTTGAGCGGAGCGTTCACGCGCGGGGCGCGACGATCGCGGTCATTCGCTTTCCTTCCATCGACGGGAGTTTCTCGACCTTGGCGACGTCTTCGAGCGCCTGAAGCACCTCGTCCATCACCTTACGGCCTTCGTCGATGTGGGCGAGTTCGCGGCCGCGGAAGAGAACGTTGACCTGTACTTTGTCTTTATGTTCGAGAAATTCGCGGGCGCGTTTGACCTTCACCTCGATATCGTGGTCGCCGGTTTTGGGGCGAACGCGAATCTCTTTGAGCTGAACCTGATGCTGCTTCTGTTTGGAAGCGCGCTTTTTCTGCGAGTACTTGAACTTGCCGAAGTCCATGATTTTGCAAACGGGGGGCCTCTCGTTGGGAGCGACCTCGACCAGATCGAGGCCCGCCTCGCGAGCCAGTTCCATCGCTTTGCCCGTGGGGAGGGTCCCCACCAAGGTCCCGTCGGCGTTGATGACTTTCACGGGTGAAATGCGAATCTGTTCGTTCACCCTCAAATTGCGCTCGATAGCCAAGCCTCCGAAGCTCTGGTCGTACGGAACCGATCCGAATGGTCGCACGGACGACCCGATCGATTCGCATGGAATACGAGACGACGAACCGCCCCCGCGGCGATCGACCGTCTCACCACCAATCCTGACATATAGTTCGACTTACGAACACTGTCAAGCCCCGCTTCGGCTTCGATTTTTCGATTCGGAACGAGAAACACCGCCGCGTGTGAATCCGCCTTGAGTTTTCGCCGATCCCCGCTCGACTCTCGGAGCCTATCGGGAAACCCCCTCGAGACCCTTCGGCTCGTTTGAATCGGGTTCGGCGCCAATTTACAGAGGAAACCCTTGCATGTTGAAAATTCAGATATCGGTGATCTCTAACGGAAAGGGCGTACGTATTACTAAGGCGGTGGTTCTTCAGTGCGTGCAATTCCCGCCCGGCGCCCGCGACGCTCCTGCCGGCGGATAACGGAGCGGCTGTTGAGGCGACGAAACCGTCGAAGACTTCGTGAAGAGCACGCCGTTTTAGCGGTATGGCGAGTAAGCGGGTCGCGACAAGTAAACGCCGAGCAAACCTCGAAAAGGTCTAATGCTGGCTCCGATCCTCCGGAAACTAGGGGGGAATGCCGCCGCCGTTGAAGAGCCGTCGACCGGATGGAATAGGCCGAGCCTGGAGCCGATCGGTACGATGATCATTGCATGATATTGTAATCATTTGTATAAGTAAAGACCCGAATCGACACGTGAGACCCCGTTCGACGAGTCGCGTGAACTGAACCCGACTGCCGCTGTGGACATGCCGGGTCGATCGGGGAGTCGGAGGGGGCCGTCGTAACGTCGAGGCCGAGTCATTCCGGCGGAGGGACGGTCGAAGTTCAGAGCCGCATGACCAAAGTCGCGGAGAGCCCGGAGATTGGCTTGAGCCCCAGAACCCAGACACCCAAGCTTTGACCGCCTAGCCCCAGAGCCCCAGAACCCAGACACCCAAGCTTTGACCGCCTAGCCCCAGAGCCCCAGAACCCAGACACCCAAGCTTTGACCGCCTCCCGAACTCGGCGATCAAATAGCCCCAGAACCCAGACACCCAAGCTTTGACCGCCTCCCGAACTCGGCGATCAAATCATCTAACTCGATGATTGACCAGTATTTAGATTTCAGAGCACCCTTCGTGCCGGCGATATTCTTACGTCGCTGTGCTCGGTTAACCCGACAAAATTGGAATCGACCCGCACGACATCATTGACTCCCAGCATCAATTTGATACTGTTGTTCAGAAGAAACTGTCCGTTCAAAAGCCGAGATCGTCGAACCCTCGTTCTTCAAGCTCGGATTCGATCGATAAACACACAATCGAGGAGATCAACATGCCTTCGCACCCTCGCAAAGAACTCGTCGACCCGTCCCAGATCGGCGTCTACCACTGCACATCCCGTTGCGTCCGCCGAGCCTTCCTTTGCGGATTAGACGAGGTGACGAAAAACAAATTCGATCACCGCAAAGAGTGGATCGTCGGTCGGTTGCAATTGCTCGCATCGATCACCGCGACCGAAATCTGTGATTATGCTATTATGAGCAATCATTATCATGTTATCCTCCGTACTCGGCCCGACCTCGTTCAGAATTGGTCCGACGAAGATGTCGCGAAACGTTGGATTCTCATGAGTCGAGCCGGCAGGAACGTCTACTTCGTTTACACCGGAACGATCGAAGTCGACGAGGCCGAAATCAAAATGATCACAGCCGACCCCGCAAAGGTCGCCGAATACCGGCGTCGACTGACGTCGATTTCGTGGTTCATGGCACAGGTCAACGAACCCGTCGCGCGGGC